>JAGAMF010000008.1 GCA_017624855.1 Lachnospiraceae bacterium
TCCTGAGCAAGGATCAAACTCTCTAAAAAAATTTAAATCATTTGTCCGTTCAAAATCAACATCTAGCTAATTTTTCCGTTTTACTTTGTTTAGGTTTCTTTCTCTGAATTATTCTCTTTTGCAACTTGAGTATTTACACACTCACAGTGGAACTCATAAGTGCTTCGCACTTATTTCGTCACGGGCAGTCGCCCTAACAATCTGAAATCTGTGTCACAAAATCATGCAAGCATGATTTATGTGCCCCATCTTTCATCTTGCCACTGCTCGTTGCTTACTTGAATTTTCAGGGTTGGATTGCTGTTTATTTGTCAAGGTACTTTGTTGTCGTTTTTTGTTCTTAATTCGCGACAGCTTTGTTAGAATAACACTAAAAAAATGAAATGTCAACAGCTTTTTTAAAAATATTTTCAAATTTTTTAGAACGATTTTTGTCGATGATAAAACCGCCTAAAATATTATTCATTTTAGCTGTTTTCTTATACATTATCACCGATATACATTGCATCTCCAAACGAAAAGAAGCGATATCTCTCACGAATAGCTTCCTCATATGCGGCCAAAACATTTTCTCTGCCGGCCAATGCGGACACAAGCATAATCAATGTAGATTCAGGCAAATGAAAATTGGTAATCAGTCCGTCAAGAATTTTAAACTTATAACCGGGATAAATAAAAATCTCCGTATTATTACAACACTCTCTTAATCGGCCATTCGCATTTGCTGCACTCTCAACGGTACGACAACTGGTGGTTCCCACGCAAATCACTCGACCGCCCCGTTCTTTACATGCGTTGATTTTATCAGCAGCCTCCTCTGTTATCTCATAATACTCCGAATGCATGTGATGTTCTAAAATATTATCTTCTTTTACCGGTCGGAAAGTTCCCAAACCCACATGAAGGGTTACATAAGCAACATCCACGCCCTTATCGGCAATTCGCTTCAACAATTCATTTGTAAAGTGCAATCCTGCCGTAGGAGCCGCTGCAGAGCCTTCATATTTGGCATAAACAGTCTGATAACGATTTTTATCTTCCAACTTATGCGTGATATACGGAGGCAGAGGCATCTCTCCCAAAGTATCCAGAATCTCTTCCCAGATTCCATCGTACTCAAAATGCACCAAGCGCTTACCCTCTTCTGCCAGTCCTACAATCTCACACTTTAACTGACCGTCGCCAAAAGAAAAACGCATTCCGGGCCGAGCCTTTTTACCGGGCTTTACCAAAGTCTCCCATACATCGTTCTCTTTTCTTTTTAAAAGAAGAAACTCCACAACCGCACCGGTCTCTTCCTTCACGCCAAAAAGTCTTGCGGGAATTACCTTCGTATTATTAAGCACAAGACAATCACCGGGATTTAAATAATCCACAATATCTTTGAATATATGATGTTCAAAATTGCCTTCATTCTTATTTAATGCAAGAAGCCTTGATGAGCTTCTGTCAAGAAGCGGATCCTGCGCAATCAATTCCTGCGGCAAATCGAAATAAAAGTCTGATTTGGTAAGCTGTGTCATGATATTTTCCTTCTTTTATAAAAATAGTAAAAATGCTTTTTTATTCTAGCATTGCAAAAGATAAAAGGCAAGCCCTCGAAAAAAGACCGCCTCTTCTTATCGAAGTTGCGGTCTTTCATTGTGTTCATTTTTAACTAAGACAATAATTTAAAAACAATTTATTGCATAATATATACTTTTATCAAACAACAAATTTAAACACACCGGATTTACTCGTATAACAGAACCTTTGATACATCTTCAGGCATCTCAGGAATTCCGCTACACATTTTACAATCAGCATCCAGTACTGTTCTCTCGATTTCATTCCCCATCCCATCATATTTTACTTCTATCTTACTCCATACAAATTCATCTATAACCGTTTCTGAAGAAGATGTGAGTGTACCATCTTTTTCTTCACCGTGCCAATACCAATGAAATGTTCTTGTTTTTAAATTTCCATATTCATCGTATGCATAAGAATATGTGTACTCACCACTTGAAGTCTTGCGAACTTCTCTTATTATATCCCCATTTTCATTATACTTATATGTAGTATCTTCATCACTCCATGATGAATAATTCGTAATCTCTCGTTCCCATATATATTCATATTCAGAAAATTCTTCTATTGGCGTGCAATTTGCATCTGAATAAAAACTATGCCATACTTCTTTTTGTAAAATTCCATCTTCATCATAAGAATAGTCAATTATTATGCACTCATATACCTTGGTCTTATCCCCATATTGAGTATCATCTTCAAGTTCAATGCTTTGCAACAATTTCCCGTTTTCATCGTAGATATATTCTATTCCGCGTACATATTCTTCTTCATTCTCATCCTTATACCACTTTCCGCTAAGGACATTATTGTTTTCATCATATTCGATTGTAAGATATTCTTTTCTCTCTTTCAGATCAACCAATTCCGTAGCACAAACCTTAACAATTCTGCCGCCTTCATCATAGATATAATCATATGTTATTAAACCGTCAACAGACTGCGTGAGCGTTCCGTTTTCATCATAATAAAATGTTTCTTTTTCCTCTCCTCCATAACTACCAACATCATAAGTTCCTTTGCACACATAATACACTTCTGTGCTTCCTTCCGAAGAATTTTCTAAAACATCTTCTGATTCTTCTTCACCCAATACATCTTCATTGGATGAATTGCTTTCACCGGTGTTGCTTACTTCTGCATTGCTACATCCTACGAATAGTAGCACGAATATCATTACTACTGCAAAAAACAATTTCTTTTTCATTCATACTCTCCTTTTTCATATAAATGTGTATTTTTGCTACAACTTGTTAAATTATACTACTTTAAGTATATTTTTGCAACCTACTGTATTAAATAATACATTATAAATATATAAAAAGGAGGGTCATTATGATTTTAGAATTAGGCAAAAAACTCAAATTGGCAAGAATCAATAATGGACTTTCACGAAAGCAAGTTGCGGAATTAACCGGTGTATCCGTCGCTATGATTGGACATTACGAAACCGGCGAGCGCGCGCCGTCATTATCAATACTTGTAAAACTTGCAGCACAATATAAGGTATCATTGGATTATTTACTGGACAACAATTTAACTTCGGATTCCATTTCTTTGGATGGTTTAACAACAAAACAGAAACAAATTATCAAACAGACCATTGAATGTTTCCGAGATCTCTCTTCATAAAAAAACAAAGACCAACTATCACTTTTGATAATTGGTCTTTGTTATTCGTCATCTTTCACAAACTTTTTATCATACTTCCATTTACAATCCGTTCATCCCCTTTTATATATTGACTTTTCACTTGTCAAAAGGCCTTTTCAACCACACTTGACATTACATCGCGCAACTATATCTTTTTCGTTGCAAAAATGCTATAGTACCTTCAAGTGGGAACGGTTGCCCCTTTGCGAAGAAAGGGGGTGTTAACGATGAATTATGTTACATATGAAAACCTTATTCAGATAGGGATATTTCTGGTAGCTCTCGTCGGTCTGGTCATCCGGATTTGCCATAAAGCAAAAAAATAACCGCCCCTCTCACAAAGTCGGCGGTTATTTTATATAACTAAAAACTAACGCAGAGGGGTCAACTTAGTACCACTCTTTTGTTAAGCATATTGTAGCATAGTTATTCTTCTATTGCAATATAACAAATTATTCTATTGGTTATAGACCATAACACTTCATGTGGATTAATGTTTTACAGAAAAATAACTCATTAATATTTCTTTAATATGATTATATCTTCTGGCATATGAATTTTCTACACGAATAATCTGTAGATTATGTGCTTTACATATTTCATTTTTCTTTTGATCTCTTAGTTTTACAACTTCGTCATTATAATGTTCTTTTCCATCTAATTCTATCGCAAGCACAGGAATATCCATATCTCCCTGTTTCTCATACACCACAAAATCAAATCTTCCCATATAAAACAAATCACTACCCGAAATATTATCTCGAAAAACCTGTGAAATAGCAACCTCCTTTTGGATTGTATACTTGCTTTGCGTAAGCCATATATTCCCCAATGCATGTGTTAAATTTTTCAAAAATGCTTCCTCGGTAGCTGTGCTAAAAGGCTTAACACCCAAAGCTCTGGAATTGGCTCTTTTTTGCGTGACCTGAGATTGTCCATTTTTTCGAACATATTCAATCAATTCATATAAATCATCGTCCGAATCTTTTATGTGTAAGCGATTAACATTTTGTAAATCTGCTAAAACAATTAACTTTTCCTTTGCTCGAGAAGTTGCAACATTAATTAGTTCTTTATTGTTTTTTAACCACTCATATGTTCCAAGATGTGTTTGTTCAGTAATAGCTGTAGAAAAAAGAACAACATCTTTCTCATCGCCTTGAAAAGCATGAACAGTACCACATACAACATTATTTAACTTCTCTCTATGCAAAGCATCTTCAATTAGTTTTTTCTGATTTACGAAAGGTGTAATTATACCAATCGTCTTATCCTTATTATGAGAAGCATATTCCACAATAGCTTCCACCTCTTCCGGTGCAGTATTTTTGACATACACTTTTCCGTTTTTTATATCAATATGCACTAACGGATTTTGCTCTTGACTATTGGAATACACCTTTAAACGTGAATTATAATATTTTTTATTATTGAATTCTATTATCCTCTTATTACATCTATAATGATTATGTAAAAGAACTTCATCACTAACAGCATCACAAGCCAAAAATGTTTTATAAACAGAATTCTTCCTATAATCATACTCGTCTGACACCGAATATTTCTGCTTTAATTTCTGATTTGACACCTCATCTAATAAAATTACCGGATTTAATTGTTGAGGATCGCCTACCAGCATCAAATTATCGCCACGAATAATGGGAACTAACGAAATCGCTGTATTACATTGACTTGCCTCATCCATAATAACCATATCAAACATCGGTTCAGGTTCACCCAATTTATGTGCAGATATACATGTCGTTATAATGATAGGAAAAATCTTTTGCAACTTTTTTATATTTGATGTTTTACTCAAATATTTTGTAAAACTTGCCACCTGAGTTTCTTCCGTCTCTTCAAAAAGAATACTTTTTAACTCCTTGTTTCTCGCATCATCCAGCTTTTGTATATACCTCGCAGATGTATAATATAAATACTGATAAAATTGCCCATAATCCGTATCCAAAAAAGCAATAGCATCTTTATCCGTAATTTCGCCCACCGCATTGATTTTATTTTGCACCAAACTTAATTGTCGTCCCTGCAAATCAAGCTGGAACGGCAACATTTCCATCCCAACCTTCTCTTTAATTTGAAAATCTACAAGCTGGGTCATCGTTTCCCGTCGCTCTTTCAACTCCAAGACATCTTCATATTTTTTCAACAAACCGGACAACTGCTTAGCACGCTCTATTCTACCGTCTTTCTTCTTATCCAGTGTTTCTTCAAATACAGTTATCTCTACGGATTGATTATATAATTCTTTTATGTACTCAATAGATTCTTTTACTTTCTCAATATTTCCCAACCGCAAAACCGGAAATGGTATGGTTTTTCCATTGTACTCCATATTACACAACTTATCGAACACACCATTAATCGGATGATTATTATAAGATGTAAACAAAACCGTACGCTCATTAAAAAAAGCTGTAACGATTGTATTAATAATGGTATTCGTTTTTCCTGTTCCCGGTGGTCCCTGTATATAAGCAATCGGATATTTCATTCCATTGTTTATCGCTAACAATTGATCCAAATTAATATTTTGATTTAGTAATGTTATCGGATAATCCTTAATACGTCTTGGACGATTTAATAAATCTCCAAAAAAAGCTTTAATCGGAATAGTTGCCTTATCTTCGTGGAACATATCAATAATAGCCTGATATTCATTATGCAAATCAAGAACAACATCCATCCCGATTCCAATTATATAAGGCATATCATCTACACTCATAACTTGCTTTGAATGTTTCATTACACAATCTTTTATTTTTTCTTGATTCTTTTCAAAATCCGACAAAAGCTCATATTCATCCGCATCCAAATATTTACGAATATTCTCTTTTACATCTCCCATTATATATTCTGTACATATAGTTATTTCATCATCCGGGCGCAAAACTTTACGCTTTACATCTAAATGCAATTTTTTATATGCAAGTACATAAAGACCTTTTGATGTATGTAAACTTAATACATTCATTGCCAACTGCTGAATAATAAGCTTGCCGTCTTTATGATTCTTTTCATTCATTTTAAACTGAAAATGTTTAACAATTCTTTTAAATTGCTCATCACTTAATTCATACTCAATTCCCTCAAAACTATCTCTGTCCAAAAAACGCACCAATTCAAATTCTGAATAATATGGAGTTGTGTCCATCTTATTACACATTTCCAAATAGTTTAACACCTTTAAATTAGCAACATTATCAAATATGCCTTTATATACATGAGGATTTAAATAAATATTTGTAATTAATCTCTCATTAATGGGGCAATAAGATCCTTCAACAATCTGCGAAGAAATTATTGAATCAATATAAATATAATCAAAAGAACTTGTTGTATATTTTGTCAGATGTAAACCATCAACAGATAAAGTTCTTTTTACCGCATTAATGTCACGAATACCGATCCAGTATTTTGTAATCTGGTCCTCTTTGTTTTTATATTCAATTTTAAGCCATTTACCCTCATGAATCGCTCGGAAAATATCATGATTAACTTTATTCATCCGTAACCTCATTGAAATATGTTTTTTGAACAATTTATGATTACATTATACAAAAACCATACAGGATATTCAACATTCCTTTATTTCAATGCCTTTAAAGAGGAAATGTTGCTTCTTTACGAAGAAAAAGGATGTTAACAATGAACTGTGTTATATATAAAAACCTTATTCAGATAGGGATATTTCTGGTAGCTCTCGTCGGTCTGGTCATCCGGATTTGCCATAAAGCAAAAAAATAACCGCCCCTCTCGCCAAGGTTTGCGGTTATTTTAATATAACATAAACTAACGCAGAGGGGTCAACTTAGTACCACTCTTTTGTTAAGCATATTCTAGCATATTCTGTTTTACTTTTCAATATGCGCACAAAAACTTACGCATTCTTAATAAAACTGATATATCCTCTGTAAGTTTCATATACATCGGCTTTGCTGGTCACTTCAAAAGGTGCATGCATGTTAAGCACTGCCACACCACAGTCGATTACATTCATGCCGTATTTCGCAAGAATATATGCGATGGTTCCGCCACCGCCCAAATCTACTTTACCAAGCTCTGCAAGCTGGAAAGACACTTTATCCTTACCAAAAATTCCACGAAGCTTGCCTAAATATTCTGCATTGGCATCATTGGAACCGGATTTACCTCTTGAACCGGTGAATTTGCAAAGCACCATACCTTTTCCTAAGTATGCTACATTCTTTTTATCAAAGCTTGACGCATAAGAAGGATCAAAAGCAGAGCTTACATCCGAAGACAACATATTGGAGTTAGCCAAACATCTGCGTAATTTTAATTCGTTGTAATCACCACAAAGGTTCATCACTTCCGCCATGGTATTTTCAAAGAACATAGACTGCATACCTGTCGCACCTACGCTACCGATTTCTTCTTTGTCAACCAAAATGCAGCAAGCGGTTTTCTCCAACTCTTCTACCGCAAACATTGCACGATAAGAAGGGAATGCACACACTCTGTCATCCTGGCCGTAAGCCATAATCATGCTGCGGTCAAAACCAGCCTCATAAGCCTTACCCGCAGGAACCACTTCCAACTCAGCGGATAAGAAGTCTTCCTCGTCCATATCATAGTAATCTTTTAAGATTTTTAAAATGCTCTTCTTAACAGCTTCTTTTTCAACCTTGTCTTCTTTATCTTTTTTCTTCTTATCTTCATCTACATAAGGTCTGCTTCCGATGATGATATCCAAAGCTTCACCTTCAATTACCTTAGCTGCCTTCTTTTCCAGCTGTTCTGCTGACAAATGAATCAATAAATCTGAGATAAAGAATACGGGATCGCCTTCTTTATCACCTACATTGATTAAAATGGTTGTGCCGTCTTTTTTTACCACAACACCATGTAATGCCAAAGGAATGGTTACCCACTGGTATTTCTTGATACCGCCATAGTAATGTGTATCAAGATAAGCCAAGCCGCCATCCTCGTACAAAGGATTCTGCTTAATATCCATACGGGGCGAATCAATGTGTGCGCCAAGAATGTTAATACCCTCTTCCAAAGGTGCTTTACCAATCTGTAACATAATCAAAGACTTGTTCATATTTACGGTATAAATTTTATCTCCGGGCTGTAAAGTCTTATTCTCTTTTATCAATTTACCAAGCTCCACATAACCCTGCTCTTCGATTTCATTTACAATGTAATCAACGCATTCTCTCTCGGTCTTGCACTCAGTCAAAAAGTTCATGTAATCGGCATTTAAAGCTTCCAATTCTTTTAACTGACGCTTGTTGTAAGTTGTCCATAAATTCTTATTTTCCATATTGTAAAATCAGGCGTAAAAGACGCCGCTCCTTTCATTATGTTTCACTATATTGTATTATAGCCTAAAATGGTGAAAATTAGCAATCAAAGAATTGATTTTCAACTATCCGTATAAAAAAGAGGCAAGTCGCCTTGCCTCTTTTAATTATCTTACTTTCTTAATTCAATGCCCAAACTTGTCAATCCGTTCATAATCTTCTTCATTGCGCCCGCAACTTCATCTTCCTGCAAAGTCTTGGTCTTATCACGGAAAGTAAGTGTATATGCCATAGATTTAAATCCTGCTTCAATCTGCTCACCTTCATAGATATCGAAGAGTCTGTAGCTTTCCAAGATTTTACCGCCGCGCTGAGACAACATCTTCTCAATATCGCCAGCGAGGATATTCTTAGGTACAACCATACTGATATCACGGGTTACAGCAGGGAACTTGGCAATGCCTTCGTACTTTCTGTCGTAGGTTGTAAAAGGAAGAACTGACGGCATATCAAGAACTGCCACATATACCTTGCCCTTCATGTCATAGTTTGCGCAAACCATAGGATGCACTTCACCCAAATAGCCAACCAAGGTACCCTTATAGCTGATGGTAGCCTGTCTGCCGGGATGTAAGAAGCTCTTACCTGCATTGGGATCGTACTCAACCTTTTCTTTCATGCCCACTGTTTCAAAGAAGGTTTCGATTACACCCTTCATGCTGAAGAAATCACCTTCTCCGTAAGAACCGAAAGTCATCTGCATTCTTTCTTCCGGATACTCGGTAAGAGGTAAGCTCTTTGCAACATAAATATTGCCCTGCTCATATAATTTAACATTTTTATTTCTTCTGTTATAGTTTGTTGCCAAAGAAGTAAGCATTCCGTTCAGCGAGATAGTTCTCATGATAGAGAAATCTTCACCCAAAGGATTGGAAATGGTGATTGCATTTCTTTCCGGTGCATCCGCAGGAAGTAAAAGCTTATCAAACACCTTGGGGCTTTCGAAAGAATATGTCATACCCTGTGAAAAACCACAGAATTCGGCAATTTCACGAGCCTTCTGCTCAATACGAAGCTTATATGACAATTTACCGGCTGTTGCTTCTCCCTTGGGAAGAGATACGGGAATCTTATCATATCCGTAGAATCTTGCTACTTCTTCTGCAATATCCGCAAAGCCTTCCAAATCCTGACGGAAGGAAGGAATAATCAATTCCTGAGTCGCTTCGTCCAATTCAAGCTCAATGCGGGCAAAAATCTCTTTCATTTCCTCTACGGATACATCAGTACCAAGTAATGCATTGATTCTTTCGGGCTCAAAGGCAATTCTTCTTAATTTAGGAAGTTCAACGGATACATCTGCCATTCCGCCAACCACTTCAGCGCCTTCACAACATTCCTGTACAAGCTGGCATGCTCTGTTGATTGCAGCTTCTGCATTATAAGGATCTACACCTTTTTCAAACTTACCGCTGGCATCGGTTCTAAGCCCGAGTCTCTTCGCTGACTTACGAATATTGGGACCGTTAAAAGCTGCCGCCTCAAATAAAACGGTAATTACTTTGCCTTCTTCCTCGGGAATCTTGGAATTCTCACCACCCATAATTCCGGCAATACCGATTGCCTTATTGGCATCGTTGATCATAAGCATTTCGGAATCCAATGTACGCTCCTGCTCATCGAGAGTCTGGAATACATCACCGTCTTTTGCTCTTTTTACAATGATGGTATTTCCTTCAATGGTAGACAAATCAAAGGCATGCATGGGCTGTCCGTATTCTTCCATTACATAGTTAGTTATGTCAACCAAATTGTTGATAGGACGGATTCCAACCTTAGCAAGGCGTCTCTGCAACCAGAGGGGTGAAGGACCAATTTTTACATTTTTACATACTCTTGCACAGTATCTGGGGCAAAGGTCTGTATCCTCAACCACAACTTTAATATAGTCATTGATATTTTCGCTGTTCTCTTTTACTTCTACCTTAGGTGCAATAAAAGGCTTGCGGAAAGTTGCCGCTGCTTCTCTCGCAATACCTAAAACGCTGTAGCAGTCCACACGGTTTGAAGTCACTTCATATTCTACAAAAGTATCACGAAGTCCCAACACTTCCACCGCATCCACACCTACGGGTGTATCCTTGGGGAAAATGTAGATTCCGTTCTCAGGTGCTTCCGGATACATATCGCATCCCCAGCCCATTTCTTCGATAGAACACATCATACCGTAAGATTCTACGCCTCTTAACTTACCGTTTTTAATTACGATACCTTCAACAGGTACGTCTCCGCCATGAGCACTTGCTGCCACACGACCGCCGTCCACAACAACAGGTACCTTATCTCCCACATTTACATTGGAAGCACCGGTAACAATCTGAAGGGTTTCATTACCCATATTTACCTGACATACAATTAACTTGTCCGCATCGGGATGTCTTTCAATTGAGAGAATTTCACCAACATAAATCTTCTCTAATTTTCTTCCCAAATCTCTGTAACATTCTACTTTTGTTCCGCTTAAAGTAAGTGCGTCGCAATATTCCTGATCGCCACACTCAAGCTCGGGAACATATTCTTTTATCCATGAAAGGGTTGTAAACATTTTATCCTCTTTTCTGCGGTTCTTACCGCCGTTACTCTTACCATCTATTTTGCTTTTATAATGTTCTAAGTTCTTTTTATAAAATTAGAACTGTTTTAAGAAACGGATATCGTTCTCATAGAGAAGACGCATATCGTCGATTTCATATTTTAACAATGCAATTCGTTCCAAACCTACACCGAAAGCAAATCCGGTATATTCGTTGGGGTCAATGTTGCACATGGTAAGTACTCTGGGATGTACCATACCGCATCCGAGAATCTCAATCCAGCCGGAACCTTTACAGAAACGGCAACCGGAACCGCCACACTTAAAGCAGGTAACATCCATTTCAGCAGAAGGCTCTGTAAACGGGAAGTGATGAGGTCTGAATTTAACCTTGGTTTCTTCACCGAACAATTCCTTAGCAAATTCTGCCAATGTTCCTTTTAAGTCTGCAAAAGTTACATTTTTATCAATAACCAATCCTTCAATCTGGTGGAAAGAAGGTGAATGGGTTGCATCCACTTCGTCGGCACGAAATACACGACCCGGGGCAATAATACGAATAGGGGGCTTCTGCTCTTCCATCACATGAACCTGTACGGAAGAAGTCTGTGTACGAAGCAAGATATCGGAATTGATATAAAAGGTATCCTGTTCGTCTTTTGCAGGATGATCTGCCGGAATATTTAATGCCTCAAAGTTGTAGTAATCCTTCTCGATTTCGGGACCTTCTACCACTTCATAACCCATACCTACGAAAATACGCTCTACTTCTTCAAGGGCAATGGTATTGGGATGTCTGTGTCCGATTTCAGGCTTGGTTGAAGGAAGAGTAACATCAATTACCTCTTCTTTTAACTTCTCTTCCATAAGCTTTGCTTCCAAAGACTTAATCGCTGCATTTAATGCATCTTCAATTACCGCTCTGGTATCATTTACCATCTGACCAACCTTGGGTCTGTCTTCCGGAGATACATCTTTCATTCCTTTTAAAACAGCAGTCAACTCACCTTTTTTACCAAGATACGCCACTTTTACTTCATTCAGCTTGTCAAGCGTATCGCCCTGTGCAATCATTTCCAAAGCTTTCGCTTCAATTGCCTGTAATGTTTCTTTCATCTTTCTTCCTCCATTGAAATTCATAAAAAAATCCCTTGTCATAAAATGACAAGGGACGAAAAATCTTTTCCGCGGTACCACCCAAATTTCCTTTGACGGACTCTCATTACAACTTAACGCGTCTACACGGGTTTCCTTACTCACCAACATCCTACACGCTTGGGGAAACCGGCTCCGGTGGGAACTTCGATTACTTCCTGAACGTAAGGGGGCTTCCAGCCGCCGGCCTCCTCTCTCTGAACGAAACAAGCAATCTACTTAACACTTTCAATGCCTTTATTTATTCTTCTAAAAACACATTTTAATGAATGTTTTGTTTTCTGTCAACTTGAATTTTCGAGAAAACCCTATTTTTCTGAGCTTTCTTCTCCTTTTTGATAAAATACATTAATCAATGCACCCAAAAACAATAAATTCATTGCAACAAACAGCCAAAACATGGCGATAATCACCGTGGTTAAACTTCCATAAATGGAAAATGCGGGGAAAATCTCCAAATACAACGAAAATGCATATGAAAACAATGTCCATGAAACGCCGGTAAAAGCTGCGCCTCTCCACTGAGTATGAGGTTTGGTTCTGTTATTGGGCACCCACGCATACAACACCGCTATGGGAATTGCATAAAAAATCCATTCAATCAGAAAGCGCCACTCTACCATCACATGATAGATTTCATCGACATGAATCCACATTGTAACATAATCCAAAATAAAATTACCAAAGACAAATATACTCAAAGATATCAGCATTAAAAGCAACAAAATCACCGTATAGAGGCAAGCTTCCAATCTTAAAAGAACGAAGTTCCTTGTTTCTTTTACACCGTTAATGGAATTAAGTCCCAAAGTAATCGCCTGCATACCCTTTGACGCAGACCAAAGAAGCACTACTGCCGATACAGACAGAATCGCAATGTTTTTATCATAAACCTCTGCCACAATTCCCGTAGTAAAAGTATCCAACGAATCCGGCAAGATATCCAGCAGTACTTTTAATACACCTTCCTGCGTTAACGGTGTGTAAGGAATAATGGTAAACAACAAAACAATAATGGGAATAATGGATAAAAATATGTAAAATGCCGCACTGGAAGCATAAGTTGTCACCTGTGCAGCCTTAAAAGCCTTTGTAAAACTTCTGATTTTACCGATTGCTGTTTTACATCCTTCCTTCATTCCGTTCTCCTTTTTGTATATTAAGCCTTTATCCCTGAAATCATTTTATTTTCCGAAGTTCCAAACCTTTATAAAAAAGTTCCAGAATATCTTCACAATCCATCCCGCGCAAAGCCGCCTGCCTTGCACCATTCTGTGACATACCCACACCATGGCCGTAACCGCCTCCGATTAAATAAATTTCTTTGATTCCTTCGGGAGATTCTGTTTCAGGTTCTATGATAAAGTATGCACTCGGTAGTAAACTTGATACTGTTACCGCAGTTCCGTCATTTCTTATGATTTCCGAAACTCCGTCAGACAATACATAACGAATATTATATTCACCGATTACCAAATAGCTATTTTGGGTGGTTTCTATTTTCAATTCATCCGCAACGCCGCCGGGCAGTCTTTTTACCACTTCTATGTTGGTTACGGTTCCGATTGTTTCTATCGGTTGGTTTACATAATTCTCATCCGTCTCATCCAGTGTAAGAATCAAATCCGGCCTTACCGCATATCTGGCAGCCAATCGCTCACCTATCACTGCGGAATCTATACTTCCATGATATGACCAGCGATACCACTGTTCCTCTGCCTCAAGAAAATCCCATGCATCCGATGTTATATAAGCCCGAAAATTCTGTTCTTGCACCAAGGCATCTGCCGTGTATAAAATACCCACACTCATACCGGTACTCATGGTCTCCACCGCCTGAGGCTCTGCTACGGTTACGGATTCAAACCTTATTTCACGATGTTCTTCATTGCTTCCCGCCTGATATGCCACCTTAGGAGTTTCTCCCGGCTCAATTTCCATCCCACCAAAATATTCCTTCCATACGGTTTCATTGGTAGTAAAACCACAGGAAGTCGAGAAAAAATATGTGGGTACCGGTATCCCTGCTTCCGTTAAAATCATTCCTTCCGTTTCCTGTACAGCTCTGTTTGTGGTGTCTGTTTCCTGAATGTTATTATACACCTGAAAATCCGTACTGTCATTCATATGTGCATCATGCAACAAACCGGAAGAATTTACCACATAATGATAAGCATAGCTTCTTGCACAAATTGCCTGCGCTTTTAAGGCTTCCAAGGGATAAGTGGATAACATTTCACTGGGAACCACCGTAAGAAGATATTTTTCCAAAGGAACAATATTTATGATGGAATAACCGCCATCCTCTTTATAAATTTGCAATTTACCGTAATATTCAGGAGTCCCTTGGGCACGGCTTAACGATAAAACAGACATTTTACTCTGACTTTCGAAAATAAGATTCTCCCCTTCTTTCAAACCAAAGTCGTCCAAATCAATTATTTCCCACGCATTATACTCCGCGTACAGCGTTCCGTCCTCTCCCAATAACTTAAAAGCCTCATCGGAAGTAACTTTTACTTTCTCATGTATATCATTGCTAAAATCACTTGATGTAATCAAAATGCGTAAATCCGGATTGTTTACCAATTCAATTTCTTCGGTTACCTCCTCCGGCTCGGCATGTTCTTCCGAAACATCGGCTTCCTCGGATTTTCCCTCCGACGAATTCTCCTCATTCGGATTTCTTTCTTCCGGTGCTTTTTTTAACTGCACTAACGATATAACCAAAACAAAGGTAAAACAGGCCGCAATAATGATTATTTTTAGTATATTTTTCTTCATCTTCCACCTTGTTCGTCCTAATTTATATATTTTACTGCTAAATTGTGAATTTTATTCTAACGCAGCCCTAAGAATAAATATCAAATGTTCGTACTTCCTTTTATTTCAAAAATCCTGATAAAAACATAAGGGCGACTCTGAACAAGCCGCCCTTTTCTCTTCAAGTACACCCAAAATGCCGGTTCCCGTATTTTGACGCCTAGCCACAGCTAGGTGGGCGACCGCAACTTTACTTCTGCCTTCCACTGAAATCAAATGAGGCCTGACATCCGCAAAGCAATATAGGAATCCCGTTTTATGTCTTGTAGGTTCAAAATAACGAGAGTTCTCGAACATTCCAGGATAGTATTATTATACGCGATTATATATAAAAAAGCAATGCGTACGCCTATTTCTTTCCTTGAAAAATTTACCTCGAAGTTCTTCTTGTCGCAAACAAAAACAGCCCGGCCAATCTGCCGAGCTGTCTTTTATAGGTATTATTTTTAAATTAATTAATTTACTTCGATGTCTGTACCGGGAATTCTTACATATACCTCGTTATAATCCGCACAAAATTCTATGGTATATGCACCGTCCGATTCTAACTTATCGCACAACTCACTGTAAGAATCAACATCTAAAATATCCTGAAATGATTCTGTAAATTTATTATCTTCATAAAACATTACACTGATATCATAGTAATAACCATCACAGTAATAATTTATAAAATCTGCCGCTTCTTCATCAGTGATAACGGACGGATCCATCATACATGTAACAATTGCGGTTCGCACCGTATCACAAAGCTGTGTATCATTTGCAATTTCGGTTTTATCCATGTAATTTCCTAATTGCGGAGCCATAATACCTGCCATCATTGCAATGATTAAAATTGTACTGATAATTGAAATAACAACACCGATGATACCCATTACCATACCTGCGGTACCGGTTGTTTTGTTACTCTTCTTTCTTGCGTTCGCTCCCACAAAAATTGCCACAATACCGCAAATAAATGAAATAGGTCCCAAGCATCCGATTAAGGAAACAATACCGCAGATTGTTGCTGCAATACCTTTACCTTTATGTAACTGCTTCAAATTTGCCAAATCCTGCAATTCCTGTGAATCCATTGTCTGATTGTCCATTTTAATTCTCCTTTTATACAAATCATTTACTACATTTTACCATGTAGCAATTCGATTATATACTCTTTATTCGTTTAAATCAAGGGCATTGTTTCCCTTTTAAGCCACATACTCTCCTCTTTGGTAAGAAGCGGTGCAATTTTATCATATACCTCATTCTGATAATGTAACAACCAATCTATTTCCTTTTGTGTCATAGCTTTCAGGTCAATCAACTTCATATCTACAGGCACATAAGTCAGGGGTTCAAAATGCAAAAACTCGCCATGCTCATTTTTATGGTAATTCCTGCACAACAGAATGTTCTCCATGCGGATACCGTATTTTCCTTCCAGATAAATTCCGGGTTCATCCGATACCAACATCCCCGGCTCAATCGGTGCATCCTTACCGCTCACACTTGCTCTGGTACGGATTCCGTGAGGTCCTTCATGGACATTCAACATATAACCGATACCATGCCCCGTGCCGCATTTATAATCCATGCAGGCTTCCCATATAGGCTGTCTTGCAAGAATATCCAAATTAACCCCTGTACACCCCTTCATAAAAACAGCATTCTGCAACGCCAACATACCTCTTACAACCATGGTATAATGGGTGCGCATCTCCTCTGCGGGCTCACCGATGATTACCGTTCTTGTTACATCTGTGGTACCGCCGTCATACTGTCCACCGGAATCCAAAAGAAACAGATTCCCCTCTTCAATCATGGCGCAAGTATCCTTCTTCGTTTCATAATGCATCATGGCAGCATTGGGGCCATAAGCGGATATGGTATTGAACGAAAGCCCTCTATTCTCCGGAATCTGTGCCCGCAAAGCATCCATTTTACATGCCGCATCGTACTCCGTAACCGTCCCCGGCTTTTGCCCGGACAACCAATACAGGAACTTACACACCGCCGCACTGTCTTTTATATATATCTCTTTCATCAACTGAATCTCAATTTCTGATTTTACGGCCTGTAACCTCTTCAAACCTCCGTCCGTATCGTTTACATACGCGCCTGCTCCATAAATCAAATCAATTACATAGGCATTAAAACTTGAAAAATCGCCCATTACTTCTTTGCCACGAACATGCTCTCCAATTTCTTCATAAAAGCAATCATAATCCACCGGCTCAATATTGTTTTCAACAGCATATGCCTCCAATTCGGGAGTCACCGCCTCTTTTTTTACATATAAGAAAACCTTATCTTCCGTAACTATGACATAGGAATATGCCACGGGACAGTACGGGATATCTTCTCCGCGGATATTCAAAAGCCACATATTTGTATCCAATCCGGTGGATACAAATACCTGACATCCTTTTTCTTTCATAGCCATACGCAACATATGCAGTTTCATAAAAACAGGTATTCCTGCCAACGCTTCGGGCAATACACGAATTGGTTTCCCCGTAAAAGTTGCAGAGGCGGTCGCCTCTTGCGATTCTTTTAAAATATCCCCTGCCAAAGCAGCATCATAACAAAAAACGCACTCTTTGTTTCTACGGGTAAACGCCTTATTAATGTCTCTTCTTAGGTTCATGGACAAACATTTGCCGTCACAACCGATTATTGCATTATCATTCCCGCAATCTGCCACAAATTCAGGCAATGTATAAACACCCGGTTCACCCATTCGCATCAAAAGAATACCGCTATCCTCCAGCTCTTTCTCTGCCTGTATAAAATACCTGCCGTCCGTCCACAACCACGCAGAACTCTGTCCAACCAACAAAGTGCCGTTAGACCCTGTAAAGCCGCTGAATGCACTTCTCAACTTAAAATAATCACACACATATTCGGAACCGTGAGGATCTGCATCCGCAAGAATGTAATAATCCGTCCCCGTTTCTTTTAATTTAGCTTGTAATGCACGAATGCGTTCTGCATATTTTGTACTCATATTTTTTCACCTTTTTATATATTTTTACTCCGACGCATGGTAAACAACAAAAGTTAACTTCGCAAAGACTGTCAAATACCAAATTTATTTGTTGCTTTCATTTTATTCTAGCACAGAATATGTACATTTTGTGTGCAAATTATTAAATTTTATATAATGGCAATTTTTGACTTGTCATTGATGTTTTTTCCGTGATAATATATATTTGTTGCATTTTATGTAAACACTAGACAGACAAAGAAAGGTGGATAACAAATGGAATACAATAAGTACTGTGAAATTACACCCGATATTATCCGTTTAGCAAATATGTGTGCTGAGAATGGTGTCATCGACTCCGAACTCTTTACAAAATATGAAGTAAAACGTGGCTTAAGAGATTTAAACGGTAAAGGCGTTCTTGCCGGACTTACCCATATATCAGACGTACGCGCAAATAAACTGGTAAACGGCGAACAGATTCCGACTCACGGCGAGCTTTTTTATCGCGGATACAATGTAAAAGACTTAGTAAACGGTTTTGCAGAAACAGACCGTTTTGGTTTCGAAGAAGTAACTTATCTTCTTCTCTTTGATAAATTACCTGATGCGAAAGAATTGGCAACCTTCAAAGAAATGCTTGCAGGTTATCGTACTCTGCCTACAAGTTTTGTACGTGACATTATCATGAAAGCCCCCAGCAAGGACATGATGAATACCTTGGCAAGAAGTGTTCTCACCCTCTATTCTTATGATGACAGAGCGGATGATACTTCTCTTCCCAATGTATTAAGACAGTCTCTGCAATTAATCAGCATGTTCCCCATGCTCTCCATCTACGGATACCATGCATATAATCACTATCACGACGGTAAAAGTATGTATATACATAATCCGAAGCCTGAATTATCTACTGCAGAAAATATTTTGCATATGTTAAGACCTGACAGTAAATATACTCCTTTGGAAGCACAGCTCTTAGACATTGCTTTGGTACTTCACATGGAGCACGGCGGCGGTAACAACTCTACCTTTACCACTCATGTAGTAACTTCCACATTAACCGATACCTACTCTGCTATTGCAGCAGCAATCGGTTCCTTAAAAGGTCCTCGTCACGGCGGTGCCAACATTAAGGTTGTTCAGATGTTTGAAGATATGAAGAAAGAAGTCAAAGACTGGAAAGACGAAGACGAAGTAAGTAATTACTTAAAGAAACTTCTTCACAAAGAAGCCTTTGATCATGCCGGTTTGATTTACGGTGTAGGACATGCAATTTACTCAAAGTCCGACCCCCGTTCCGTTATTTTAAAACAGTATGTAGATGATTTATCTGCTGAAAAGGGACTTATGGCAGAGTTTGAGCTCTACTCTCTCGTAGAACGCCTTGCTCCTGAAATCATTGCTGCAGAGCGTAAGATGTACAAAGGTGTAAGCATCAATGTAGACTTCTATTCCGGTTTCATTTACAACATGCTCGGACTTCCTCACGAACTCTACACCCCCATGTTTGCCATGGCAAGAATCGTAGGTTGGTCCGCACATCGTTTAGAAGAACTTGCAAACAACGGAAAGATTATCCGTCCTGCATACAAGCCTATTCACGACGACATGAGTTATATTCCTATCGAAAACAGATAATAAAAACAGGGCACCCGATTTATCGGATGCCCTTTATTTTTACCGTTTTAATTATTTCTGGCTTCTACCTGCTTGATTGCATAGTCCAACTGAATTCCTTCGTATTCATTCATTTCTTCCCATGTATCCAAAATACGCTGCACTACCTTCTCTGCATTTTCTTCGCTGGCACTCATAAGCAATACCACATACTGGAAACTACTGTACTGTGTCGTTACATCACCCTGTCGCAATGATACAATAATGGCACGCTCCAGCTCTTTCATTGCTTTGTGGAGAATTTCAGGAGTTACGCCCATACTTTTAATATAGTTCAGGGTAAAAAGTGCCATCTGCACAGTCTGACCGGTTCTGCCGATGCCTCGCGATACAAAATGATAAATATGCTTAAAACCTTCATATTCCACTCTGTATGCGCCTTCAGCCTCATTGCGTTCTGCAACAAACTGCTCTAACTTCTCCATATCCACATTTTTATTTTCAGTTTCGGAAACTTCCTCTTCTTCCTTTTCCTCACGCTGATAGAAAAAGTGGAAATCATTTTTACCGTTCTGTTTTACGAAATACAGCGCCTTATCGGCTTTTGTATATAAGCTGAGATAATCGTATCCGTCCACAGGAACCTGCGCAATACCCATAGACACGGTTACGATATCTTTATTATTGATCACATCCGCAATATCTTCTTCCAACTGATGAATAATCATTTCACAGTATTCCACAATTTCTTCTTCGGAATAATCACCTTTTAAGAAAACTGCAAATTCGTCTCCGCCTATTCTTGCTGCAATATCTCTGGGACCGACACTGTTTTTTAATATCTTGCCTGCGCACTCCAAAACCGCGTCACCCATAATATGGCCATAGGTATCATTTACCTGCTTAAAGTTATCAATATCCATAATGATAAAAACAGCCTTCTGACCGGTTTCATCAAGATAGCGTTCCACTTCATCTTCCAACTGCTTACGGTTCCACAGACCGGTTAAAACATCTTTTCTCGCACTGATGGACAGATTCTTACGCAAGTCTTCAATCTGAAGAATTTTATCGATTCTGCTCAGCATAACTCCGGGTTCAAAAGGTTTTAAAATAAAATCCATTGCCCCCATCTTAAGTCCTTTTATTTCACTCTCACGCTGATCGTCTACCGTCAAAAATACAACCGGAATATTGGCAGTGGCGGGATTTGCCTTAATTATCTCCAAAGTCTGATATCCGTCCATTTCCGGCATACGGATATCAAGCAAAATCAAATCCGGCTTTACCTTTTGAAGAAACTGAATTGCCTGCTCTCCCGACTTCGCCATAGACAGCTTATAGTGCCCCTGCAACACTTCGGCCGCAAGTTTTAAATTTGTAGTAACATCGTCCACAATTAAAATATGTTTCGTTTTTTCCATGAACTTCTCCATTTTACAGATTTAAGAACTTCTTAACCTGTGCTTTCATGTCTTCTTTATCGCATACGGTATCATGCATAATTTCGGCATTTCTGATTTCTTCGATTGCATTGGGAACTTTTACATTGGCAATCTTGGAAAGTTTGTCAATCAATTCAAAATCCGTCTTATCGTCAATAGCGCCTTCTACTGCTTCCATAACACTTCTGGTAAACTTAAAAGGACTTGCTGTTGATACGATTACCATGGGAGTGTCATCTCCGCTGTCTTTCTTATACTTTTCATAAACAGTGGTTGCAACCGCTGTATGAGTATCGATTACATAACCTGTTCTCTCGTATACATCGCGAATAGTTTTGGCAACCTCCGCCTCGCCTGCATATCCGCCGATAAAGTCATCCAAACGGCTCTTCATATCTTCCGTAATGGTGTATTTACCTTCCGAAAGCAATGACTGCATAAAACCACGGTTCTTATCCGCATCACTGCCAGCAATCAGATAAATCAGTCTCTCAAGGTTACTTGAAATTAAAATATCCATAGACGGCGAACTTGTAAGAATAAATTCACGATTTCTGTCATAACATCCGGTGGCAAAGAAATCAAACAATACTTTGTTTTCATTGGATGCACAAATCAATTTACCGATGGGCACACCAATCTGCTTTGCATAATATCCCGCAAGGATATTTCCGAAATTACCGGTAGGTACGGTTACATTGATTGTATCACCGGCTTTAATTCTGCCTTCTTTTACCAATTTGGCATATGCATATACATAATAAACAACCTGAGGTACCAAACGGCCGATATTGATAGAGTTTGCAGAGGAGAATTGGAAACCTGCTTCTGCCAGTTCTTCTGCCAATGCCTTATCACCGAAAATATTCTTTACACCGGTCTGTGCATCGTCAAAGTTACCGGTAATACCGATTACCTTAACATTATCACCCTTCTGGGTTACCATCTGCTTCTCCTGAATGGCAGAAACACCGTTTTTAGGATAAAATACTACGATTCTTGTGCCTTCCACACCTGCAAAACCGGCCAAAGCGGCTTTACCGGTATCTCCGGAAGTTGCGGTAAGAATTACAATTTCCTGATTTACATTATTTTTCTTAGCCGCTGTTGTCATTAAATGCGGTAAAATGGACAATGCCATATCCTTAAAAGCTATTGTTGCACCGTGGAACAACTCCAAATAATAGGTTCCGTCCACTTCTGCCAAAGGCGCAATTTCCTCCGTATCAAACTTAGCATCATATGCCTTATTGATACAATTTTTCAACTCTTCCTCGGTAAAATCCGATAAGAAAAGCTTCATAACCTCATATGCCAATTCTTTATAGTCCAATGCGGAACATTCTTCCAACGTTTTCTCCAATTTTGGAAAATGATCCGGTACAAAAAGACCTCCGTCCTCCGCAAGTCCTTTAATAATTGCCCAAGAAGCACTTACTTTTTCTTTACCGCCTCTTGAACTGCTGTACTGTACATTCATATTTTTCTCCATTCCGTGCAATCTGACATTTGAGCAGACTACACCCAACTTACATTATTGTCAATATTATATCACAGACTTTTTTTATATGCAATTCCTCAACGATAAAACTCATGCCCTCCATGACTTACCACTTTTTCCAATGCAGTGTCGAACCATAACATATTATTTGCATCCGCATACTCTCTGGCAGCAAAAAACAATGCACCTTGGGAGTAATCCTCTCCTGCCAAAGCCGCATCTACCGCCTCTATGGTATCTTCATCCGGAACTGCCGTTTCCAAGCTTCCGTTCGCCACGGGAGAAAACTGGGTCACCCCCTCATCCTGCTGATAAACCACCGCTTCTACCGTATCGGGAAAGGCTTCGTCCCTCACCCGATTCAGCACAACATTGGCCACAAGAATTTTACCGATTCTATCCTCACTTCCTGCCTCCGCTTCCACAATTTTATATAAAATCATTTTATCGTCTTCATCCAAAACAAATACATCCTCTTTTTCCAGGGACTGTATTTCCAGCACCGGACAATTCCCCGTAATATTGCTGTCTACTTTCATCACTTCCTTAGTAACAACCCATACTTCCGGTATCCTTACCCTCACATTCGCTCTATGCTCCTCATTATATATAGCCAAACCCAGCAATAACTGCCGGCTTTCTTCAGTATAAACCGCCATACCGAACAATAAGCTTACCGCCAATAGAATCATCGCGTATCTTTTATACATAAAACCTCCGCGCAATTTATGCTTGTACCTTTTTACACATCTGTATCATTTTATGCAGAATACAAGCTAAAAATTACCAAATGACAAAACTATTGTTTTTCGACTTTTTACGCAGAAAGAATTATGATATGATAGTTTTATGGAAAAGAAAAATACCGGCGTATATACCGCCCGCAAAAAAGACAACTCCATATATTACCGTGCATCCCTTACTCACAAAGGCAAACACATCAGTCTCGGCAGTTATAACACCTTAGAAGCTGCTAACGCGTGTTACCTGCTGGCACGGGATATTTTAGATCAAAAAGAAACGGTTTTGGAAGACTATCCTCAGGATTGCCCCATCGGTTTTGACAAATGGGTCATTCTTCACAACCTTCGGGACAACGGATTATATTTTTCCACTCCCATTTACCTTCGTCCCAGCTTTTTTCTGTATTATTTATCCCAGGATTGCATTTTAAAATTTGACAAGGATGATTTATTTTACTACTCTTCCCATAAAATTATGGCGCGGGGAAATCATCTCTTTGTTTCGGATTACGGCATGCAGGTAAACATATTAAACCGCTACGGCATCATGAATTACGCCGTTCCCGGAAGAGATTATCATTTTATAAACAAAGACGAACATGACTTCCGCTATGCAAATATCAACATTGTAAACCGCTATCACGGCGTAAGCGAACAGCCCGGACTTCATAAGCCCTTATACCTGACTCGCATTCACATAAAAGGAATTGTAAAAGTCGGTAGCTATTCCACCGAAACGGAAGCCGCCATTGCATATAACAAAGCCATTGATATTTTAAACAAAAAGGGAAGTAAGAAGCAGTATATGCAGAATTTTATAGAAGATATTTCTCCAAAAGAATATGCGGAGATTTATTCCTCCTTGGAAATCAATCCCCGCATTTATGAATATAAATTATAAAATTATGTTAACCTATTTTATGGTATAATCAATAAAACAGATATACAAAGGAACCTGACCGGAAACACCGTCTACGGTTCCTTTTTGTGTGTATTGCCACATGTAAAACCGATAAGGATAATCCGGCAAATCCGCCTCTTGATTTAAACATACATCATAATTGGAAAGCGCCGCATAATTAATATCCGCAAACATCCATTCTTTGTTGCCGGATAACATTACATTATATCCTTCCGCCTCCACAGCCTCCAAAAAGGCCTTGGTGATCTGTGTTTTATCTTCTTTTGTCAGTTCATCGATTCTGGCCGTATCATTTAATACATGCTCCATTTCAAATACCACAGGATACTTAATATCGTAATCCGCAAGATATTCCAAAACAAAAGCAGCTTCCTCTTTTGCTTCGTCTACGGTAATGGCCTGTGAACTGAAAGAGACCCCAACTTCAAGACCGGCGTCTGTTGCCCTTTTTATATTGTCCTGAAAATAATCGTCCAAAGTAAGCTGTCCCGTACTGTAACCTCTGGAACCCAACTTAATAATCACAAAATCGATACCGTCTTTTTTTACCTCATTGTAATCAATATATCCCTGGTATTTGGATACATCGATTCCTGCATAGGAGGCTTTGTTTCCATCGGTAAAATATGCCATTCTGCCGTTCCCAAGCACAAATCCGGCATCATCATATTCATTCTGGGGTAAGTACTTACTAATGCTGTACCACTTCTCCGTACCGTCCGCCATGGTTACCAAAGTCTTTGTGCCGCCTTCGCTGGGATCGTCTTCCGACGGTTCCTGAGAAATCGTTTCCGACACCGTTTCACTCACTTCTTCCTCTGAAGGATAATCGTCCCATATATCCAAATCATCGGAAACCAAAGTACTTCCGCTGATTACGGAATCGGAAGCAGTTTGAGACGACTGTTCCGGTCTGTTTCCCTGACCCGGCTCTTTTTCAAATAAAGTCTCTCTGTTTACAAATAAAACAACTCCCAAAACAATTAAAAGGAATAAGCTTACTCCCACCACAGAGGTTAACATAAAACTTGTCCCTTTTGCAGAACTCTCTTCTTCGTAGTTATTTTCCAATCGCATTTTTATCTCCTGCAAATGTTCTTTATACATCGTATTCCTAACTTTTATATCATTTTAATCATAATATAATTCTATGTTTTTCTCAACCTTCAAAAATAAAATAATTCCGCGCTATTCCATGTCTTACTTTTGTTATATAATAAAAGTAAAATAAGACACATAAATGTAAGGAAATTTTATATGAACACACGAAAACAGGCACATTATAAAATATCTGCTCTTCTTTTCATTGGGGTACTTTTTCTTGCGTCCGTTGCCTGCACCGTCGCACCTCAACCAATTACATATACGGATTATTATTTTGATACCGTTGTAAACTTAACCTTTTATAACGAAACGGATGCAGCCTTAGCCGAAGAATGTTTTAAAATATGCGAAGAATACGAGAATATGCTTAGCCGTACCGTAGAGGGAAGCGATATTTGGAATATAAATCACGGAAAGGGAGAAGCTGTTGTTGTATCGGAAGAAACCTATAATCTGATAAAAGAATCACTCTTTTATTGTGAGCTGACCGAGGGACGCATTGACATAACAGTAGCCCCCTTAATGGATTTATGGAATTTTACGGAGGTAAGCGATAACAAGATACCGCCTACCCACGAAGAAATTCAAGCCAAGCTTGCCCATGTGGATTATACGCTGGTAGAATTAGGACCCGATTGCTCCGTTACCTTAAAAGATCCGGAAGCCGCCATCGACCTTGGCTTTATTGCGAAGGGGTACATTGCAGACCGCTTAAAAGAATATCTGGTTACACAAGGCGTCACTTCTGCGCTGATTAATCTGGGCGGAAATGTGGTAACCATCGGAAACAAGCCGGACGGTTCGCCTTACACAATCGGAATTCAAAAGCCCTATGCGCCAATAGGAACCACTTTGGATACGGTACAAGTTACAGATTCCTCCATTGTCACTTCCGGCACCTACGAACGGTATTTTACTTATGAAGATAAAACATACCACCATATTTTGGATGCCACTACCGGTTATCCCGTTGAGAACACCCTAACCGGAGTAACCATTCTATGCCCCTCTTCCACCAATGCAGATGCGCTCAGCACTACCTGCTTTGTTATGGGAAAAGACTCTGCTCTGTCTTATATCCAATCGTTGGAAGATACAGAATGCATTCTCGTGGACGATACCGGAGCAATTTATGATTCCTGCCAATAAAAACTTTTATAAAAAAGAAGCCAACAGCATAGACTGCGGCTTCTTTCTTTTATGATATTTTATTTCTCAACAATACACTTCTTGGGACACTTCTCGGCACAAACACCGCATCCTACACATTTGTCATAATCAATGGATGCCAAAAAGTCATTTACTTCCACGGCTTTTGCTTCACAATTCTTCTTGCAAAGTCCACAACCGATACAGCCGATTGTACAGGATTTTGTGGTTGCAGGTCCTTTTTCCTTGGAGGAACATGCAACAAGATAACTTGCATCGTAAGGCACCATCTCGATTAAGTTTCTGGGACAGACTTCAAGACATTTGCCGCAAGCTTTACACTTTTCCTTATCTACAACGGCAACACCATTTATCACATGAATTGCATCAAATTGACATACCTTTTCGCAACTTCCGTATCCCTGGCAACCGAAATTACAACTTTTAGGCCCTTGATTCGGGATAAAATTCAACATCCTGCAATCCTGCTGTCCGGTGTAATTATAGTCCATCCGCGTGTGCTCACAATCGCCCTGACATTTTACAAATGCAACCTTACGCTTTGTACTTTCCACCGTAATTCCCATAATTGTTCCGATTTCCCGCGCAACAGTCTCACCGCCTACGGGGCAGGCATTTACCGAAGCTTCGCCCTTTATGATTGCCGTTGCCAAACCGCTACATCCCGGATAACCGCAGCCTCCGCAGTTGTTCCCGGGAAGTGCCGCTAACACCTTCTCTTCCCTCTCATCGTTTTTTACTTTAAACGCCATAGAGGCGATTCCGAGAAAAATGCCTATAAACAATCCTACAGACGCCACGACGATAACGGAATACAAAATCCCCATATAGTTCATATTCGCCCCCCTTTGTTTAAATCAAACCTGCGAAACCGCAGAATGCAATTGCCATTAATCCGGCGGTTACCAATACGATGGGCATACCGCGAAACGGTTTGGGAATATCATTGTATTCAATCTTTTCACGAATTCCCGCCAATATAATAATTGCGATGGCAAATCCAACGCTGGTGGCAAAACCGTTTACAACGCTTGTAAGCAAATTGTATTCCAGATTTACATTGGTTATGGCAACACCCAATACCGCGCAATTTGTAGTGATTAGGGGAAGAAATACGCCCAATGCCTTATACAGACTTTTTACATATTTCTTTAAAAACAGTTCCACGAACTGTACCAATGCCGCAATAACCAAAATAAACACAATGGTTTTTAAAAATGTAATCCCCAAGGGAACTAAAATAAATTCGTATAAAAGTCCAGCCACCAAGGAAGCCAGCGTAATAACAAATATTACGGCGCCGCCCATCCCTGCTGCGGTTTTTACTTTCTTGGATACCCCGAGGAAAGGACACAAACCGAGAAATTGACTCAGTACCACATTGGATACCAGGGAAGACCCTAATGCAATTACAATCAATTGAACAATGGAATCATTCATCTGCTGCTTCCTCCTCTCCCGGATTTTCATCATCAAACAAATCGTCAAAATCACAAACCTCTTCGGAATCAAGTTCCTCTGGTTCAATGAGACGCTTTGCACAGCCGCTGTCACTGCAATTCATACAATCACTGTTACAACCGGACTGTATTTTGCTAACATCCTTTCCTTTTGCTTTTCCACGCTCTTTCATTACATTCTGAATTGCTGTTAAAACAGCCAATACAAAGAATGCTCCGGGCGCAAGAATCATAATTCCCATAGGCGTGAAACTTGCGATCTCATCCGTTAACAACTTATAGAAGAAACGAACCGTTTCATTGCTGCTGTTCGGATCCAGCCAACGCTCAACAAGCCCGATTAACAATTCAGGAAGTGGTGTTCCATATAAATCAGCTCCGGAGAATCCAAATAAGGTTCCTGCTCCAAGAAATTCTCTTACCAAACCAATCAGGGTAAGGGCCATCGTAAATCCAAGCCCCATACCGATACCGTCGAATAAAGAAGGTAAAATTTTATTTTTGGAAGCATAGGCTTCCGCTCTTCCCAAAATAATGCAGTTTACTACAATAAGGCTGATATAAATTCCCAGAGATTCATGCAAAACAGGTATGTACGCATGTAAAAGCAATTCCACCAATGTAACAAAGGTAGCAATAATTACAATATAAGCCGGAATACGCACCTTATCAGGAATCACTTTACGCAGGGCCGAAATAAGGAAATTGCTCAAAGCCAGTACCACCATGGTAGACAACCCCATTCCCAGACCGTTTATGGCAGATGTGGTTACCGCCAGTGTGGGACACATTCCCAGCATTAGCACGAAAGTCGGGTTTTCTTTGATCAGACCGTTATACAGTCTTTCCATACACTGCTTCATTCAGCATCCCCTCCTTCCTGTAGCAGGGTATAACACATACCTGCAACATTAACGCCCTCGGTAATAGCATCTGAGGTGACGGTCGCTCCGGATATGGCATCAATTTCATTGGAGACTTTAGCTCCTGTTTTTACTACACGAAACTGCTCTATATCTACATTACGAAACTGGGGTAAAAGTACTGCTTCCGCATTCATTCCAAGTCCCGGGGTTTCAGCAATATTTAATAACGATACGCCCTTCACCTTACCGTCTTCGCTTATACCAACATAAAAAGAAATATCGCCATTATAGCCTTCCTTGGTTGTAATACCAATAACATAACCATGTAAAACTTTTTCATTTACCTGATCGACGCTATCATGCGGTTGCGTTTCATTTTCCAACAAAATCATATCTTCGGTTTTATATGCACGATACAATTCCGTTACTGCAACATTTCCCGAAAAAGAATCCTTTAAAGTATTATTTAACACCAGAATTTCTTCTTCACCCGCAGGCTCAAATTGCAGTGAAACCGTCTCCGTCAAAGCGCCGTTTTCATCCTCTTCCTTGAAAACCTCACTACAGGCAATCACTTTTCTTTCAGCTTCATACTGCGCAATAGGCTCCTTGGTAAGCTCGTTTACAAATCCCAGCAAAGCTCCGGAAACCAAGGTAATCACAAACAAAATAAAAGTATCTCTTATCAAATGTTTCATGCGTTTTCCCCTCCTTTTCCAAAAGCTTTGGGAAGAGAAATTTTCTCAATCAACGGAACCAAAAGGTTACCGATAATAATCGCATAGGAAACGCCTTCCGCTCCCGGCCCGTACAAACGGAAAATACCGGTAAGTACACCCAATAAAATACCATAAATATACTGGCCGTTTTTGGTAATGGGCCTCGTTGCATAATCCGTTGCCATAAAAAATGCGCCCAACATCAAGCCGCCACCTGCAAGATGTGCGGATATAAAAGAAACATCAAATCCGTGTCCGCCAAAAACTGTAAGAAACACCGCAAAACTCGCCAAATATAAGCCGGGAATTTTTAAATCAATAACACCCAAAGCAATCAGGAAACAAGCCCCCAACACAATGGCAATCATAGAGGTTTCACCAATGGTGCCTCCGGTTCTTCCAATCACCATATCCAATACATTTACGCTTTGTCCTGCCTTCATTGCCGTTAACGGTGTTGCCTGTGTATATGCATCACAGGTAAAATCCGTCATATACCGCGCAAAAGAAATCATAAGAAAACATCTTGCACCCAATGCCGGATTCATAAAATTCTGGCCCAAACCGCCAAAAAGCATTTTTACCACCACAATGGCAAATACTGCGCCCAATGAAGCCATCCACAAAGGAAAATGAGGAGGCAAATTCAATGCCAACAAGAGTCCGGTTACCACCGCACTCATATCTCTTACCGTAGAAGGCTTTTTACAAATTTTACAAAAAATATGCTCCGATAAAACAGCCGTAAATACCGTTACCACAATCAATAATGCCGCATACCAGCCAAAATTCCAGACACCGAAAAGAGTTGCAGGCATCAAGGCAATAACTACCGAAAGCATAATATTATCCGTACTGTCCTTCGACCGAATGTGGGGATTGGACGATACTTCCATTTTTTCCTTCATACCCTTCCTCCTACTTCTTTTTTCTGTCTGCAAGAATCATTCTTCTCATAGATTTTATGGATTGGGTCAACTGTCGCTTTGCAGGGCAAATATAACTGCAACAGCCACATTCACAACATTCCATACCGTTCATTTTTTCAAAGGCTTCTTTTTCGCCTCTGTCTGCCAAAACAGCAAGACGGCTGGGCACGACTCTTCCGGGACATACCTCAACACAGCGTCCGCAATTAATGCAAGCGGTCTGCTTCGCTCCCGACACTTCATCCTTACTGAAACACAACAAGGCCGAAGATGTTTTGGTTGCCGGAACATTCACATCAAACAACGCAAATCCCATCATGGGCCCACCCGAAATAATTTTTTCAGGTTCTTTTATAAAACCGCCTGATTCTTCAATCAGTTCACCGTAGTTGGTGCCGATACGAACCAGATAATTACAAGGATTCTTAATACAGTCACCGGATACGGTTACAATACGATGCATTACCGGTTTGCCCTCTTTTACGGCATGGTATACAGCTACCACCGTATCCACATTATTTACAATGCATCCTGCATCCGCAGGCAACATAGAAGAATGAATGGCTCTTCCCGTTACCGCATAAATTAAATGCCGCTCCGAACCCTGAGGATACTTTGTTTTCAGGGAAACCACAGAAATTCTGTCCTCTTTTTCTGTAAGCTTTCTTAATCGCTTGGCACAATCCGACTTGTTATCTTCCACTGCCAGGATACCACGGGCTTTCTCAAACAATCTTAAAATGATTTTAAGCCCCTCTACCAGTTTCTCCGGTTCTTCCACCATTCTGCGATAATCACTTGTCAGATAAGGTTCGCACTCTGCGCAATTCACAATCACAAAATCAATATCTTCCGGATTTTTAGGTGATAATTTTACATGAGTGGGAAAACCTGCACCACCCATACCAACCACACCGGCCTCACGAATCAATTGAATAATCTCGTCTTTTAATAAAATTTCCACCGGCTTGGGGGTGTTAAAAATCACCTCATTGTATTCTTCATCGTTCTCCACCACAATGGACATAACTCCGTCGCCGGTAACGGTTCTTCTGGGCTCAATCGCCTTAACTGTACCGGAAACCGTCGCGTATATAGGCGCAGATACATAACCGTCAGCTTCAGCAATCTTCTGACCGGTTAAAACCTTATCACCTTTTTTTACAATAGGCTTTGCCATGGCACCGATATGTTGTGACAAGGGATATATCAATTCTCCCTTAGGCAAATATTCTTTTATGGGCTTATCCTTGGATAAATCCTTTCCGTCATACGGATGAATTCCTCCGGTAAAAGTAAACTTTACCATATATATCCCCCTTCCGATTAAACAGCGTTTTTTCCCTTTATAATCGATACTTAATTCTATTACTTTCCCTACTTATAAATGTACTATATTTTTACAAAAAATACTACTTTATTTTGGCATTTCGTGATATAATGATTCCGATGTTATTTGTATTTTTCTGCCATTTGCAGGAATCATAAAACTTTTAAAATGAATTGTATTGTAAGGGTGATGTAGAATGAAAACAATTGTAAAAGATTTGGGTAGCAAAAAACCGAATTATCCCATCGAAAATCTTGCCAAACCGGAAGAAATTCTATTTTTGGACATTGAAACCACGGGATTTACTGCACAGAATTCCAATCTGTATTTGATTGGTTGTGCATACTACAAAAATGACGAGTGGCATATCATTCAGTGGCTTGCCGAAAATTACGATGAAGAAACCGTTGTGTTACAGGCATTCCTTGAATTCTGCTTGAATTACACCTTTTTGATTCACTTTAACGGAAATCGATTCGATATTCCCTATTTGCAGCAGAAATGCAACATGTATGAGATTCCTTTTATGTTTGAAGTGTATCAGGGAATTGACTTATATAAGAGAATCAAGCCTTACAAGAGTTTTCTTAAATTGAATGATTTGAAGCAAAAGACACTGGAACAGTTTTTGGGTCTTCAGCGGGACGACAAATTCTCCGGCGGCGAATTGATTAACTACTATCACGAGTATGTTTGTTCCCACAACGAAGAATATATGAACGCCATCCTTTTACACAACAGCGAAGATGTAGAAGGCATGCTGGATTTATTATCTATCCTTGCTTTTACGGATTTATTCAATCTTCCCCTGCGTGTTATGAAGGTGCAGGCCAACTATTATAACGATTACGAGAACAAGAAGCGTCAGGAATTGGTATTAAACCTTCGTTTCATGACCCCTCTTCCGGTTCCCGTATCTTACGCTTCCATGGGTTGCTATTTTACCGGAAATGATTTAAACGGCGTAATTAAGGTTCCTTTATATGAAGAAGAAATGAAATACTTCTATTCAAATTACAGAGACTACTACTATCTTCCCGAAGAAGATATTGCCATCCATAAATCTGTGGCAAATTTCGTAGATAAGGATCATCGCGAGCAGGCAACTGCGGCAAACTGCTACACAAGAAAGCAGGCCTCTTATCTTCCCCAGTGGGAAATGGTGTTTACACCTTTTTATAAAAGAGGTTATCGCGAAAGAGATATGTTCTTTGAATTAACAGATGAATTCAAAACAAGTCGTGCTTCTTTCAATCAGTACGCAGAACATATTTTACAGACCATGTTGATGTCGGATTTTATTTAAATTAAAAATACACCCTCTTTATGAAAAATACCATAGAGAGGGTATTTTTTATATAAATCATCAAATAAAAAACGCTTTCGGAAAACTCTCCGAAAGCGTTCATTTTTTACTTTTGCGGTTTTACAAAGAAGAAAGAAGCTTTTCTTTCATAACCAACTTCTTTGTAATTCATCATCTGTTCCGTGCTTCCCAAGAATAACATTCCGCCCGGAGCCAATGACTGATAATATTTACGGAAAATATCTTCTTTCGCTTCTTCCGTGAAATAGATGAGCACATTTCTGCATACAATCAAATCTACATTGGTGGGATAAGGATCTCTTAAAAGATTATGCTCCCGAAACTCAACTCTTGCTTTGATTTCATCTGCTATACGATATGAAGAACCCACTTTGGTAAAATACTTCTGCTTCATATCTGCGGGAACTCCCAGCAAACTCTTCTCGGCATAAATACCGTTCTTTGCCGCTGCAAGTACCTGTTTATCAATGTCCGTTGCCAAAATTTTAATTTTAGACAAAGGGACATGTCTGGAAAGTGCCATTACCAGCGAATAAGGTTCATCTCCGGTAGAACAAGCCGCACTCCAAACGGTAAGCTGCTGTCCGAATCGATTAATCAACTCCGGAAAAACATCCTTATCCAAAATCTGCCACTGATCGGGATTACGATAAAACTCCGAAACATTAATGGTCAAGTAATTTACAAACTCTTCCAATAATGCCGCATCGGTCTTAAGCTTTCCGAGGAAAGCCTCATATCCGTCCAACCTGTGTCTGCTAATCAAGGTGTCGATTCTTCTTTTCATCTGCTTTTCTTTATAGCAGTTTAAATCAATCTTGGTAAGGGCAAGCACCTGTTTCTTGAAATATTCGTAATCATATACCATATCAGAACAATTCCTTACTCTTATTCTTCAGAATCACCCTCAGCTGCATCTTCTACAACTTCTTCTGCTTCGGGAAGAAGCTCTTTTACGCTTAAGCTGATTTTCTGACTCTCTGCGTTAAAATCAACAACCTTTGCAGTTACTTCGTCGCCGGTATGTAAAACATCCGAAGGCTTCTCAATGTGTTCTCTTGAAATCTGAGATACATGAAGAAGAGCATCTACGCCTGCTTCCAACTCAACGAATGCACCAAAGTCAGTCATTCTTGCAACCTTACCGGTTACAACAGTACCAACTGCATACTTCTCAGCTGCATCTTTCCAAGGATTTGCATCATCAAACTTAGTGCTGAGTGCAATCTTTGTTCCGTTGATTTCCTTAATCATAACGCTAACAGTATCACCTGTCTTATATAATTTCTTGGGATGTTCGATTCTTCCCCAGCTCATTTCTGAAATGTGAAGTAATCCGTCAACACCACCTAAGTCGATAAACGCACCGAAATCAGTTACATTCTTAACGGTACCTTCAATTACATCGCCTTCTTTTACCTTAGCGAGAAGTTCTTCCTGTGCTTTCATCTTCTCAGCCACGATAAGCTGCTTGCGATCGCCGATATATCTTCTCTTCTTAGGATTGTACTCAGTTACAACAAACTGAATCTCCTGATCCGCATACTTGCTTAAATCTTTCTCATATACATCTGATACAAGACTTGCAGGAATAAAAATTCTTACTTCGTCCACAACAACGGATAAACCACCGTTTAAAAGCTGTGCAACCTTAGCTGTAAGTACTTCCTGATTGTTAAATGCTTCTTCAATTCTCTTGCTACCCCTGTCAGCAACCAGTCTCTTATGTGTAAGAGCAACCTGTCCGTCACCATCGTTTACTTTAACGATCTTAACATCAAGCTTGTCCCCCACCTTAACTGCTTCTTTCAAATCAATTGTAGAATCATTGGTGTATTCAGCCTTAGGTAAAATACCGTCTGACTTATAGCCGATGTTAAGAATAATCTCATCCGGCTTCACGTCGATAACTGTACCTTCAACTACCTCTCCTGTATGAATAGTTTTCAATGATTCTTCAAGCATTTGTTCAAAAGTTAATTCTGACATAACGATGAACCTCCTCAATAATATTATTTGGGGTTGACGCCCCCGCCGTAATTCCCACCAGTTCCACAGATTTAGGTAATTCTAAATGCAAGTCATCCAGTGTTTGAATAAAATAGGTTTCCTCACACTCTTTCTTACATATCTCATACAGTTTACGCGTATTAGAACTATGAGCTCCCCCGATGACAATCATCACATCAGCTTCAGCCGCAATTTCACGAGCTTCTTTCTGACGTTCTTCTGTCGCATTGCAAATAGTATTCGCAATACTAATATCATACCCTTTTTTCTCAAAAATTTCAACAAGTTCTTGAAATTTCCTGTAATTAAATGTCGTTTGTGAGACAATACATATTTTTTGTTCTTTATTCAGCTCAATTTTTTCCGCCTGCTCATGGGATTCCACCACAATTGCGGGGGTATTGGCCCACCCTTGGATGCCCTCAACTTCCGGGTGTCCTTCGTTGCCGATAATGATAATTTGCTTGCCTTCGGCACTTTCTTTTTCCACAATGGAATGGATTCTTTTTACAAAAGGACAGGTTGCATCCACATACTCTAAGCCGTTGCCTTCTATAATCCCATAAATCTCCTTAGAAACACCATGAGATCGGATAATTACGGTGCCTTCTTTCAGGCTCCTTAAATCCGCTTCGGATTCAATTACACAAACCCCTTTGTTTTCCAAATCTTTTACCACTTCTTCGTTATGAATAATCGGCCCGTAAGTATATATTTTTTTACCGGTTTCGATTTGCTCATAAACCTTATCTACCGCACGCTTTACCCCAAAGCAAAAGCCCGCGGATTTTGCCAGTTTCACTTCCATGTTAACAATTCCTCTTTTATAAAATAATATTATTTACTGCTTGGAACGAATGATATCGATGATGGCAGTTTTAACCGCCTCAATATCCATATCCGAAGTATCGAGGTACACCGCATCTTCAGCCTGCTTTAAAGGCGCAATTTCACGATTCATATCTCTTTCGTCTCTCTCGGCAATATCCTTTTCAATATCCTCCAAGTTGCACTCCTGTCCCTTGGCAATCAACTCATTATAGCGTCTTTTTGCGCGCACTTGTATACTTGCGGTAAGATATATTTTAACCTGTGCATTGGGTAAAATATTCGTTCCGATATCCCTGCCATCCATAATGACATTATTGTTTGCCGCTAATTCTCTCTGCAAATCCAAAAGTTGCAATCTCACATCGGGATTGGTAGAGCTGGCGGAGGCCATATTGCCTACTTCTTCCGTACGAATATAAGGATTTACATCCTCTCCGTTCAAAAGCACGACCTGCTTACCGTCCACATACTGAATAGACACCTTTGCTTCCTTGCATCTCTCGGAAATAGCCGCACTGTCGCTTGCTTCAATACCGTTACGAAGCAAATACAATGCAATCGCTCGATACATAGCTCCCGTATCCACATAAATATAATTCAGTTCCGCTGCAACGCTTTTTGCAATGGTACTCTTTCCGGCACCTGCCGGACCGTCAATCGCTACATTAAAAGCCATTTTTATCCCCTCTCAATCCTTTTTACCGCCTGTTATAAGCCGGCTTTTTTATAATATTCTATAATCTCATCCCGAATTTCTTTTGAGATTTCCTGTACGACTTCAGCATTGGGTTTTGCCGTATAATAGCCTTGAATCAAATCAACACCAAGTGCAATCACCGTTTCCAATTCTTGCGTGGTTTCCACACCTTCCGCCAAGGCCTTAAAATTATTTTCATGTGCAAATCCGATGATACTCTTTACGAAATGTTGCTTCTGCAAGTTGTCCTGAATACCCGTTAAAAGCATACGATCGATTTTTACATAATCGGGTGCATATCGTAAAAGATTAATTATATTGGAATAGCCTGTTCCGTAATCATCAACGGCAGTTTCCACGCCCATAGCTCGGAAGCTTTCTTTCATGCGTTCCAGCGCGTCATCATCCGCCTCTGACTGCTCTGTTAATTCTACTACCACGGAAGAACTGAACTTCTGCATTTTTATAGCCAAATGATTTGCGTCATCGCCTTCCAACTGCTCGCCGGGAATACTGTTGATAAAAACCTTCTTACCTTCGAACAAACTTCTGTTGTCTTCAACGCATTTTATTACATTGAAAAATGTTGCTTTTTCCACATCATACAAACGACCCAAATGTTCCGCATATTTTATAATCTGGACCGGTGAAACCCTGGGTTCCGTATTGGCACGCATCAAAGCTTCATAAGCATAAATACTGCCGTCCTTGGCATTTACGATGGGCTGGAAATGATAAGTAAATAAATTATCGTCCAAAATATGTCCAACCGTCTTTGCTTCCAACAGTTCTTCTTCCGATAGTTTTTTACCGATTCGCATTTGTAACGCCTTAGCCTTATTACCGTTCTTTCTGCTCACGGCTATGTTCATAAGCGTTTCCAATTCCGGCCAACTGATTGCTCTGCCGGTCTTGGTTCCTGCATTGATTTCTATGCGAGCAACCGCATCGGGACTTGCATTATAAGTAAACAATGCTTCCAATATTTTCTCGCTGATTCTTCTCGTCATATCGGAATTATCTTCCGGGGAAATCTGTGCCACAACAAATTCATCATTGCCCAGTCGACAGCACATGGCACCTTCACCGGCGGATGCTTTTAATATTTTTGCCAGTTCAATCAATACTTTATCGCCTGCTTCTCTGCCCTTCTTCGCATTGATTTCTCCGATGTCGCAAACATCTACCGCCAAAACAGCCACATACTGATTTGTGGATTTAACACGCTCCAACATGGGTTTTGCATGCTTTACAAGACCGTTGTAATCAAACAAACCGGTAAGAGAATCCATAATTTTCTGTTCTTCGATAATCTGATTCTGCGCCCGCAATGCAGCAATTCTTCTGTAATATTCCAAACCGAGCATTACGTTACGAAGCCACATATAATAATTCTCTTCGTAGCTCTTGGCAAGATTTCCGTAACTGATTACCGCATAACCGAAGCAGATATCTTCAAAATGAAGGGGGGAGAAAATATATGCCTTGGGCACATCTCTGTCCTTGTACATATCCGGGAGCATTTCTTTTACATCGAACTGGTCCGTAAAATTCAACTTATCTTCGCCTTTACCGCTGGGACCGCATTTTAGTACCGGAATAATCTCCGGCGCATAGCCCGATTTAATCAGATTACTTTCATCCTTCTTGGTATTGTCCCAAGATGCATTCAAACAAATATGGAAACTGTCAAACTCACGAATCTGATAGGTATAAGTCTGTATGGTATCCATCAGACCTCTAAAATTATTTCGCGATAACATATCTTCCAAAAGATAATCTACATTGGTATGTAAAATTCCCTTTGTTGCATAAATTGTCCATTCTTTACGAACCGGCGCCACCGGAATTATGCTATCATTGTGGCATCCGCAACTGCTACCTGTAAAAAATTCATAATCAGGCTTAAAAATAGGCATTTCCGCCTTAATTAAAAGAGCCTCCACACAATCTACGGCATAAACGCCAAATTCCTTTGAAGGCATATAAACGGATGTTATAGGCTGCGGACTTGTTCTTCCTTCTTCGGTAGCACCATAACCGGTAACTGCCACATCTTCAGGCACCCGATACCCTTTTCTTGTTAATCCGTCTGCCACACCAATGGCCATATAATCATTGGCACAGGCAATCGCCCGAGGTAATTTACCACAATTTTGCAACAGTCTTTCGACTGCTTTTACACCACTGTCATACCAATAATCACCATATATGATATATTCGTCCTTAACCTCAATGCCATGTTCTTTCATGCATTCCATATAAGCCTGCAAACGCTCCGTAGAATGAACATGCCACTTGCTTCCGGTCAAAAAAGCAATATCTTCGATACCATGCTTTTCAATCAAATGCGATACCAACTGCACAATGGGAGTATGATGATCTATACGAATGGAAGGAAAATGCATACTTGCCTTATCAACGCACAAAACCACTCCCTTGTAAGTCGCCTTTAACTTTTTCTCAATATTAAACAAAACACCCGGTGTCTGAATGGTATCACCCATAATTACCACCGCGTCAAATCTATCATACTGAATCAATTTAAAAATATTCGACTCACCGGTTTCACGAGGCTTTGATTCCTGAATTTTATGGTACATGGTAAAAACGCACACATCATAATCCTTTGAGAATGCATTCTCCATAAAGCCTTCGATAAACTTTTTCTGATTATCCTCACCCGGTTGTCCCAACAACAAAGCAATACGCTTTCTTTGATTCATAGCCGATACCTCATACTTTCTTTTTAGCATTCAGACTATGTCGAACCGACCGTTGCCTATTCAACACTGTCTCCCGCCAAATACCCCGTAGACCACGCAATCTGTAAATTATAACCGCCCGTATGAGCGTCCAAATTCAATAATTCGCCTACAATATATAAATCCTTAATCCTCTTACACTCCATAGTGGAAGGATTGATTTCTTTTAAATCCACTCCACCACAGGTGATAATAGCTTCTTCAAATCCTCTTGTTCCAAGAACCGTAAGCTTCATCTCTTTTGTGATTGAAACGATTCTCTCCCGTTCTTCCCTCGTTACCGAATGAGCGGGTTTTGTCTCATCCACTTCAATAAGCTCCGGAATCAAGGCCGCCAAACCGGAGGGAAACATGGTAGGAAGAATATTTTTAAGCTGCTTGTTATGACCTTCCTCCAATTCCCTTAAAACTCGCTTATCAAACTGCTCTTTTGACAATGCCGGCTTTAAATCAATGGTCAACATAACACTATTGTAATTTTTACATTGTGCCAAAGCACTGCTGGCAGTTAAAATCAGTGGACCGCTTACTCCAAAATGAGTAAACAGCATTTCTCCCATTTGTGAAAAAACTTTTTTTCCATCCACATGCAAAGTCGCGGATACATTCTTCAACGCAAGCCCCTGCAATTTGGTGCACCACTTCTCTTTGATTTCAAAAGGAACCAAAGAAGGCTTTAATTCCGTTACTTTTAAGCCGAGTTCTGTGGCAAATTTATGTCCATCGCCGGTGGAACCGGTAGAAGGATAGGAAACGCCACCGGTTGCCAATATCACAGAATCATAAAATTCTTTTTTCCCTTCCGAATTTACAATTCCTTTTACTTCCGACTCATATTTTACTTTCTTTTTTTTCTTTGCTTCTGTGCCTTCTTCACAGCCGTCATCGACTTCTCTGTAATCTTCCGTAAAAATCTGCTTCACACTGTTATGATAGCGAATTTCACAGCCCAAAGACTCCATACGATTGCGAAGGGCCTTGATAACATCCGACGAATGATCCGATACGGGAAATACACGATTTCCGCGCTCTGTTTTTAAAGGACAACCGGATTTTTCAATCAGTTCCATTACACTGTGATTGTCAAATCCATAAAATGCACTGTAAAAAAATTTAGCATTTCCGGTTACATGTTCAAAGAATTCTTCTGCATCACAGGCATTGGTAACATTGCAACGCCCTTTTCCTGTTATGTAAACCTTTTTGCCCAATTTTTCATTTTTTTCATAAACGGTAACTTTGTGCCCCTTCTCTGCCGCACGAATTGCAGCCATCATACCCGCGGCACCGCCACCAATTACTGCCACTTTACTCATTTTATTTCAAGTCCTAAGACTAATCTCCTTCCGGATTATAGGTTCTTATATCTTATGATTTTTATGCTGATGCCCTACCGGATGCCTATTGTTTATACATCCGTTTTGTCCGGTTTAATCACCGGATCGTCACCCATAAAATCAATTTCGTCATTCAAATATACCTGATAGGTATCCCAGGTCTGTTCCAGCATTTTTAGATGCTTGCGAATTTCAACAGGTCTTTTTATACAAATTGCGGTAAGCAACGCGTTGATCATACTCATAGGTGCAACCATGGAATCTATAAAAGTGGATGAATCGCTTGCAGCAAACAAATTGCAGGATGAATACATTTTCATGGGAGAATGTTCATTGTCCGTAATCGCAATAACCGTTGCTTTTCTGTCATTGGCAAATTCCATGGCTTTTAAAGTACGCATGGAGTATCTGGGGAAACCGATTCCCACAAAAACATCATCCTTACCGATGCGAATCATCTGCTCAAAAAATTCCGTGGTACTGCTTGTGGTCAAAAGCGTTACGTTTCCACGAATCATCTGCATGTAAAACGCAAGAAAATGTGCCACAGGCTCACTGTTACGCAAACCCATAATATAAATATGTTTCGCTTTCAGAAGCGCATCTACAGCCATATTAAAAGAGGATTCGTCTATGCTTGAAATAGTATCATTAATCTTCTGCATGTCAGAAAGCATCACTCTCTGAATGGTACTCATTTCAGAAACATCCACCGTTTTTTCTTCTGCCTGTTCATATTGCTCCCGAACCCAGACTCCCAACTCTTTGTGGAATTCCGGAAATCCGTCATATCCCAAAGATGCCGCAAATCGAACAACCGTGGATTCACTGACTCCCACTTCTTTTGCAATAGCTGCCGCATTCATAAAAGCCGCTCTGCGGGGATTGGTTGATATAAATTCTGCAATGGTTTTATAGCCTTTACTTCTACGCTTTTCCTCATTCAGAATTCGATCCATTATCGTCTTATCCATTCAAAACACCAATTCCCTTCTGCATATTTTATTTTAAAAATACATATAAAACACACAAGTCTACACTACCGTAAATTATATCACATATCAGCCAAATAAAAAAGTAAATATCCCTCATAATTCCATATTTTTTAACTCTTGCTCTTTTTCATGTTTTAATTCTTTTTTACAATAAAAAAGCTCTCTTTACCACGCATTTTACTGCTTTGGTAAAAAGAGCTTTTATTTTACTGTTAAAAATTATACAGGGTATGCACCGTTCTTGGTATCAGCCTGAGTAAGGTCAACCTTCTCCTGCTGTGCAAGACGATATTTAAAGAAGTCAACAGCAACCTGAGGGAATAAAGCGTATGACAATACATCTTCATCCTGCTGCTTCCATTCCTTCATCTCTGCTTCAATCTTATCTAACTCGTTAGGAAGCAAATCTGCGGGACGGCAGGTGATAATTTCTTCACCGGGGATAACCTTATCCTGAACTTCTTTGTTGAAAGGCTTAACGGTCTGACCGTATTCACCACGAAGAACAGCCTTAGTTTCCTTTGTAGCCATCTTATATCTTTCGCCCATAAGTACATTGAATACAGCCTGTGTACCAACGATCTGTGAAGAAGGTGTAACCAAAGGAGGCTCACCTAAATCCTTACGAACTTCAGGAATTTCCTTTAATACATCATAGTACTTATCTTCAGCATTCTGCTCTTTTAACTGGCTAACCATGTTAGAAAGCATACCGCCGGGTACCTGATATAACAAGGTCTTAATATCAACACCCATAACCTTGGGATTTAAGAGTCCGTTTGCAAGACACTCATCTCTGTAAGGTCTGAAGTAATCAGCGATTTCTGCAAGAAGGTTCTGATCGTAACCTGTATCAAAAGGAGTTCCCTTGAAGGTTTCAACCATAACTTCGGTTGCGGGCTGTGATGTACCTAATGCAAGAGGTGACATTGCACAGTCAATTACATCTACACCGGCTTCAACAGCCTTCAAATATGTCATACTACCAACACCTGATGTGTAATGTGTATGAAGCTGGATAGGAAGGTTTGTAGCACTCTTCATAGCCTTAACAAGTTCTTCTGCCTTGTAGGGAACGAGAAGACCTGCCATATCCTTAATACAGATAGAATCTGCACCCATGTTTTCGATGTCTTTTGCCATCTTCATCCAGTAATCCAATGTATATGCATCACCTAATGTATAAGAAAGAGCAATCTGTGCATGACCGCGACCTTCCTGCTGTTTTGCCTTGTTTGTAGCATCTACGGCTGCCTGAAGGTTTCTTAAGTCATTCAAACAATCGAAAATTCTGATAATATCAATACCGTTAGAGATAGACTTCTGCACGAACTGGTCTACCACATCATCGGCATAATGACGATATCCTAAAATATTCTGGCCTCTGAAAAGCATCTGAAGCTTTGTATTCTTGAATCCGTCTCTTAATTTACGAAGTCTCTCCCAGGGATCTTCCTTTAAGAATCTAAGAGAAGCATCGAATGTTGCACCACCCCAGCATTCTACGGAATGGTATCCAACTTTGTCCATCTTATCAACGATGGGTAACATGAATTCAGTCGGCATTCTGGTTGCAAGCAAAGACTGATGTGCATCACGCAGAACGGTTTCTGTAATTCCAATGGGTTTTTTAACCACTTTATTTTCAGCGTTATCCATTTTATTTTCCTCCTAATTTAATCTTACATGACTCCAAAAATAGCCATAAATGTTCCGGCAGCTACCGCAGTACCGATAACACCGGCAACATTGGGTCCCATAGCATGCATCAACAAGAAGTTTGTAGGATCTTCTTCTGCACCAACCTTCTGAGACACACGTGCTGCCATAGGAACCGCAGATACACCTGCAGAACCGATAAGGGGATTAACCTTACCTTTGGTTGCCCAACACATAATTTTACCGAATACAACACCGGCTGCCGTACCAAATGCAAATGCCACGAGACCCAAAACTACGATACAAATTGTATCAAGCTTTAAGAATGCTTCTGCACTTGTGGTTGCACCAACGGATGTACCAAGCAAAATAACTACGATGTACATCAACGCATTGGATGCTGTTTCTGTCAACTGTCTAACTACGCCTGATTCACGGAATAAGTTACCTAACATCAACATACCGATAAGGGGTGCTGTGGTAGGAAGAATCAAACATACTACGATTGTTACAACAATGGGGAAAAGAATCTTTTCTAACTTGGATACAGGACGAAGCTGTTCCATCTTGATTGCTCTTTCCTTCTTTGTTGTTAAAAGTTTCATAATAGGCGGCTGAATAATGGGTACCAATGACATATAAGAATATGCAGCAACCGCAATAGGTCCAAGTAATGCAGTCTGTCCAAGCTTACCTGCAAGGAAAATAGATGTAGGACCGTCTGCACCACCGATGATTGAGATTGCAGCCGCAGCTTTATCATTAAAGTCTACCCAGCCTGTCTCATTAAATAACAATGCTCCGAAATATGCAGCGAAAATACCAAACTGTGCCGCTGCACCAAGCAAAAAGCTCTTAGGATTGGCAATCAGGGGCCCGAAATCGGTCATTGCACCTACACCCATGAAAATGAGGGAAGGTAAAATTGCCCATTCATCCAATAAATAAAAGTAATAGAGTAATCCGCCCGCATGTCCGTCCTCGCCAATCGGTGCCATAATATCCGGATAAATATTTACAAGCAACATACCGAATGCGATAGGAAGCAACAATAACGGTTCGTATTCTTTCTTAATTGCAAGGTATAAAAATACACATGCAACCGCGATCATAACATAGTTTCCAATCGTCAGATTAAAGAAAGCTGTCTGTTCGAGCAGATTACCCAGCGTATTAATAATATAATCCATCTTTTAGAAACCTCCTGTTAATTTTCAACCTAAAAATGATTAGTTCAATGTAGCAAGAACTGCACCTGCTTCTACAGGATCACCTACAGCAACATCAATGCTGGCTACTGTACCATCTTCGGGAGCAACAACAGGGATTTCCATCTTCATAGCTTCAAGAATAACTACTGCATCACCCTTCTTAACTGCCTGTCCAACTTTAGCTTCAATCTTAAAGATCTTACCTGCAGCACCTGCTTCTACTTTAATGCTGCCTGCACCGCCTGCTGCGGGAGCTTTTGCGGGAGCTGCTGCAACTACGGGAGCTGCCTTTTTAACTACGGGAGCCGCAACGGGAGCAACACCGCTTCCGGCACCTTCTTCAACTACAACATCATATACGTTTCCATTAACGGTAATTGTATAATTTTTCATTTTTATATCCTCCTAATTAAGCGTGCTTTTCCAGCTTCTTTTATTTGATTTCTTAATGCTTCTTACAACAAAGCCTTCTGTTGAAGCGCTTCCTTCGTATGCGGCAATTGCTGCACTGATTACTGCAACCAATTCCAAATCATCGGCAAGTTCGGTTTCTTCCTTCTCGATAATCTGTGCAATGGTATTGTCTACCGCATCTCCTTTTGCGGCTTTGGCAGCCTTTTTCTCTTTTCTTGCAGCTGATGCTTTTTCAAACTTCGCAATTAAAGAGAAACTTGAAATAATCAACATGATAAGAATTAAGATTGCAAATACGGTTCCCATACCAAGAAGCGTATTCAATGCTGCTCTTTCCATGTTTTCACCGATTGTATATACAGGGTTAAAAGCAACGCTTGTGATATACATATCTTCGTCATACAAAACAACCATTTCAACATTTCTTACATCTGTTACCAAAGTAGCAGTTGCTGTGAAACCGTCTTCCGAAGGTGCATACACAAGTCCGTCTACCAAGCCTGTGGGTGTACCGTTTTCTTCTTCTGCACTGAGGTAAGATGTAATTGCACCCTCATATACTTTCTGAGATTCAATCTTTAAGTTGTTTTCTTTTTTCCATTTTGTCTGCATTTCTTCCCACAGTTCTTCTGACAGGTTTAACTGCACTTCACGGTCAGCTTCACTGTAAGCTGTCCATGATCCGTCTGCACCCTCATCGGGAAGTTCCACAACAATCAGGCTGATTAATGAATTTACATTATATTCAACCTGCTGTTTCTCAGCATCATCAAGATTCACTTCCTGACTTGCACAACCGGTCAAAAGCAGCATGGAGAAAAGCACACAACAAATCAAAGTTATTATTTTTTTCATAGTTGTGTTATCCTTTCCAAATTATACTGTGCCGTGCTTCTTTGCGGGACGATCTTCTCTCTTGCTGTAAAGCATTTCAAAAGCACCGATAACATACTTTCTTGTTTCTGCAGCAGTGATAATGTAGTCAACATATCCTCTCTTTGCAGCACTTAAAGCGCTGTTCTGTAATGCTGCATATTCTTTTGCCTTTTCATCAAGCACTTCAGCGCCTTCGCCTTCATACATAATCTTAGCAGCAAGTTTTGCATCCATTGTACCAATCTGTGCATTTTCCCAAGCAAAAGTCACATCTGCACCGATTGCCTTAGAGTTCATTGCAACATAAGCACTACCGAATGCTTTCTTTGTAATAACGTTTACCTTGGGAACGGTTGCATTTGCAAATGCATATGTAAGCTTAGCAACAGCCTTAGCCATGCCCTTTTCGGCACACTTTGTAGCCTTGAATCCGTTCACATTGGTAAGTGAAAGTACGGGGATTGAAAATGCATCACAGAAGTTAATGAAGTCTGCAGCTTTTTCACATCCGCGAACAGAAAGTTCTTCGCCTAATTTTTCAGCAACTTTACCGTCTTCTCCATAGATTTCGCTTCTGTTTGCAACAGCACCTACGGTCATTCCGTTTAACTTCATTAAACCGACAACCATATCTTTACCGTAGCCTGCTTTTACTTCTACGAATAATCCGTCATCAGCGATATCGCTCAACGCAATTACGGTATCGCCTGCGCCTGCTTCAACCTGTCCACACAAACGATTTATATCATCTGCGCACTCTGTGAATTCAGCTTCTTCTTCGTTGTTTCCGGGAAGCATGGATACGAGCTGACGAATCTGTCCCATAATTTCAGCTTCAGAACCGACAAAATCAACCAAACCGCTTTCTTCGCTCTGGAATTTAGCAGATGATGTATCGCACTTTCCGATTTCATTGCCTTCCAATGCATTGGGAGCGTTCACAAATAATTTAGCCTTCTTCTCTTCCATAAAAGTAAAATCGGTTAAAGAAGGAACGATAGCAAGTCCGCCACCGCAGGTACCAAAGATTGCTGTAATCTGAGGAATAACACCTGATGCCATAGACTGCTTTAAATAGATTTCACCGAATGCATTTAATGCGTCGGTAGCTTCCTGTAATCTTAAGCCGGCAGAATCGATGAGACCGATAACCGGTGCACCCATCTTCATAGCCAAATCATAAAGATTTGCGATTTTCTTGGCATGCATTTCACCGATGGTACCGTTAATTACGGATGCATCCTGGCTGTAAACATACACAAGACTGTCATTGATTACTCCGTAGCCGGTAACAACACCGTCCGAAGGAGTATCCAGCTGCTTCAAATTGAAATCAGTAGCTCTTGCGCTCACAAGTGCCCCTATTTCAACGAAACTGTTTTCGTCGAGCAAAGCATTGATTCTCTGTCTCGCTTCACTTGTTGAAGTAGTACTCATTTTGTTGACCTCCATTTATGATTTTTAATAAAAATTATACTATTCACGGCAGATTTTTAAAAAATCCACACACTCTAAAAGTATAACATAGGTCTGTCAAATCTTCTAGCATTATTTAACATTTTTTGCAATTAAATTAAAAAGTTTTCAACAATTTTACCAAAGCAATACCAAAAATGAATTCGTTCCGCTTTCTGAGCTGCAATTATGGAAAATTCTGCTATAACATCCCCTTCCAAAACATATCTTTCACACCCCACCTTCTGCCCCGCATACACCGGTGCCGTTAAGCTTTCTTCCAATTCATATTCAACTTCAATGACTTCATCTTCTTTTAACAAAAGTCCTATTTCTTCCCGCATTACCACAAGCGGAACTTCGTTTACGATGCCTTCCTCCACACGAATACAACCATACTCCGAATCGCCGCAAAAAGTTGTATATCGATAATTTTGTGTACCATAATTCATCAGCGTTTTCGTATCTGCCCATTTCCAGCTTTTATTGGGCGGCCACCCGGATGCCAGCACCACGGAAATAAAACAAGCCTCACCTTGCTCCACAGCACCCACAAAACAATATCCCGCTCCGTTGGTAAAACCGGTTTTTACGCCCACCGCACCCTCATACATCTTCAGGAATGCGTCTTTGTTATAAACCGTATACTGCTTGGTATTGCTTTTTTCCATAAAAGAGTATGTACTTGTGGCAATAATCTCCCGAAACGCATCGTTCTCCAACGCATACGCCGTTATGATAGCCAAATCATAGGCGGTACTGCTGTGCTGTTTCCCCTCCTTTGTTGCGTCCAGACCGTTGGGCGTTATAAAAAAGGTGTCCTCACACCCCAACTCCACTGCCTTATCATTCATCATGTCCGCAAAAGATTCCACATTACCGGCGACAAATTCCGCAATTGCCACCGCCGTATCGTTGTGAGATTCCAGCATCAGAGAATACAATAAATCTTTCAAAAGATATGACTCGCCTTCTTTTAACCCAAGCCTCACCTTAGGTTGTCTCGCCGCATTGGCGGATACGGTAACATATTCCTCCAATTTTCCGGATTCCAATGCAAGAATACAGGTCATAATTTTGGTGGTACTTGCCATAGGCATTACCGCATAGCCGTTTTCTTCATACAAAACACGCCCGGTTGCGGCATCCATTAAGATTGCCGAACGGGCGTATAGTTTAAGGTCTGTCTCATCTTCGGCAAATACAATTGCCGAAGCATTGCTCCATATGCAAATACATAAAACCACCAAGATGATTTGTCTTAAAAAACGCTTCATTTTCCACCTTGTAAAAGGGACTTTCTTAGTACATTTATATGTGATTTTTTATTATAAAATCACCCATGCAAACAAATATCCCGAAGAAAATATGTATGTTTAAATCCATATTTCTTCGGGAATCTTACATCTTTTATATATCCAGCTTTAACTGAATTTCCTGTTCTGCCTGAACCTTGAAATCTTCCAACAAATCTCTGTTCATCTCCGGTAAATCATCAATGGACTTTACACCGAAGCTTCGTAAAAACTGTTCCGTTGTACCGAAAAGCAAAGGTCTTCCCGGTGCGTCCAAACGGCCCAACTCTTTTACAAATCCAAGTTCCACCAAACGGCTGATACCGTGATCGCTGTTTACGCCACGGATTTTTTCCACATCCAATCTGGTAACGGGCTGTTTATAAGCTATAATGGACAACACCTCCAGTAAAGCATCCGTCAAAGTCTGCTTCTTGGGCGCCGCCGCAACCTTAATCAATTCTTCATAAAAATCATCCTTGGTGCGAAGCTGCACCGCATCTTCCAATTCCACCAACTGGATGCCTCTGTTGCTCTCCGCATAAAAGACTTTCATTTCTTCCAGAATTTCTTTTACAAATTTCTCGTTTTCATCTACCGCCAAAGCCAAATCCGAAATACTTACGGAATCACCCATAGCAAACAAAACCGCTTCTATAACCGCTTGCGCTCTTTCTCTTTCCACTTATATTCTCCTCTATTCTTCGGACTCCGATGTGCCGGGCATAATACCGGCCAAAGAATCCTTGCCTTCCTCTTCCTGCTTATTCTCAGACAAATCAATTACACCGGTAAAAGGTGCTTTGTATGTAATGGAAATCTCTCCGAATGTGTCATCCTGTTCCACATCAACGCTACCTACTTTAATCAATTCCAATACAATCAAGAAGGTAACAATAACTTCCATCTTACTCTTTTGTTTTTCCAACAACTGTCTGAAATTACATTTTTTATTTTTCTCAATATAATCAAAGATGTAGACCTGTTTTTTCTCCAAGTCAATTTCTTCTTTTTGGATTTTACCGAAAGTGCTTCGTACCGGGTCGATTTTGTCTTCCTGGCGCTTCATAATTGTCTGGAACAATTCATTCAGAAGCTGCAAAGTCGAATCTCCCACCAGCTCCTCATAATCAATAGGCGCCTGATATTCCAACACTTCTTTGGGAATGGTAGGTTTCTTGTAAAGATACTTTTCCGCCCCCATCTGCATGTCTTTTAACTCATAAGACATGTACTTATACATTTTATATTCCAATAATTTCTGAACCAGCTCAGCTCTGGGATCCTCTTCCTCTCCTTCTTCATTCACTTCGGGAGGTAAAAGCATTTTACACTTAATATCCAGAAGAGTTGCCGCCATAACCAGAAATTCACTCATGATATTCATGTCTTCCGTCTGCATTTGGTTAATATATTCCAAATACTGTTGGGTAATTTCCACAATTGGAATATCATAAATATCCACTTTATTCTTTTCAATCAAATGCAAGAGGAGGTCCAAAGGACCTTCAAACACCTCAAGCTTAACAGGTATTGCCATAGTACTTCTCCGTTTTTTTACAAATCCACTCTATTTTATATTTTTTTCTTCCTCTTTGCAAGCAGGTATTAACCGAATGACCACCAATTCCGCCGGATTAAAAATACGCACCGGCAAAGTGTGGGTGCCAAGTCCCCGGCTTACAACCATGTTGGATTTTCCTTCGGTAAAAAGCCCCCCGTCATATCTGGGAAAGAAACGCACTGCCGGCGAAGCAATCCCCTTTAAGAAAGGGATGCGTACCAATCCACCGTGCACATGACCTGAAAGAATCAAATCTGCGCCATATTGGCAATATTGAGGAAAATAATCCGGATTATGCGCAAGAAGAATTTCGTAATAATTCCCTTCTTTTTTACCGAGAATCTCTTCTATATACGAATCATCCATATGGGGCACCGTAAATTTTTTATAATATTTACGGTCAATTTCCACGCCGCGAATCTCTATATTGTACTCTTCCAAGCAAACCGCTTCATTACGAAGAAAAACAACGCCTTTATCCGCCAGGGGCTTGTGATATTCATCATACATATTACCGTAAGTATCCCGATAGAGATCGGAACGATATTCATGATTTCCCATTCCATGATAGATGGTATATCGCTCTGCCAAAGTCTGCATAAATTCCTTGGCATTGCGATTTGGTTCATCGGGACTTGCCACAATCATATCGCCCCCAACCAAAAGCAGGTCGGATTTAGATTCATCAATGGCTTTTAAAAGCTTTTGATTGCCTTTTCCGTATCTCTTATCATGCAAATCGCTTAAAAAAGCAAAAGTAATCTCTTTCTTGATTTTGTCGGAAGCAAATGTATATTCTTTTACCACAAAACGATTCATGTCACAGATATTCACAATGATAAAAAATACAATCACCGCGACACAAATGCCTAAAATAACATATTCCATAAAGTCTCCGTTACTGTCCTAAAAAGCAAATTAGGTACCGCCTCCTTGCATAACACTTACATGTTGCACTTTTATTAAGGCCATACCTAATCAGTTTAACATATCTTTTACCATTACAAAAGATATTTTATAAAAAGCTTACCATAATAATCCCAGAGGCCTGCCTTCTCTACATTGGCAAGAGCCACAATTGGAACGCTGCCCAATTCTTTTCCATCGCAAGTATATACAATTTTTCCAACGGCCTGCCCTGCTTCCACAGGTGCTTCAATTTCTTCCTGTACCAGTATTTTACGCTCCACATTGGTAAAATCCATTCCTGTAACATCCAAATAAGTAAACGGTTCCTTACAAGCCACCGGTATTTCTTCTTCCAAGCCGCCTTTTACCGGCAAAGTCTCACATCCGAGACTTCGTGTATCACGATACAGCCGGCTTACGGAAAAACCGTAATTAAACAGAGTAATTGCATCCTGATTACGCAAATCCGAACTGTCTGCTGCCATCACAACCGCAATTAAAGATATATCATCCTTCTTTGCCGTGGCACTGACACAATACTTGGCAGAGCCCGTATACCCTGTCTTTAACCCTGTGGTATAAGGATACTGTTTCAATAATTTATTGGTGCTGGATAATGTAAAAACAGAGTCTCCCCGATTGGTGGAATGTACGATATCTTCCATCCATATCGTAGTAAAATCATATACTTGCGGATAGTGACCTATCAGATAGCGGGACATAATTGCAATATCCTTTGCGGTAGTATAATGGTCCGGCGAGTCCGTCAAGCCGCAACAATCCACAAAATGACTGTTCTCCATTCCCAATTCCTGCGCCTTCTCATTCATCCTCTCCACAAAGGCTTCTTCCGTTCCGGCTACATATTCCGCCAAGGCGACACTGGCATCGTTGCCGCTGGCTACCGCCACACATTTTAAAAGAGTCTCAACCGTTTGTATTTCTCCCTCTTCCAGAAATACCTGAGAACCGCCCATGGACTTGGCATGGGCACTGGTTACCACCTCATCCTCCATAGAGATTTTACCGCCCTCAATGGCTTCAAACACCAGTATCATGGTCATGATTTTGGTAATACTGGCAGGACTTTTTCTTTCATCCCCATTTAATTCGTATATAATCTGACCGGTAGTCTCCTCCATCAGCACCACTGATGAAGAATGCAGTGTAGGTTCTGCCGCCTGCACAACCAACAGGGATTGCATCATAAAAAATACTGCCGCAACGATTGCGAGTACACCTTTTATCATTCCGAAACATTTCACTTGCTTCATCCGTAACCTCTTAAAAAGCTGTTACTCTATTATATTTCACCTTATTTCGGAATAGACGCCTTTGTGGTGTTCTTTTCTGCCTGCTGCGCATAATTTTCCAAATCAGCCTTGGCTTTGCGGAAACACTCCAAAAGCTTAAAGGAAAACATTCCGCATTCTCCCTGTAAAATCATATTAAAAGCTTCTTCAAAAGGAATCGCTCCTTTATATACACTTTCTGACAATAAGGATTCCAAACAATCCGCAATGGATACCAACTGTGCCGAAATGGGAATCTCCTCTTTCTTCAAACCGTCAGGATATCCGGAGCCGTCATACTTTTCATGGTGCCATCTTACGATTTCTTTACAATATTGTACATATTCACCATCCAGCATGTCAGCAATATCACACACAATATCGTATCCTTTAATGGAATGAGACTTAACATATTCAAACTCTTCTTCCGTCAATTTCCCCGGCTTTAACAATACTTCATCCGAAAGCATAACCTTTCCCACATCATGAAGGACGCTTGCCGCCGCTATGGCATTAATTTTCTCCTCCGTCAATTCATACTCGGGATAGTTCTTCATCATATAGGTACCGAGAATTTTGGTAAAACCTTTTACCCTTGCGGTATGCATCCGCCCTTCTAAGTTACGGTATTCAACCACGGTTCCCAACATATTAATGATATTTTCATTGTTCTTTTTTAACTGTGCCGCCTGTTGTTGCAACAATCGATACTGGGAACGCATAGTCTGCGTTTGCTTATCCAAGCGCTCTTTAAACTCATTCTTTTGCTCATACAAGGCCAATAATTTATTTAGCCTTTGCTGCACAAAATCCGTATTCACCGGCTTACGGATATAATCCGCCGCTCCGTATTCAAAACATTCCGCCACTTGTTCTACCGACTGTTCGCTGGTAACTACCAACACAGGAAACGCTCCTAACCAATTTTTCCCGGTCATCACCTTTAAAAATTCAATTCCATCCATTTCCGGCATGTTAATATCCAGAAAAATTCCGGCAATTTCGTTCATTTGGGTTTCCACGATTTTAAGGGCTTCCGCACCATTGGCAGCTTCAATTACTCCATAGGTATCCTGCAATATATCAATCAAAACCTGACGATTAAATTTAGAATCATCCACAATTAAAATTTTATTTCGCATCCCAATCCCCCCTTATCTTTAATTGTTATATACGGAAATTTCGCTGTTTAACTGCTTAATGGTTACATTATACTGATTTTTCGCTTCCCATCTGCCGGTACCGAATTCAACCACCGTACCTTCATATGCATTTCCTGAGATCACAACGCTCACCAGCTTTTCTTTATCAATAACTCTTTTCAGTTTTACTTCCAGTTCTTTCATTTTATCCAACTGCTTTTGTTTAAGAAAAACAGCATTTTCCACTTTATGAAACAGCTCCATTTCGCTGCGTTGTTCATCCGTATATTTCTCCATAAGGTCGCTATATGTTTTATTTAGCACCTCCAACTGTCTGGTTACGTCTTTTATGTTAAAAAGAATATTATGATAGTCGTTACGGGCCGTTTCGTTGGTCTGTACTTTTAAAACTGTTTTTAATCCTGCATGATTCCCTACATTGTTTAAATAAAAACCTGACTCCGAACTTGCAATACCTCCGGCAAAAATTCGGTTTGCGGTAATCATTCCCTTGGCATATAACTGACTATTCAAGCATTTATCAACTTCAATATTGCCGTCAGCCACAACCTTGGTTGCATCAAAAAATCTGCTGACAATATTCTTACCCGCTTTTACCATTCCGTTTCCGGAAGCATTCATGCCCTTTTTCAACATAACACTTCCTTCGGTTTCAATGGTAGCCATCTCCACATTACCGTCAATTACGATATCGCCGGTTGCCTTAACCGTCATTCCGCTGCCTACATTGCCACGGATGTGAATACTGCCGTCGAAGAAAATATTGCCTGTGGTCATGTTGATTTCATCCAGCTCTACATGATTTACAATGGATAAATCCTCCCCGTCCAAACGAATCATTCCATTATACAAAGCCGTGTAGGTTTTCTTATCATCTTCTAAGCGGAATCCCTTACCTTTGAGGACTCGTTTTTCCGCACCTTTTCTGCCCTTAATCACGGCGCCTGTCACATCATAACCGTCCGTACCTTCTTTTGCTTCATGATAAAAGGCAATCTTCTGGCCTTCACTTACCACTTCAAACCACTCAATATCTTTGTAATCCGCACTTCCGTCTGCCAGTACCTTCGGTTTCTTCTGTACATCTGTACGGAAAAAGTACTCATACCAACCATCTTCGCCTTTTAAAGGAATTTTGCCTTGGGCAATCAATACGGGTTTCTGTCCGTACTCTCCGTTACACAATTGATTAACCGCATTCTCAGAGATGCCTTCTTTTATACGGTTTTCTTTTAAAAAGTCCATAAGTACATCCCGTTCTATGGTTCCGTTTGGCACTTCCACACTAATATATGCTTCCATGTTGTTGGCGCGAAACTCCACGGAAAGATGCTTTTTATCCAATATTAACTTCGTGGATTCATCCGCTTCCCCGGTTACTTGCTCCGGACTTTCCACGGGGAAATTATGCACATCCAAAGAATGCTCCGAGGACAATATATTCCCCACGGACTCTTCCATTTGCTTTATAAATGCATTGCCGTTTACATGGGTCTTTAACAACAGCTCTCGCCGTTTTTCATACATCTCCCTTGCCGTGTATCGCAAAGGACGATAACTCTCAACATTCAAGCCGGCTTTCAAACCCAAACGAATTTCACGCATCTGTTCCCAGTCATAAAATCTTGTGCTGTATAAGGATACATCCAAACGATTTTCAAGACCAAGACGAATTTCTCTCATCTTGCGCCAGCTGTATATCTTCTTGGCATAAACCGTTACATCAACGCCGCTTTCCAAACCTTTGCGAATTTCCGCAACTGACGCAGCACGATATTCCTTGTCGATATGAGGTTCCAAATCAATGCCCTGCTCCAATGCTTTTCTTATTTCCGCAAGCTGCAAAGCATCATATCCTTGCTCAATGTAGCCTTTTAAATCAATACCCTTTAAATGCGCAAGACGAAATTCTTTTAAAATGCCTGCATTCCACTCAATATAAGGCATTAAATCAATGCCGTCCTGTAAACCTTTACGGACCTGGCGCATTTTTTCATAAGGCATCTCCCGCTTGGCATAGCAAGAAACATCCAAGCCTGCTTTTAAGCCCTTTCGGATTTCCTCCATTTGGAACCAGTCAAACTCCGGCTTGGCATAAACCTGTACCGGCAAGCCTTCTGAAAGGCCCAATTGAATCTGGTGCAACTGGATATCCATAAACCCCATTTTTTTAAGTTTGTCCATTACTTCATTTCCCATAAAAATACCCCAACACACAGAAAACGCTCTTACGAGCAAAACATGACATTCTCCTACTTTTATTATAGCTTAAAAATGTAGTTTTGGAAATGAAAAAAGTGACATTTGTGTTTTATTACAAATGCCACTTTTTATATGTAATTTAAAAAGGGAGCTTACTCAACATATTCCTTGGAATATGTACCATATAAACAGATTTTCCCTTCCGGCGTATATTCAATCACATGCAATAATTCACCCTCTTCATCATATTCATATACGGTATAATCGCCAATCAATACATCGGTTTCTTTGATCACTTCACCAAATTCATTATATTCATATGCAACATGACTTCCATCGGAAGTGCGTTGCATATCAATAACATTACCGGCATCATCATATTCATACAAAACAGATGTTCCCTGCAAATCATCTGTTTCTTTTGTCATTCTACCCTCACTGTCATATTCGTACGAATAGGATGATTGCATAAAATTATATGCATTATATAATCTTTGCCGAATCATGTTCCCATTCTTATCATATTCATACTCATATCTCACACCGGGACCATCAGGTATACGATTAATATATTCTATTTTGTTACCTGCCTCATCATATGTGTATAGAATTTCATTGCAAAGTTCATTTTCCCGATAAGATAATTCCTTTATTAAATTAGAATTATCATCGTAAACATATTCAACATAGGATTCTCTGACTTCTCCATTATATGTTGTATATGCAGTACGCGCATATAATAATTTCTGTGACGAATCATATTCATAATCTGTAACCGAGGATTCCTGACTACTGTCATCATAATATTTTTCACAGATTAAAAGTCCGTTGCTGTACTCATACTCGTACCAACTTCTTACTCCACCCCCAAAATATAAATGACATTCTTTTATAATCCTATCGTCATCATCATACTCATAAGTAGTTCCGCCGCCACCGCTACCACCTACAACACTGGCAGATGCGTACACCAGACGGTCTTTTGCATCATATTCATAATAATGTGTCCAGCCATATTCTTCCGGATACTCAGCTGCTGCATGTTCTTCCGGCGAACAATAAAATTCCACATAGGATTCTGCCACTTTATAGTTTCCGCTTGAATCAATCACATCCACGGTTTCTTCTACGATTTCAGTTTCTCCTACACTTTCTGTTTCTTCTGTAATTGCATCGGTTTGCTCACTTTCCCCTTCGCTTACCACCGTTTCATTATTGCCATTCTCGCTTACGGATTCTTCCGGTTTGTTCAGAATACCACAAGCCGAAAAAACACAAATCATTAAACTGCAAAGTAATACAGATATAACTTTTCTTTTCATACATTCTCCCAAAATTATAATTTACTTTATTTTTCCATCACCTGAATATAACCATATTCGTATACTTCAAAAGCGCCTTCTGCTTTACCGTTTCCGTCGTAATTATAATAACTTAACAAATCTCCGTCTTCGTCAAAAGTATACTCTTCGTAATGAAACAATTCGCCGGATTCATTGTATTCATTGCAGCGCGTAAGCCTACCGCCTTCGTCATAGATATATTCCGTAGAACCGCTTGACTCGCCGGTAGTTGCATAGTTACAAACCGACAAACAATCTCCCTGCTCATTATAGGTATATTGAACCTTAGCGCCCGTTAACACATTTTCGGATTCTAAAACTTGCCCACCTTCGTTATAGATATATTTAAAATGCGAATCAAGTTCCCAACCTGTTGATTCATAATAGAACTTCTTTTCAATCATATTTCCGCTTTCGTCATAAATCATTTCTTTAACGGTAAGAAATTTTGTACTTCCATCTGTTTCTTTTATACAATTACCGTTGGCATCATACTCATACTCATAATATCCGAACAAAACATCATCCCAATATGTATTCATTCTGTATAATAATCCGTTTTCATCATACAAATACTCGTTTTTATACGCTTTATCCGCATATTTTATATCAAATAATAAGTTGCCGTCTGTATCATATTGATACTCATAAGAAGCTTCATACCCATACTCGTCTATCTCGTCGCATCGAATCAAATTACCGTTGGCATCATATTCATTGATTTCCTTCATCACTTCAACACCCGATGCATCATATGTAATGTCTTTTACGCAATTTCCCAAGTCATCATATGCAATTTCACGAGTTCCGGTTACCGCATCTTCTTTGTCATAAAAAGTCTGGCCAATACAACGATCCGCTTCATCATATTCATATACAATATAATTTGCCGGCTGATTATTGGTCCAACTAATGGTTATGGATTTAGCCAATCTACCATATTCATCATACTCGTATTTTAATGCATCCTCTCCGGCACAATCGTATCCTACTACCACCTTGACTTCTTCAAATGTTTCACTTACCTCTTCCACCGATTCCGATGTTTCGACAACAGGTTCCTCTGCCTGCCCGCATCCGCACACAAACGCTGCCATCATGCAGCACATTGCTAAAAAAATTCTTTTTTTCATTGTTCTTCCTCCGTATCTTTTGATTAAAAATAAACAACGCCTTTTTCGCTGTATAAATTATCAAAATGACCGTAAAAATCTTCCTCTGTCATCGTTCTGTAATGCCCGGTACTTACACCGTTACTGTCGTAATAATCAATTCTGGTTCTGCCATCTTCGGTAGGTGATAGCGAAAATGCAGTTGACGGTCCCATATGCCAGGTGGCATCCACATGATATTTCACTCCGTCAATATAAATAAAATTCCATGCATGCAAACCTATGAACTCATCTTTTGAATTGAAACAAGATCCGTTCACTACACTCGCCTCAATTCCTACACAATAACACAATGATTGATATGCAAATGCATAGCCGGTACACACCGCTTCCCTATACATCAAAGTAGAATATGTAGTATGATTATATGTCTCCAAATTATACGATATATTAGTTGCCATCCAATCATGAATTGCCTGTGCTTTCTGCAAGTCATTCATATCCGGTGTGCAGCACTCATTTATAATATCCACAATATACTGAGGCCACTGCCAATCAACACAATCATAAATTGGTGTGCCATTAGCAGTTGTTCGTAATACATATCTTGTTTCTCCGAAGAAAACCTTGGAAGGCAGACCCGTTGTATCTACCGTAGGTGCAGTTGACCCTTGTGTATTTCCTTCATTCGGTACACTGTTCTGTGTTACAACCACTTCACCGTCACCCAGATAACGATCTGAAACAAATCCTTCTTTACCGTCATAATCAATTCTATACCACCCCGTATCGGCTTGTCCGGTTACGGTTACCGCCTGATTGGTATTTAAAGCTCCAAGCTTTTCATAATCGGTTGAGGGACCGGTTCTTACATTTACACTTCTTTGTGCGTACATCACTTTATCCATATCGGAAACCGAATATTCCGGCTTTTCTTCAACCTCTTCCGAGATTTCCTCAACAACATCTTCTGATTTCTCTTCATCCGAAGTTTCCTCAGTGAAATCTTCCGACTGTTGAACTTCCGTATTGGTTTCAGTCACTTCTTCCGATGGTTTCTCCTGCATTGTATCTGCAGTCACCATACTGTCATCTTCGTCCACAGTTTCATCATCACTTTCGGAATCTATGCTTCCAACAGTCTCATCAACAGCCTCCGATGTTATCTCTGTTTTATCTTCTTGTGCGTTTTCATCGGCACACCCGCCAAATAAAATTCCCATAGCAGACAAAACCAATATAAAAGCATATATTTTTCTCTTCATCTGCACCAACCTTTCTTTTATAAAAAACCTCAAAAAATGATGAAAACATTATATATATATATATATATGCAAAGTCAATAACTTTCTTGGGAAAATTTACTTTTTTGATTAACTGATTCTTTCCTTAATACCGATGCTTTCAGACCACAAAAAAAGACCGACGAAAACTCGTCGGTCTCAAATTTCATTATGTAAAATTACATGGGTGCGTATACACCTCTTAAACCTAACTTCTGAATCATACCGTCAGGATCCTGAGCGTACTGAACAACCATTTCCTTATCAATCTTACCCTCTAAGTAAAGCTGAGTAAGAGCTTCATCCATGGTAATCATACCCATCTTACGGTTTGTCTGCATGGTTGACTGTAACTGATGTGACTTACCTTCACGAATCAGGTTACGAACCGCATGGTTTGCATGCATTACTTCGAATGCTGCAACTCGACCTCTACCGTCAGCGGTAGGGATAAGCTGCTGAGAAATAACTGCCTCCAATACGTTAGCAAGCTGAACACGAATCTGCTGCTGCTGATGAGGAGGGAAAACGTCGATAATACGGTCGATTGTACTTGCTGCACCGATGGTATGCAGTGTAGAAAGCACCAAGTGACCTGTTTCGGCTGCGGTAATCGCTACGGAGATTGTCTCGTAGTCACGCATTTCACCTACGAGGATGATATCGGGATCTTCTCGAAGGGCAGCTCTTAAGGCTCTTTCATAGCTCATAGAGTCAAAACCGATTTCTCGCTGGTTAACCATTGACATTTTATGTAAGTGCAGATACTCGATAGGGTCTTCCAGTGTAATGATGTGGGCATCACGGTTATTGTTAGCCTTATCAATGATGGAAGCAAGTGTTGTTGACTTACCGGAACCGGTAGGACCTGTTACAAGTACAAGACCTCTCTTACGGTTGTAAAGTTCAACTACGGAATTGGGTACACCCAACTGTGCGGGAGAAGGAATAACGGTATTAACGGCACGGAGCGCCATTGCTACGGAACCTCTCTGACGGAATGCATTAACACGGTAACGACCAAGGTTGGTAACCGCGAAAGACATATCCAGCTCTCCTCTTTCTTCGAACATCTGCTTCTGATGGTCAGTCATAATCTGAGCAACAATTGCTAAAGTATCATCCGGTTTCATAATCGGAAAATCCATATTAAGCAAATGGCCGTTTACACGCATTTTAGGCGGTAAACCTGCTGTCAAATGAATATCGGATGCTCTGGCATCCATTGCAACCTGTAATATCTCTTCAATACGTGGCATAGTTTTTTCCCCTTTTCTTATTTGGTACTTTATTCGTATAAAGGTACACTATTTTGTATGGTCAAAGCTCTCTCTTAATTTCTTCAAAGCCTTTTTCTCAATTCTGGAAACATAGCTTCGCGAAATCCCTAGAGCCATTCCAACCTCTCTCTGGGTCATTTCTCTGTCATTCATTAACCCATAACGCATATAAATAATCTCCCGTTCCCGGGCCGTCAGACATGTCTTCAGCAACTCACCCAAATGCTTCAAATGTGAATCGCGATACATCTCCTCCACAACATCAGTCTGCTCACTCTCTATAATATCCAAAAGACTGATTTCATTTCCTTCCGTATCCGTTCCGATAGGCTCATACAACGAAACTTCCCTGGAAGTTTTCTTCTTTGCCCGAAACATCATCAAAAGCTCATTTTCAATACAACGCGCCGCATAAGTTGCCAATCGGCTTCCTTTCCTCGGATCAAAGGTGGCAATTCCTTTCATCAGACCGATTGTACCTACGGAAATCAGATCCTCCATACTCTCATCCGTCCCCTGATACTTCTTGGCTATATGCGCAACCAGCCTCAGATTCCTCTCAATGAGAATATTTCGTGCCTCAATTCCTTTCTCTCCGTTTCCTTCTTCTTGCATCAGCCTTATATAAAAGGCTTCTTCATCTAAAGTAAGCGGTTGCTGGAAAGTTTTCAAAAGAAGCCTCCAAGAACTCTTTATCACATTCTATGTGAGGACATTTTTAATTGTGCCTTTCCACGCGTCTACAAAATATTATACAGATTAGGGCCAAACCTTGCAAGTAATTTTATATTTTTTTAGGGCGAAAAGTGCTTTTTTATGCACATTTCACAAGAAAACCCTTAAAATAACCCATCATAAAAAATCACGCATAACATAATTGCCCAAATCACGCCCTCGATCCGTCAATGCAATACGATTGTTTCGAATCTCCAACAGGCCGTGTTTTAAATGATTTTCCAAAGAAATATTATAAGCTTCATAAATGTCTCTTCCAAATTTTTCTTTGAATTCATCCAACGAAACACCCCGGTTCATACGCAGTCCCAAAATAAAGAATTCCGACATTTTATCAGACTCTGTCAGCATTTCTTTCTCACAGTAAAAATTCCCTTGCAGAGTTTTTCCGTCCGCAAGATATTTCATATATTCAGTTCTGTTTTCGGTATTTTTCCAACGCACCCCGTTAACAAAAGATGCCGCTGCGCATCCGAATCCGATATACTCTTCACAGCGCCAATAGCGAAGATTATGGCGACACTCTCTTCCCGGTTTGGCATAATTGGAAATTTCATACTGTTCATAACCGTATTTCTTCAACATTTCAGCCGTATTATGATACATTTGACGCTCTTCCTCTTCATTCGGAAGTTTTAAATCCATATCATAAAAAGGCGTGCTCTCTTCCACAATTAAACTATAAACCGACAAATGCTCCGGCCCCAATTCGCAGATTTGCTTTAAGGAACGGTTAAAACTTTCCTCTGTCTGCTCGGGAATTGCAGACATCAAATCAATATTAATATTCGTAAAACCTGCTTTTCTTGCCAATCGGTATGTTTCTTCAAAAGCTGCGTAATCATGAATTCGACCCAGGGCTTTTAATTCATTATCATTATAGGACTGTAAACCGATACTCAAACGATTGATTCCGGCCTGCCGATAACACAATAACTTCTCATAATCCACGGTGCCCGGATTTACTTCTATACTGCACTCACAGTTTTTGTCGAAATAAAAAGATTTTTTTAGTTTACATAAAATCTCTTTTATCCACTCGCCATCCAAAACCGAGGGCGTACCTCCTCCGATAAAAACACTGTCTATGACATAGTCTTTGGCACTGCCATATTCCTGAACATTATCTTCACTCTCGCCATTTTCCGACGAAAAAGGACACAATTGCTCAGCTCTGATCTCTATCTCTTTTAGCAATTGGTTTACATAATCTCTTTTTATTTCTATTGTCGCCGGTCCTGACACAAAATCACAATATAGGCATTTTTGCACACAAAAAGGAATGTGAATATAAATACCCAAAGATTTACGGTTCATATTACACACCCCTTTCTTTTTGTTTACATAATTATTTCATTATGTAAATGCATTCATCTTAACTGTTATTCCCAAGGGAATACTTATTTTTTATCATCCAGCTTTAATACACTCATAAATGCCTGCTGAGGAATTTCTACATTACCCACCTGACGCATACGCTTCTTACCTTCCTTCTGTTTTTCAAGAAGCTTCTTCTTACGGGTAATATCACCACCATAACACTTGGCAAGCACATCCTTACGCATCGCTTTTACGGTTTCGCGGGCAATGATTTTACCGCCTACTGCTGCCTGAATGGGAATTTCAAACAAGTGTCTGGGAATTTCATCTTTTAATTTCTCGCACATTTTACGGCCGCGCTCATAAGCGGTATCTTTATGCACAATAAAAGACAAGGCATCCACTTCTTCACGGTTAACAAGAATATCCAGCTTCACCAACTCGGACTGCTCATATCCTTTTAAATCATAGTCAAAAGATGCATATCCTCTGGAACGGGACTTTAATGCATCGAAGAAATCGTAAATGATTTCATTCAGTGGCAACTCATATTTTAAAAGTGCTCTTGTTTCTTCCATGTAGTCCATACCAAGATAACGGCCGCGACGTTCCTGACAAAGTTCCATAATGGAGCCGATATATTCTGTGGTTACCATGATTTCAGCGGATACGATGGGTTCTTCCATGTAATCAATTTCGGAAGGATCCGGTAAATTGCTGGGATTGGTTAATTCAATAACTTCACCGTCCGTCTTATATACTTTATATACTACACCGGGAGCCGTGGTTACCAAATCCAGATTATACTCTCTTTCCAAACGCTCCTGAATAATTTCCAAATGCAACAAACCAAGGAATCCGCATCGGAAACCAAAACCTAAGGCAATGGAAGTTTCCGGTTCATAATTCAGGGCCGCATCGTTTAACTGTAACTTCTCCAATGCGTCTCTTAAATCGGGATACTTTGCTCCGTCTGCCGGATACACACCACAGTATACCATGGAGCGTACCTTTTTATATCCGGGCAAAGGTTCCGCACAAGGACGATTAAAATCGGTTACTGTATCACCTACGGCAGTGTCTTTTACATTCTTAATGGATGCGGTAATATAGCCTACCATGCCGGCAGACAACTCTTCACAGGGAATAAACTGCCCTGCACCAAAGGTTCCCACTTCCACAACATCCGCTTTGGCTTTGGTTGCCATCATCTGAATGGTTGTCCCCTTTTTTACGGTACCTTCCATTACACGGCAAAATACAATAACGCCTTTGTAAGAATCATATAAAGAATCAAAAATCAATGCCTGTAACGGTGCCTGCGCATCTCCGGAAGGTGCGGGAATTTTATTTACAATGGCTTCCAATACTTCATCGATACCGATGCCATTTTTTGCGGAAATCAACGGTGCATCCTGAGCTTCAATACCGATAATGTCTTCAATTTCATCCTTCACACGCTGAGGATCCGCACTGGGCAAATCAATTTTATTAATAACGGGGAAAACATCAAGGTTATGGTCCAACGCCAAATATACATTGGCAAGTGTCTGGGCTTCAATACCCTGGGCAGCGTCCACCACAAGAATGGCACCATCACAGGCAGCAAGGCTTCGGCTTACCTCATAATTGAAGTCTACATGACCGGGAGTATCAATTAAATTAAAAATATACTCACTACCGTCTTTGGCTTTATATACGGTACGAACTGCCTGAGACTTAATGGTAATACCTCTCTCTCGCTCCAAATCCATGTTATCCAACACCTGTGCCTGCATTTCGCGGCTGGTTAATAAACCGGTCTGCTCGATAATACGGTCAGCCAGCGTAGATTTACCATGGTCAATATGAGCCACTATACAAAAGTTACGAATTTTACTCTGTTCTATCTTCGACATCCTACTGTAGTACGCTTTTCGTACGCTCCTCTCTGAATGTATGTTTTTACTCTTGACGCTTTATTATAATCTACTTTCAAATTTCTGTAAATGCTTTTATGTAAACCAATTATTCATTTTCTTCTCCGCTAAAAACAATATCCAAAATATGCGCCAAGGGTTCGCAGGCACTCATAATTTCATCTACCGTATTGGTTTGAGCTCCCAATTCAATTAGCATGGTTTTATCTCTGTAATGCATATTATACCGATATCCGTTTAAGTAGGTACGCCTTGCCAGTCCCGGATAATATTCGTTTGCCGCCACAGTGGCATGATAGGACAATGCCAAATTACCGGTCAGATTCGGGTTGTTCAAGTACTCGATGCTTCCCTTGGTATTCAAGTAACTTAAACCATTGAAAAACATAAACTGTGCAACTGTTTTACCTTCCCATTGCGCTACCAAATGCCTGCTTTCTGCTACGCCGTCTCTATGTAGGTCTATAATAACTTGTATCTGAGGATATTGAGCAAGAATCTCCTCTAATGCAGGGGCACTTCTGGCATAGGCATCGTCCCTGGTATCCACATCATATTCTCCGGTGTGATGATACACTTCATAGCCATACTCTTCTCGCAACAGCTCAGATAATTTTGCTCCTGCGCCTACTATAGTCGTAGACTTATCTCCTTGCACACTGTCTGCAAAGGCTTCCTGAGAATGGGTATGGTAGATTAGAATATGAGGTCCCGGCGCACTTTTATCCACGGTAACATCGTATGAAAGCAAAACCGCAGGATTCAATATATCCGGGCCTGCCGAAGTACAGGCATCCACAGTATAAAAATTCTCCATAACGAATTCATAGTCCTTTAATTTGCTCTCATCATACTCTACGGTTTTTCCGGTAGCTTTTACAAACTCCGTAATCCATGCCGTTGAAATCTCACTGATAAAACCGCTTCCACCCGTAAAAAAATCGCTGTCTTCAGTAAAAATAGCCGCATGATAATTTTCATTCATCATTTCATCATAAAATTCCTGTGTTACGGGTAGTTCACTATCGGTCTGCACATCCTCCTTTGATCCGTTTTCCTGCAACACAAAAACAAAAGCCGATTCTTCATCGCCGTATCCTTCGACAAGACTCTTTCTTTCCGCCAAATAATCAAACAAAGGTATTTCGTAACAGAACAATTTACACACTGCAGATTCGTCACCGGACCACATTTCTTCTCCCGCATATCCCAGTACCGGAAAAAAATCATAAAACACAGATGTGGACAGGCTGTATTTGATCCGATACCAAAAATCATCGGATTCATACTTTTCATAATTGACATTTTCAATCCAAACCGCCACACCCAGAAAAAGAAAAAAGATGCTTACAATGATTACAGACAGTCTTGTTGTACTTCCGGTCTTCATATAAAGTCTCCTTTTGTGCACAATTTCAGACAAGACTTGTCTGTTTTACACCATTACATTATATGAGATTCTTTTTTATCTAATGACTGCATTTCAAAGCCATATTGATTCCTTCGGAAATTGTATAAGAAAGGCGTTTTATTACTTCATCAATGTCTTTTCCCGTAACATACATATTAGAAAGCTCCGTCATATTGGATAAGGGGATGTCCTCATATTGACGGCCTACTGCATCGTTTACAATGGTAGCGGCATCTACAACAGTGGGAATTCCGATTGCAATAACCGGGCAGCCAAGACTTTCTTCGTTTAAAGTACTGCGATGATTTCCCACACCCGAACCGGGATGTATACCCGTATTGGTAATCTGTATGGTTCGGTTTAAGCGTTTGGTTGAGCGGGCTGCAAGAGCATCCACTACAAGAATGACATCCGGATTTGTATTATCTGCCACACCTCTTACAATTTCCATACTTTCCATTCCGGTTTTTGCCATTACCCCCGGAACAATTCCGCTAATCATATTGGTACTTCCCTCGTATGCTGCCGTTCCGTACTCCAAAAGCACATGTCTTGTAATATGAAGATTATCTATCACCAGCGGTCCAAGAGAATCCGCTGTTACACCGCGGTTCCCCAGCCCCACGACCAATACGGACAGTTCTCCGTCTTTTCGCGGCAGTAATTTACAAATACAGTCCGCCAATTCCTTTGATATCTCCCGATGATATTCTTCATCCTCCTCATGCATGGACGGAGCCTCCAAAGTAATATAGGTTCCACCGGGTTTCCCCAAACGCTTGGATGCATTTTTACTTTCGATGATTACGGTAGTAATGGTAACATCCGTACGGGCGTGATACTCCTCCGTCATGGTCACCCCATTCATTTCCTGTTTCGGTCCCTGCATACTTTCCGCAGATTCCAACGCTAAATCCGTTCTGACACAATACCCTTCCATTTCTTTTTCCTCTACATAAAAGTTTTTCTTATAGTTTTCGCAAAAATATTTATTTTATGTGTTGACAGAATGCATTTAGACAGTTAAAATAACATCGTATGTTTACATTAGACTGTCCGTGTCCGGATTTAATGAAACATTTTCACAATAACGATTGAAGAAAATGGAGGTGTGAGTCTTGGCTAACATCAAATCTGCAAAAAAAAGAATTCTTGTAACTCAGGTTAGAACTGAAAGAAACAAAGCGATTCGTTCAGGCGTTAGAACCGCTGTTAAGAAGGTTTACGCAGCAATTGATGCAAACGACAAGGAAGCTGCAAAGGCTGCTTTACTTGCTGCAACAAGTACTATTGATAAAGCTACTTCTAAGGGCGTTTATCATAAGAACTATGCTTCAAGAAAGATTTCTCGTCTTAGCATCGCTGTTAACAAAATGGACTAATTATTTTGTTTATGCAATAAATGAAAATTACCTCTTCGATACCGTCATGTCGAAGAGGTTTTTTATTTACATATATAATTAATATTTCACATAAAAAACTCCCAAAGCAACCAAGCTACCGCTCTTCTGCCTTGGGAGTATTATTTTTTATGATTTTTACAATACCTGTGCCATCAACATTAACAATGCCGAATTCCAGTAAATGGTTACTTCATTGGTAGAATAACTTAAAAGTTTATCCGTATAGCACTTTGCCGGTGCCAGTCCTGTACAATCTCTGATTGCATCGGGATCGTGAAGACCGCTGTCCGGTCCACCGATTAACATACCGGGCATTGCCTTCTTCGCCGCTGCCGAAGGGCGATGATGCGGTTCTAACACTTGGTTGGTTCCAAAACCGGTAATGAAACATACATTGCAAGGATTCTTTCCGAAAATATACTGGATGTGCTCTTTTGCAGCTTCCAAATATTTTTCATCCCCTGTAATCTTGTAAGCATCAAACAAGTGACTGCCATTTTCTGCAATATACATATTACTTCCCCAGATAAAATCATTTTCATCGAAGGAAATATCAAAATTATTTGCTTCACATTTCTTCATAAGCAAGTCAGCTTTTTCTACCATTGCCTCACGAAGTTTCCGGGAAACCGTCTCATCTGTGGGATATGTGGTAGAAAGATATGCCAGATTACCAAAGCTTCCTACATCCTCCCAGCCATATCCATGCATAATCTCTTGGTTTACATAATCTTCGAATTCTTTTTTATACAATTCATCGCCGAAAGCTTTATACATTTCTGCTGCTGCCCAGTACTGCTCATCACGCTCATTTTTATCTTCATAAGTTCCCGTTACCACACCTTCGGGATTTAAGAAACCACCGGGCACCTGAATGGAACGCATAACCGCATAAGCTCTTTTGGCAGCGTCAGCCATTCTGTCGGCAAATGCCTTATCATAGGGTTCGTAGAATTTTACAGCCATTGCCATACATGCGGCAAAATCTGCCGTAGCAGTTAAAGAGAAGGGACAAATAATCAGTTCTTCCGTTTCATACTCCGGCATAATAAAATCACAGAAACCGGCGCAGGTAACCTTATGATATACCTTACCTGTTGCTTCATCCTGCATTTTTAACATCCATTCCAATTCATAACGAATTTCCGAAAGAATGTCCGGCATAGCCTTTCCGCTTTCCGGAATCTGCATATCGACCTTTAACAGGCTTTCATCATTTTCAATTGCATGGAACAATGCCGCAAGCGTTACCGCTGCCGCAACAATATATCTTCCATAGTCACCGGCATCATGCCATCCGCCGTTTACTTCCTTAAACATATCCGTTCCATAGATTCTGGCCGGTGTATTATGACAGATTTTATGTGCATAATCTCCGCCGTACTCTTTTGTTAATTCCACACCGCATCTCTGTAAAAAGAAGAATCGCATTAAACTTTTTCTTACTTCTTCGTAAACATTTTCTGCAACGGTAAAAGGAACAGAAAACACCTCTCCTGCTTTTACAACATAGGTTCCGCATTCTTTTATATCAGAGAAATCAATCTTAATTTCATAATCATTTGTGGTGGAATTGTAAACGCCTTCTCCACTGACACCTTCCGATACGCATTCAGTACCGTCTTTTATAATCGTGTATTTTACTGCCTCTTTTCCGCAATAAACTGCAATTTTTTTATCCTCCGGGCGATAACCGATTTCATTTACATATAATTTACTCTTCATTTCAAACCTCTCCTTATCTAATTCTTGTTGATTACAAAATCAAGGGGAATGTTGTGAACAACCCGATTTCTTCCGTTTTGTTTTCCGTAATACAGCTTTTTATCTGCATTGTTGATAATTGCATCTATACTTAACTCGGGATTGTAAACCGAAACACCGAATGTCATGGTGACTCTTAAATTTTCACCGCCATATCGAATATTCATCAAACGAATTCTGTGAATTAATTTTTCCATATGTTCAATGCCCTGCTCATAGGTACAATCCGTAAATACCAGAAGGAATTCTTCACCGCCCCATCTGGCCACTTCGCCCTTATCCTCCATAAAATCCATAAACAGAGCAGACAATTCACACAACACTTCATCTCCGCAGGCATGTCCGTATCGATCGTTAAATCGCTTAAAGAAATCGATATCGCCAATGGCAATTACCGCTTTCCGTTCTCCATCGAAATTTTCCACATTCTCTTTTAGAAAATTCATCATACAGCGCCGGTTCTTTAATCCGGTCAGAGGATCCACATTCGCCATTCGTTTTAAATTATCGTTGTAACCTTTTAACTTGCGCTCCATGGATATGGAATTATGCGAAAATGTCACAACCACACAAATGATGGTTCCGAAGGCAAACAAAATACTAATCACATGGGTATAAAGCATTTCCCAAAAGCTTTGCTGATATATGGGATCGTACAATGTCATAAACAAGTGCATACTCACATGTATCAATACCAATAAAGTAGCATACTCCACTTTGAGCCGGTTGTGTATATAACTGGTCATAAAAATAGCAACCAGCAACAAAGTAATAAACTGCTGTGCACCGCATTTCCATCCCAAATAAAGGATAGCAACGAGAATCCATACTAGAATTCCCATATGCGACAGCAAAACCGCCAAAGCATTTTTATCTCTATAAGTCAGAAGAAAACTGATACACAAAAGCACGATACAAACAGCACTGACAGCAATCGGTACAATTAACTTTGCCCCAATCAAATGTATGAGTATCAATAACAAATAGACACACATTGATATGGATATAATTCTAATCATAACCGGAACTGTTTTGGTTTCGTTTTCGTTCTTAACATCTTTGTTAATTAAACCAATAATGGAACGCCAAAAACTCATTTTTGCCTCTTAATTTCGTAATAACGCATAACCCTTTCTCGGGTTATGTTATAATTCATGTTCTATATCTTATATTGTATATGGTAGCTCCCACAGACGCAAGCCTGAATTCAAAGAGCCTCCATATAACATTATTTATATTCTTTTGCAAAATATTTAAAAAACACCTCTTGTTCGGGATCTACCGATACAAAATTTGCATATTCATAACCGGTCTCTACTTCCCAGCCCATAGGGCCGTCTCCTCCGAGAGTATACAAATAGTCTTCCATCGGATTATCCAATCCCTTAAGAACCACTTGGCGACATCCTCGATAAAATTCCACCATCGGTGTAATGCTGCCCAATATAAGAGTAACAATTAAAACGATATACAGTGTACGATTTACAGTTCCTTTTTTTGACAACCAGTGTTTTTCTTCCATAAGGAACTTCATAACCATGTAATACATAAAAAACAACGGCGGTATGGAAGCTCTCATGGGAAAATCATATTGTCCTCCTATTTTCAGGAACGGGAACACCAACAGGCAGATTACTGCTGTATAAAACAAGGGATTTTTATAATTTTTCCTTGCCACAAGCAATGCGTACACCCCAAATTCCAAAAAGACAAACATAAGATATGTGGTTAGCCGTCCTGTATTCACCGCTTCCTCGGATACCTCTTCACCGGTCTGTACGATTACCGTCTCCTGCTCCACCCTTAATGCTCCGCTTCCGGAAATAACAGTATTACTCAGCAGGTAACTTCCGATAAAAATGAAAATAAAAGCCACTGCCAGCATATTGACCGGAGATACAATGTCCTTCAAGAAACCAAGGCCTTTTTTATTCCTGAATGCTTCAATTCCTTTTATTACGCCCAGAACAATACAGAAAACAAAGAATCCAATAAAAGGCAGCGGTCCCGAAAACAAACACATCATACCAAGAAATACATAATTTCGTATGGTCTTTTCCTGTAAAAGACATGCAAATGCAATCCAGGGAATAATACTTTGGTTAAATACCCAGAACAAGCAGGTTGTAAAGGAACTGTACTGGAAGCGATTTGCCCACCATTCCAAATGATATAAATTTGCTCCCAAAGGTTCAATGGAACCCAAAATATCCATTCCGCTGAAAAACACAAAACCAAGCACTACCAAAAGCTGCTTCTTTGAAGTATCTGCATGTAACAATGTAAGAAGCAAAGAAAACAAAACAAGGATTAAAAAGGCCGCCCAGACATAAATTGCCACAGACGCCACCTGAAATGCCACCACATCATTGGCTCCGAACAAAAGTGCAAGTTTACCGAACAATGCCGGCACCAGCCAAAAACCGATATAGTAAACCAGTGCGCCCTCATACAATTCATAAAATACCGGCCAATCCCTTAGAACAATATCTCTGTAAATTGCATTTCTCCAGGGATAGTCCTTACTTTGCGCCCAGAAACCGCCGATTCCCGACTGCCAGACCCAGACCAACGCAATAATAATTACTGCTATAAAAATGCCTTTTTTTACAGCTACCTTCCGTTCCGCGTCGGACATTTCCACAACTTTATTTTGGTTTGGCTTTTTCTTAAAATAAGCACCCAAATAAATACACAACAGCGTTGCAACCACCGCCACAACAGCCCAATACCATTTCATCCAGCCTATTGCAAATACAATAAAAGGTAATCCCAATGCAATAAAAGCAACTTTTTTAATTTTGGAATAGGATAATGTTAACATGTTTCAACTTCCTTTAAAGTTATTTACGAAGATATTCTTTAATCTGTTTCTGCATACATACGGAAACATCTTTGCCCTTCAAATAATACTGCATCCACTCAATACTTTTATGTACAGCTTCATGGGCTGTCCACTTCGGCTGCCAGTTAAAATTCTTTTTTAACTTATCGCAGTTTAAGCTTAGCATGGCAGCTTCATGAGGTGCGTTCTCTTCTTCCGTATACATCCAGTCAAACGGTGTATTTTTACCGAACTCACCACTGTTCCATATGGTCTGAAAATGCATCAGCATCTCACTTACACTCTGTACATCCGACTCATCAGGACCTACATTGTATGCTCCTGCCAGCTCCGGCTTGGCAATCTGCTCCTTGGCAATCATCAAATACGCAACCAAAGGCTCCAAAACATGTTGAAAAGGTCTTGTGGCTCTCGGATTACGAATCATTACCTTGGAATTTGTCTGAATGGCACGAAAACAATCCGGAACCAGTCTGTCCTTGGCAAAATCACCTCCGCCGATTACATTACCCGCACGCAATATGGATACCGGTATTTTTCGTTCTGATAAAAATGAGTTTACATAACTACTTGTTAATATATCCGCACAAGATTTGGAGTTGGAGTAGGGATCATGTCCGTTCAATATATCATCTTCCACATACCCCTTCGGTCTGCTGTCGTTCCGATACACTTTATCCGTTGTAACAATAATTACGGATTTTACGGTATCTGTTGTACGAACACATTCCAATATATTTACCGTACCCATAACATTGGTTTCATAAGTTTCTCTGGGTGATATGTAAGACTCCCGCACCAAAGGTTGGGCCGCCAAATGAAATACCACATCCGGTTTCGCTTCCGCAAAAACCTTCTTCAAATTTTTATAATCTCTTATGTCGCCAATCACCGAATTCATGCGTTCATCAAGTTTACATAACTTGTACAAAGACGGAGTTGTCGGGGGATTTAACGAATACCCGGTTACCTCCGCTCCCGCTTCCAACAGAAGAAAGGACAACCATGCTCCCTTAAAACCGGTATGTCCCGTTATAAACACTTTTTTACCGCTATAAAAGTTTAAATCCATTGTAACCTCACTTCCATACCATCCATGGTGCACTGTCTGTCCTACACATATGATCCAAATACATCTGTTCCTTTAAGGTATCCATTGGAGACCAAAAGCCGTCATGCCTGTATGCAGCCATCTCTCCCGCTCCGGAAAGCTTCTCAAAAGGACCATCCTCCAACATTTCGCTTCCGTCTCCCAAATAATCAAAAACCGCCCGATTCATTACCATAAAACCGGCGTTAATCAAAGAAGCTTCGCCTTTGGTTTTTTCACGGAAACTCGCCACTTCGGACTGATTTTCTTTTAATTTTAATTGCCCAAAACGCTCTTCTTTGGGATAGGTTGTAATGGTAACACATTTCCCCTGTTTTCTGTGAAACGCCAAAAGTTGGTCTATGTTCACATCGCTGACGCCGTCTCCGTAAGTAAGAAAGAATTCCTCTTCTCCTTCCAGATACTGTCTGATTCGCAAAAGTCTGCCAGCCGTCAAAGTTTCAAGTCCGGTATCTACAAGGGTCACCTTAAATCTCTCATTTTCTGCCGTAGCATTGCCTGCCATAGCCACAGCACCGGAATCATTCGCACTTAAATCATAGCAACTAACGGTTCTCGTGTTATTGTAATTTACAAAATATTCTTTTATCATATGTCCCTTGTATCCGCAGCAGACTATAAATTCATCTACACCATAAAAGGAGTACAATTTCATTATATGCCACAGAATGGGGCGCCCTCCGATTTCTACCAGAGGCTTGGGTTTAAAGCGGGACTCTTCGCTGATGCGACTTCCCTTTCCCCCTGCTAAAATTACTGCTTTCATCTAGTTCTCCCATACCTTCCAAGGTGCCTTGCCGTCTTCCCACAATGTTTCCAACGCCACACTGTCACGCATGGTTTCCACCGGTCTCCAGAATCCATGATGACGATAGGTGTGAACCTTCTCTTTTTCTGCCGTCTTTTTCATAAAAGCTTCATTTAATTCTTCACCTGACAATGCTTCCACCGCATTGGCCGAGAAAATATAGCAGCTGGCATTTACCCATGCCTGTCCCGCCGCAGATAATTCGGCTTCTTTCTTTCCCAGCAACACATCGTCCTCGCCAATGGATAAGAAAGAATGACGTCCTGTAGGCTTTGCTACCGCCATAGTGATAAAAGAATCCTTCTCTTTATGTAACTGTGCCATCTGCCACATGTCTATATCCGACAAACAGTCACCGTAAGTAACAAAGAACGGTTCACCCTTCACAAAATCCTTCACCTGTAAAATTCTCTGACTGGTAGTTGATTCCAGCCCCGTATCTACCACCGTTACTTTCCAATCCTCGGTTCTTTTATGGTGAACAATAATTTCGTTGCTTGCCAAATCCACGGTAATATCGGATTGATAAATATAAAAATCCTTAAAATATTCCTTAATTATGTTAACCTTGTATCCGCCGCACACAATAAATTCATTGAAGCCATAATGTGCATACTGCTTCATGATATGCCAAAGTAAAGGTCTTCCCCCGATCTCTGCCATAGGCTTGGGAATACCGTTTTTTACATCGCTGATTGTACTGGGAAGTCCTCCCGCCAAAATAATTACTTTCATGTTGTTTCCTCTTATTGTCCTTGCTGTACGGTTTAAAAGAAATATATTTTAATTATAAATCATATTCTCCACAAACACCATATGATTCTATTTCTTTTCCGGAAAAACGAATGGCAATTTTTTGCATATCATTCCACAATGCCGTCTTCTCTTTTTCATCAGTCAACAAATCATATAATGCTTTCGCCGGAACAACTTTTATACCCATAGGATTGTCGTTCAAATAAATGGTTTTTAAAATACTGTATGTCATTCTTTTTATGACTGTTTCTGTTCCTTTTTTATCCAAATACACATTCCAAGCCACAGAATAACCAGGCATGTCTTTTTCATCCTGCTCAGAATCCGGAAAATAATCAAAATCCCCCAAAGAATATGCAACAGCTTTACCGTCTGCATATCGAGAAAAATCCCCACCGTGCACTACATGTTCATGTGTTCCTGCCACAATTCCGATCCCCTGTTTCATTAAATAGGAGGCCAGTTCTTTTGTGTCCTTTGTAGCCTCTGAATTAAATTGTCCTCCGGCATGCATAAACATAACTATAACATCGGGATTTTCTTTTCTTAATCTTCTTATATTTTTTCGTAATTCCCTTTTGCATCTGCCGGATGCTTCCTTTCTTTCATATACAGGTCTTTGTAAGTTGATTGGATGAAAAAACCTCTCGATTAGTTTACATAAAACTGATAGATTACTCTCCGGACAATCGAAACAATATCGAGCAAGTCTACCACTCAACTCCTGATTTTGAAAAAGATTAACTCGCCAGTATTCTTTTTTCGGTAAATAGTTACGATTTGCAAATGCATTGGTTCCATATGTATATGAAAGCACCCCTATTCTGACTCCATTTACATCTATAATGCATGGTTCTTTCAACTTATTATCAAATACACCTGTATGATAAGCTCCGATTTTATCTAAACTTTTAATTGTTGACACAATTCCGGCTATCCCCCGATCCAAACAATGATTGTTTGCAGTAGAAAAAAATCGAATTCCTGCTTCATATGCATCCTTTGCAAACTCAAAAGGTGAATTGAAACAATATTTTTCTCGCGTCAAATCAGAATTATTGTACGAAATGGGTGTTTCCAAATTTGCCATAACCAAATCCGATTCCGACAGATACGGGGCAACATCTTCAAACAGAGAACGAAAATCATATCCACCGGTTTCCTTTTGAAAGCATTTCAACATAGGTTCCTCACACATGAGATCCCCTAAAAAAGTGATTTTTATTTCATTCCCCATAGTTTTATCTCCTAAAAGCAGCAAACTTTCTTTTAATAATATCAAAAATTTCCCGACGCTCCTGTTTACGAAATACCGCAATAAACTGAATCAAAAAGCCGATTATGAGCATAATCAAAACAGTTAAAACAAAATCTCCCCAACCCCTGTTTGGAATCCAAAAAGTAGCACCATAACCAACAAAAACCAAAACAATGGTACTAATTACAGAAACAAGTACCTGTTTATAAAAATGTTTTGAACTAACGCCTAAATATTTTGCTGTTACCGGAACCGTAAAAAACATATTTCTTATGAGGCAAACCACCTCACTTACAAGCATAACCGCCCAAATACCCATATCGGTAAAACACACCAAAATCGTCATAAGTATCACAGATATTACACCGCTTATGAGTACTGCCACAGCATTTTCTTTTACTTTATTTACGGTTGGAAAAACAGTATATAAAATCTGAATACCTGATGTAAACACATATCCCATAACACTGATGCATGCCAACATATGCAATATCGTGGCATCCTGAGAAGGTACCCATAATGCAAAAAAACGATTTCCCAATACAATCACTCCGGCTACGGGAATTGTAATTAGCATTGAAGTGATTTTCATTGCACGCTTTATTTCTTTTAAAAGGGCATTCATGTCGCCCTTACCATAATGAATTGTTAATCCGGGAGCTAAAGCATCTCTTATAGCAATAGATAACTGCGATATATATTCTGCCAATATTTTGGAAAGAGTAGCCACTCCCATCACTCCGGGTCCCAACACTATATTACAAATGAGCAAATCTAACCCGTCCAATAAAATAATACCTGCGTTGGATGCAGAATTCCAGATTCCGGAACCCACCAATTCTTTTATTGCAGATTTGGAATATGTAATTTGTCCGGGTTTTAATAGAATTTTCAATTCCGGTGTTAATTTGTGTGTGTTATATGCATTGATTGCCAAACTCATTAAACATACCAAAGAAGCCGCTAATCCGATATACCACACCTTCGGTACACAAATCATAAAAACTATAAATAAAAAAACACTTCGAAACACTGTTGTTGCCATCGTGGGTAGGTACATCCGATCCATACGATTGGTTGCGTAAGTACCACAATCCCAATTTGGCATAGCAGTACCTATAAAGAAATTAAAAAATACAAAACCAAATAAAATTTTAACATCTACTATCAATTCAGACGGAATATTAATGAGCAATTCCATAAAAACAATGAACAATGCAGCAGGAATGATTAAAATTGCAACAATAATCAAATTTCCCCAGAATACAGAATTATAATATAATTGAGCTTTTTTATAATCCTTCTGTACATAGCTCACAGTAATATACCTTGCCGCCATACTGTTAAGCGCCGTTACAATCAACTGACCATACATAACAAAATTATTTGCCAACACCACAAAACCATTGGCTTCCACACCAATATTTTCCACAATAAAAGGTGAAAGAAAGAAGCTGATTATTAAGTTTAAAATCAGTGTTATTACACTACATGACACATTGATAAGCGTCCTTTTGGATGCCTTCATACGAACAGCTCCCCTTTATTTACCGCATATTTTTATGAATTTTTCTTTTAGTTTTTCTTTAAATGATATTTTCCAAATATTTGAAATATCCCCATCGTATATCCACTGTAAAGAATCTTTTATTTCATCTTTTGTATAATTTTGTTGCATTCTATTTTGAATATCGTAATACATTGGAGAATAGATTTCTGAGATCTGTATACCCTCTCCATTTTGAATCTGTGATGATAAATTCGCCAATTCAGATAGCGAACAGTCAAATCCATATTCTTCCGGATTGTATCCTTCCGCATAGATTTCCAACATTGTTCGAAAACACTTTTCGCATCTGCAGCAATTTATACCGTTTTGATTTTCCCAGCAAACCCGTAATTGCAAATCTTTTTTATTTTCTTTTGCGTATTGTAAAATATGCTCAATTTTTTGCTGTCTCTTATAATCATATCCATCATGCCATACACTGCAGCCACAAAAATGCATTTCATTATCGATCTCCGGGTCTGATGCACAAGAAACAATCCCCTTATCTTCCACCGTTAAGGAAGACGCCAAGTAAACCATCTTTTTATCTCTCAAATAAGCAATCGGCGCACTGTGAGAAATAATCCCTATACCATGCTGAAATCCATGCCACCAATTATCCCTACTTTTCCTGATTCGTTCTCCCAAAACATTGTAATTTACAAACTCACGAAATCCCGATTTTACAGTCGCATACTCTGCACCATACTCTAAAGCCGTTTTCATTAAATGTTCTTCTACTTTTTGAAAACCCTTTTTATGTTGCAGAAAAATGTCTGCTCCCCATATGGACACCAGTAACAAATTCTCGTCTTTGTGTCTTAATAATGTATCAAAGGAATCAACACCACCGGAAAAAAAGGCAATTGCTCCTTTATTATCCTTCGTTTGATTTTTTACACTTTTAGCAACTGCTAATTCGCCATCAAATTTCAGCATCGGATACATTTTTCGATAGCCTTCTTTTACATGTTCAACACAATTATAAAAGTCCTCATCACATTCTTCCATTTCTACGAGAGCATCATATACCCAAGATATAGGTAAAACATTTGCAAGAAAAGGAACAATTGCAATACCGGCAGGAACCCCTGATACATCCATGCTGTACTGTATTTCAAAAGAACGCATATCCGCAAAAGCTTCCTGCCAAGGCCCCGTGATTTCATAAGTATATCTTATTATATTTTCTTTTATTTCAGGTTGTCCCACAACCATTCCATTCTTCATAGCATCACCTTACAGAATCATAAGAATCCATGATTTCCTGCTTTAATCTCTCATAAAAAGGTTGTATTGTTTCATTACTGTATGTCACATTCGCCGTCTGCTCAGAAAAATATGCAACACACTCTGCCAGCTCAGTTTCTGTCTCCACGAATTTTATATACGGCATATCCTTCAGCCACTTGAACTGTCCTCTTACTTTTCCGCTAATATTGTCAGTACAAATACAAGGTGTACCGCTAATTGCCGCGAAAAGCATTCCATGAAGGCGATCCGTAATTACCAGACGGGCTTGCGCAAATTCTCTCAATCCTCTTGATACTTCACGCTCCCGACATTTGGGCGAAATCATATATGGTCTGACTGTGGAGTATGTTTTTACTTCGTATCCTTGCTCGCAGATTACTTCCGACAGTTTCTGCAAACTCTTTATCGTTAAAATACTTTCTTTATCGTCACGCAAACACAATAGACAAGTATTCCTATGCTCAAAACTTTTCTCGCACTCATAATAGGCCACCATATCCGGCATCAAATATGTCTGCACTCCCGGGAAATTCCTTTGAAATACATCATATGAAATTTGGTCACGCAAAAATACTTTTAGATTCTTTGCATTTACATATACTTCCCTATTTCTCAATCTGCGCGCATCTGACAATTCATCTTCCTCATAAAAACAGGATTGCGGAAAAACAACAATTTCATGTTCTTTGTATGTATCCACAATATCCGCAATCATATTATCCTCTTCCGGCCACAAAGTACCCAAATTTCCGCCACCCGGAATTAAAATCAAATCCGAAGGTTGTATACATTCGGGAAGTATATCCTTATATACTTCATATTCGCTTTGGGTCACTTCTATCAAACAGTCATCTAATTCTAATTTCCGTAAAAATTGTTTTATGCTACAAACAATTGCATGGTCTCCCAAATTGCCGTGTTCCGGCGTTGCGAGTAAGCAGATGCATTTTTTTCTTTTTTTATGTATGTTTTGAATTCGTTTACAAAGATTTCTTTTAAAATTAGTATTTTTCTTATTTAACAAAATATTATGAATTTTATACAACAATCGTACATTGATGCAAGCAAGAAAATATCTAAGCTTTTCGCCAAACGGAATGGATGTTTTCCAAACATCGGATAATATGCTTCTGTATTTTTTCTGCAACACTTTATATTCCTGACTACACTCGGAACAGTCCTTGTAAGAACAGATTCCATATAAGATTTGAATCAGGTCATCAAGACATATCCGCGTAAGGTTATGTAAACTATGCTCGATCGAAAAAACAGCTCGATCCAACATCGCACCTGCTTTGTCAATTTCTTTTCTTATGTTCTTAACATCGGTAATACTTCCCGTTCTTTGTACATAATAATATAATTCATCATGTATAAAAGATATTCTATTACAGTGATTGTATATATGGTGTGCAATATATTCGTCTTCATGATACTTGCCTTGCAAAAATTGAATATGCTCAAACAAATATCTGCGATATAACTTATTCCATACCACGGTAAAATACCATTTTTTATGATGTTCCAATTTATGGATTGCTTCAGCACCGGTAAGAACTTCATCACATATGGGATTTTCACCGTTTTTATCAATTACGAATTCCCCATTCTCATCAACATAACGATAGCTGCACACAGCCATATCCGAGTTGTCTTTCCGCATTCTTTCATATAAAATCTCCAATGTTTCGGGTGCAATATAATCATCTGCATCAACAAAGAATATATATGCTCCCTGCGCTTTGGATAAACCATGATTCCTTGCATCGGATAACCCACCGTTTTCCTTATGAATGACACATATTCTTTTATCTTTATAAGCATACGAATCACAAATTGCCCCACTGCTATCTGTCGAACCGTCATCCACCAAAATAATCTCCAGATTACAATAGGTCTGATTTACCACGCTTTCTAAACATCTTTGCAAATAAGTCTCTACATTATAAACCGGTATGATTACACTAATTAAATCCATATCGTTAAATACCTTTTATTTCTGCGTTTTACACGATTACACTTTATAAAATGCCGGATATACACTGTTACTTACGCAATAAATATACCGTTGAATGTTCCGTATTTCCTAAATGTTCACAAGATAAATATCCTGCATCCCGTGCCAGCTTTAAATAATACTCTAAATCATAATTAGCCACACCTACCGCAGGCTCATAAGCCCATTGATTTATATATAAAATAATAAGTTCATCTTCAAACCATGACATACTGTCTACTGTACTGTAATCTGCAATGTATATATCCTCATGCATGGATAACATATAGCTGTCACTAACATATCGGTAACTGCAATCCGTAACATAAACAGCATTCGTCCCTTTGTAGGATGCTTCTATTTGATTAGATACAACAGCAAATTCATCAAAAAGAAATTGGGGTTCTCCAAAAACAACATAAGACAATGCCACACATAAAATTGTTGTTGTCAAAAGGACACCCCTTCGAATTATAGCTTTTAGAGTTTTCGTCAGCTTATCCATAAATATAAAAAACACAATACAAATAAACGGATATACCGGAAACAAATATCTTGACTTTACACTTAACGGTGCTGCTGTCTTTGTAACAAAAACAAAGAAAACCACTGTCGTAATAATTATCGCACCCTTTGTCCAAATTTCTTTATAATTTTTCTTGTAATATTCTTTTAATTTTTTTATATTTCCGGCTTTATGTAAACTCTTTTTATATATACAACATATGCTGAAAACCACAAGTAGACCTATGATAATGTACATCAATCCGCCAAACAGCTGATAATTTACATAACTTAACATTTCTCCCACATTTTCCATAAAATTGGCATTTTTAATATTATGAATTGCTTCTACCCCTCTGTAACCGATGAATATGTGATTAAAGGAATACTCGAAAACATATTGACTAATTATGCCGGCTGCAATGCAGGTTAAAATGTAATAAAATCCCTTTTTTACCGATTTTTGTATCATACAATATATTATATAAATCACCGAAATAGCCACTGCCGGAATAATAAAATAGTAATGAGTTAAAAAACCAACAACTACTACCCAAACCAATACCGCGTGATATAACAGTGCTTTCTTTGCTGTAATATCCTCTCGAAACATTTTTATCATTATCCACAGATACAACAATATTAAAAACACTAGCATCATGTACATGCGAATAAACAGAAAACAATTTATCATACCGGCACTAAACAGAAACATAATGACAGATATGTATTTTACTTCCGATGTATAAAACAATGTACGGGAAATGTTATAAAAGACGACTGCCGACAAAACAAAGAAGAAATAATTAATACCAATTCCAATCCAAGGCGAAACGGTTTCTTTAAAAATTGATGAAAGCATATGAAAAATCATATAATAGAATGGTGGATGCACATCCTGCTCCTGATTATACCAAACCGAATCAAAAGCCCAGTCATCTTCTTCTGATACGGTAAGATATTCAAAAAATTCCGTTCCCTTGTGATAATGATCCAGATATCCTTCTGTTCTTTCGTAAAAAGGCGTCATATAACTGTTAGATAAACCGTATGTATATAATTCATCTACAAAATATCCTTCTTTTTTACTTGCCCAAAAAGCAGTAAAAAGAATAAACAAAATAACAATAACACCAAGACCTATAAATTTTGTCTTTTTTGCACTCTTCATGGTTCCCTCTGATATTTACTCATGTGAGAAATATTATTTTTTAATAACATCCTCCAATTTTTTTCTGGGAATAGAATCTATAACCGTCTGCGTTGAACAATTAACCAGCGTAATATTCTTGCTTTGGCAATTCGGGCAACAATTTTCACATTCGCATTTCTCATATTGGAAAATCCGTCCGCTATAAATGCAATCTTCACCTCATACCTCTTAATTCAACACTTCTCTTATCAATCACAATTTATCGTTTCCGCAAAGTCTGCACCGTTTTAAACAGCTTCGCCACTATGCCGTACGCTTTCTTCTTCAGGAAAAAACCGGCAATATTATAAGGATATTCTTTGATTCGTTTTGCTTCTTTTATATATTTAAAATATCCGGTTTCTTCAAAATGTTCCTTCAACGTCTTTTTGATTGTGCGAATACTGCTTCCGCGCTTTACTTCCTCCGAAATGCAATCCACCATTGCTCTTACATAACCTCGGCTGCCGGACATTTCTGCCTCATTCGTACAAAAAGCGAAATAAACACTTTCCCATCGCCTTATTGCCGTCACAAAATCCGTTTGAGATTTAGACAATGACTCTTCTCCCGTCAGGCGATAAAAATATGTAGCTTCATCGCTTATGCCGATTTTATGGCAAAAGGAAAGATATTTTATATTGTAAAAATAATCTTCCGAGTGATTACAGTCAACATCAAACAGAAGTTCATTTTCTCTAATAATTTCAGCGCAAAAAAGCTTATTGCAGACACTGCCCACACTGACATTCGGAAATATATCCCTTACATATTTCATATAATCCTGTTTAGAATATGTTCGTTCACCTTTAAGCCAAATATTATTTCTTTTTTTTCCCATGCAATCCAAACAAATATTGCTGATTGCCAACTCACAACAGTCTTCCCGCATCCGCGAATACAACACTTGCAGATGATTTGACATAATATAATCATCACTGTCAATAAAAGTAATATATTTTCCCGTTGCTACTTGAATTCCTGTATTACGAGCCACACTGACACCACTGTTTTCCTGACGAATCACTCGAATTCTTTTATTTTTATTTGCATAATTTTGACAAATATCGTAGGAGGAATCCGTAGAACCGTCATCTACTAATATTAATTCCCATGATTCCATGCTTTGAGCTTCTACACTCTGAATACATGCTTCAATGTACTTTTCAGCATTATATACGGGAACGATAACCGTCACTATCTCTTGCAATTTTACTCCTCCGATTTCCTAAACTTTTTCATTTTCTTAAAATTGAACCAATATCCATTAATGTAGTAAGTCCTTCCAAACCGACAACAAAAAGGCCATAAATAGCCGCACAAACAATACTACCGATTTTCTCCTCTTCCAATGCGTTGATTCTCTTTTTATAAAATTTTTTATATTGCTCACATTTTAGATAAGATTGGTAGCCAAATTTTTCTTTTTGTTTAAAAAACACCTCGGAATATGCATTGTATCCATTAAGCCTTATTTCATATGTATGAATTCTATATTGCTTTGTCAAAACTTGATTTACCTCAGCACCTATTGCATTAGTTTGGTGAATACGATATTTTGTAAGTGAACGATTCCAGAAAAAGCAGCCATTACTCTTTGCTGCCAAAAAATTAAGTTTCCAATCATGAGGAATCTTTTCGCCGTCATCAAATGAGAAAAAGTCAGCTAATAACTTCCTACGAATTGCCATTGTACACCCCGGAGAAATATTATTTTTAAAAATATATTTTTCCGGAACAAATGCAACTTTTTCTTTCTTTACCAATTTAAAAAGCATCCATCCGTTATTGGAAGAAAAAGGGACTTTTCTCGCATCTCTTTTCACACCAAACTCATCAACAATGGTAAATGAAGAATTTAAAGCTAATATACGGGAATGTGTTTTCATAAGCTGATACATATCTCTTATTTTATTTACTTCCCAAATATCATCTTGATCCGCCAAGAATATAACTTCTCCTGTTGCATAGCGTAATGCTTGACTAAATCCTGAAATATATCCTTTATTTTCTTCCCCACAATACAAACGCCAACTCTTTAAATCGTACTTTTTGAGGTATGTCTGAATAACGGTAACGGTATTGTCCGTAGAAGCATCATCATACAGAATCACTTCATCAGCTTGTTTGCTCTGTTTCCGAAGAGAATCCAATTGTTCCATTATGTATTTTTCGCCGTTATAAGTTGACATAACAACAGATACTTTCATACACCCTCCGCCAAATAACCATTATACAATGTGTGTCATATCGTGTAAAAATTTAAAGATAAATAGAAAAACCGTTCGCGGCAAAATTTTATATAATATTCTTTCAATAACATACAACAAATTTTTATCTTTTTCTAACTTCTGCTCATCTTTCCATAAAGATTTCAACTTGTACATATCATAAATTTCCGCATAGGGATGAGTACTGTTCTTCATCCACGGAAATTCACCGTTAAAACGAAGAAAATGAAGAATCACACCACTTTCGGTCTCTTCTTTCAGTTCTTCCTTGGTGTAATAAGTTATCTTTTTGTAAATAGAATAAAACTGTTCAACAGTTGCCGCTCTGTGTATTGATTGCAAATTATACCGTAACGGCAAGGTGCATATATTATTACGAAAAACCACATTCAATAAGTCCTGCTCATGCTTATGGTAATCCGCTTTAATATCTCTGATGTGTTCTGACATCTTATGTTCCCATTTATTCTTATATATCTGTTCAAAATCATAAAGCACAAGTCCGGCATTATAATAAATATCGCTTCCCTCAAAACCCAATTCTTCTTTGTATTGGTAAGCCAATGTATCCGGAACCATTCCAATCGGTTTTTGTCGCAAATCGGCAAAATAAAGTTCTTTAATATTACCGGTAATAACTGTATCACTGTCAATATACAACATACGCTGTACAGTTATTCCCATATCCTTCAACAACTCCGAAACAAATAATTTATAAAATGTGGCATATGAACCTCTGTATTTATTCATTCCATAGTTTTCTATTCTTTCGTCCAAACCGGCACAATCCAAAAAAATAATTTTTCTTCCGTATTCGTCACAAGTTCTCTGAATCTTTTGCATATTTTCTATGGAAAGATCTTTCCCCAACAAAAAAATATGTAAATTCTCCAACTCAACATTATTCATGAGCAACGAGGTTAAAGATACGCCCATAAACGGAGCATAATTATTATCACATTGGTAAAGTACATTTATATGGCTATCCATTACTCATTTTCCTCTGTTACAAAATTAATCCTCTTCTCTTCCACAACCAAAGGTCTGTGAATCACACGGCTGTTAATGTTCAAAATATACTCGCCCAACAAACCGATAAAAAACAACTGTAGGGAACCAAGTACATAAATACCAATAATCATAGGCGCATAACCGGCTTGGAAATCATACCAGTTTACCAGCTTCAAAATCAAATAAACCAAAGCAATCAACAAACTCACACCGGAAGAAATGAATCCGAGAATGGTAGCAAGACGCAAGCCTACTTTTGTATAAGATGTAACGCTCAGCATAGCCGCATCATACAAGGTATAAAAATTATTCTTTGTTTTTCCTGCTCTTCTTTTTGCCTGCTGATATTCGATTTCTTTACGCTTAAAGCCATACTCAGCCACAATTCCTCGCAGAAAAGGCATGGGATCGTCCAACTGGCGCAACAAATCAATAAATGTCTTATCGTACAAACCAAATCCGGTAAAATGTTCAATCATTTTTACATCGGACATATTGCGAATCATCTTGTAATATATGGTTCTAAGCAAGCGAATAAAGGGATTCTCTTTACTGGAAGTTTTAATGGCACTGACAATTTTATAACCGTCCTCCCACTCTTTTACAAACTGAGGAAGCATCTCCACCGGATCCTGAAAATCACAACACATGGAAATAGTACAATCGCCCGTAGTTTGACACATACCATAAAAAGGCGAATTAAATTGCCCGAAATTGGTTACATTGAAAATCGCCTTAATTTTTTTATTTTTAGCGCAAATTTCTTCCAACTTATCTCTGGTACCATCGGTAGAACAATTGTCAATAAAAACTAATTCATAATCATAAGCCGAAAGCTCTTTTTCTAAAATATTTGTTACTGCTTCACTCATGGGAACCACATTTTCCACTTCATTGTAACAAGGTATTAATACACTTATTTTTTTCAAGACGCAGTTTCTCCCTTCGTATTTTTTATCTTAAAAAACAATTTCTTCAATTTCTGGTATCCCCAGGCAAGCAAGGTGCATATTGCCAAAGTCACAATGCTGATTCCGATACTCCATCCGTTTAACGGCATGGATTGCCCATAAAAATTCCGGTTACACAATTTATTGACGCAATAGATAACCAGTTCATAAACTGCCTGATGCGCAAGAAAAATAAATAATGTATTCTTTCCGATAAAAAGAATTACTTTACTCTTTTTCAATAAATATCCCAATCCGAACAACATTACGGTTCCACCTATGGCAGCAATAAAATAATTATATTCTTTGGCATAATCCAAATCGCAAATATTAACATAGTAATTCCATTTACAACCAAAAAGCCATGTGATGAAGGCACCTACCACAGCAAATACCATAGCCAAATACCATTTTCCCTTTTCAAAAACAGTGGTCTTTTTTAACAAAACACCGATTCCCATAAATACCGTCGCCATTAATGCAGAGTCCATCTTTAACGGAAGTCGTTCAAAAACAGGAATCACACTTACAATATCCTTAGCAAAAACCGCAAAGAGAACAAGGCAAATCCATAATAGTATAACAATGTATTTCTTAAACTTTTCGTTGAGCTTCATCATGCCGTAGAATAAAAGTTGAGCCCAAAACATTGCAATCAGAAACCATGCCGATCCAAAATAAGAATATGCCGGCAAACCGCCATAAAAAGAACTTTCTAAAACCTCAGGATTACATAGTGTTTGTAGGTTATGTCCCGGTAAAGGAAGCAAAATACACTGCAACAATCCAATCACGGTAATCGCAAGGTACGGTATTAGGTAATATTTACAACACTTTTTCAGGAACACTTTGAAATGCTCCGGCTTCTTCCATACATACCCTGCCGCCATAAAGAAAAACGGCATATGAAATGCAAAAATAAAACGGAAGGTATGATAATTAAAAATCACTAAATGTCCGAGGATTACAAAATATACGCCGAACGCTTTCGCTGCATCCAACCAATCAAGTCGTTTCTTTATCTCCATTTGCTTTCAGAATTCTCCTTATACTTTCCTCAAATGTATAGTCTTCTTTCCAGCCCGTCAGTGTACGAATTCTCTCTGTTGAAGGATTCATAAAATCACCGTTCATCGGCTCCTGCGAAAAACACATTACACTTTGACTATTACAAATACGATGTATTTCATTGACGAAATCCCGCAATATCCGAGTGTCTTTACCTGCTATATTATATATTCCATGGTCATCGGACATGGGCTCACACTCTGCCAACAAGCGTAATCCTTTTACCGCATCTTCCACTGCCGTAAAATTCCACAGTTGCGTACATGGTCCAAAATGCATTTCTTCTCCCGCCGCAAACTTTCTGCATGCTGTAGATACCAAACTCCAAGGATGATCTCCCACACCGATTACACTGAATAATCTGGCATGATAAAACTGCATCCCTACAGTTTTACAGTATGCATGTGCGTACTCATAAAAAGACAGTTTTGCTTTTCCATACGCACTTTCAGGTTTACATAATGCATTTTCTTCCTGTGCATGATCCTGTATTCCGTATTCTGCCTTAGAACCGGTACTGATAAAACAGTCGCACCCCAGCTTATGAGCAATCTCCAGACATTTTATACTGTTATGTAGACTAATCTCATGCACAGATTCCTTATCGATTTCTTCACGGTTTACACCGCCCCATCCCAAATGATAAAAGGTTTTATATTCTACATCCGGCATATCATCGGCGCATAAATCCGCTAAATCTTTTACAATAAAATGCAATCCGGAATACTTATGAAATTGTTTTAACTTCTCCGGATTACGAACTACTGCATATACCTGATATCCGTTCCGTAACAGTTCTTCTGTCAGATATCTGCCGATAAACCCCGTTGCTCCGGTTATAATTACATTTCTATCCATGGAAATACCTACTTCAATTCAATGATTTCCTCTCCTACAACAGAGTAAATTTTGGAAACTTGGCAGTTTTTTGCAACAATGGTTTTAAATATTTCATCGGAATATCCGGGCGCCATTATTATGATGCACTTCGGAGTTACCTTTTCCAAAATATTCGGAGAAACAATTTCAATATGCGACACCGGAGAATATTTATTCCACTTAAAGTCTGCGGAATCAACGATTTTATCTACTTTTTTTAGAGAATCCAAAGTAGATAAAAGGGTAAATGCCTGATGACTGGCTCCCCAAACATATACGATATCATCTTCTGAAAATGAAGCAAGGAGTTGCTTTATTTTACAGTTCATAATATTTGCCTGCCCGCTATAATCCACAAGAGAAAGACATTTTCGCTTTCTAACGATTGCTTCTATAGTATCGTCATTAAAACGCTTCATCTCTAAAACTTTAAAACCACAAATATCCAAAAGTCTCTTCAGCGTATCTTCGGTATAATACGCAATGTGATCACGAATAAATTCGTAATAGGATCCATGTTCCTGAAAATACTCAAAACTCGGAACGGTAATAAGTCCTACTCCATCTTCGGTCAAATTCTCATAAATTCCCCGAAGCATCCCTACAGGATTGGGTTGATGCTCGAGAAAATTAAAAGAAATAAATGCATCAAAGGGACCTTCACCGATTATACTGTTCTCATCCTCAACAAAGCCCTGTTCTACATTCAAGCCAAGCGCATAAGCCTTCTGCACAAGGTTTTCATTATGCTCTATGCCGTATGCATCTACCGAAAATTCGCGGAGAATTTCAAGAAACTCTCCACTACCGCAACCTACTTCAATTACTTTTTTACCTTCCAAATGACACAGCTCTATAAAATGCAAATACTGCGCTTTACGAAGTTTGCGAAATTTCTCCGAAACCCTTGTCGCTCGAATAACATCCCGATAATAATACACCGGTTCTATATCAAACTGAATCAGTCCACATCCCTTACACTCATGCAAAGGAAGGCTCATACCGGCATCATTCTCCAACTGTGTGGCATCCGGCATGTTTTGAGCCGCTGCAGGCATATTATGAAAAGTCATAAGAGGGTTATTTAATTTACTTTTACAAATAATGCAACGTCCCATCTTCACTACTCCTTATCAAGTTCATGTTTCACAATCCAATCTCTGGTACGGCGTATTCCCTCTTCAAAGGATATACAAGGCACAAATCCCGTGTCCTGCTGCAAAGCACTGATATCCGCATACATCGCCATAATATGATTGGACGCATAGGGAATCTCCCCAATTCCCAGCGGAATTTTATCATCGACCACTTTACCGATTATTTGTATATAATCCTTAAGCGGTTGGACATTACCGCTACCAAGGCAATAAACCTGACCGTTTCTTCCCTTTTCTGCCAACAGTAACAATGCATTGGCCGCATCATCACTGTACATATAATCCCACAACTGTTCTCCCGGTGTAAAAGAAGGTTTCTTCCCCTGTAATAGTTTTATAATGGTTAACATAACCATAGTATCCAATTCGTTACAAGGACCATAAACACTCAATATTCTTGCATATATGTGCTTCATTCCATATTGTTTACATAACTCCGCAGTCTGTTGCCCTGCTCTCAACTTTGCCTTACCGTATTCGCTTATGGGTTCCGTAGACAATTCCGGCGTCACGCCCCCCTCTGTTCTGCCATATTCAGCCTGACTTCCGGAAAACAAAAAGGTCGAACATCCAAGTTCATGTGCTGTTTTGCACGCTGCAACCGCACATTCGATATTCTTCTGCTGAATATCCCGATTTTCACGGTCCGCTTTTTTTGTACCCGACCACCCTAAATGAATAAAATAGTCTGCATTCATACAATCAGAGTTTCGTGCCAATGACTCTATATCCAGCAAATCACAAGAAATTATCTTCGCACCATAACCTTCTATATATTTATTTTTTTTCGAACCGGGTCTGACGACAGCACATATGTCCCAGTCCGAGCCCTCACAAACTCTTACAATACCTGCACCAATTACTCCGGTAGCTCCGGTAAGTATGATTTTCTTTTTGGGTACATTTTCCTGCATCCGAAATCCTCGCTTCTATTTTATCACAGTTCTTTTAAAATCGATTTTTTGTCTATGTCAATCTGTCCGTTATTGATGAATTCCATTTGGCGAGACCGGTTGATTTTATCAGTCGGAATCACTATAATAATGCTAAACATTTTGATATTGTGTAATTTATGCATTATGAAAGGGAATTTTTATGAAATTTACAATTATCATTCCTACGCTGAATGCTGCAACACAATTAAATACTACCTTAAACTCACTGGCAATCCAAACATATAGAGATTTTCAGTGTCTTGTTATGGATGGAAACTCTTCCGACACCACCGTAGATATCGTATCAAAATACACAGACTCCATACCCGGATTGGAATTTCACTCTGCACCGGATCTGGGCATTTATGATGCCATGAACAAAGGCGTATCTATGACCAAGGGCGAATATGTGCTATTTTTAGGTACCGGTGACAGTTTACATAATAGTACCGTTTTAGAAACCGTATATACATATTTAACCAATATATCCCCTGATATTATATATGGCGATGTCCTTCTGCTACCTGACACGCTCTTACAACAACCCAAACACCTTACAAACCGCTTTTTCCGTTCAGGCAGAATGATTTGCCACCAGAGTATTTTTGCAAAGAAAGCAACTTTATCCGAATACCCTTTTTCGCTTTCTTATACCTATGGAGCCGATAAAGATTGGTTAATTCACAGCTTTCGCAATCATAAAACTTTTGCTCACATACCCACAACCATTTCAGCTTATGACACCACCGGTTTTTCAAGCCTTCCCAAAAACCGCAAAGCTTTATGGTTGGAATCCGGTAAAATTCTTCAAAAATACTACGGTTTTATCATGTTTCCTATAACCATTTTAAAATATCACTTAATCATCAAATGGCATTAACAAAAAACTTTTTTAATTTGGTATACAACTCAAACAACGGCGGGTAAAAAATAAATGCTTTATAGCGGATTTTTCCATGAAAAGGTAATTTTTCTTCCAGCTTATATTTTTCAAATGTATGCTTAACCATTTTACGAATATAAATTTTAATACCCTCATTTTTTCCATGCAGGCCGGTAACTTGTCCATACAATTTATAAGCCTTGTACAAATATACATGCATTGCATGTTCCAAATCATTTACATAACCCTTTTTGTAATAAAAATCAATTCTTTGGGAATACGCCCACAAACAATCTTTTATTTTTTTCTTTGAAAGTGTATTAACAGTTCCCTTTGGATTTTGGTAATAAAAGTATAACTTCCGCGAATCCCAAACTATGCGATTGGCTTGTTCAAACAGCAAATGCATTATTGCAGTATCCTCATAAAACCTCTTCTCCGGAAAACTTATCTGTTCAAACAATTCTTTTTTATATAACTTATTCCACAAATATACATTGGCTTTTTGCTGAATATCTTTTATCGTGTGACTCTCTCCACTCAGGGAACAGATTTCGCGATAAGCATTGGTTTTCGCATTCTCCGAGGAAAACAACTCTGCCTCTTTGGTTGCATAATCCGCCACTGCAAGATCTGCTTCTGCCAAAATAATATTATTATATAAGACATCCAGCATACTCGCATGCATATAATCATCCGCATCCAAAAAAGCGATATACTCTCCGCCTGCTTTCTTCAATCCTAAATTTCTCGCCGCAGCCTGTCCTTTGTGTTTTTGTTGAAAAAAAAAGATTCTCTTATCTTTTTCCGCATAACCTTTGCATATGGTTGCACTCTTATCTTTTGAACCGTCATCGATAAGTAAAAGCTCCCAATCACGGAAACTTTGTTTTATAACAGACTGTATACTTCTCTCTAAAAAACACTCTGCATTGTAAACAGGCATAATTATGCTTATCTTCATCATGCAACTCCACTACATTTACTTTTCCGGTTCATATCGGTTCTAAAACAACAACATTATCTTTTCACGCATATATATCACCGCAGACAATATATAAAAAGAGCGTATAAATGAAACCGTTTTATAAATTTTCTCTTTTAAATTTGTATGCTTTATTCTTCGTATTACTTTCTGATACAAGGAATCATTTAAAATATCATTAATTGCATATTTTGCAATGGCATTTCCATATCCAAACTTTGCTGCTTGTTCAAAGATATAAGTATATATTCCGTAAAAGAAAACTTTATAAATATGTTGCGCGACATTTTCTCGCATTTTGGAATCGCTGATTTCCAGCGCCAGTTTCCAATTATAATAAAAATATTTTTTAATCCCGGGATAACCCAAAATCCTTCGGGTTCTTATATCATTCGCTCTTTTATTCAAATGATATCTGTATAAAATTTCATGGCAGATTCCCACCGTTCTGTTATTTAAAAAGTAGCGAGAACAAAAAACACTGTCTTCACATAAAATCAAAGACTCGTCATACATATGTCTGATACATTCTTTGCGATATAATTTGTTCCATGTAACGCTTAAAATATTATCCTTTAAAATCCGAGACAAATCATGCTCGCAATCACCATGCAGAACACTATGTAATCCGCGGAAGTTCTGTTTTCGAATATGCTTCCCTTCCACAATCTCATAACCGCAAACAGCCATATCTGTCTTATAAGTTTCCAAGGTTTTTACCAGTTTCTCAATAAGAAGCGGTAACGGCTCATCATCCGCATCCGTAAATTGTATGTACTGCCCCTTTGCTTCACAAATTCCCAAGTTTCTGGCAGCCGAGACTCCTTGGTGTTTCTGGTGATATACCACTACCTCTTTATATTTTTCAGCATAACAATCACACATGATACCGCTCATATCACTTGAACCGTCATCCACCAATATAATTTCAATTGGGCGATATGTCTGAGCCAAAAGTGCTTTTACGGTTCTTGAAAGGGAATTCTCGCACTGATATACCGGTACTATTATACTAACTAAGGTATTATTTGCTTCTATATTCATTTTATATAAACCTCATCGTTGTTTTTCCAAATAAGAATCCCACTTTACTATTACTGCGCCGCAAACATACGGAAAAAAACGCCCCAATTCAAATACCATCCTCACTTTGGCTGAAAGAACCTTTTTCCACAACCTGCCTTTCAAATACTGCTTTTGTTCACTTCGAAGCATTATTAAATTCTGCTTACTATCTCTTTTTTGTTTTTTTAACAAATAATAATGTTTTAATAAAGTTATGCAGTACTGTTTTCGAGCCAGATTATATAACTTTATTTCTTCCTTCTCTTCAAAAAACAACATTCTGCATTTCGCATGCACAACTTCATCCAATTTTGCTTCGCAATATGCAGAACGGGTTATTCCCATCGTTTCCCTATGGTATAAATACAATTTACGATCCGTTTCCGCTATAATGGGTGCCTTATACATAACATCCTGCATAATCGCGGAATCCTCATAAATTTTACCTTCCGGATAAAATAGTCCGGCAAAAAGCTCCCGGTTATACAACTTGTTGCAGCAAATTGCAGTAAGTTCATATCTGAACGGTTCTTCCATTTTCTCCAAAAAACATACCGCATTACTTATAACGGTTTCACCGCAATCTTTTTTAGCGATGTATGATTTCGGTATACAGGAGCCCTCTCCCCGTACATGTTTTAAACCGCACACGGCAATAGCCGCATCATTCTCTTTCATAATTTTATATAATATTTCCAGATACTCCGGTAAAACTTCGTCATCTGAATCCACGAATGCAATTAGATTTCCTCTCGCATTTTCAAGTCCCTTATTTCGCGCATGAGATACTCCCAAATGCAAAGTATCATGTACCCTAATATTGGAACATTTGCTCTCATACTCTCTTAAAATTGCTCTTGTAGAATCTGTGGAACCATCATTAACTACCAATACTTCAAAATTGGAATAAGTCTGATATATCAAAGAATCCAAACATCGTGATATAAATTTTTCTCCGTTATATACTGGAACAATTATTGTTATGAAATCCGACCCCCGCATATAACCCTCCACGAAATTATATTAAATGTACTCAGATACTATGTATTTCTACCGTTTATCAACCGATAACCACATCGAAGTATTCCATAATGTATGCTTAATGCCAATGCCGCCAGCTTATAACGCAACTCTATATCGCGGCAAAAAATCAGCAAGCCAAGATTTTTGCGCACATTTCCTGTTATTTCACGACGAACAACATCATCATAAACATCATTTTTAAACATAGCCACCACAATTGCCATTTGTTCAATTAAATGATATCTTTTAATATCTTTGGCAAATTGAGGATACTTCTCTAGCATATAAGCTTCATATTTTTTATAACTGTTAAAGCCATTTTTATAAAAATCACTATATCCTGTATTTAAAGCACTCCCTTTTCGAAAGTAATAATGATAATACGGTTTGTCGGTTTGTACTACGAGAGAAACTTTTTCAAACAATGCAATCATAGTTTGATAATCTTCACCAACCAATTTTTCTTTCGCAAACATATCTTTGCTTAACACATCTCGTTTATACATTTTGTTCCAAGATGATGTTCTGATATTTTTACGCCGATGCATTTCTTGCAATGCTTCTATACCTGTATATTTTTGAATTCCTTTTGCTTTGAACAATGCAAGTTTTGTACGGTTACTGTATTCTTCATAACGAGAGTAACAAACCACTTGTGCATCATTCTGTTTCATCAAATTGTATACATCTTCCAAGGTTTCCGGTTCAACCCAGTCATCCGCATCAAAAAAGCAAACACATTCACCTACAGCATTTCCCAAACCGGTGGCTCTGGCAGGTCCTGCTCCCTGATTCACTTCGTGATAAACAGCTTTTATTCTGGAATCCGAATGAACATATTCCTCTAATATCTCTTCTACACCATCCGTAGAACCGTCATCCACAAGAATCAATTCCCACTCTGACATAGTCTGTGCGAGAATACTCTTAATCTGTTTTTCTATGTAATTTTTTACATTGTAAATGGGTATAATCACACTGACTTTAATCATTACAACTCCCGATTATCTGATAATGCTTTTCACACCTTCGTACTCTTCCCGACTTAAAAACGGATACATATCGTCAATGGGCGGTGAAACCATAGTTCCGTCAGGCAACACCTTGGATGACAACTTCGGCTCAAAATTCTGGTTTTCGTCCACTACCGCTTCAATCAACACAGGGCCGCCCATAGCAAGCGCATCTGCCAATTTTTCACCGCAATCCGCCACAGATGCAATCCTGATAAAAGGAATATCATAGGCATATGCCAATTTTTCAAAGTTCGGAAAGCTGATACCGCTCTCCTGCGATACGCCCACCAATTCTCTGCCCTTAAATAAATTATTCTGGGTCTGACGAATGGAATGGTAGCCGTTATTATTTAAAATCACTATTTTAATCGGCAAGCGATTCTGTACCACAGTCTGCAATTCCTGCATATTCATCTGGAAGCTTCCGTCACCGTCAATGCAAAAAACATTATGTAAACTTCCATTCACAGTTGCTCCGATTGCCGCCGGAAAACCGTATCCCATGGCAGCACAACCTGAATTGGTAAAATACCGCTGGCCTTCTTTTATTTTGGCAGCCTGGAAGGTTATTACGCAGGCGCTGCCGTTTCCACAGATTACTCCGGTATCCTCGGGTAATTTTTCTGTCAGCTCTTTTATAAATACATACGGATTTAATCGAGCGCTTTGATAATATTCCGGTTTTACCGCAGGATACTTTATGTTAACTTCTTTGCACCATGCCAACCAATCCGGCTGAAGCAAATCCATAGAAAGCGGATTTTCTTCCAAGCGCTCTATCATCTTTTTAATAAAAATTTTCACATCGGCATGCACTGCAATATCCGGCTTGATTGTAGGTTTACATAATTCATTTCCATCAATTTCAACCCAGGCTTTTACCGCATCCTTGGCAAAATGCTCCCACTGGTAACTAATCATACGAATATTCATTCTGCACGCAAGAATCAAAACAAAATCCGCACTTTGAATAACAAAATTACCGCCACGGGTTCCAACGGTTCCCGGTCTGCCGCAGTCATAAGGATGACCTTCCCATAACAAATCATGGGCGTTCCATGCGGTTACCACAGGTATTTTTAACAAATCAATTAATGTAAGCAACTCTTCTCTTGCATCTGCAAGACGAATACCGGTTCCCGCAAGAATAACAGGGCGCTTTGCCTTACTGAGGGCAGTACATACATCCTCAAGATAAGCATCGTCCCATTCCGGAGCATCTGCGTTCAAAACAGCCTGCAATGCAGGATGTTTTTCCTGCGCCGTCCCCTTCCAGAAGTTTACATAACTATTGCACTCTTTTTCATCAAAATGGCGAAGTTTGTCCACTTCCACTTCTGTTGCCTGAATATCCAAAGGCACATCGATCCACACCGGTCCTTTTCGTCCGTGATTTGCTAAGAACCATGCCTTTTCCAAATGATATAAAACATCTTCCGCATTGGTTAACATAACTGCATATTTTGTCATATTTGCAACACAATCGGTAATCTGAAATTCCTGATCTCCAAGTTGACGCAAAGGCACATCCATATAAGATGTTGTAGTAATTCTTTTTACCTGCCCTGAAACCACAAACATGGGAATGGAATCCTGCCATCCACCCAAAACACCGGTAATGGCGTTAGTTCCGCCGGGGCCGCTGGTTACACATACGCAGGCAATATCACCGCTTAATCTGGCATAACCTTCCGCAGCAAGAGAACAAGCCTGCTCATGGTGATTATATATACATTTCAATTTAGGATGATGGCCAAAAGCATCATTCAGATGCATGGCTCCACCACCGGTAACGGTAAAAACATGATTAACGCCTTTTTGCGCCATAAAATCCGCAATTACCTGCGCAACTTTCTTTTTCATCTTACAACAATAACCTTTCATATAAGCTTTCGGTAACAAAATAAATGGGACATTTTATTTCAGCACGCTTAATACCTTCTGCTGTATCCTCATTCAGCACTTCTGCTTTTTCTTTACTAAAAGTATACTCCATATTAGGGTTTACATAATTAGTGTCTATGCATTTCTCATATCCGTCAAATCCAGCCAATGCAATGCTTTTACACTCCGCAAGTTTACATAACTTTAACAACATAAAAAGTGGATTGTCTTTAATCAGAGCATCTTCATCCAACAAATTACCATAAGCCAAAACATAATCAAATCTGCCCTGTGCTCTGGTAACATTTGATGTGGCTATGGTCTGCAACTTACCGTTTTTTTGCAGTGTATCCGCCAATCTTCCCGCAAGCTTAACATATCGCTTGGCATTACTCATAAAAACATAGTCCGTTTCAAATCCTTCCGGAATAAAATTCACAGATATGCTTACCGGACTCTTTTCCTCGCAATAGTTGTTCACCTTAGATATATCATTGCCTTTTTTACCCGGACCAATCAATAAAATATCCCGACCGCTTAACTTGTCCGTCAACTGCTTTAAATCATCGCTGTCGTCACAGGCAATGGTCTGATATGTTTCGTATAACTCTTCAATCAGCGCACTGTCATATAAAAGCTTTTTCTCTTTGGGAATATTCTCCAAAATTTCATTTATGGATTTCACCGACAATTTCTTTTTTTCCATCAACGCAGCCACATAATTGGGGTGACAGTCGTTGGATGCCGCTATAAAAAACTTCAAGCCGTATCCCCAAGGCGTTTCTCTGTAACAATCCATAATGGTTACATCAACTGCCTCCAGCAATTGGCTCAGATGATATTTTCCGCCCAAATTTTCGCGCATATACATTGCCAGCAACTCAATAGGAGTATTGCCGGCCCCCTTACCCATGCCATACAGAGAGCCGTCCAAAAGAAGGTTTCTTTTAATCTTCTTTTCCGTCAGTTCAATGCAATTGGCATAGCCAAGCTGAAAATTATTATGAGAATGATAGCCGAGAGAAATTTCCTCCGCCAATTGATTATCAGCCATTTCAAAGTAGTGAATCAGCTGATTTTTATGTAAAAGCCCATAGGTGTCAACAATGGAAAAGGCATAGGGTCTTACCTCATTCACACGCTGTAAAAGCCGGGCAAATTCCTCATCGTCATAGCTGGTAACGGATACCGCCTGGACGAAAACATCATAACCCAACGCTTTAATCTGTGAGCAAAAATCCAATGCCTCATTCATAATATGCTTTTTAAAAATAACGCGGATACCGTCCAAAAAGCTTTCCTTTTTGGGAATAACCTTTTCTATTGAACAGGTTCCGTAATCAATCATGCCCACAACCATGGCATCTTTTTTATCAATTCCGCGAAAGGTATCGTTCACAGACAATACATTCGGGAAAATCGACCGATTTTTATCATAGGTTCTTCTCTCATCCAAAAAACCCACTTCAATAATATCTATTTCTGCACTTACAAGACGCTCAAAAACAGTAATGATTTCATCATATCCGAACTTCCAATCATTTAAATATCCGCCGTCACGTAATGTACAGTCCAGCAACTTAATTGTTCCCATACCAATGCTCCCCCGGCACTATTTTTGTAACGAAACTTCCACACCCAAACGGATGCATTTCGCCATAAAAGCAAGCTTTTCTTCTGTCATTCCGGGATATACCCCCACCCAGAAAGTACTTTCCATAGCAATGTCCGTATTCGTTAATTCGCCGACTACACGATATTTTATATCATCTGCCCCATTTACAAAGCAGGGGTGTTTTAACAGATTTCCCGCAAAAAGCATTCTCGTCTGTACATGATTGGATTCCAATGCATTTACCACATCCGCCCTTTTAATTCCTTCCTTACAGGTAATCGGAAAACCGAACCAACTGGGATTGGAATGATTCTGAGGAACGGGTAAATATAAATACTCTTCCAAATCCTTTAATGCCTCATATAAAAACTGATAATGTTCTCTTCTAAGGCGGGCAAATTCAGGCATCTTTTCTAACTGAGCACATCCGATGGCCGCCTGCATATCCGTAGCTTTAAGATTATATCCCAGGTGAGAATAAACATATTTATGATCATACCCCGCCGGCAATTCTCCAAACTGACCATCAAAACGATGACCGCATAAATTATCCACGCCGGAAGGACAACTGCATTCTCTTCCCCAGTCACGCATGGAGCGAATAATTTTATTCAATAAAGGATTATTGGTATACACCGCACCGCCTTCGCCCATGGTCATATGATGAGGCGGATAAAAGCTTGATGTTCCGATATCACCGATTGTTCCGGTTTTTTTCCACTCACCATCAATAAGGACTTCCGTTCCCAAAGCATCACAGTTATCTTCCACCAACCACAAATTATGCTTCCTGCAAAAATCTTTTATAGCTGATAAATCAAAGGGATTCCCTAAAGTATGAGCCAACATAACCGCTTTGGTACAAGGCGAAAGTGCCTCCTCAAGTTTGGTAACATCAATGTTTAAGGAAGGGATTGTGATATCCACAAAAACCGGTACTGCACCGTACTGCACAATGGGTGCCACCGTAGTGGGAAAACCTGCTGCCACGGTAATTACCTCATCCCCCCTACGAACACGTCTCTCGCCTAAAAGTGGCGATGTTAATGCCATAAATGCCAATAGATTGGCAGAGGAACCGGAATTTACCAGGGAACAAAAACGCACGCCCAAATATTTGGCAAAATTCTTTTCAAAAGCTTCGGTGTACCGTCCCGAAGTCAGCCAGAATTCCAAACAACTGTCTACCAAATTTACCATTTCATTACTATCATAAACTCTGGTTGCATAAGGAATTCTGTCACCTGCATGAAACTCTTCCGGAGAGTTATGGTACTTTTCACAATATTCTTTTACTGCCGATAAAATTTTCTCTTTATCCTGTTCCTGTGTAGACATACCATAACCTCACTGTTACTTATTTCTTATTCGTTTCTTTTTTGATTACATTTTCTTTGATAACCGTTCCCTTCATGGAACCAATTACCGCTTCTTTACCTACATTGGTAGCCTTCTTCTCAGGTTCAACCTTCCGTCTGTTTGATGCTTTACGATTGTTCACCGAACGATTGGATGAACTTCTTCCGGATATGGTTTTTCCTGCTGCAGATCTGGACGGAATTACCGATTCTTCCTTAGAAGTTTCCTCTTTTACAGATTCTTCCCTTACCTTCACCTCAGAAGATTTTGTCTTCTTTTCTTCCTGCTGTTCAACAACGGCTTCCTTCGGTTTTCTTCTTGTTCCGTTGGATTTTCTCGGTTTCTTTTCTGCTTCCTTAACAGGCTCTGCTTCTTTAGATTCTTCTACAACGGCTGTTTCTGCAGTTTCTTCCACTTTTGCTTCTTCTGCGATTTCTTCTGCCTTGATTTCTTCCACAACCTCGGTAACCGCTTCTTCCTTAGCTTCCTCAACCGCTTCTTCTACTTCGATTACTTCCGTAGCCTCGACAGATTCCTCAACTTTAACTTCTTCTGTTTTAACTTCTTCCACAGCTTCAACAGACTCTTCTGCCTTAGCTTCTTCTACTGCTTCAACAATTTCTTCCGCTTTAGCTTCTTCCGCAACTTCAACAACGGATTCTTCCTGTTTCTTCGGTTTTCTTCGGCTTCTTGTAGCTTTCTTCGGTGTTTCTTCTGCTACGGCCTCTGTTACGGGTTCTTCCGCAATCTTTTCTTTTGCTACGGTCTCCGTTACAGTTTCTTCCGCAGTTTTTTCTTCTGTTTCTTCAACTGCTTTTTTCGTCCGCTTCTTTCTTACCGGCTTTTTCGGTTCTTCGGCCTTCTGCTCCGTACCCTGAACACTCTCTACCGCTTCCGCCTTAACTTCCTCTACAACAACCGGCTCTGATTTTTCTTCCGGTTTTGCTTCTTCAACCACAGGTGTAACCGGCGCAATTTCTACAACAGGTGCAGCCGGCACAACTTCTACCGTAGGTTTTACCTTAATCGGCTCTGTCTTAACAGGCGCAGCCGCTTCTGCCATAGCCACATCATCCCAAATACTTCTTGATTTGGATACATGAATTTCTGCTTCAGGCACAACTTCTTCCATAACAGGCGCAACTGTTTCAACCACAGGTACTTCTACTGCCACAGAAGTTGTTTCTGCCACCGGCTCTGTCACAGGTGCTTCCGCCACGGTTTCCTCAACCACCGGTTCTGCCGGCTTAGGCATCCGACGAATCTGCTTTCTTACCGGGGGAGTAGGTACTGCCTGAACAGTTGCTTTAATCTCTTCTTCCTTTATAGGTTCTTCTTTCTTCTCAGGCACTTTTGAAGGCGCAGGCGCCTTTTTCTCTTCCTCAGCCACAGGTGCCGCCGGCTTGGCAACTTCTTTTACAGGAGGCACAGGTGCCGCTGTAGTTGCTTTCTTTTCCTCAGCCTGCGCATCAGACTTTACATTCTTTTCTTCGTGATATTCCTGCTCTGTATTTACATTCCAAATATTTGATTTGTCCTTCTGTCCGGATAAAATATTTTTTACCGTTTCAAAAGAAGTAATCATGGAATGATCCATATTGTTATATCTGTGCTGACCGTTTCGACCTACACAATACAAGTTCTCAAATCCATCCAGGAAAGTACGCACTTCATCAAATCTTGCATATGTATCAAAATAAGCGGGATAAGCCTTCTTTACCGCAACCTTATGCGCATCCAACACCTTGGTACTTTCAGATAAAATACCCATATGCACCAATTCCTTGGTTGCAAATTCAATCCACTCTTCATCCGTCATATTCCAGTAGCGGTCGCCTTCATTACAGAAGTACTCAAGTCCTACCCATACTGTTTTCTCGGGATTTTGTACAAGATAAGGGGACCAGTTGTTAAAAATCTGAATACGACCCATTTTAATTCCGGTATCCTGCACATAAATCCATGTATCCGGAATAACATTACCCAATGTTTTCATGTAAGTGGTATTGTTAATTCTTAACTTCGGCACCAAAAGACCTACGGTAACAAAATCTCTGTAAGGAAGCTTTCTTGCAACTTCTGTTACATTCTGAGGTGCGCAACTCATACCGATAATCAAGTCCTTAATCGGCATAGATGAAATAACAATGTCTGCCTTTTCCTCAATGGTAATACCGTCTACCGCACAGGTAACGCTTTCCACTTTGTTACCCTCTGTATTGATACGGATAACACGACAATTTAAATGAATGGAACCACCCATTGCTTCAAAATCCGCCGCAGCTGCTTCCCAAAGCTGTCCGGGACCTAATTTCGGGTATTTGAATGCACCGATTAAGGAAGTATTCACTTCCTTTGCCTCTTTATGAAATACCTTACGGGTTGCATCTTTTACAATTTCTGTAATAGATAAGCCTTTGGTACGCTGTGCGCCCCAAGAAGGGTCGATTTCTCTGGGATGACGGCCCCATAACTTCTCCGTATAGCCTTCAAAGAACATAGAATACAACTTTTTACCAAATTGATTAATATAAAAGTTCTCCAAGCTGTTTTCCGGTTTCTTGGCCACCATGCTGCCCAAATAACTAAAACCTGCCTGCATGGTAGTGCCGAATCCCATATTTTTAATAGTATCCATGTTCATTTTTACGGGATACTCAAAAAACTTGCGATTATAATAGATATGAGAAATACGACTGCGATTCAGCATGACGCGATCAGCTCTCTCAGGATCGGGACCGCCCTTAACCAAGGGTACATCTCTTCCCAACTTATCATCGTCATAGGCCGGAGCACCCTGCATAGGCATAATTTTTTCCCACCAGTCATTTACTTCCTCTGACTTAGAGAAGAATCTGTGTCCGCCGATATCCATACGATGTCCGTTATATACTTCCGTTCTGGAAATACCACCTATATACGGAGATTCTTCTAAAATGGTTACCTCATATTCATCGGATTGCTTTAAAAGTTCGTATCCTGCCGTAATACCCGCCGGTCCTGCTCCGATTATGATAACTTTTTTCATAGTTTGTTGCTCCTTTCTAAAAACCCCTTATACCCTCTATTACTTTTCTGTCGTCTTATTCTTTTTCTCGCGCTTCTGTTCTTCTTTCTCACGCTTTAACTCTTCTTTTTCGCGTTTTTGTTCTTCTTTCTCACGCTTCTGTTGCTCTTCTTTTTCTTTCTTCATGGCTTCTTCCCTGTTTTGCCTTTTCTCGCCAATCTCATCGAGAAGCCTCTCAATCAACATCTTTTTCACAAAAACATCATAGCTTAAGAAACAAATGTAAGAGAACAATCTGAGATACTCTCCATCCTCATCCGATACATCGGAAAAGGTCTGTTGTGCCGCTTCATAAGTATTTCGTAAATCCGTTTCCAAAGCCGGCATTTCCAATGCTCCGTATTTTAAAATCTCTTCATAAATATCCGTTACTTTTAATTTGTCATCCACCCCGAAATATTCTTCCGTAATAGGATTTAACAAAGTTTCAATATCATTGATGGTAAGAAAACTTTTAAAATAATAAATAAAAATCAGAACCATCATATGTTCCCGAGAATATTTCTTCTTAACAGGAGGAGGTAGCAAATCATTCTTGGCATAATTATTAATCATGGTCTTGGTAAGAATATTTTCTGCCGCATCACCCTTACGGATACTGCTACGAAGTTTCTCATCCATGAATGTAGTTACCTGGTCCATGTACAAATCAATATTCGGGATATCATTGGCTCTGATTTTCATGACATCCTGCATTTTATCTATAATTTCATTTAAGATTTCTTCTGTATTAATTTTCATGTAAATTCCGCCCCTTTACCGTATCGCATAGATACTCCATTTAATTATATAGTAATTAAAACTACTTGTAAAGCTTTACTGGTGTCACAATAGTCCTATTTTATGCTTTTTTTCAAAGAATTTAATTTATTCTTTACTTCAATACTTTAATATGGTAAAATATTCACAACTTAAAGTATAAAAATTTTAAAGTGTAAAAATGAAATATATTCAAGATATAGCAAAAAGGGGTGCAAAAACATGAATAAAAAATTAAAAACAGAAGCTGTGGATCAGTTGTTTGATGCGATTCTTTGTTTGGAAAGCAAAGAAGAATGTTATAACTTTTTTGAAGATTTGTGTACGGTAAACGAATTACTCTCACTTTCCCAGAGACTTGCCGTGGCAACCATGTTGCGGGATGGTAAAACCTATATGGACATTGCAGAGAAAACCGGTGCTTCCACCGCTACTATCAGCCGCGTAAACCGTTCCTTAAATTACGGTTGTGACGGTTATGAATTGATTTTCGAGCGCATGAAAAAGGACGAATAATTTTTAACATCATAATAAACCAAAAGAGACTTCTCAAATCGAGAAGTCTCTTTTTATGCTCATTATATAATTTTATGTAAACTATATCAATTCATTATCCGTGAATTTCCATTAAATCCATAGGGTTTACATAACTTCCTTTTTCTAGGATTTGGAAAGAAAATTTTGCATTGTTGCTTGTCACCTCAAAAAGTAAGGTTCCACGCAACACTTCATCACCTTCTTTTACTTTCGGTGCACCTTTAAACAAATAAACCGATACATAATCATTGCCATGGTCAATCATGACTGCCGTAGCATCCGCACCTTCTTCCACGGATTTAACAACGCCTGCACCTGCCGATACAATCTGCGTTCCTTTCTTTACGCCGAATACCACTGTTGGAATCTCCTGCTCCACCACCGTTTCTTCGTCGTTTTCCGCAGCTCCGTCGGCTTCGCCCGCATCATCGGCTTCATCGGATTCTTCCGGTCCGTCTGCTTCGGAAGCAATAATAATCGGCTCCGATTCAATTGTGATGACCTTACCGCTTACCGGCAAGCCGCTGGGTACTTTTTTCTGAGCTTCCGCTTCTTCCGCTTCAATGCGTACCGCAAGCTGATTGCTAAGAAGAGTTACCTTCTCGCTTAATTCCTTTTTCTCTAAGTCATACTGTGTCTGCATGGATGTCATTTCTTCCTGCAATGTTTCCGTCTCGTTAACCAGATTTATTACACAGATTGACATGATTCCGACACAAACAGCACAAACACCAAGGCAAATCGCAAGAATTCCAATGATTTGCTTCTCGGTAAGTTTCTTTTTTGTTTTTTCCATGATAAACCCCGTTTCTTTCCTGCTATTTGTCTGCAATTCCAGCAAAAAACAGCTATCTAAAACCCAATAAACCACATAAAAATACGCGTATCCGATTGTTCAAAAATCAAACACGCGTATATTTTACCATAAAATTACTGTTTTGTCTTTATATTTTCTCATTACCGCCCTGATATGCAATGCGAATAATATCATCAATGCCGGCTTCCTCAATAGAAACATCCTTAATTTCCTTCTTTGCGGATAGCTCCTCTATCAGCTGTGCCGCGGTGATATCCGCCTTGGGAAACCTGTATTTTGCGATGTTTCCTTCGTGATAAAACAGCTCTGCCTTTTCATGTTCCACAGTTTCACCGTCATAAAATTCCACCACCAAAGTCTTAAACGGTGCAATCCTCTCCGTCACTTCCCGCAAGGGTCCGTCTTCCATCAATTCACCGTTGTTGATAATGATCAAACGCTCACACAACTCCTGAATATCTCCCAAATCATGGGTGGTTAAAATAACCGTGGTTCCTTTTACCCGATTAATTTCTTTGATGAACTTACGGATGGCATATTTGCCTTCCACATCCAAACCGATGGTAGGCTCGTCCAAAAACAAAACTGAAGGAGAATGTAACATAGCTGCCACCAAATCCCCTCTCATGCGCTGTCCCAAAGACAACTGACGCACAGGAATGTCAATTATTTCATTGATGCCCAAAATATCGTTCATAATTCTTAAATTCTCTTCATAACGATCATTTGGAATCCGGTAAATCCGCTTCAACAATTCAAAACTCTCGCCAAGACGCAAGTCCCAGTTTAATTGAGTTCTCTGGCCGAATACAACGCCCAAATCCATAACCACTTCCTTGCGTTTTTTTGCCACATCCTTACCGTTTATCAGTACCTGCCCCTTTGTGGGATTTAAAATTCCCGACATCATTTTTACCGTGGTACTTTTGCCGGCACCGTTGGGACCGATAAAGGCAACAATTTCCCCTTTTTCAATGGTAAAACTCAAGTCTTTTACCGCCGAAACAATGGCTTTCTCCCTCAAAAATAAATTTTTAACAGCACCACCAAGTCCTTTGCCTTTTTTATTTACTTTATATTCTTTGGTTAGGTTTTTTACCTCAATTACTGCCATGATTCTGCTTATCTCCCGCTCTTTTTCAACAAATATGTTTTGTAAATTCAATCCTATTCCCACACGGTTTTTCCGCTCTTTGCATCTTAGTTCTTAGCTTCCCGCGCTCTCATATCTTTTTAATCCCATGTAAAAGATCACCGCAGCCACTGCAAAAACTGCCGCCCCCGCGCCCAACGAAATCAAAGGTGCCACTCCCGGCATAAAAGCATCCTTAGAAAGCCCCATAAGCTCTGCTGCCGGATAAAAACTCACCCAACCGATGGGAATGACGAATGTTAAAATAAACTGTACACTTTCCGGATACATGGACAGAGGATACATTGTAGTTTTATCAAAAAACTCCTGAGTATATCCTCCAAAGTCCGCAACGCTTTTGGTCCAGAATGTACTGCTGCCGATAATGATATATACACCGCCTCGAATAAAAGTTGCTCCCACAAGAATAGCAAGCAACGCCACTATATTCCTTAAATTAAATACAAAACCCACCTGTATGCAACCGTATACAAATACGCAAATTCCCGGTATCAGATCCGTAATACCAATCAGATTAAAATGCGTAAAACAAAACTGATACAACACATTCATGGGGCGTAACATATAGCGGTCAAAATCACCTTCGATTACAAAAAAGCCCATAAACCAGCCCTGTACGAAAAAAATCATGGACAGAGCATGGGATATAATCGCCAATCCATAAAGGAATGCCAATTGGCCGTAATTCCAGCCGGAAATATCTCCGAATTCTTTTACCACGAATTGAATGGTGGCAAATCCCACAATAAACTGCAACGGATTGGAAATAAGCCATCCAATCATGTTTGCGGGATATTCAAATACGGTCAAAATACTTAATTTCAGATATTCCCATGTTACGCTTGTATAATGCTTTATGCTTGATAACATCTTATTTCCTTTCCGGTTATATTAACCGCCTTGCACCATAACTTTTTTTACGGCAATCTTTTGCAAAACGACAAACAAAACCAACAATACCACTACCCATACAGCCTGAATTCCAAGCCTTAGAATAAGATTCTCCATACTCGCTTTGCCGATATATATGTCCAAGGGTAATTGATAAATATATACAAAGGGCAAGCAATTCAGCACAGATGCAAGCCAGTCCGGAAAGAACCACAAGGGTATAATACTGCCGGATAATAGCCTGATTAAATGCTTCTTCACCTGTAAAAGCGGAGTCATATTAATGGTCACAAATGCCCACATGGAAAAACAGGCTGCCAGTAACCAATGAATCAAATACGCCATAATAAGACTTACGATAAAAAGCAAAAACGCCATTGCGCTTGCAGGCTTTGGTACCGCAATAAAAATGCTGCCAATCAAAAGAATCGGTATCAGGTTCTGGAACAATAATGCGGTTAATTTTCCCAAATCCTCAAAAAAGAAAATCCCGTAGAGGTTAATGGGTTTTAGCATCTCCACAGCAATGGTACCTTTCTCCACACTGCGCATAACCCTCTGCTCCACATCATTCATAAAAAACACCGACATGGCCGTGGATATAACGGTGTAAATATACATTTGCTCCGCTTCCACACCCTGCACCACAGTTTCGCCGGCATACAATGCCCGCCAAAAGAAAGCTGCGGCAAACATAATAATACATTGCATCAAAATATTGCCATACACATCATAATGGTATGCCAGACTCTTCTGTATTCGAATTTTATACACATAAAAGTATGCGGCAATGCTATTCATTCTTTGTATCCTTTCGTATTTGTAATGGCGAGCAACCCCTGTATTTTCTTAAAGATTCCGCAAAATAACTGGCACCGCTCATTCCCACTTCATAAGCTATTTCCGTAACGGACAAATCTGTTTCCCGCAATAACTCTACCCCTTTTTCCACTCGGTAATTTCTTAAATAGTCCATAGGGGACATATTGGTATATCTTCGGAATAGCTCCGTGCATTTGTTTTTGCCGATACCGGCTTGGGCGCAAACATCGTTTAAAGTAATTTTTTTATCATAATTTCTATACAGGTAGTCCAGCATTCTTTTCATCAGAATTAAATTTTCATCCTTATGCTTTTCCACTGTTTTTACATCAATGTTGCGATAAAGAGTCCCCCACAACCGATAAATTGCCGCCATAATATCCGGCTCACCGTTCTCCTGTAAAGAATTGTCATATATTTCTTTTATTTCGGTAAGAATTTCTTTCTGCCAAGGCACTTGTTCACTTAATAAAAGATAAGCCAATTCTTTGGCATTCAATACCGGATTTACCGTCTTTGAAGCAATAAATTCCGTAGAGCAAAGAACCGTGGGTGGAAAAATGATGCATAAAAGCGTACACCCTAAATCAGCATTGCAGATTAAATGCATATGCCTTGCATTCACAAAAATCCCCTCTCCGGCTCGCATTACCACATGTTCGCCATCCACATAGTATCCGATATCTCCGGAAAGTACATAAATAAACTCCAAATCATCATGCCAATGGAGGGAAATATCCGAAAAACAGGCATTGGGCGGAATAATATTTTTTCTGACAAAAACAGGAAAATCCGGCTGATCATAATGTAGCACTTCCGAACCGTCACTTTTAATGTCTGCCATAGTTGCTTCCTTTCTGTTAAGACTTGCAGTTTATTTCAAACATCGGCCGTCTCATCGTTCAATAAACTCTATCACTTTATCTATGAATATACATTCTGGACAGCTCGGTCTCGCCGTCACCTTGCACCATACATAAAAACTCCCAACCGTATCTTTCATAAAAGCTTGTATGGTCGGTCAATAAATAAACCGGCGTAATCCCTTTGTTTTTCAAATCCGCCACAACCATATTCAACAAATATCCTGCAATACCCTTACCACGATATGCTTCTTCGGTATATACGGCACACACATTGGGTGTCAAATCTTTTCTGTCATGAAAATCATTCTCAATCACTCCCATACCGGCAATAATCCGTTCTCCGGCCATACAAAAATACCAGCCAAGTTCCGTTTCTTCATCCAAATATGCATTCATACACTCAAGATATGCTTCTTCGGGAACTCCCCACTTCTCATGAAACCAAGCTGCCGCCTCATTTTTTATCTGCGGTTTCTCCCGCAATGTAGTATATCTGTACTCGCTCATTCTATTCTCCCTCACATATATACATATCTTATCAGAAAATCACTTTCATTCCTACAAATATCATCATAAAAATGATAACAATCTTCCGCTCAAAAACAAAAGGCGCATTATAAAATACGCCTCTTAACACTTCTTTATTTTTTTACCAATTCCTCAATTGCCATGCGATATCCGTCAAATCCATAACCGTAGAAGGTTGCCACACAGGCACTTCTTACATAAGAAATTTTGCGGAATTCTTCCCTTTCATCCACATTGGACAAATGTACTTCCACCGTAGGAATTGAAACCGCTTTGATCGCATCAAGAATTGCCACACTGGTATGTGTATAGGCTGCCGGATTAATAACGATGCCGTCGTAAACTCCATAGGCTTCCTGAATTTTATCTACGATACTGCCTTCATGATTGGACTGGAAGCAGGTAATTTCCACGCCGTTGTCGGCACCTGCTTTTTCACAGAATTCCACAAGAGCTTTATAATCCTGCGTTCCGTATATATTTTTTTCACGAATGCCCAACATATTTAAATTCGGGCCATTGATTACTAAAATTTTCATAGCATACTCCTTATATAATCTGCTCCACAATGGAATTCACTGCGCCCTCTTCTACTTTAATCACCTTATCCGCCAAGTTTACATAAATCGGATGTCGCATTTCATATAATTTCTGCATCCGTTCCATATCTCCCGATAAAGGCCGCCCATCGGTTGCAAGTTTACATAACTCTCTATCTAAATAAATAATCAGGCTGTTTTGCATCATTGCATCACGGTTTTCTTCCCGTAAAATACTTCCGCCGCCGGTAGCAATCACAAGGCTTTTCTCCTTGGTAAATTCTTTTACCACTCGACTCTCCGCATCGCGAAATGCCACCTCACCGTACTTCTCAATATATTCACCGGCAAGCATGCCTTCTGCCTTTGCAAATTCTTCGTCGGTATCTACAAAAGTTCTGCCAAGACGCTCTGCCAAAGCCTTACCCACGGTAGACTTACCGCTTCCCGGCATACCAATCAACACAATATTGCGCACCCGGGCTTCAATATCCGAAATCACTTGTTTTATCAATACTTCATCGCCGGACTTTACCTTAGGCTCCTCATTGTAAAAATACCGCTGGGCAAAATAGGCCTGCGCCACCAGCATGGGTAACCCGTTGGTATATTTTATGCCCTTTTTCTTTGCCTGCAAAGTAAGAGCCGTAAGCAGAGGATTGTAGACTACATCCACCACCGCTTCCACCTGCTTAAATACATCCAAATCCACCGCCTGAGCCTGTACATTGGGATACATTCCCAAGGGCGTGGTATTTACAACAATCTCGCCGTCCTGATATGCTTCTGTCTGTGTATAATCCGCAGTTTTTACATCACCAAACACTTCACTGATATTGGCGCCGCTCCTTGATACCACAACAATCTCGGACGCACCTTCCTGTCTTGCCACATACACTGCGGTTTTAGCTGTACCGCCGCTTCCCAACACAACTACCCTTTTACCCGTAAAAGTAATGCCGGCCTCGGTAGCCATGTACAGAAAGCCAAGACAATCTGTATTGTAGGCATATAAAGTGCCCTCACGGTTTACCACCGTATTTACACTGCCGATTGCCTTGGATACTTCGTCCTGCACACAGTAAGGTATCACCGCTTCTTTGTAGGGAATGGTAACATTCATTGCCGTGAAATCTTTTGCCTTCATAAAAGCATCAATTTCTTCTCTCGGCACTTCTTTTAAAATATAGTCTTCAATGCCAAAAGCATTATGTATCTGCGGTGAAAAGCTGTGCTTTAGCTTTTCACCCAAAAGTCCGTATTTCATATTGGCGTATAGCACTCCTTCATTTAGGCTGTTCTAAAATCCACATTATACTTCCGTATAACATCCCATAAATTCAAATTGTTCGGTGCCATGTTCAAGCTGGGCAAACAAATTAAATACCGCCTGATCGTATACCGAAATATCCAAGTCAAAATAAAACATAAACTCAAAATCTTTGTTTGGCATGGGGCGGCTTTCCAGCTTGGTCAGGTTAATGCCAAGGGCAGAAAACTTCGCCATCATTTCATACAAAGAACCGGGCTTATGAGGCAAAGTCATCATTAAGCTGATTTTCTTTGCGCCGGGATAAATCTCCAACTTCTTGGAAATGCAGATAAACTTGGTATAATTATTCTCATTATTCTGGGTATTTTCTTCCAAAATTTCAAGCTGATAAAGCTCTGCACACTGCTTGGAAGAAAGTGCTGCCACGGAATTATCTGCGGATTCGGAAACCATTTTGGCTGCCACTGCGGTATTCTCGCAAGGAATCACTTTTACATCCATATTGGCAAGCATTTCGCTGCACTGACCCAATGCCTGCTCATGAGAATAAACCACTTTTATATCGCTTTTCTTGGTTCCGGGTTTCGCCATTAAGCAATGGTTAATCTTTACCTTTACACTGTTTACAATATAAAAATGATGCTTACTCATCAAATCATAGTTGGCAATCACCGAACCGCGAAGGCTGTTCTCAATAGGTAAAATACCATACTGACAAAGCCCCTGCTCCACTGCGGAAAAAACACCTTCAAAAGTATTAAAATATACGATGGAAGGTCTCTCGAACAACTTCTCGCAAGCAGCTGTGGAATTGGCTCCTTCGATTCCCTGACAAGCTACGGTTGCACTCTTGGGGAACAATTTCGGTGTCTCTTCCAACGCTTTCTTAATTTTATCTCCGATTACGGAAGTTTTATAAAGATAATCTGCCTGATGAGCTCTGGACAAATCAAAAAGGGTTGTATAGAGGATTTTAATATATCCTGCCATATCATCCGGCTCGTCCTTGGTCAGACGATTGATGATTCCACGCTCTCTTGCGGTATTGAGAATGGGAAGATTCTCACGCTCTTTTACTTTTGCCACTTCCATGGCAAGATCAAGACGCTGCTTGAACAAATCCACCAGTTGGTCGTCCAAGGCATCAATTTTTACTCTTACATCACTTAAATCCATTGTTATTTCCTCGCTTTATGTAAACTATGATTATATTATTTTGCTTGATTTCATTATAAAAATACTTTATTGATTTCCATTATGTAAACTTACTGGCGTATTTGCATTTATGCCTTAATTGCCCAGCGTAACTTCGTAGACTTTGCTCTGGGATTTCTTGCACATTCTGCCGCCGAAGGTCTGATGACCTCTTCGGAAATTTCGCTGTAAATTCTCTCTTTTGCAAGCTGTTTAAAAGACTTCTTTACCAACCTGTCCTCACCGGAATGGAAGGTAAGAATGGCAACTCTTGCACCGGGATTTAATACATCCGGAAGCTTTTCCAAGAATTCATATAACACTTCAAACTCGCTGTTTACATCAATTCGCAATGCCTGAAAAACTCTTGCACAGGACTTCTTTACCGCTTCTGTGCGCTCCTTTGTGGGAACATATACCAAAGCCTTCTCAATGGCCTTTTTTAAGTCGGTTGTGGTTTCAATATATTTTCCTCTTCGCATATCGTCAAACACAACTTTGGCGATTTCGCTTGCATAGGGCTCATCTGAATTTTCCTGCATCATATATTCGAATTCTTCCCTGGTAATGCCACGAAGGCGCTGTGCAGCAGACTCACCCTGTTCGGGGTTTAAACGCAAATCCAAAGGGCCTTCCACCTTATAGGAAAATCCCCGCTCCGGATTATCAATCTGCATGGATGACACACCCAAATCCGCCAGTACAAAATCAAATTTGCCGGCTTCATTACTCACCTCATCAATCTTAGCAAAATTTATATGCTTAATCGTCAAAATATCCTCACCAAAGCCCTGTTCCTGCAAGCGTGCCTTGGTTTTAACACTCTCAATGGGATCAATATCCAAAGCATACATATGTCCCTGTCCGTTCAGACACTTAAGCATAGCTTTGGTATGACCGCCATAACCTAATGTGGCATCCAATCCCTGTTCACCGGGCTGAATTTTTAACACATCAAGAATTTCATCCACCATAATGGAAATGTGCATACCGGCAGGGGTACTGCCCTTGGCAATTACCTTTTCAATGGTATCGGCATATTTCTCCGGGTTCGCCTCTTTATATTTTTCATGAAATTTTTTAGGATGGGTTCCTTTGTAGCGCACTCTTCGCTTGTGAGGAACTGCATCGTTATTTTGGCTATTCATATTTTAGTTCCTTTTTGATTAACATAATATTTTCATTATGTAAACTCTTTGTTTTATTATTCTAAAAGTTTCCGTTATTTTTATGTTGCACACTTTTGTTTACATAATACTAGCATTATGTAAATCTATGTAGCCACATTCTTTTATAATTTGAACAGAGCCATATTATTTCTGTAACAATAAATCGTACAGCGCAACAGCTGCTGCCGCTTCTACACAAGGCAAAGCTCTGGGCACGATACAAGGATCGTGACGACCTTCAATTTGGAAGTTTACTTCTTTTTTGTCACGGAAATTCACCGTATCCTGTGCCTTATAAATTGAAGGCGTAGGTTTTAATGCCACGCGGAATACCACCGGCATACCATTGGTAATACCGCCCTGAATTCCGCCGGAATTGTTCGTCTTGGTTTTTACGGTATCACCGTCCAAATAAAAGGCATCGTTGCACTGACTTCCACGCTGTTTTACACCATCAAATCCCATGCCGAATTCAATTCCTTTTACCGCAGGCACACCGAACATCACATGGGAGATGCAACTCTCCACATTATCATAAATCGGTTCACCCACACCTACGGGCATACCCATAAAAGCACATTCCACAATACCGCCTACGGAGTCGCCTTCCTTGGCAACCTGTGTCATAAAATCCACCATCCTAGTTCCCACTTCCGAACTCAATGTAGGAAACTCTCCCGGCTCATATGTTTTAGTATTTATGTTAACCAAATCATACTTTTCATCTTGGATATCTCCGATGGATAAAATGTGGGAATATACATTGACGCCCTGCTGCCTTAAAAGCTGAATACACACCGCACCCGCGAAACACAAAGGCAAAGTCAAACGGCCCGAAAACTGTCCGCCGCCGCTTTTATCCTGAAAACCGTTGTATTTTACCCAAGCCGCGTAATCCGCATGAGAAGGTCGTAAATTCCCCTGCAATTTATCATAATCGCCGGAGCGGGTATTTGCATTCTCAAAAATCGCACAAAGAGGCGCGCCACAGGTGGTATCTCCCACCATACCGCTTAAAATTGTGGGGGTATCTGCTTCTTTTCTTGCGGTAGAATATGCATTTTTACCACCGGCACGGCGGTCCAAGAATCTCTGCACTTCCTCCAAATCAATTTTTAAGCCGGCAGGAATACCGTCCATCACAACGCCAAGTCCCTTTGCATGAGACTGACCGAAAATCTGCACTTTTAATTTGCTTCCGAATGTGGATGACATCTCATCACCTTTCATACATTATGTAAACTTGTATGCCTTTCAAATTTTATCTAGAATATTATTTTTTCAAAGTTTCTGCAAATATCTTTTTTAAAACCTCTGCAGGCACTTCCTGCTTTAAGTATAGTTGCAACATTCCCTTAGGGGTAATTTTATATCCGGCCAACTCATTTGCATGCTTTGTAATCGTCTGCGCCTCAATATTAATATGATCCTTAAAAGGAATCAGCCTGATAAAATTATCTCCAACATAAAAGCTTGGTAACTTCGCCCACAACTTTTCTTCCGGCTCATAAGTCACGCTCTCAAAAATCAGGTCTCTGAGCCGAGCGTACATAGCAACAATTTCTTTGGGATATTTGTCCATATATTCTTTTACCTGTACATCCATATAAATTGTCTCCATCAATTCTCTACTCTTTATAATATCCTAAACCTTCTACCAAATCCCTGATTTCATACATATCTTCCTTTGGCCCGGTTACATGAAGCAACGTATTATCCACCCGGACAAATATAGAATAATTTGTGTCTGTATAGACTTCCGAAATCGTATAATTGCCTTTTTTTACTTCTGTTGTTACGGTGAATTCTGCCAATGTACCTTCATATATAGTTTCAAAGTCTTCCTTACGATCACCATAATCATAAAATAACAATGTCCACTTATTTGTTAAAAAATAAACACAAGCACTGACACCATCCAGTTCAGCACTTGAATAATATTTTTCATCATAATATCCGTTTTGCACCAGATAGTCTTTCACACCCTCCGTGGTCTGCGGTGTCATTTTCGAACAGCCGCAAAGCATAGTAAGCATGAATAAAAATATGCCTAAAATTTTAATTTGCTTTTTCATTTGCTACATTTCGCACCTTTCTTATCTAACTAATTTATTTTTCTAGATTCCCTCTTTTAAACCAATCACATATTCAACATGCATAATTTACACCCGATGGGGCATATCGCCCCACCGGTGTATGTTTGGAATCTTTACACAAGTTGTCCCGGTAATTTTAACTTCTCTTTGTACGGATACTGCTTATCATACTCCTCGGCTTTGACTTCATCAATAAGATATCCTGCAGGCGGTCCGTATTCGCCGGTAATCCCTGCCAGATATCCCGGAATCAGTTCCTTGCACAAGAAGAATGATGCGTCTACATCTTCCGGCAATCCGCGATAGCGAAGTCCGAATTCCGATGCGTAAGTAAAACCACTCTTTCCGTAAAAATCGATATTACCTTCAAAACACAACGCACCTGCGCCCATTTCTTTGGCTTTTTCGATAGTGTAGTCCAAAAGAATCTTACCGTAACCCCGACGCTTCAAGTCATTTGCAATGCAAATAGGTCCCATGGTCATAATAGGAATATCTCTGCCGTCATCTGCCTGAATGCTTGCACGCACAAAGACATTCTGACCAATAATCCGGCCATCCTTCTCCATTACAAAATCAAGCTCCGGAATAAAGTCCTTATCGTCTCGAAGACAACGAAGCAAATAATGCTCGTAGCATCCCGGGCGATACACATTCCAAAAAGATTCTCTTACTAAATTTACTACCTCTGCATGGTCTGCAGGTGTTTCCAAACGGATGATATAGTCATTTTTATTCATTATTTATTCTTTCCCTCCTGATGATTGTTGACTACAGTGCTGGGAGGTTACGATTTGATTGTCTTCATAACCTCCCGGTTATTCCACAATCTCTAAGGTGTTGTTCTTTCTCAAACAGCAATCTCCTTTAAATAAAATATTTATAATCAAGCCTTAAGGCAGGATTAACTGTGATAAATCTCAGACAAACTGAAAGTTGTTGGTCTATTGAATTTCAATTTTACTATGCATTGATTTCCTTTTTGCCAAATGCACCACCCTACATACTCCTGATAATATCAATATCGTTGCATTAGCATAAATTACTATACACAAATCTTTAACAAACAGCCATAGAACACTAACTGGTGTATTTACCATAAATGGAATACACAACAATATGATTGGTACCAAAATATAAACCATTAAATCCAACACAGTTGCTTTTAAGATTCTTTCTTTATTCTTGCAGCGAAATGTCCTCAATATACCATAGACACTAAAAGTACATAATAAAACACATATGATATCAATTAAACCATGTAAAATGAGATACAAATTCGGTAAATTATTTCTAGCCTCACCAATAAGCGGATTTACAATATTTCCGATAACATTATTGGTTACCAAATAATCATTCATGTTTACAAGAACAACTACAGCTATTCCTTCTTCAGGAAGAATAAACATATTTGAAGTATAGTTCTCTACTAATCCTGCATGCCACAGAATCGGTTGACTATACATTTCTTCGGAATACATCCATCCCATTCCATAATAATAGGATCCATTATTAACAGGAACATTATCATAAAGTACGGATTTTATACTTTCTCCATTTACTATATCTTCTCCATCATTTAAATACATTTGTAAATATTTACCCATATCCGAACAACTAGAAGAAATATATCCTGCAGGTACATTAGTCCAGGAACCATTATGAATAGCTTCAGGATAATCAGCTTCTCCTGCAACAGGAATTCCAAAGTAGTTTCTGTATCCTTCAATCAACCCTTTTTCTTTTGCTTTTTCCAACGATGCCGCTGAATTATCCATGCCTAACGGATTAAATATATTTTCTGTTACATAATCTTCATATGACATTCCACTAACAGTTTCAATAATCAATCCAAGTAAACCATAATTTGCATTTGCATAAACGTGAGTACCATAAGAATCTGTTCTCTCTAATTTGCCAAAAGTCTGATATGTATCTATGCCACTTGTTTGATTAAGCAATTCTCTTATTGTTATTTCATTACTATCGGTTGAATTAATAAACCATTCTGAAGCATCTATATATTGAGAAATTGAATCATCCAAATCAATTCTTCCTTGCTCTTGAAGTTGCATAATTGATATTGCTGTAAAAGATTTGCTCATAGACCCAATAATAAATGGTTGTTCTATACTTGTACAATTTCCATATGTTTCTTCAAATATAACTCCATCCTTATCAACGACACATACAGCCATTCCCGGAATATGATTTTCCTCAACGTCCCTCGCAATTTGTGTGCTAATTGCTTCATAATCTACACTTATTTCGGTTGCTAACACTATCTTCCCCCAAAACGCTAAGCATAGAATTATTGTCATTACAAAACATAATATTTTATTTATAAATTTATTCAAACTAACAAATCTCCTTTACGAACCATAAAACGGTAATTGTATCTCACTATAAACTTCAAATTTGTCTTTGTTTACAAAACTTAAATACTATTCCGGCTTCTGCAACTCAAAAATGCCATTATCTATCAACTTGACATTTCCTCTAAAATACGCCATTATCGCATATTCAATTCTTTCTAAGTAATCAACATAATTCCCCGGAAAAGTCTCTAAAGTCAAATCATCATTCGGATCAAAGGGAAAAACAATATACTTTAATAGTCTTTGATAATTTTGCGTGATTTGTTCTGCTATTTCCATTGACCGTTCTTCACCACATAAAGTCAATACAGTTATGCTTTCATAAAACTCCCAAAATGCTTTCTCAAAAAAGTAATTCTTTTCATGAAGAAAAAACATAAAACTGTTATTTTCTATTTTGTAATTATCAAGTATGATTCGCTTCGCAATTTCAACTTTCATATATTATAATCCCACTTCTTTTCAAAAAAATTATAATTCACGCATTACACCATTTCTTATAAGATATATTATTAAAATTTACACATATATTTCACTTGATTATCGAACATATGTTTGGTATAATATATTTAGGTGCTACCATAACGGTAGGCGGTTAGTCTTCCACGGGGGACTGTGACCTCCGATTACATAGAAATCTGCTTGCAGAAATCTTATAAAAGGAGAACTATGCTTATGCTCACCATCGAAAGCTTGATTGCAGTTATCGGCTTATGCTTAACTTGTTTCAGTCTTGGCTATTCGCTTGGTCGTAATAGCAAGACACAAAAATAACCGCCCTGTCCTGAGAAAACTTGGCGGTTATTTTTATAATCACTAAACTAATCAGGCTAACCGTCTATCGGTAGCACTTCTACTGTTATTATCATACCACTAAGTTCACTCTATGTCAATGATGCGCTACTCCCCAAGCACCCTTTTATAATCCTCAAAGAATCCCGGATAAGACTTATTTACCGCTTCCGCTCCATGAATTGTCACAGGTGCCGTCGCTCTTACTGCCGCTACTGCAGCTGACATTGCAATGCGGTGATCTCCTGCACTGTCTATTTCACCACCGGTATATTCCTTCACTCCGTCAATGTATAAGTTCACCTTACCATCTTCTACGGCCCTTAAATCCGCGCCAAGTGCCTGCAGCAAAGCCTTGGTGGTTTCAATACGATCGCTTTCTTTAATGCGAAGTCGCCCTGCATTTTCAAATACGGTAGTACCTTCTGCCAATGCCGCAACTACGCACATCACCGGAACCAAATCGGGGATTTCCGATACTTCTGCACGAATCGCTTTTAATTCTTTCTTTTTTACGGTGACCGAAGTCTCTTCTATTGTAACTTCTGCACCGAATTTCTTCAATATATTTAAAATTTCCTTATCGCCCTGAGGGGATGTGGCATCAATCTCCGTTACGGTTATCTCTCCCGCAATAGCGCCCATACACAAGAAAAACGCCGCATTTGACCAGTCTCCCTGAGCCTGCATTTTATCCGGCGCAATGTACTTCTGATTTCCGGGAATATGATAGCCGTTTTCAGTAGGCTCCACCCGAATGCCAAACATATTTAACACATCCAAAGTAATATCGATATATGCCTTGGATTCCAGTTCTGTAGTTAACATAATATCACTATTGCCTTTTAACATAGGCAATGCATACATCAACCCCGTAATATACTGGGATGATATATTTCCGGGCAATTTGTAAGTCCCCGGTCTTAATTCTCCGCTTACTTCCAATGGGATAAAATCGCTTGAAATCACAGCGCCGTTTGCTCGCATGCACTCACACACCGGACCAAAGGGACGCTGCGGCAACTTACCGTGTCCTTCCATGGTGAATTGTTTACATAAAACTGACGCCACCGGCAAAAGAAATCTTGCTGTCGAACCACTTTCATTAGGATTTAAGTGAGCCGCTTCACATTTTTCACCTGATAAAACTCCGGCAATGGGGTTTACATAAATTATTTTATCTTTTACTTTTATATCGGCTCCCATGGCGTTCAAACAATCAATGGTGGCTTTCATATCTTCCGACAAAATATTGGTTCTGACGGTAGATGCTTTATCCGACAACGCCGCCGCTATGAGCAATCTGTGCACATAAGATTTGGACGATATGGCCTCGATCTCATTTATACATTTTTTTGCAGGTGTTAATGTAATATCCATATGGGTACCTTCCTAAACTCCACTGTTCACAATATACGCAATCCACTCATCCATGGTCATATCCTGAATAATGGAATTGCCGATGGTCTCCGGCAACAATACGCTAATCTTCTTACCGGCACGCTTTTTATCGGAAATCGCCTGCTCTGCCAAATCCACAAGGGTATATTCACAGGAAACAGGCAGATTATAGTTCTTCAATGTTTTAATCAAACGCTCCGACATGGTATTGTCCAAGCTGTTTGCCTTCTCATAAGCCTTGGTTACCACTACCATACCGATGGCTACCGCGCTTCCGTGAGGCACTTCGTAATTGCTTAATTTCTCGATGGAATGACCGACTGTATGGCCGAAATTTAAGAGCTTTCTTACACCGGTGTCAAATTCATCTTCCCCTACGATATCCGCCTTAATCTGCACACATCTTTGCACCATGGCGGCAATATCGAATTCCTTCTTTTCAAACTGTTCAAAAAGTTCCAAATCACGAATCACACCATACTTTACGGCTTCTGCCATACCGTCTGAGAACACCTCCGCCGGCAATGTTTTAAAAGTATCCGTATCGCACACTACTCGCAAAGGCTGGTGGAAAGCTCCCACCAGATTTTTACCTTGGGGCAAATCCACCGCGGTCTTACCGCCCACGGAAGAATCAATGGCTGCAAGTAAGGTTGTGGGGCACTGTACATACTCCATTCCCCGTAAAAATACCGATGCTACGAATCCGGTCAAATCACCGGTCACACCGCCACCCAAAGCTACCAAAAGGTCTGACTTGGAGATACCGTTCTCTGCACAGAAGGAAAGCACCTGCTCCGCAGTACTTAAATTCTTGGATTTCTCTCCGTTAGGAAATACGAAAGAAGACACTTCAAAGCCGCATTCTTTTAACTCATTTACACATTTGTCTCCATACAATGAAAATACGGTATCATCGCTGACCACCACTACTTTACAGGGCTTTTTAACCTTGGCAATTTCTTCTCCGTAATGAAGGCCTCCACCGATGATGACTTCATATTCTTTTGTGCTTGTTGTTACTTTTACGATTTGATTCATGATTTTTATCCTTTTTTATTTTTCAAATGTAGCCTTGTACTCTTCTTCGCGTCTGTTATCGTTTTCTTTGCAGATGCGACCCTCAGCCAGCATTTTATGTAAACTATCATAATCTTCTGCCGCCAATACATCCCGATAATCCTGAACATTTTTAATAAAAACATCCAACTCTGCCAAAAGATGTTCCCGATTCTCTGCAAACAACTCCGTCCACATATCTTCATTCAGATATGCAACTCTGGTTAAATCCTTAAAACTGCCTGCTGAAAAACCATACCTTTGCTCACAAGTGGGGCTTTTTATATAGGCACTGGATACCAGATGCGCCATCTGAGAGGTATAAGCAATTACGGCATCATGCTCAGCTGCTGTGGTAACTCTAATCTTGCCAAAGCCCAGTTTTAAAAAGAAGGCTTTGGTCTCATCAAACAATGCTTCGTCCGTATTGTGATCCTTACATAAAATCATGGTTGCATTATTGAATAAGCCAAAGAATGAGTACTGATAACCGGACTTTTCAATACCTGCCATGGGATGGCCTCCGATAAAGTGTACGCCGTTTTCCTCGCAGAAATCCGAAAGCTCTTCGCACACGCTGCCTTTAATTCCGGTACTGTCCACCAAAATGGCACCTTTTTTCATAAAAGCAATGTTTTCTTTTACATACTCGATATTTCTTCGCGCATACAAATTTAAAATCAACAAATCGCACTCTTTTAAGGTGTCCGCGTTTAATTCTCCGTGAATCACATCTTCGGCAATGGCCTGCTCTACGATGTTTTTGCTTCTGTTGCAGGCATAGATTCGGCATGTTGTCGTCTCCCTCACCGTTTTGGCCATGGAGCCTCCGATGAGGCCCAGACCAACGATTCCTACTGTTTTTATCATAATTTTAAAATATCCTCTCTAATCAACTGCACGCCGCGATTAATTTCTTCAAATGCCGCAGGTGTAACAGACTGCTGACCATCGCACCACGCTTTGGCGGGGTCATTATGCACTTCAATAATTAAGCCGTCAGCACCGGCTGCCACAGATGCATAGCACATTGACTTAACATATTTAGAATAACCTGTAGAGTGTGAAGGGTCAATCACAATAGGTAAATGTGTCTTTTCTTTTAATACGGGTACAGCGGAAATATCCAATGTATTTCTTGTTGCGGTTTCGAATGTTCTGATACCGCGTTCACACAAGATTACATCCTCGTTGCCGCCTGCCATAATATACTCTGCACTCATGAGCAATTCCTGAATGGTACTTGATAAACCTCTTTTTAAAAGGATGGGCTTTTTGATATGGCCAAGTTCTTTTAATAACTGGAAGTTCTGCATGTTTCTTGCACCTACCTGAATCACATCCACATCTTCGAACAAATCAAGCTGGGATAAATCCATGATTTCAGTAACGATGGGAAGTCCGGTCTCTTTCTTTGCTTCCAAGAGAAGCTTAATGCCGTCACCGCCCAAGCCTTGGAATGCGTAGGGTGAAGTACGGGGCTTAAATGCACCGCCGCGAAGCATGGTTGCTCCCGCTGCCTTAACCGCTTTGGCAATGCCGACAATCTGCTCTTCGGTTTCAACAGAACAAGGACCTGCAATCATTGCAAAATGTCCTGCACCGATTTTGGTATTTTCCACGGTAATCTCAGTATCCAAGGGATGGAACTTACGGTTTGCAGCCTTATAAGGCTCCTGAATACGCTTAACGGTATCTACGATTTCCATAGCGGACACCAAGTCGATATCTACTTTGGAAGTATCACCTACAAGACCTAAAATCGTGGAATGAATACCCTGTGTTTTATGGATATCAAGGCCTTTTTCTTCTAACCATTTCTTTAACTGTTCATACTGCTCCGGATTGGGATTTGATTTTAATACGATAATCATGTTTTTGTCCTCTTTTCTTTTATTCAATCACTTTCTTTTAAGCCTCGCCGATTGCGTCTTTCGGTTTAGCCTTCATTTGTCAACCGCCGTCAACAAACAAAAAAACCTGTGTTTCTCCGACGAAACACAGGTCTAATCTTTCTTTTTTAAAACCTTTGTTAATTGCACGACAGAGAAACCTTATTAAATTGCTTAATAAAGTAAAAGTAAAAGTATGCAAAAAAGAAATTTACAGACTTACACATTCCGTCATGTCTCCTTAACTGTTTTATTCGAGTTCATTATAGCACTCTGATTTTGGTTGTCAATAGTTTTTTCTTTATTTTTTTATCACTTTAACTTGATAAAGCTTTTTATGCTCTAAACCCATTCTCCTGCCTGTATCATGATTTCCATGATAAAACATTGCACAACTCCAAAATAGCCAAAGGCATATGCCGCAAAGATTCCTTTTATCCATTTGTAAGATTTAGGCAAGCGTTGCTTCATGTTTTTCCACAAGAAATCCATTCCGCAAATCATCCAGGGAATGTTTAAAAAGATCACCGGTAAAATATAGCGGGCATGCATGGTATGCACGAAAGGATACTGTAAATTAAAGTGTAAATAAAAGGCTAAATATGAAATGCATAAAACAAGCCACGAAAGCTTGAAATGCTTTCCGATGCTACTTTTATGTAAACCAACAATTCCACAAGCAATCATCACTACCAATAGCAAAATCGTCATAACCAAAGCCGCCATTCCCCAGAATCGGGTTACCGGGGTTTTCATCATCTCCACACTTTGGGTAAATACTAAGGTTTTCACCGTACTGATTATAATATTGTGGTCTACATTGGGACTGGTATTAAACAAATCGATACATGGATGATTTAACTGATTTTTTACATCAAAAAGCCTCTCCCAAAGGGTATAATCCGGAATGTACTGCACCGAATCCGTACTGGGCTCGTTTACATAGAGAAAGGGCATATCAAAACGGATCATATTCCGTACATTCCACCATAACCCCAAGGGAAGGGAAATTACGCCAAAGAGCAAATACTCTCCCACTCTGCGTAAACGCATGTCTTTATCTTTTATGAAGCGCATAATCCAAAGTACAAGAATCGCCGGCGCAACCAAAGCACCGGAAGACTTGCTCATAACCAAAAGCCCCGTAAGCACTGCATCCGCAAGCAATGTCGTCAGTTTCAGCTCCTCATACCACTTCAATGCATAATAAAAGGACATTACAGTTAAAAGCACCAATAACACATCGTTATTCACGGCACCGGATAGATAAGTGGTGTAGGGAATACAGGACATCAATAATACACCCCAGATTCGCTTTTGCGCAGAAAGCTTCATCCGTACCATAATTTTATCCACATAAATCGTAGTTAAGGTCACACAAAATACTGATAAAAATTGGATATTTTCTGCCACTTTTAATAGATTCACTCCCAAAAGAGAGCTGATTTTACACCAATAACCGCTAAGCAAATAATACAAGGGCGGCTGCGAAAACTCCCACATAGTTCGGGGATCAACCTGAGGCAATGTGCCGTAGGCCCACACATGCCAAATATAACCAAGATGACCGCCGCCGGCAACAAACTGGATGGTATCATTCTGTCTGGATATATTGGCCGCTCCCGTAAACTGTGCATACAACAACTGAAATAAAAAAGCCACAAATATCACCGCAGATACGGTTTGCTCAGGCGTTATCTTCTCTTTATGCTGCAACCGTAAAATTCCGAACAACGATACCATGATTCCAACAAACAAAATCCCGGTAAAAATCCACTGCACCATGTCTGCCGTAAAATAACAGTTAATCATTTCTCCCGCAATTACATAGATGCATTGCATGACATAAACACCGATTAGAATAATCGGTACCAAACCGGAAGGTTTGCTCCCTTTGCGCAACATAATTCGCTCATAAATATAGTAACCTATCACTCCCACGATACCTTCCACTGCCATAAAAATCACATATGCACCATAAGAATCAATCACCTGATGAAAGGCAAAGCAAGCCAACAGGGAAGCAATAAAATAAAGCAATATATCTTTTTGTCCAAGAATACATGTTAAAAGTTTCTTCATTCCTGTCTCCTACCGAATATTTATGAATCCAAACGCATATCACCGGGTTTTAACCACTTAATTTTACGCATCAATACCGCAACGCCCCAAGCAAGAAGTCCGGGTAAAACAAAGCACAGTAACAACACTTCCAAAATTGCCAATGCCGGGTCAAGTCCCGTTTCCACCATAACGTGGTATGCATTAATGGGACCAACCAATCCTGCGGTTCCCATACCGGAACCCACTGCATTGTTCTGGAATTTAAACAACATGGTGGATATGGGGCCCATAATGGCGCTGGAAATAATGGCCGGCAACCAAATGATCGGTTTTTTTACAATATTGCCCATCTGAAGCATACTGGTACCAAGCCCCTGCGCCAATAATCCGTTCCACTTATTATCCTGATAGCTTGCCACCGCAAAGCCCACCATATTGGCACAACATCCGACCGTAGCCGCCCCTGCGGCAATGCCGGATAAATTAAGAATTACTCCCAATGCCGCAGAACTGATGGGTAAAGTTAGAGCCATACCCATCAATACAGATACAATAACCCCCATTAAGAAGGGTGCCTGCTGGGTTCCCATAGTAATCAGTTCACCGATTTTATTCATAAAAGTGCTGATGGTAGGTCCAATAAGCAATCCCACCGTCGCACCGGTTAAAATACACACAAACGGTGTTAAAATAATATCCAACTTGGTTTTGCCCGAAATCAATCTTCCGATATAAATTCCGGAAACAGCCGCCAAAAATGCGCCCAAAGGTTCTCCCGGACCGTTAAAACGCATAACGCCGTCCACCAGAACACTACCGGCCAAAATCTGCGAAGCAAAAGCTCCCGTCATACCGGTAACCATCGCAGATAAAGCAACTAACGGACTTGCCTTAAATTTAACCGCAACACCGCAACCGATTCCCGCACCGGTTAATGCAGTAGCCACTTTGCCAATCAATAATATGTAGCCGCCAAACTGCCCCGGAATCCAATTACCAATCTGCACAATAATGGTACCGATGATTAATGTGGCAAAAAGTCCCTGGGCCATTCCCGTAAGCCCATCCACAAAAAACTCTTTTAAAAACTCACCTATTCTTTTCATTTTATTCCCTCTTTATCCTATATGCCACCGCCATATCATGAAGCGAAGCATGTGTTTTTCATTCCTTTAAAGGGTAGCACACGGCACCCATTTTATCAAGTTTTCAACATGAATTTGCTTTACAATTAAAGTTCATTGTGCTATCCTATCTATGTTGTAAATATTTTACAACACTCATATTTTTTTTGGAGGTATCTACAATGAACAAAGGTACAGTTAAGTGGTTTAACAACCAGAAGGGTTACGGTTTCATTTCTGACGAATCAGGAAATGATGTATTCGTACACTACTCAGGACTCAACATGGAAGGCTTCAAGTCTTTGGAAGAAGGCGCAGCTGTTGAATTCGAAGTAGTTAACGGCGAAAAAGGACCTCAGGCAGTAAACGTAACCAAGTTATAATTAATCAGTTTTATCGATGTGCCTATTCTTAAATATATAAATTTAGAAAAAAGCAGTATTGTTTTAACAGATTAACGAACATTACGTTCTAACGCTAAGATTCAAAAAGGAACCTGTAAAGGTTCCTTTTTCATTGTGGGAATATGAGGTTCCAAGGTGAGAAGGGTTGAAAAAATAATAATAGGCAAGAACTATTTTATATTCCAACAGAACACGCTCTCGCTCGGGCGAAATCGTAACGGACACTAAACTCGTACAGCATTTCATTTGTACTCGTTAAGTGCCGACGCTTTCACACGGTTCTTTATGGAATAAAAATATTCTTGCCTTATTTGTTTAAGCTATAAACCCTTCTCACCTTAGAACATTCAATTTACGAATTGAAATTGCAGAACTTTACAATGTCGTTAAAAGATAGGTAGCCGCCGAACAGGTCCAATGCACTGCCGATGGTGGCGTGTACTCTGTCATTACCCAATTCTTTTAATATGGCTAAATCTTCCATGGAATGAATGCCACCGGCGTAGGTTACGGCGTTTCCTTCATAAGTTCCAAGCATAGCTACCAGCTCTTGTTCGATGCCCTCAGACTTTCCTTCTACATCCACGGCATGAATCAGAAATTCATCGCAATACTGCTCTAATTCTTTTAACAAGTCAACTGTTACATATTCTGCGGTTGCGGTCTGCCAGCGGTTGGTCATAATCTGATAGCCATTTGCTGTTTTTTTACAGCTCAAATCGAATACTACATGTTCGCGACTGACAGCCTTGCACAAACGCTCCATCTTCTCTCTTGATAATATATCTCCTTCAAACAAATACGAAGTTACAATGACATGAGAGGCTCCTGCATCCAAAAATTCTCCGGCATTTCCATCATGAATGCCTCCGCCCACCTGCATACCGCCGGGGTAAGCTTTTAAAGCCTCAAATGCGGTGTTTTTGGTAGCCTCATAATATTCACTTCCCACTTTATTCAGTAAAATAATGTGGCCGCCTTTTAAGCCGTTTTCACGATAAAGATTGGCATAAAAAGCAGAGTCCTTTTCAGATACGAAATTTTCCTGCGCCTGATTGCCTTCATCTTTTAAGCTACTGCCCACAATCTGCTTTACTTTACCGTTATGTATATCAATACAGGGTCTGAACTCCATTCTGCTTCTCCTCTTTTATAAGCATAAGACCACAAAACAAAGCTAACTTCATTTTATGGTCCTCTTTTACTTTCTATAATACAATAAAATCGATTATCCCTCGATTACATCCTGCATGTTGTAATATCCTGCACCCTTACCTGCAAGGAACTTGGCAGCCTGAACGGCACCTTTACCAAAAACAGCCTTGGAATATGCGGTATGGCTAAAAGTAATTACTTCATCTTCACCGGCAAAAATAACATCATGGTCACCTACGATGGTTCCGCCTCGAACTACCGCAAAGCCGATTTCATTCTCAGAGCGGGCTTCTCTCTTCTGGCTTCTGTCAAATACATACTCATAACGATTATCCAACTCTTCGTTGATGGAATCCGCCAGCGCCAACGCAGTACCGCTGGGAGCATCCTTCTTTAAGTTGTGATGTTTTTCCACCACTTCAATATCATAACCTGCCGGCGCAAGGGTTCCTGCCGCAGTTTTTAACATTTTTAATAAAAGATTGATACCGAGAGACATGTTGGCAGACTTTAAAACAGCCACTTTCTTGGAAGTTTCTTCTACCAAACGAATCTGTGCCTCATCAAGACCTGTTGTACAAAGCACCACGGGTGTCTGTGTCTTAACACAATACTCCAACAAACCGTCTACTGCCGCAGCAGAAGCAAAGTCAATAATTACATCTGCTTTTACATCACAGTCTGAGATTGTCTTAAATACCGGATATGTATTTTGGATTCCGTCAAAAGGATCAATACCTGCCACAATTTCCATGTCATTTTCCTGCGCAATCAAACGGGTAATTACCTGTCCCATTTTACCGTTGCAACCATGCATAATTACTTTTACCATTCTTTTATCTCCTCACTATATTTTATAAAAAGGCAGAGATACCTCTGCCTTTTTGTTTATCCTTGTATCAATTCGGCCTAGATTAAACCGTATTTCTTCATTTCCTCTTCCAAAACCTTAGCATGCTCAGGTTCCATCTCTGTCAAGGGGCGTCTTACGGTGCCACCCTTGTTACCGAGTAAATTCATTGCCTTCTTTACAGGGATAGGATTTACTTCGCAGAACAATGCATCAATCAAAGGAATTGCCTCTAACTGCATCTTGCGTGAGCCTTCCACATCACCTTCAAAATACTTCGCACAGATTTCATGTGTCTGTCTGGGTGCAACATTGGATAATACGGAAAGTACACCCTTGCCGCCCAATGCAAGCATGGGAACAATCTGATCGTCGTTACCGCTGTAAACATCCACGCATCCGTCTGCCAATGCAAGAAGATGTGCTGTCTGTGACAAATCACCTGTAGCATCTTTTACGCCTACGATGTTTTCAACATCCTTACAAAGTCTTACGATGGTCTTGGGCTGAATATTCACTCCGGTTCTTCCGGGGATGTTATAAAGAATTACCGGAATCTTAATGGAATCCGCAATCATCTTAAAATGCTCATACAAGCCCTGCTGAGTTGCCTTATTGTAATAAGGAGAAACCACCAATACCGCATCTGCACCAAGCTTCTCAGCTTCCTGAGAAAGGTAGATGGCTGTTGCAGTACAGTTAGAACCTGTTCCTGCAATAACGGGAAGTCTTCCTGCTACCTGCTTTACACAAAATCCAACCACATCCAAATGTTCTTCATGAGATAAAGTAGATGCCTCACCTGTGGTTCCGCAAACCAAAATAGCATCTGTTCCACCTGCAATCTGAAGTTCTATATTCTCTGCAAATTTCTCGTAATCTACATCTCCGTTTTCTTTAAAAGGGGTAATAATTGCTACACCTGCTCCGGTAAAAACTGACATATATGTGTCCTCCTGACTCATCTGATATACCTATGTAAAAGGCATTTTTCTGCGTATAATCATAACACTACGCGTCGATTATGTCAACGCGCAGTGTTATAAAAAATGCCTTTGTAATTATATGTATTCTACAGTTCGTCTTCCAGCTGTTCCAACTTACTTACCGATACCTCGTAAGCCACTCTTCGCTCAGCCTCCGTCTCTGTAATTTTTTTCACATATTCCCTGCTCTGGATTCTTCCCCAGACCGCACATCTGGTACCTACCTCAAAGCCCGAGGCAAATCGGGCGTTTCTTCCCCAACAGATGCAAGGTATGTAATCGGATTTTCCATAAGGTCTGTTTACTGCCAGCAATAAATCGGCAATTTCTCTTCCCAAAGGTGTTTTACGGTATATCGGTGCCTTACAGATATAACCGTCCAGGAAAATCTGATTTGTTTTACTGCTTTCACCGATTTCTTCGATGAACTCTATCTCTCGTGCGAATACAGACAATACCAATTTGTTCTTTCTCTCCTCATGTCTGTTGTAGGAGCGAAACTGTCCGGTTACCATGATTTTGGAACCGCGATAATCTTTTGTGACATCCAGTAATCTCTCTGATACCATAAGGGGAATTACATCTGCCGACTCGCTCAAACGAGTCACCAGTACATCAACCATGTAAAATCCCTCTCCGTAAATCTCGTGGCTGAAAGCGAACTCTCCTACGACTTCACCCATAATCACCACCTGGTTGTTTTCAATTACCTTATCTGTCATTTTAGTTCTCCCTTCTTTGTTTCTTTCACAAAAGAATTTTTTCTATCATGCACTAATAAATATATGTTTTAAAAGCACATGAAATGACTGTTTTTCAAAATCATTTATCGCTTTTTTCGACAATGACTTTTTCGTCCTCGTATATTCTATGCCAATTATCATCTTCTGTATATTCCCCTAATAGTAGCAATTTTTTGTGAAATTTTAATGGGTAAACCCCCTATTTTTTGTGAAAAAACATAAAAGAAGCAATTTTTATAAAAAAATACGCAGATTGCATTCACAATCTGCGCATCAAACATTTTATCAATACAAATTATTCTACTACTACAACCCAGCCTTCAGGACCTTCAATCTTTCCTAACTGAATACCTGTTACCGTATCGTAAAGCTTCTGGCTTAATTCACCGATTCCGCCGTCTTTAATCTGAACCACTTCATCACCTTTTCTTAAATGGCCAACGGGAGAGATAACCGCTGCTGTACCGGTACCCCATACTTCTTCCAAAGTTCCGTTCTGTGCAGCTTCAAAGAGCTCGTCTGCGGAAATTTTTCTTTCTTCTACCTTATAACCCCATGACTGACACAATTCGATACAGCTTCTTCTGGTTACACCGGGTAAAATACTTCCGTTTAATGCAGGAGTAACAACGGTTCCGTTAATCTTAAAGAAGATGTTCATGGCACCTACTTCTTCAATGTACTTTCTCTCAACACCGTCAAGCCAAAGTACCTGAGAATAGCCTTCATCATGAGCCTTAACCTGTGCTTTTAAGCTTGCTACATAGTTTGCACCGGCTTTTGCTTCGCCCAAACCACCGCGAACGGCTCTTACATATTCATCCTCAATCCAGATTTTAACAGGATTAAGTCCTTCGGGATAGTAAGCACCTACGGGTGAAAGGATAATAATAAACTTATATGTACTTGAAGGACGAACACCTAAGAAAGGATCTGTTGCAATAATAAAAGGTCTGATATAAAGTGAAGTTCCGGGCTTGGTGGGAATCCAATCCTGATCCACTTTAACCAATTCCTTAATTGCCTGGAGAAAATCTTCTGCAGGAATGGTGGGAATACAAATTCTTTCATTGGTATTGTTTGCTCTTTCAATGTTCTTGTCAGGTCTGAAAAGTAATACTTTACCTTCTGCTGACTTATATGCTTTCATACCCTCAAACATTTCCTGACCATAGTGGAATACCATTGCGGAAGGTTCTAAGGAAATAGGTGCATAAGGTTCGATTCTTGCATCGTACCAGCCCTTATTTACATCATAATCCATAACAAACATATGGTCCGTAAAAATGGTACCGAAAGTCAAGGGATTGTCCTGACCCGGTTTTGCCTTGGGTGTCTTGGTTAATTCATATCTGATATTCATGTTGGTCTCCCTTCGAGTGAAAATACACTCTTCTTACTTGATTTGATAATAGTATATATTATTTTTTTATTATATTCTTCTTATTTAAAAAGTCAACCTTTCAATTTTCCTTTTAATATAGAATATTTGTTTGAAATATGATAAGATATGTTTACGACTAAATAAGAAAGGGAGGTAACATGAAACAACTTTTCCGTAAACTATACAAATTGATTGTTAATGATGTTAACAGCGAATCGGAATTGAAAGATTTATCGGTTTTGTTACGATTCCTTTCTCTTTCCTACATTATTTACTATATTTTTGTCGCAATATCCCTGGCTCTTTTGTATTATTACGCCCATGCATTTATTGCCTTAATCTGCGCAGGCGCCATAGCCGGATGTTTTGTCAGCACCTACGACAATCATACCCGACTGGCATTTCGGCTCTTCAACATTGTAACCATTGCCGGAGCTTCTTATTTTACGCTTGCATCCGGCTGGCATATGAATTTCCAGTGGAATGTACTGATTGCGATTTTGGTACTTTTTTACAGTCTTTCCATTGAAATGAGCAGGAAACTTCACTATATGAAGTTGCTTTTTACCCTTATCATTGCGTTGGCTGTATTTACCCATATAGCACCGCCTTATAGGGAAGGTAGCGAGTTATACAGCTTTTTCTTCCAAACCCTGCATGCCTTTTTCTACGGCTTGATGCTTTGTATTCTTGCTTATTGCTATTGCACCAAATTTAACCTTGCGGAAGCAAAACTTCGACAGTCCAACCAAAAACTGATTGAAATGGCTTCTTTGGATGCTTTGACACAGTTACCCAACCGCCGAAGCATCAACGAACATTTATCCATGCTGGTCTATGAAAACGACCGTACCGGCAAGCCTTTCTGTATTGCCATCGGCGATGTGGACTTTTTCAAAAAAATCAACGATAACTACGGTCATGATACCGGCGACTATGTATTAACCACTCTTTCCGGTCTTTTTAAGAACATTGTAAAAGGACGCGGCAAGGTTGCCCGTTGGGGCGGTGAAGAATTCCTCTTCTGTTTCGAAGGTATGAATATCCAGCAGGCTTATGCCGCATTGGAAATCCTCCGTCTCCAGATTGAGAAATACAACTTCACTTTTAAGGACCACACTCTTAAAATCACCATGACCTTCGGCATTGAAGAATATTCTCAGATTATCGGCCTTGAATCCACCATTTCCAAAGCCGACTCGAAATTGTACGAAGGTAAAAATAACGGCAGAAATCAGGTTGTATATTAATTTTTACATATAAAAACGGACAAGGCAATTTGCTTTGTCCGTTCTTTTTATACTATAAAATCAATATTTCCCACTACACTCTTTCATATTTTACAAAAGTATAGGGAATGTCAAAATAGGTCTGTTCTTCGCTTTCTTCGGTAATCTTCCACTCAGCATCCTGATCCAAATTAGGAAAATGAGCATCTGCTTCGTATTTATGTTCAATCTTTGTTACATATGCCTCGTCGCAATAAGGAAGAAACTGACGATAAATTGTTTCTCCTCCGATAATATAAATGCTCTCCTTGGGATACTTTTTGATTTCTTCCAAAGCCTCTTCTATACTGTGAACAATTACCTCACCGTTTAAGCTCTCTCTGTTTTCTTTGGTTAAAACAATGTTTACTCTGTCCTTTAAAGGCTTGCTTCCGGGAAAAGACTCCAAGGTCTTTCTTCCCATAACCACTACATTCCCTGTGGTTTTTTCACGAAACATTCTCTGATCGGAAGGAATACGCACCAACAACTCATTTTTGCATCCGATTCCCCAATTTTCATCTACTGCCACAATTAACTTCATAATTTATATTCGCATGCCCGGCATGCTTCCTCCTTTTATACGATATAGGTTTACATAAAATTATATTGCAATGGGAATATTTTCAACCTGAGGTCCCGTTACATAATTTTCAACCTTCACATCATTTCTGGTAAACTGATAAAAGTCCTTAATTTCCGGATTCAACCAAAAGGTAGGCGCATCATAAGTGGGACGCTCAATCAATTCCTTAATAATAGGAATATGTCTGTCATAAATGTGTGCATCCGCAATTACATGAACCAATTCTCCCACCTTCATGTCGCACACCTGTGCCAGCATATGAAGAAGTACGGAATACTGCACTACATTCCAGTTATTTGCTGCCAACACATCCTGGGAACGCTGATTTAAGATACCGTTTAAGGTAAGCTTATCATCACCCGGTTTCTGGGTTACGTTAAAAGTCATGCTGTATGCGCAGGGATACAAATTCATTTCATGCAAATCCTGATGCACATAAATATTGGTCATAATACGACGGCTGAACGGATTGTTCTTCAAATCGTAAATTACACGATCCACCTGATCCATCATACCTTCCTTATACTGATGTTTTACACCCATCTGGTATCCGTATGCCTTGCCGATAGAACCGTCTGCATCCGCCCATTCGTCCCAGATATGGCTGTGTAAATCATTTACATTGTTGGACTTTTGCTGCCAAATCCAAAGCATTTCGTCCGTTGCGCTTTTTAACGCGGTTTTTCTTAATGTAATAAGAGGAAACTCTTTGGATAAATCATAACGGTTTACCACACCAAACTTTTTAATGGTGTAAGCGCTTGCTCCGTCTTCCCATTTGGGTCTGACTTTCTCTCCTTCCGTACTGGTTCCGTTTTCCAAAATATCCTTACACATATCAATAAAAATTTTATCTGCGTAACTCATAGCATCCTCCTTTTAGTTTACATAATTATATTTCAATGGACTTATACCTTTTTTATTACACATCCGTCTTCATAATGAATGTGCATTCTTTCCTATCTTTTATTTTAATTCTTCCACAGGTTGTCTCCACCAATTCATCAATGATTCCCTGTAAAAGTTCTTTCTGCATCTGTAACTCAAAAGTAACAGCCTGCTCATACAACGAATTCAAAACCGTGATATTTTTCTGTGCCAGCAGATACTGCACCTTGCCTACATCAGTATAATCAGCTTCCACGGTTAAAATATACCCTTCCGCTTCTTCTCCGATGACGCTGTTCTCCAAAGCCTGTTTAACGGTCTGGCCGTATGCGCGAATCAATCCGCCGGTTCCCAACAAGGTTCCGCCAAAATATCTGGTCACCACTACCACGATATTGCGTACTTCCGAATGTAAAAGAACCTCCAACATGGGAAGTCCCGCGGTCTGCGCCGGTTCCCCGTCGTCATTGCATCGGGTATACTGACCGTCTTTACCGATTACATATGCCGAACAGTTGTGCTTAGCATCCCAATATTTCTTTTTTACCCGGTCTATAAAAGCCTGCGCTTCTTCCGGTGTGTTTACGGAGCAAACAGATGCGATAAAACGCGACTTTTTCTCCACCACCTCGGCACTTCCGGCTTCCAGAAGTATTTTCATGATACCACAAACTCCTTTTACGGATGATTACCAATACCTTTTTACATACCCGTACAAGCCTGCCGGGTTCATTGCACATTATAACATATTTTATAGGAAAATGAATACTTCTTTCTGAATAAAGACTTCTTTTATGTGAACAATATAAGAAAAGCCTTTATTTACCATATTTTTTTTGGTATAATATCTTTGTATTATGGCTAATTATGTGCAAATACAGGTTACTATCGTTTTGCACAATTATATGAAAGGCTGGGTTAATATATGAATTACAGTTCAAAGGGCATACGCAAAAAACAACAGGCCCTTAACTCAAAAGAAACAAAGGTCAAAAAGATGGGAAAGGTGTTTTTCTTAAAAGCTCTCTTCGTCTGTACGGTAACCGCCATTATTCTGGTAGGTTGCGTCGGCTTAGGTGCTTTTGAAGGAATCATCAGTGCCGCTCCGGACATTTCCACACTGGATGTTGTGCCCGACGGATATGCTACCGTGGTTTACGACAGCGAAGGTCACGAAATGACCAAGCTGGTAGCGAAGAATTCAAACCGAAGCTATGTAACCATGGATAAAATTCCTCAGGACTTGGCGGATGCATTTGTTGCAATTGAGGACTCCCGTTTCTACGAACATAACGGTATCGATATCTACGGTATCTTCCGTGCAGGTTTTGAAGCCATAAGAAGCGGCGAATTGACTCAGGGTGCAAGTACCATTACCCAGCAGTTGTTGAAAAACAATGTATTTGAAGGCTGGGTTGGCGAAGAAGACGATATGGCCAAGATTAAGCGTAAAATTCAGGAACAGTATCTTGCCATGGAAATCGAAAAGAAACTGAGTAAAGAAGAGATTCTTGAATTATACATGAATTCCATTAACTTAGGACAGGGTACCTTAGGCGTACAGGCAGCTTCCATGCGTTACTTTAACAAGCCCGTATACCAGTTAAACTTATCCGAATGCGCAGTTATTGCCGCCATTACTCAGAATCCTTCCAAATATAACCCCATCTCCCATCCGGAAGACAATGCGGACCGTCGAGAAAAGGTTCTCGGGGATATGAAGGATCAGGGTTACATTACACAGGCAGAATATGATGCAGCCATGGCCGATGATGTTTACTCCCGCATTCAGGAGGTCAATAATGAAACCATTACCAATGCGGTTTATACTTATTTTGTTGACGAATTAACAGAACAGGTTATTGAAGATTTACAGGAATATTGCGGATATGATTCACAGCAGGCATACCGCATGTTGTACAGTGGCGGACTTAGTATTTTTACCACACAGGATCCTCAGATTCAGGCCATCTGTAATGAAGTATTTACCAACGAAGATAACTACCCCGCCAATGCCAAATGGTTATTGAGCTACGCTCTCACCATTGAAAAAGCAAACGGCGATTTAGAGAACCATAGTACGGAAATGTATCAGGCATATTACAAAGAGCAGAATCCTTCTTTTAATCTTCTCTATGATTCCGAAGAAGATGCCAATGCAGCCATTGAGGCTTACAAAGCGGCACACATGGAAGAAGGTGATGAAGTAAGGGCCGAAACCATAAGTTTGGTAATCCAGCCTCAGGTATCCATTACCGTACAGGACCAGAGCACAGGTTATGTAGTTGCCATGGTAGGCGGCCGCGGTGTAAAAACCGGTAGCCGTACCTTAAACAGAGCAACCAACACCATGCGTCAGCCCGGTTCTACTTTTAAAATATTGGCAGCCTACGCACCCGCTATTGATGCCGGCGGCGTATCCTTAACCGATGTATATATGGATGCACCTTTTAATTATAATGACGGCAAGCCCGTAAATAACTGGTACGGCGAGAAGTTCCGTGGAATTTGCAATGCCCGTTACGGTATCGAACAGTCATTAAACATTGTTGCGGTAAAAGTAATCACACAGATTACTCCCCAGCTTGCATTTGATTACCTTCAGAATTTCGGTTTTACAACCTTGGTCGAACGCGAGGTAAAAGATGACGGTCGTGTATTTACCGATGTTACACAGTCTTCTGCATTGGGCGGCCTCACATACGGCGTAACAAATATGGAATTAAATGCCGCTTATGCTTCTATTGCCAACGGCGGTATGTATATCGAGCCTACTCTTTATACAAAGATTCTTGACAGTGAAGGAAATGTACTGATTGATAAAACAGTTCCTGAAAGCCATCGTGTTATTCAAGAAACCACAGCTTACATGCTGACAAGCGCCATGGTAGATGTTGTTACCGTTGGTACCGGTGGTTCCGTAAACTTCGGCGGCATGGCGATTGCAGGTAAAACAGGTACCACTCAGGGCTACAACGATGTGTGGTTTGCAGGATATACCCCCTACTACACCGCTACGGTTTGGACCGGTTTTGATAACAACGCCAAGCTTCGAAGTTCTGATGAAAAAGCACTCTCTAAGACCTTGTGGCGTGCAGTAATGTCCAGAATCCACGAGGACTTGCCCAATAAGGCATTTACAATGCCAAACGGTATTGTTACCACCACAGTATGTAGTCGTTCCGGTAAATTACCGATTCCTGGCTTGTGTGATAACACATTAACCACAGGCTTGTTTACAACAAGTACAATGCCTGTTGAAGCTTGTGATGTGCATTACAGCGGAATTATTTGTGAATACAGCGGTTTAATCGCTTGTGAGAATTGTCCTTTTAAAGTAAACGGCATCGCTGAGTTGCCCTTGGTAGAACACCCTTATATTCAGAGCGGTTCTCCTACCGTGGTTTCTACCAATATGTGTCCTCATGATGTATCATTTTACTTGGCTCCCGATTATGAGAACATTATTCATAATCAGGCTATTGAATTGGAACAGCGCCGACAGGCAGCTGCCGCTGCCGCAGCCGCTCAGGACGGCTAATACGGCTCATAAAACAGAATATTGATGTGGCATAAGGCTCCTTTTATAAGGAGCCTTATTTGTGCCTTAAAATGCGTTTAGAAGGTAAGCATATAAAAAACGGCTGTCCGCTTACACGGACAACCGTTTCTTCATTTTACTTTCGTTTGGTTTGTTGAGGTTTACTCCTCATTTTCCATCTTTCTGCGATATACTGTAACGCCTGCAAGACCAATTAAGGAAATTACCATCATTGCAATTGCAAAAGGCATGTATGAGATATCGCCTGTCTTGGGAGCTTTTACAACGGTTTCATCTGATGTCTTATTAGACTTGGATGTATTATTGCTGTTTGCTCCTCCGGTAATTACGGGAGTCTTAATTACAATGTCTAATTTGTTTTTACCCGTTGTTACAGTTATCTTGGAAACTGTCTGACTGGGCGGTGTGTAGCCCTGAGGCACACCCTTAATCACTACCGTATAGTTACCGGTTGTTACGCCGGGTTTGTTAATTGTACCATTACTGTCTGTATAAGCAAGTTCTTTGCTTCCGTCCGGATATGTAATTTCAACATATGCGTTAGGTACATTTGTGTTTAAAACTTCATCTTTAACCGTAATGATAAGATCACCGGTTGTATTGGGCTTTGTAGGAACTTTTACTTCGTGTTCTGTAACATCACCTACACTTACAGGTTTTTCAACTTCTACAGTAGTTGTCTTCTTATTTTCCTCAGTAGGAACAATATGAGAACTGGGTACTTTTGTAATGGTTACCGTTGTCGGCTTGCCGGGTGTTGATACCGCCCAGTCATCAAGAGTTACCTTACCGTCTGTAGTTGTTTTCACTACCGTTTCACCATACTGGTCTGTCACTTCCAAAGTTGTTTTACCGTTAGTTTCATTCGAAAGCACATTATTACTTTCTTCATCTTTAACTGTAATGGTTAATGATGTTGTATACGCTGCAACAAACTCTTTTTCCACAGTGTCATGCTTTACTACGGTTACAGTTGCACTGTCGCCGTTCTTAGGCATTTTGTAAGGATCGGGAACATATGTTACCTTCAGTGTATAGGCTCCAACAGGAAGATCGGTCTTACTAATCATACCGTTCGCATTTGTAACAAAATAATCAGTGCCACCATCTTTGATGATATTCCCCTTGCTATCTGTAATCTGAACTTGCGCGCCCGGAATCGGTGTTGTTGTTCCATCTTCCACGATGGTTGCTTCCAGGTTACCAAGAGCATCTACATAGAAATCTGCGCTTTCTTCACGGCTACCTGCTTTTAATTCCACATTCAACTTATTGGGTTTAATTGTTTCGCTTACGATTGCATATTTCTTATCACCATTTGGTGCGGGAGGCGCAGTAATCTCTGCAGTATATGTACCGTCTTTCAAATCTTCGTAATACACCTTACCAGATACATTAGTAGTCTGAGAACCACCAATAACATTATCTTCTGAATCTTTTAATGTTACGGTTGCACCCGTAATCACATCGTCGTCCGTTCCGTATTCGTATACGGTAATTACCACTTTACCGGAAAGAGGAAGCTTATATTCTTTGTTAACGGGGTTATGGGAATCCACTGTCACATCATATACTTTATTATCCGGCATATCATATCCATCGGGAACAGACTTGATTTCAACCGTATAATTTCCAACAGGCACCTTATCAAATGTAACTTTACCATTGCTGTCAGTAGTGCCTTCTCCAACTACAACACCATTGCTGTCTTTCAACACAACATCCGCTCCGGTAATCATTTCATCTCCGGCTTTGTTTGTAACAGTAACATTGATGGTTCCAGCTGCTTCCAATACATAATTGATTACAGTGGTTTCACCTGCTACAACTGCCTTGGTCTGAGTTGCGGTATTGTCTGCCATACCAGCCACCAATGTATATCCGGCAGGAATGGTAAGTACTGTTGTATAGTTACCTGCGGGCAGGTCTGTTTTATTAAGCTTCAATGCGTCTAAGTTATTAAATGTTTCCGTTGTGGAAGCACCACTTAAAGGTACATATTTAATTTCTACGCTATTTGTAAATACCGGATTATTACTCAAGTTTTCCGGTGTTTCATCCTTCAAGTACACATTGACCCGCAAATTACCCAAATTATTCTGTGCATTATCAACTTCTTTTACTTCGAATATTATGGTATCTCCGCTAACGGTTACATCTGCATCTTGGGTTGTGGTACTCGGTAATACATAATTGCCGGGAACCTGTTCAAGAGTTACCTTGTAATCGCCAACAGGAAGTGTATTGGTAACTGTATTAACAAATTCAAATGAATTATCTACCAAACTAACAGGATTACCTTTTTCATCCTTCACATTGATTTTAATCTCTGCTCCGGTAACAGGAACAAATACATCACCGACTTTCTTTACGATTTCTACAGTTAATGTACCTGTCTGCTTTGTCAATTCAAATAACACAGCAGGATCATTCGCACCGCTGGCAATAGTTTTACCCTGTGTATCAGCACCTACAAGGTCCCATGTGTCTGCAATTGCATCCGCATCAATCACAACATCATACTCTCCGGGAGCAATGCCGGTAAATGTTACATTTCCGGTAGAATCCACTTCCGCATCCCTTATCGCATCACTGACAGACTCACCATCTTTTACAAGGTAAACTGTCGCACCTGCGATGGGATTCGGTGTATCTTTCTCTCTAACTTGTATTTCGAGAGTACCTGTCTGAGTCAATTCTATTGTTTGTCTTCCCGTGTCATTCTTCGGAACATTCACTATTATCGGTGAAGTAGGCACTACATAATCCTTACCTTCAGGCACCTTAGAAACTTCCACAGTATAATCACCGGTAGGCAAATTATTTACAGTTACCTTACCGTCGTTACCGGTAGTAACTTCATCAATTTTCTGATCGCCCTTCTTAATGACAACGGTAGCTCCGCTAACAGGAGCATCTGTAGCCTCATCAACTACGGTAACTTCTAAATTACCGATAGCGTCTACCGTAAATTTTACTTTTGTTTCTGCACCCTCTGTAACGGCCGCATCAATTGAACCGGGAGTTGCAGTATCTGTTGTTACATCAACAACCTCTGCCTTAATTGTTTTCCAACCGTCAGGTGTTTCAATTTCAATGGTATATGTTCCCACGGGAGCATCATTAACTTGAAGAGTGGTAGTTGCATCGTCAAAATTAACAACGGTGTTATCAATATATACAACACTATAGGGTGTTGTATTACCGTCAGGTCCGATCACTCTGATTGCAACTTTATTTTCATCTGTTTCTGTACAATTACCGTCTTGTGTAACTACGGTAATTGTCAACGCTCCTGTTTTTACAATTCTTTCTACATATACATTGAACTCATTATTTGTATTTTCAATGACTTTAACTTCCTTGCTTGATACTTTATCCGCATCTGTGGGATTAGCCACTAAGATATAACTTGCGGGAGCAGTTGAAACTTTCACTTCACACTCTCCAACGGGAACATTGGTAAAAGTAACAACACCGTCCAAAGCACCATCATCTGCATCCGCTTTGATTACTGTTGTTTTTCCATCGGGATATGTAATGGTTACCGTACCGCCTACTGTTGTTTTATAACTATCCACATTTGCTGAATCACTAACATCTTTGATATTTACAATTACAGTACCATCCTGACGATCAACAATAAATTCGCGCACATAGTTATCGACAGCATCGGTAAATACAACTTCTGCTTCCTGTGTCACTACATTCGGCATATTGTATCCTTCGGGAACTTCAAGCAACTCAATAACATAGGTTCCTTTCACTTTGTCCGGGAAAGCAATCATACCGTCTGTACCAACATGATATTTCTGTGAGTCCGAAGGATCATTCTTATCCGTAATCTGCACATAACCTCCGGGAACAATATTGTCGTTGGTATCTTTAATATATACAGTAATTGTTTCTTTTTCCTGTTCTAACTCAAAAGTATAGTAGCCGGTTTCACGAACATTAACTTCTACCACTTTTTCCTCGGGATAAATATATCCTTCAGGAATGTCGGTAATGGTAACCTGATATGTTCCTTGAGGTAAATCTGTTTTTGTAACAGAACCGCTCTCATCCGTGGTTAAATTTGCAACCAAAGTGGTTGAGCTGTCAGGATTAATAAATTCAATCTTAATATCGGCATCTTTTACCTTGGCATTATTATTATCGATATCCACAACATTGATTTTTAATGTACCGTTTGAACTATCATCTGTATATGTTGTCATAAGGTTCTGATACTCGGGCACTGTACTTGTATATGCAGTACCACCGTTAACTTCCTTATATGTAACCAATCCACCTACTGAAATAGCACATTCATAAACAGTCTTTTTATCAATTTCAAAACCATCGGGCGCCACTGTTTCTTTTACATAATAACTCTCACCCAATGTCAAACCTAAAGCTCTAGAATCAAATGTAGCATATCCCGTTGCATTATCAACCGGCACATCAATTGCACCTGTAACAGGACTCGTACATGCTGCATCTGTGTATAATGTAAATTTCGCAGACTCTGTAGGGTTCACCTTCTGTGTCGTGGTTTTTCCGGTAACCGTATCTGTAATTAATAACAAATATTCCTTCTTAATAACAATATCGTTAGCTACAATTTCTGTACCGTCTTCTGAAACACCATACGCATTGTAAGGGAAATAATGCGCCTGACCACTACTTGTAACCGCATCTGCAATGATACCGCCTTCAAAACGACCGGAAGTTACATTGACATATGCCTGAGGCGCAACAAGGTGTCCGCCCATACCGTTCCACTGAATATTACCTGTAGCATCCGGGAAGTTCCAAATTAACTTCATACCGGAAAGATTACACTGAATACCATTTAATGCATTCGGTAAATCTTTAAGAAATGTATTTGCCGGATACTTGTCAATAAAGAAATTTGTGGTAGGCGTTGTTGCTGCTCCTCCACCATATTCACCATCCAAACGAAGATCTGTATCGCCTACACCAACAATATTGATTAAATATTCATTGGTACTCAAATCAGCAACATCAAAATGGATAAACTCAATAGTATCCGCTGCGATAAAGTCATCCTTCGTGATTGTAAAAACCGTATTCGTACTAAAATCCAACTGAATAATCTTCTTAGGATTATTATCTTTATCCAACATATCCTGTACAGTAGCCTGTGTTCCCACATTCGTCTTGTATAAATTATCAGACTGCTTAATCAAGCTTACAAACATGGAATCCAAATCCATGTATTCGCCATTCTGTGTAAAACCGTTTTGAGTCATCAATTCTTCAGAAACACTTGATGTTCCGTAATAGAAATCTCTTGTACTTCCCAAAAAATTATTTACGCCCGTAATACCGCCGGATTTATAAACATTCGCATAAGAAGGACTCTGCGAGCAATCACCAATATAGTTATTACAATCCATAGTTCCGCCAACCGCAACCGAACCAACGCAATGACAGTAAATACCTGCATCGCCTCTGACAACATACTGATACTCTGTTAACAAATCCTTAATCTGACCGGTTCCCGTATATCTCGCATCCGGGGATGCCGCACTAACATTCTGGGGAATGCTAATGGTCAACACCATAAGAACCGCTAAAAGCATTGCCAACACTCTTTTTGTTTTCATTTTTTTCATGTACCCTTTCATCATGTCCGCTCCTTTTCGTTTGTGATATTGGGTTTCCTCTTTGCCATATATTCTATAATAATTTAACTGCGTTCTACTGCCACCACTATCAACCTGGCATCTTCTTCATTCCCATAACAGGTAGACAGCGTTAAAAGTTTCTCGCCGTACTCCGGTGTAATTCCCGTCTCATACAATTTTATTGCATTTATATAAGCAATTTTCTCTGCGTAACTTTCTTCGGTATCTGCCGGATTTGTAAAATACCAGTCATCGGTTGCATCCACAACCGCTACCGCAAACACCTCGTACTGCGAAACACCGTTTACCGTTTCGAATTCAATAAAAGGATGCTCGTCTCTGAAATCACGTTTTGCATATTCTGCCACATCACCAAACATGGTATCATTACGCATGTTATGTCCGTATATAATTATATGCATGTCTGTTATTCCGCATGCTCCATCCATAAAAGGCACACCCGAAACACTGTATTCGCCATAAAAATTCAAGCGAAGATATTTTTCGGGGTTCTCGGGAGTATGCATAATGGGATAATTCACTCTGGTTCCGTCAATAAACAGCCAGCCAATACAATCTTCGTTTTCCTGTTGCAAAGCACTCAGGTTTCGAACATGTTCCTTTGCTTCCTGAACCGTCAAATCTGTTCCTTCCGCAATAATAACCTTATTGGACTCCGTGGCTCCGTCGGTATTCATCTGAGCCATTTGATTTAACTCATCAAAATTATCCGCATCCGTCTGCCTCTCGAGATACTCTTTTGCTAGGATAAAGCCCGATACGCAAAATAACAAAACAAAGAAAATCGTCAGGCACCTAAGAATCAACTTCTTTTTGCGCATATTACTCTCCCCGCTTGTATATCGGTTTTTTCTTCTTTTATATTATATCTGCATAAAAATTATTCTTCCGAAGTCTCGGTTTCGCCTTCCGCAGATTCTTCTTCACTGCTGTCAGCCTCATTAGCATCATCGCTTGCCGCGCTTTCTTCCAAATCCACATATTCCGTGTATGAACCGTCTTCCTGTAATACCATGGGAATCACTTCCACATATTCACTGTATACATAGGCCGTCTGGCCGTCATAGACAATCTTGGTCCATTCTTCCAGCTGTTCTACGAATTCGAAATCATAACCGATGTATGCCGAACCCAATCGTTCGTAGTCCGTGCCCGGACCGCTACGCACATTAATATTGTCTTTAATCATGCGTACACGATCTTCAATAATCACTTCCGGTTCAGGTTCTGAAACTTCTTCAATTACAGATGCCACTTCGGATATTTCCTCACTGGGCACCTCAGTGACCGGCACTTCATCCGGCCGGGTAATCAATTTTATACTTACAAATGCAATGGCGATTATCAAAACAATGATTACGCCCTGCATAATAGCATTCAATGTACTTTTTTTCATTATGGGCAAACCTCTCCACTATTCCTCATTATCAGTATAAAAGCATTTATGTCAACTTACAATGTTTTGTCCATACTTCAAAAATAAAATCGTCATTATAGCCAATTTGGATATTTCGTTTTTGGCTATAATGACGAATATTTTACTTTTATAAAAATAAACTACAAAACAACTGCATTTTTTGAGGAATACATTGCTTTCATTACTTCTTTACTGTTATATTCCTCTGTCATGCAGAATTCCTTAGACCATGTCATGTAATATGCCCAAGGCACCTTGCTTTCTTCCCAGATATTCATATCGGGAATCATTCCCACTTCGCCCAACGCAGCTACCTTCGGAGCATCCGTAATTTTACGAAGTTCCTCATATTCCTTGGCATAATCGGTCTTTGCTCCCTTTTCCAGATATACATCTCTTGAAATTACATCACAGTACTCGTCTCCGGGATAGCCTTCCGGTGCGGGAGAATTCCACACCCAAATCAAATGATCCAAATGTTTTACATTCACATAATAGTCATACATTAAACGATACAACTGCTTTCCGGTTTCGTGACCTCTTGAACCCCACCAGAACCAATCGCCGTCCGCTTCATGAAAAGGTCTCCAAAGGATAGGAATATTCTCATCCTGAAATCTTTTGAGGATATCCGCGATTACATCCATATCGGAATAAAATGCTTTACGCTCTTCTGTTCCTTCTTCCAGAATCTTTCTTGCATCAAAATCCGTATTCTTCTGATAAAAGCTCTTGTCTCTTCCGCCTACCGGTGAATACCAATGGAAGCAGAATGAAACGATACCGCCGGTTTCTTTTGCCCAACGGATTGCGGTTTCTACTGTTCCCTGATTTTCCTTAATCTCTGTAAGGCAAGCTTCATCAGCATCATCCCAGTTAATGTTTGGGGAATACCCAAGCAATTCAAATCCCTGCAACTTAGGTTTCTTTCCTGTTACTTCATAGATATAATCCACTTCTTCCATGGGATTGGTCTGCGTGTGCTGGCCGGTAATGATTTTACCGTTCTCAACAGTTTCGTACAAATAATTTAATAATGCTACTGCTTCTTTTGTTGCATTTTTGTTTACAGGTTTCATAAAAAATTTCCTCTCACATATTTTATATATTTGCTTTATATAGACATAGTGGAAGCGACTCTCGTAAAAGAGCCGCTTCTGATTAACGATACAACATTTCCGATTTAATATTCATAGCAATAATCGAGATTATATTCATAAGCCATGCCGTAAGGTTCTGACATATCGCCATACTGGAACATAACAACAATTTCACCGATAATTTCAGGACCGTATTCGCCTTCCACTACCTGGCCACGGATTACGAGACCGTACGCTCCATCTTCTTTTACATCATCTTCGGTTACATCATAGTCATATGAATCAAAGAATACGCATCCGTACTCTCCAATATAATCCATTTCCATAACCTTGATTTCAAAACAGTTATTACTATCCAATTCGATAGCTGCGGTACTGAAATCACCCTCTTTGTACTGATCATAGGTTACCGCATCAAAAATATCCCAATACTGAACATTGAAATAATCGCCCATATCCAGATACATTTCCCAAATGCCTTCCGTATCCCGTCCGGAACCATCAAGATCACCTTCGAATGTACTGAATTCAAACCACTCTTCTTCAGCCGATGTACCATAAATACCTTCCAATTCAGATGATGTAAGAGGACGACCGATTAAATCTTCAAGATATTCTTCCATCTCTTCTGCACCGGATACGCTTACCAATTTAGCGGTACCTGACCATTCACCATAGATGTCTTCCACATCAAAATCACCGGTAACAGGAGAATAAGCATAACCGTCGTTTAACTCATTTTCCATAACGCTATCCAATTCCTCCGGCACATCACTGCTGCCACCAAAAACAAGGACACCTGCCGCAATGGCAATAATCATAACCAAAAGTCCCAATAAGCCTACCACTGCCGCAATGATAACAGCAATCAGACAACCTTTTCCTTTTTTCTTGGGCGGCGCCTGCACAGGTCCTCTGTAATTATAGGACGCAGTGGATGCTCCGTAATTATTTTGAGGTGCTCCGTAATTGTTCTGAGGTGCACCATATGTATTCTGTGCTCCGTAACCGTTCTGAGGCATTCCGTAGGAATTCTGAGCTCCATAATTATTCTGAGGCGCGCCATAACTATTCTGCGAAGCAAAGCTACCCTGCGCTGCTCCATAGCTTGCTCCCGCCATTGCATCTCCGGTCTGACCGCTTGTTACCCGGCTATTACTTTCCGTATAAATCGACTGTACGGGTTGTGAAGCCGCTGTCTGATTTGAAGGAGATGAATACATAGGCTGCTGCGCCTGAGGTGCAGTTTCCGGCTTTTCCAAAGAAACAGTTGCGCTTGTCGCAGCTGCTGCTTTTTCTATTTTATGTCCGCAATTCGTGCAAAAAGATGCTCCATCACTTAATTGTGTTCCACATTCTGTACAAAACAATATTTTATCCTCCTAAACTCCTTTAAAAGTTCCCAATTTACTACATAAATATCATAACATGCTTTAACATGTCAAATCAAGAGAATTTGTAAAATGTCCCTTCCTTTTTCCACCATAAAAATAAAGTTGCATATATAAAAAGCGGTACAAAAAAAGCACCCTTTCCAAAAGGATGCTTTCCAAGAGCTGCTAACGGGAATCGGACCCGTGACCTCCGCACTACCAATGCGACGCTCTACCGACTGAGCCATAGCAGCAAGTGATTGTGTCACCGTGTGCTATATTACCACACCGCAATTCGTTTTGTCAATCAAAAAAGCAAAATAAAATTATGCTCGTTTTCCTGCAAGATATATTCTCAAAATAAGCGTCGGCGGGAATCGGACCCGTGACCTTTTTATCCCGCCAAACGCCATTCTTTTTTATTTCGCTTTTATAATAAATGTGCTCTGATTTCCTCACCGCTTAAATGTGTTAAATAAGCAGGTGCAATATCAAATACGGTCTTGCAACCGCTCATGCCTTCTTTCTGCATCTTTACCGCTGCTCTTGCATATGCCGCAATTACGGATGCAGTAAATTCGGGGTTGGAATCCAATTTCAGGCTATATTCGATTACATGGCTGTTTTCTCCATTCCAACCGGTCTTACCGGTACGGAATACAAAACCGCCGTGAGGAATACCTGCATGATCGCGCTGTAATTCTTCTTCCGTAATAAAATGTACGGTTGTATCATAATCCGCAAAGTAATTGGGCATATTTTTAATCTCTGCTTCAATTCTTGCCTTATCCGCACCTTCTTCCGCTACAACAAAGCATTCTCTGATGTGCTTCTGTCTTGTGGTAAGTTCAGGATTTTCACCATTACGAACCGCATTCAATGCCGCCTCAACGGGGATCGTGTACTGTTTGCCGTTCTTAACCCCTTCCACTCTTCTGATAGCATCGGAATGTCCCTGACTTACGCCCTTGCCCCAGAATGTATAATCGTTACCACCGGGGAGAATTGCATTTGCATATAAACGATTTAAGGAGAACATACCGGGGTCCCAACCGCAGGAAATTACTGCAATATTGCCACCCTCTTTTGCACTTTTATCCACATTGGCAAAATGCTCGGGAATTCTTGCATGGGTATCAAAACTGTCAACCACCGTAAAATACTTCGCATATTCCTTTGTCTGCTCAGGCAAATCCGTTGCACTGCCACCGCAAAGAATCAAAACATCAATTTCATCCTTTTTTGAAATCGCTTCGTCCACATGGTAAACGGAAACACCTTCTGTGAGAATTTTAACATCTGCGGGATTTCTTCTGGTAAAAACAGCTTTTAATTCCATATCGGGATTATTCTTTACCGCACATTCAATTCCTTTTCCTAAATTACCATAGCCTAAAATTCCTACTCTTATCATGGTTCTTACCTCCTAAGACAGTATTTTTTTAATTTTGAACGGATACGCTGAAGGGCATTATCCGTAGACTTCTCATCTTTTCCAAGCACCTTGGCAATTTCCACATAACCCATTCCGGTTACATGTAATTCCAACACCTGCATTTCAAAAGGACTTAACTCCTCTTCAATATATTTATAAAGTCCGTCAATATTCTCCTGGCCGATTAAAATTTCCTCGGGGTTTGCACCGTCGCCGGATGCCATCATTTCTGACATACCGTTAATGGCACTATCCATTCCCACATCATTTTCCTTACTCTTATCGGAACCGTAAATGGATATATAATGATTTAACGGCTGATGCTTTTTACGCGCGGACTTCTGTACCGCAGAATATATATTTCTGGATACACAAAGCTGTGCAAATGTATAAAAGGATGCATCTCTTCCGGAATCGTAATCTCTTATGGCCTTAAAAAGCCCTATCATACCTTCCTGAATCAAATCCTGTGTATCTCCACCTAAAATATACATAGAAGATGCTTTACTGCGAACCAGATTTTTATATTTTTCCATAAGATATTCCATGATCTGACTTTCGCCGTCGCGAAGGCGTTCAATCAGTTCTTCGTCCGAAATATCGTTATATCGTTTTGTCATATTTTATCTCCACATTTGTCACTCTGTATCACTTTCGCCTGTATATCGTTTACTGCATTCTCTGTCTTACAATTTCATAAGCAAGAACACCTGCTGCCACAGAGGCATTCAATGAATCAATCTGTCCCTTCATAGGAATGGATGCAATCAGGTCACACTTTTCTTTTACCAGTCGGCCTACGCCTTCACCCTCGCTACCGATCACCAAACCTATAGGGCCTTTTAAATTCAAATCGTACATGACGGTACCTCCCATATCCGCACAAACAAACCACAAGCCCTCTTTCTTTAAATCTTCTATGGTTTTGGCAAGATTGGTTACCTTGGCAACCGGAAGATAATTCAAAGCCCCTGCCGATGTTCTTGCCACAGTGGCAGTTAAGCCTACCGCACGGTTCTTGGGAATAATTACACCATGGGCTCCCGCAAGATGAGCCGTACGAATCATAGCTCCTAAGTTGTGGGGATCTTCAATGTTATCCAACAATAAGATAAACGGATCTTCCCCCTTATCTTTTGCTGCCTGCATAATATCATCCACTTCCGCGTAATCATAAGCTGCCGCATAAGCAATGACGCCCTGATGCTTACCGGTTTCAGACATCTGATCCAAGCGTTCTTTATTCACATAGCGAATAAGAGTATCCTGCTTTTTGGCTTCCCTTTTAATGCTTAACACAGGACCGTCCTGACAACCGTCCAACACAAATAATTTATCTATGCACTTACCGGAACGGAAAGCTTCCATTACCGCGTTTCGTCCTTCTATCGTAAATTCATGATATCCCATTTTATTATATCCAACTCACTTTCTTTTACTTCGGCATTTTTAATATTATAAAAATAACATACCCTGCCATAACTTCTATCCGGGCAATGCCTTTTTCACCAGTTCCAGAATCCGTTCTTCCTTCCCCTGCAGGTACAAATAACCGATTAAGGCTTCAAAACCGGTAGCTTTATGATACTGACCGATTCCTGCATTTTTGGCATGAGATGCAGTCTTGGCATTACGGCCTCTGCGGTAAATATCCGCTTCTTCTTCCGTAAGATACTCTTTTAATGCCTCTGCCATCTTTGCCTGGGTCTCTGCTTTTACCAACTCGCTTTTATCTTTATGTAAACCATTCACGCCACGGTTTCCTTCGCAGACCAAAAGTGTTCTTATGATTAAGTCATATACACAATCACCGATAAATGCAAGGGTCAGTGGGGAGTATGTTTTTATGTCCACTTCCTCAAGACCGAATTCTTCTTTTATTTTATCTAAAAACAGGTTTTCGTTATGCACGTTTCCACTTAACCCCTTCTCTGGTATCTTCCAGAACAATGCCCATTTCCAAAAGCTTATTGCGGATTTCATCCGCCTTGGCAAAATCCTTGGCCTTTCTTGCTGCCTGACGGTCTGCAATCATCTGCTCAATGTCCGCATCCAGAATCTCTGCCTTTTTCTCGGTAATGATGCCGCATACATCCGTCATGGTCTTAAACATACCTGTCAATTCATCCAGATATTCCTTGCTGCTGTCTTCACCCGCATTGGTATTCATAAACTTCACCAATTCAAAAATTGCAGAAATGGCATCCGCCGTATTGAAATCGTCTTCCATAGCGGCTTCGTATTTCTCCATAAAAGTTTTGGCAGTTGCAAGAAGTTCCTTCTCTGCGTCTGTCATAGCTTCACTCTTTGCATTATCAAGTAAGCCCTGCATTCTTTCTGCCGCATTTAAAATACGCTCCAGAGAGTTCTTAGCCGCTTCCATTAAGTCTGCGCTGAAATTCAACTGGCTTCTGTAATGAGCGGAAAGCATAAAGAAACGAAGTACCTGTAAGTCATATTTCTCTGCAATATCACGAACGGTAAAGAAGTTACCCAACGACTTACTCATCTTCTTATTATCAATATTCAAAAATGCATTGTGCATCCAGTAACGGGCAAAAGTTTTACCGTTTGCCGCCTCACTCTGATCAATTTCATTTTCATGGTGAGGAAATACCAAATCCTCTCCGCCGGCATGAATATCAATTTCTTCGCCCAAGTATTTTTTACTCATAACGGAACATTCAATGTGCCATCCGGGACGACCGTTACACCAGGGTGAGCACCAATAAGGTTCGCCTTCTTTTTTCGGTTTCCAGAGAACGAAATCCAAGGGATCTTCTTTCTGATCTTCGCCCGTAACCAATAAAGAACGGTTACCGCCCTGCAAATCATCCAAATTCTTATGAGATAACTTACCGTATTCCTTAAAACTTCTGGTTTTAAAATAAACCGTACCGTCGCCACCTACATAAGCGTGGTTTTTGTTGATTAAGGTACCGATCATTTCAAGCATACCGTCAATTTCTTCCGTAGCCTTGGGATGTGTGGTAGCTTCTTTTACATTTAACGCCTTCATATCCTTCTTGCACTCTTCAATATAGCGCTCGGAAATCACGGAAGAATCCACACCCTCCGCATTGGCAGCCTTGATAATTTTATCATCCACATCCGTAAAATTGGATACATAATTTACTTCATAGCCTTTGTACTCCATATATCTTCTTACGGTATCAAATACAATCATGGGGCGGGCATTACCGATGTGAATCAAATTGTACACGGTAGGACCGCACACATACATACGCACCTTGCCTTCTTCAATGGGTACAAATTCTTCTTTTCGTTTTGTCAATGTGTTGTAAATCTTCATGTTCTCATCTCCTGCTTCTCTGCTTTTATAAAAATATTTTTACTTACCTTAAAATTAATATTATTCTGTAATCTTTTGCTTTAATTCCGCCAGCTCCTTCTCCATAACTTCCAGTTTTTCGAGAAGTCTTACATTGGCAGACTGTAAACGATTAATATCTTCTTTTACGGGATCGGGCAAATGTACTTGATCCATGGTATCTCTGGGAATCGCCACATTGTCCCGCTTTACGATTCGACCGGGCACACCCACTACCGTACAGTTGGGAGGTACTTCTTCCAGCACCACGCTGCCGGCACCGATTTTGGAATTCTCCCCTACGGTAAAGGAACCCAAAACCTTGGCTCCCGCACTAATCATTACATTATCGCATATGGTGGGGTGACGCTTACCATGTTCCTTACCGGTACCGCCCAAAGTAACCCCCTGATACAAGGTTACATTGTTACCGATAATGGTGGTCTCACCGATAATCACGCCGTTACCGTGGTCAATAAACAATCCCTCTCCAATGGTTGCGCCGGGATGAATTTCGATTCCGGTTTTTCTTGCCGCCCGCTGAGAGACATATCTTGCAAGAAAATACATTTTTCGGTTGTATAATTTATGTGCCAGACGGTAATGCAACATCACCTTAAAACTGGGATAGAGAAAAACCTCCATGGCGGAATGAATCGCCGGATCCCGTTCTCTGACTATGGCTATTTCATTTTTTACCCGTTTAAAAAATCCCATACAACATCCTACTTTAAAATAATAAAAACCCGTCTCAAAAAGAGACGAGTTTATCGCTGTTCCACTCTTAATGATGAAGACGCTTCTTCTTAGCCTTCTTCATGCCGCGTATAACGTACGCCCCGGATACGGATACTTCATTCCCCGCATCGGCTCCCGGATGCACTTCCGTCAAATCCTTACGCAAAAGCGGCTTTCAGCCGATGACCGCTTCTCTCTGTTGCCTTCCTCTGACATACTCTTTCCGTTCGTAGCCGTTCAAATATATTCCTCTTATAAAATATGCGTTTTTTGATTTTTTGTCAATAAAAAACAACAACGAAAATACTGTTTTTTTATGGTAAAATCACCACTTATACAATTTCATTGATAAAAACTCTGCCCCACGGAACAATGTTAGAAAGGGACATTTGGATTTTTTCGGCATTTTTATCATTCAATCTTTTAAAACACTCCTGAGAAATTCTTCCGAAACCGAATTGTGTCAAATCTTCCGCCGTAATTACGCAGTCAAGCTCGCCTGTAAATTTCGCTTCCGGAATTTTTTCACAGCACAAAGTATTTCTGCCAGCCTTGGTAAAAGCATGATATACACCCTTATTCCCCGAAAGCAACTCATCTTCTACCTTAAAATACAACTCCACCGGCCCTTTGCTTCCAAGCCCTTTTAAAAAGCATTCCGGCCGAATTACCCTGGCCATGATGGCCGGTTTACATTCTTCTGCGGTCACAAGGTTTAGCTTGCGGGCATCCTCATCCAGAATCACTTCCTGTAATCCCGGCTTGCCGTTTTCATGCACATAAGATAAAAGACCTTTTATCTCACCGTCCTGCTCCAACACAAAAAGATTTCCGTTTTGCGCCCGAAGTTCTTCCTGCATCTGCTTATAATAATGAGTGCTGCGAAGCATGTAACAATCCGCCTGTTTTTTTAATACGGATTCCGCAAAATCCGCAACTTTTACATAATCACAATTTTTACCGCAACGCAATTGCCAATTACCGCTGTTTTTAATTACCAGATGAAAAGATGCATTGTTTGCCGCTGCTGCATCCAAATACCGCAGAGGTAAAATGTTTTCGTTTATTTTCCACACGGGTTTATCATAGATATAAGAAAATCCGAAAGGAGAATAATACGCAGGATTTGCAGGCATCAAAAAAGTAAAGGGCTGATGCTCCTCCCACATAAACTGTAAGGATTCTTTTAACAGTTCTGCCATAAGTCCCTGTCTACGGTACTTCTCATCCGTAGCCACACCCACAATATAACACACCGGCTCCAACTTACCGGTCAGATACGGTGTCAAATGCAACATACTGACAGGCGTATCTCCCGCCTCCCTTGTAAAAACAAGATTTTGTTCTGCTTTATAGGTAAAATAGTAATCCGTAAATTCTTTGCTGTCCTCTGTAAAAACCGTTTCCCACAAAGGACGAATTCTATGAACTTCTTTCTCCGCAAGAAACTTTTTTTCCATGTCGGCTCCTTTTATCTGTGCATTATGTCAACCTATTTATTTAAACTTATGATTTACATAAAATTACTTCTTGCTACATCCGCCGCAGCTGTCACAATTACCGTAAGTAACACCGGGCATCTGTTCCGGCGTAGTCAAAAGACAAATTGCCTGCGAACTGATTCCTTCCTTGCTGCCGGTAAAGCCTAAGCCTTCTTCCGTGGTAGCTTTTACATTGATTTGAGAAATATCAATACCGAGCACTTCTGCAATATTCGCTCTCATGGTATCAATGTAAGGACGCATCTTGGGTGCCTGTGCAATAATGGTTGCATCAATATTCTCAATAATATAAAGATTTTCATCCAGGATTTCTTTTACTCTTGCCATCAGCTTCATACTGTCAGCACCTTTGTATTCTTCTGCCGTATCGGGAAAATGCTTACCGATATCGCCCAAAGCGGCTGCGCCAAGCAAAGCATCCATAATGGCATGAACCAAAACATCCGCATCGGAATGACCGAGTAGCCCCTTTTCATGAGGGATATTCACGCCTCCGATGATTAAATCTCTGCCTTCCACCAAACGGTGCACATCATAACCCATTCCTATTCTCATTTTTTCTCCTCCTGTATTATCCATATCATCTATCGGTTTCTCTGCATGTTCTGTCATATCTTACATACAACGCAAAACACCGGTTATACACCCGCAATATCACGAATCACTTCTCCCGCAATCATAAGTCCTGCAACGGAAGGCACAAAAGCAATAGAGCCGGGCGTTGCCCGTCTTCCTTCCTGCGGTGTAACCTCTGTCCGAGGTTTTAACGCCTCTTCTTTCGAATAAAGAACTTTTAGCTTTTTAATACCTCTTTGTTTTAATTCTCGACGCATTACCTTCGCCAAAGGACATACGGAAGTTTTAGAAATATCCGTAATCTCAAACGCACCGGGATTTAATTTATTTCCTGCTCCCATGCAACTGATGATGGGTACTCCTGCCACTTCTGCCGCCTGTACCAGTGCAAGCTTGGCCGTTACCGTATCCACCGCGTCTACCACATAATCATACTGCGTAAAATCAAACTCTGACGCCGTATCCGGCAAGAAAAAGCATCTCCGCTCCTCCACCTTGATTTCAGGATTGATCTCCAACGCACGCTCTTTCATCACTTCGGTTTTATATCGTCCGACAGTTTTGGTTGTGGCAATAATCTGCCGGTTAATATTACTCTCCGCCACAATATCGCTATCCACCAGGGTAAGCTTGCCAATACCGCTTCTAACCAACGCTTCCGCCGTATATCCGCCCACTCCGCCGACACCAAACACCGCCACATGAGAAGCTTTTAATTTTTCCATTGCATCCGAACCCAATAACATTTCGGTTCTTTGAAATTTTTCGCTCATGGATTACCTCATATATAATTTAGTTTACATAATTTATTTTTATGGTAAACTTCTTATCTTGTCTTATTTCTGCGAAAACATAGGGGTAGACAGGTAACGATCCCCGGAATCCGGCAATAATGCTACGATGACTTTCCCCGCATTTTCTTCTCTGCTCGCAAGGATACCTGCCGCTTTCAACGCCGCTCCCGAAGAAATGCCCACAAGCACCCCTTCCGTAACCGCAAGTCTTCTGCCTTCCGCAAAAGCATCTTCATTCTCTATACAAATGATTTCATCATAAATTTCAGTATTTAACAATTCCGGAACAAAATTGGCTCCGATGCCCTGTAACTGATGAGCCCCTGCTTTTCCCTGAGATAAAAGAGGGCTACCCGCAGGCTCTACAGCCACGATTTTAACATTGGGATTCTTGGATTTCAAATACTCACCCACACCGGTAATGGTTCCTCCCGTACCTACGCCTGCCACAAAAATATCCACCTTGCCTTCCGTTTGCTCCCAAATTTCCGGTCCTGTAGTCTTTCTATGAGCCTGTGCATTGGCTTGATTCTCAAACTGGCCGAGAATTACCGCTCCCGGGATACTGTCTCTTAATTCCTCTGCCTTGGCAACCGCGCCTGCCATTCCCTTGGCACCTTCTGTCAGCACAAGTTCCGCACCGTAAGCTGCCAATAAGCTTCTGCGCTCCATACTCATGGTATCCGGCAATGTTAAAACGGTTTTATATCCTTTGATGGCCGCCACCGCAGCCAATCCAATCCCCGTATTACCGCTGGTGGGCTCAATAATGGTAGCTCCCGGCTTTAAAATTCCTTTTGCCTCGGCATCCTCAATCATGGAAAGTGCCGCTCTGTCTTTGGTACTTCCCGCCGGATTTAAATATTCCAGTTTTGCAAGCAGCTTAACATTTTCAATGCCTGCTGCCTTACTATAACGCTCCACTTCCATTAAGGGCGTATTTCCAATCAACTCAATTGCACTTTTTACAATTTTTTTCATAACACCTGACTCCCGAAAATATATTATATTCTTTTAACTCTGTTCATCTTAAGTGTTTTACAGTATCGTTCCGCCGCCCAAAACCACATCATCTTCATAAAAGACCACAGCCTGGCCGGCCGTAATTCCTCTTTGCGGTTCCGTAAAAGTAACTCTTACCTTATCTTTTCCAAGAATTTCCACACTTGCATCGGCTTCCTTTTGTTTATAACGGACTTTCGCCTTACACTTTACAACTTCGCCTTCTTTCGGTGCAATAATCCAGTTTACATCTCCGGCTTCCAAAGTATCGGAAAAAAGCTCCTCATTCCTACACAGCACCACTTCATTGGTATCCATACGCTTTTCATACACATACATAGGCTCCTGCAATGCCAGCCCCAAGCCTTTACGCTGTCCGATGGTGTATCGAATCATACCTTTGTGACGCCCAAGAACCTTACCTTCCCGATTCACAAAATTGCCTTCCTCAAAGGTCTGTCCCGTGTATTTCTCAATAAAAGAAGCATAATCTCCGTCCGGCACGAAACAGATGTCCTGGCTGTCTTTTTTACCGGCATTAAACAAGCCCAATTCCTCTGCAATTCCACGAATTTCGTCCTTACTGTATTCCCCCAACGGGAAATAACAATGTGCCAACTGCTCTTTGGTTAAGTTATATAAAACATAACTCTGATCCTTGGATTCATCCAATCCTTTTTTCAGCACATACTGTCCTCTTTTTTCATCATATGCCACCCGAACATAATGACCGGTCACCACGCAGTCACAGCCTTCTTCTCGCATTTTATCCATCAATCGGCCAAACTTCATATAGCGGTTGCATTCCACGCAGGGATTGGGCGTGCCGCCTTCAATATAAGTATTGATAAAACGACAAATTACCTCATTTTTAAAATCTTCACGATAGTCGTACGCGCAAAAAGGAATTCCCAAATGATTCGCCACTGCCTCGGCGTCCCGTACAGCACTGCTGCTTCCGCAAACAGGTTCTTCCTCATTTTCCTTATTTACTTCTCCTTCATATAAGCGCATGGTGGCTCCCACACAGTCATAGCCTCTCTGTTGCATCAGATGTACCGCAACGGAAGAATCCACACCACCGCTCATGGCGATTAACGCTCTTTTTTTATCACTCATAAAAATATCCTTAATAATTCATGTATAATCTGCGACTCATTTCTTCCCTAAGCTTGGGTCTTGCCGCAATAATCAATAAAAGAACCGCTATGGCAAGCAATAAAGGCGCACAGCAAAGGGACCAAATCAAATAAACTTTTCCAACAATAAAAACATCCAAAAGAAGTTCAACCAGAATCAACAACAAACAAACAAATAAAAGACTGGCGCCTCCTGCCCGGAAATAATTTCTTCTTTTTTTACGAAGAAAAATAACCATACACCAAACATATATTGAAGACAACAAATGCAACGGCAGATAAAATTCGTAGTACCACAGTTCTCCGTCCGTCATTAACGCAATCATGTAAATATATAATGCTATGGCAACAAGATCAATCATAGTAGCAATATAAGGTGATTTTATTTTAACCAAAACCGGTAAAACAAAGCATACCAACAACCCGAAGGCACCAATGGCATACAAAGACCAACTGATACTAAACGAAATCAAAAAATCGCAAAGTGTCTGCACCAACACTCCGATTCCAATAATGGACAATATAATCTGCACAAGATATTTTACATTGATTTTACGAACGGAATAATCCTCAAAACGAGGAGAATAGGCTCCTTCTTTTTTATCTTGTCCCGTTTCATTGGGATTTATAACCACTGTATTACACAGGGGACATTTCTCTTCCGATGCGGCAAGCTTCACACCGCAATTCACGCAATATGACATGATGTCACTCCTTTTTCTGATTGCTCTCAATTTCCACGGGAATACCCATTTCCACAAGCTTGGTATAAAATAAACGCTCAATCTCCGCCTCTTTTATTTTACGGGTAAAAGAAACGGACATGGTATCTTGATAACTTACACCCATGCAGCTTGTTACGCGGCCGAAATTCTTGCCGGCAACAGCCTGTACCCCTTTTATGTACTTAGACATTTCGGGCGGCAATATTACATTACCCAAATTGGACATGGTACAGGTGGATTTAATCTCACCTCCCATATAATTTCCAAGAATAACAAAAGGTTTCTTAATAAACATGGGAATGACTTTATATACTTTTAACTGATAACTTGCAATGTTCCCCGCAATCAGGTTATTCAGCCTTTTCTCGGTAATATTTAACGCCATTCCGTGTTTTACCTGCTCTATAATTTCCCCAAAGGAATAGTGCCCAAGAGCCCGGTCCAAACCGATATTTATATTGGCAAAAAAGTTACTTACGGTTTTGGAAGGGTAAAACTTACGTAAATCCACAGGCACATTAATTACAATGGGCATTTGTCGGATTTTACGCTTTTTCTCCCGCTCCTGAACATCCTGAAACACATCCATCAGAACCGCTGTTAAAAATGCCGTTACCGTACAATCATATTCCTTCGCCTTGGTCTTCACGGCAGCCACCGGCATATGACCGGTAACAATATTCAGGTAGCCTTCTTCTTCCAATGTTCCTTTTGCCTGATAAGCCTTGGGACTTTTTCTCTTAAAATTCTGCTTTCTTGCCACCTTGCTGTATGAATCTTCGTATTCTTCCGGTTTCGGCTCCTCATCAGGATGCAAAATCCAGCGACTTTCCTCAATTTCATAACCGTGCTTACGCCTTAAATACTCTGCAACCAAGGTCATTAAAAAAATCATTCCTCCCGTACCGTCAGCCAGTGCATGAAATACTTCCAGTGAGATTCTTTTATTAAAATACCGAACGCGAAACAGAAAATGTTTATTTAATTTCCAATTCCCGCGAACCATGGGATTGCGCACATCTTCTTCCACTTTGGGCTTGTCCTTGGCCATTTCCATGTAATTCCAGAACAAACCGTAACGCAACTTCAAAGCAAATGACGGAATACGCTTTAAAACAACCTGCAACGCCTCATCCAGTATGATCGGGTCTACCTCTTCTTCCAACTCCACAGACAGGCGGAAAATATGCGCAAACTTTTTGGTTGTTACCATGGTACAAAAATTCGCCGTATTGTCCGGTTTTAACCATTCCAAATGCTTGGTATTTTTAGAATGCATACTTTTCCTCCTGTCTTTTATTTCCGTATTTCGGCAAAACATTTTCTTTTCGCCGAATACCCATAGATAATAAAATTATACACAAAAATGAAGTTTATCACAATTCCATATATCATAAAAATATAATTAAATTAATAAAAAACAAAAAAAGGAATCCAAACGGATTCCTTTTCTTGCCGTAGCGAGAGGGGGATTCGAAGCAAATCTCCCCACTTATAAACCCAATAAAATCAAAGGGTCTACACTTTGCCATATACTATTTGTACTCATCGACAAACTGAAAGTTCCATGTCCTTCTAAACAAATTATTCTCTTGACTTTATTTCTTTTCTGTCGCTCATCAAATCTTTTGCTTTTATAAGTGGATGATGATAACGCTTACGCTTTTCGGGAAGACGCAGCATTTTACAAATAATGGTATTCAGTTCTTTATATGCCTGCGGTGTCTTAAATTGTACTGCCTTGGTTGGACAATACACAACACAGGCATTACATCCATGACATTGATGATTCCACTTAGGATGCATATTCTCCATAGTAATATTTTTTGTAGGGCAGACTTTTTCACATATTCCGCACCCTTTACATCTGTCATCCGTATAAAAACCTTTGTCATATTCGTTTTCTATTGCCAAATAAGGTCCCATCACCTTATTATACCTTCTCCGTGTTAAAGGTGACATTCGCGGATAGTCATGAAATTTCTTCTGGCTTATTTCTTTGCAGACTCTTTGCAACTGCTTTTCCATATAAGGTATCATAATTTTCTCGGGCGGAAATGGCGGATACGCAATACACTGACTTGCAACACACCGTATAGCACGTCCATAATCAAGGTGCGCACCTTTTTCTTCAAGAAGTTTCTCTATTGTCTCAAAACTCTTTCCAAGTACAGCAATATATGTAGTGACCATAAATATATAAGCATTGGTGTTTATGCTAAGTTCCTTAACAAATTCCTTAACAATACCCGGTACATCCCATTCATACACAGGGCACACAAAACCAATTACATCTGCATCTTTTGCCGAAACATCTTTTGCATTACAGCGAACAGGTATAATTTCAGCACCACCTATTGTTTCTGCAATTTTATTTGTTGTATATAAACTATTTCCAGTTCCGCTAAAATAATAAATAATCTTCTTCATAGATTCTTCCTTACCATACAATCTTAAAGTGTCACACTTGTTACCTCTTCAAAAATATTATATAATGGATGTATCACAAAGACAATCTCAAATGTTAATATGTCACATATTGGTCATATGTGTTACCATCAAAGAAAGGGCGTCTATGAATACAACAAATGGAAAAATTGCTGAACAATCCAAAAAGAAAATCGCTGATGCATTGCTAGTTATTTTACAACAATATGATTATAAAGAAATAACCATTACACAACTTGCACAGGAAGCAAAATTATCCCGCAAAACCTTTTATCGTCTATTTGCAGATAAGGAAGAAGTGTTAGCTTATATATTTGAAAACATGTATATAGAGTGTTTTGAACAAATTAAATCCCAACGCACTCAATGCTATTGGGATATTGTTCAATGCTATTTTGATTTTTGGGAAGAACGGAAATCCTTGTTACTTATTTTCAAACAAAGTGCACTCTTACCAGTTCTATTTGATGGAGCCTATAAGTACTCGTTTAGTATTTTTGAATACATCCGCACAAAAGATGTTGCAGAACAACTCTCCGTACAATTACCGTATCTCTTGGCATACAGCGTAGGCGGAATGCACAATATGTTACTAAAATGGGTGGAAAATGATATGTCTGTTCCATCTTATGTTCTAATCGAACAACTCAAAAACGGTTTTAGTTCAATAAAACTGTAATCTGCTAGCAAGTTAATTTCTTCTGTTTTTAGGCTATTAAAGACAGAAGAAAGTTCAAATTGCCATATACTATTTGTACTCATTTGTACTCATCGACAAACTGAAATTTGTCTCACTCTTTTTCAAAGAATACCATCACGCATCGGACATTCACTTCTGCATTTATTACAATCAACAGTATTAAATCCTCTTGTTGTCTTTCCGTATGTATTCTGTCTACATTTCTTTTGCGTAACAGAATTATCTTGTATCGCCAATACAGGACAGGAATCCATACATTTTGTACATCCAGAAATACATATATTTTCACAAACTGGGTCGCTTTCAAAATCCACATTGGTTAAGATAGCGCCTAGTACAAGTCTGTTTCCGTATTCTGGATTAAGCAACAAGCTACTTTTTCCAATCTGACCGATTCCACAAGCTACTGCCACATGTTTCATTGACAATAACCCTTTTCCTGTCATGGTTTTCTCTTCCCAATATTCATAAGGGTTATCTGAAGGAATTGGTACACATATTCCATCATACTCCTTCTCAATGATTTTTGCTGCCGAAAAAACCACTTCATCTACTTTATGTACTACATCTGCATTAAAATGTCCATATAACAGTCTCGGCTCAACACGAAGAAGGCCTTTGGGAAGTGCTATTCCCACTGCAATCACCGATTTACAGTCCGGGTATAAATCTATGGGACGAAAATTTATCGGTGCTTTCGAAAAACGCTCTAATCCTCCGAATCCACATACATCAGCCCCAAGGCCTAATATTTTTTCTCTTATTACTTCTTTTCTAAGCATACATCTCTCCATCAACTTCAAATCTTACAAAGCAATTATATCATCCAATACATTTTACCGTAAAGTATCTTGTGCGAAAATTTTGTTATCAAGTACGTGCATTCCGCTATCCTTCCCGGGCGAAAAGAAGCCCGTGAACATATGCTCATGCACTTTACTTGACAACAAAACCGGCAGTTGTACGATGGTCTGCACCCTCAACCGAAAACGACAAGAGGAAATCCTATTCCCTTTCCCATTGTTCGTCCAATTCTTCCAATTTGTTTGTAGCACCTATAAATCTTCCTATGCCATTAAAACCGTAGCATCACTTTTGGGACATTTAGAAGAAACTGATGAAGCATACTACCATTATGATAATAGCGAAGGAGTTGTAAAAATCGAAGCAAGTAACACTTTGTACTCAAATGTACTCAAATTTGATGATTTAAAGAAAAATAAAAAAAGAGCGAAAGCCTTGTAAATTCAAGGTTTTCGCCATTTCTTAATCAAGTAGCGAGAGGGGGATTCGGGTCTCCGCTTCGCTCCGGTCGGCGCAAAACCGAGGTCCCCCGGACCTCGTGCGCCCTCTCCACCACTCCGTGGTGTCTCGGTTTCATTTTTCTTTCTATACGACAAAAAAAGGAATCCGTTTGGATTCCTTTTCTTGTCGTAGCGAGAGGGGGATTCGAAGCAAATCTCCCCACTTATAAACCCAATAAAATCAAAGGGTCTACACTTTGCCATATACTATTTATACTCATTTGTACTCATCGCCAAACTGAAATTTCATGAATTATCGCTTGCCTTAAACTTGCTGACACAAATCATTTAGTTTCCAATCCACTCAAATAGAATTGATATAACAAATACACCAGAGAAAATATACCAATTAACAAATACGCCACATTTTCTTTTAAA
>JAGAMF010000009.1 GCA_017624855.1 Lachnospiraceae bacterium
TGCTTATGATGAATTAGACAAAATTCAGTGTCCGGTATTTGTAATTGGCGGTTTGCAGGATAAGGTAACCAGTGGAGAGGCTTCCATAGAAATAGCAGAAAAGCTTGGATGTAAATGTTTCATATATGATGACTTGGGACATGCGGCGTATGAAGAAGCAAAGGACTTTAATCAAAGAGTATATGAATTTTTAAAGGAATAAAAGTATTTTTAAACACTTGAAAATTTCAGTTTGCCGAAGTGATAAAAGTATGTACTTTTTCTTAATAAAATGGTATATCGTATTGGAAAGAGGATAACAAATTTATATTCGCACTGCTCGGCACACCGCAGCACAGGCAGCGATTAATAATAAATAATGATTTAAAAATGTAATATTAAATCAAAAACTCCTATGCATATTTTGCATAGGAGTTTTTTATATTTCGTTTGATATACATATCAAGCTTTGATATAATTTTTAACAGGAGTAAATAAGAAATATAAGGCGGTATAAAAATGAGCAAATCAAAAGAAAAGCGAATTAAAAGATTAAAGAGAAAGCACATATGGCCTTCCATTGTGGGTTTGGCTTGTATGATGTTTATATTTGCGGTGCTTTTAGGACTTATTTTGTCCGTGTCGATGGTAGATGTAGTACATAGAAAACTAAATATGGGAATGGAGCATGCTCAAGATATTGCAGCTTTGTATGTGGATTATTCAGAGGAGGAAAGTGAAGGAAATCTTTGGATAGAACAGACTGTTTTAAATTACATGGAATTTTCCGCTGAAACAGAAGCGGTGGTTCTTTTGGATGAACAATATGAAACTGTTTGGGCCGGTGGGACTGCATTTCCTAATATAAAAGAGATGCAAACCATTGAAATGTTTGGCAAAGATGCAAATACCGAAATGCAGGTAATTATTGAAGAAGACCGGTATAATATTTTTAAATTTGAAAATGAAATGGTGGAAATAGACGATGATTTTATAAGCCATATTGATTTTTCCGAGATGTTGGCGGAAGAAGAGTTGTCAAATGAAGAAGGATTTATTGGAAAAATTGATTTTAAAATCTGGTATGTAATTCCGGTAGAAGGCTACAATGTATGCGTATTGTCGGTCATTAATATTTATGGTTACGACTTAATGATGCTTGTGGTCTGCGCTGTTATGTTTGTTATTTTTACCGGTATCTTTGTAATATATTATTTGATTTCTTTTTTCAGCCTTATTTTGGGTATGCATAAAACCACCAAACTTATTTATACCGATATGATTACCGGTGGTCATAACTGGTTGTATTTCATAAAAAAGGGCAATCAGTTATTGAAACGAAATCGTTCGGGTAAAAGACATTATGCTATGGTGCATTTAAAATTGCGTAAATATCGTAGTTTTTGTACTTGTTTTGGCGTCCGTGAAGCAGAAGAGTTGACGGAAAAGTTTTATGGTGTTCTTAAAAAATATATGAAAAAGCATGAAACTTTTGCGCTTCATGAGAATGCGGAGTTTGGCTTATTGGTTACTTACGCGGATGTGGATGAATTGGTTTCCCGTATCAAATCATGGGAAAAAGCATTGGATGCGGTTTTGCCCGGCATTAAATTACGGTTTGTTAGCGGCGTATATTTGGTAGAACCGAAAGAATTGGATGTTGATTTGTTGTATAACAATGCTCTGCTTGCCGGTGAAATGTCAGGCGAAGATGCTGAAACCAATATTGCATTTTACAATATTGAAATGAATAAGCAGAGATTGTGGGAGCGTAAAGTGGAAGACGATATGGAACGCGCTCTTGCAAATAAGGAGTTTAAAGTTTACTTGCAGCCTAAAATCAGTACCGGTGAAGAAAAGCTTGCCGGTGCAGAGGCTTTGGTGAGATGGATTCATCCTACGGAAGGCTTTATTCCGCCCAACAAATTTATTCCAATCTTTGAACAAAACGGTTTTATTTTAAAATTGGATGATTATATGCTGGAAGAAATAGCCCGACAGCAGGCAGAATGGATTGCACAGGGAAAGAATATTGTTCCTATTTCGGTGAATGTGTCCAGAGCACATTTTACAAGAGAAGATTTGGCAGAGCACATCGTTGGCATTGTAGATAAATATAAAGTGCCCCATAGCGTTATTGAGTTGGAATTGACGGAAAGTGCTTTCTTTGATGATAAGCAAACATTATTGAATACGGTAAAAAGCTTGCGCGAAGCAGGTTTTCCGGTATCCATGGATGATTTCGGCGCCGGTTATTCTTCGTTGAACTCCTTAAAAGAAATGCATTTGGATGTTCTTAAAATAGATGCGGATTTCTTCCGTGGAGTAGAAGAAGAAAAACGAGGCATGCTGATTGTTTCGGAAGTAATTGATTTGGCTAAAAAGCTTGATATGAAAATTGTGGCAGAAGGTATTGAAAACAAAGAACAGGTTGATTTTCTGACAGAACTGGAATGTGATCTGATTCAAGGGTATTTCTTTGCAAAGCCTATGCCCATCAGCGAATTTGAAGAAAAATATAATTAGGAACGGCGGTATAAGATAATGTCGACAGTAAAAGAGAAAGAAAAAAATATATTGATTCTTAGTATGAGCACTTTACATCCCAATATGGAACTTTCTCATTACTATGGTGAGGGCGTAAACGGTGATTATCGTTTTGACGGAGTGAGCCAGTTAGAGGCAGGAACCAAATATTTACTTCACTATTTGGCGGATAAAGGACAAAAAATCCATCGCATTATTGTGTTGAATACATGTCAAACCCATGGCGAGGATGCAACAAAGTGGGATGTAACAAGGTTAGCGCCCTATCTTCATGAAGCTGAGAGTCTGAACGCGGCCGGCTTTTATGAGAAGCGTATCAGAGAGTATCTTCAGTTCGGAGATAAATTTGTTGATCCGGAAATGTTTTTACGAGATGCGGGAGTGAACGAAGAACTTGCGGCTTCGATTCGTGATTATATTAAGTTGGATTCCTTTTCTGATGTGGAATATAACAATGCCAAGAGTTTGGTTGATGGAGCAGAGAAAGATGTTTTTGATGCAGAGTTTAAAAAATATGTAGAGGATAAGAATAGAATAATTAAAGAGGAATGCCTTTCTGCTCTGGTCAGATATACAAATAATGCAGGTGCAAAAAATATTGCCTTGGAAGAGGTTATTAAAAATTACGAAATTCAGGTGGCAAATGCATCAGGAGCAATCGAAAAAGAAAAGAGAGCAATTTCTGCTTTTATCAAAGAATATATTTATACTTTTTTAAATACTCATGACCATTTTAAGCATAAAAAAGCAGACAACCGAAAGGCATTGGAATTGTTATATCCGCAGGTGCCGGCTGAGTTATTTAAGCATATTGCGGTTGAATATAAAAATGCTGACGGCAAATATATGAAAGATGAAACAACGGTAAAAATGCTGTGCGATGATTTGTTGGAGCTGAAAGGAACCGCAGAGAATCTTCATGTGTATATTGACAGCCAGGGCGGTGATAGAACTTTTATACATACGGTAAATGCGGCAATTGATTTGCTTAGTAATCGTAATGTGACAGTAGAAGAAATTATTGCCACGAATTTTAGTCGGGACAAACTAATCAATAAAGTCCGCTTTGTAACGAAAGATTATGCAATTACGGATTTGGGCGCCGGTATGAAAGCATTCCTTCGTTATGGTAAGGCAGAGGAGTTGCTTAGTTATTTGGATAAAAAAGGCTTGGGCGAGAGCGCAAATGAAAAAAAGTTAATCGATATTATTACGGGTATTGATGAAAGTATTCAGGTTTCAAATCCGGTAGGTTTATATGATTATCTTAACGAGTTAAAAACACATCCTGAGTTATTGGATGAATCCGGTTATTGTGATGTGAATATTAAAATAGTAGTAGAGGATATAAAAAGGGATTATGCCCGACTGTTGGATCGAGACAGTGATATCGTAGATGTAATCGAGTGGCTTTGCAAGAAGTCTCTTATGATACAAACTCTCACTTTTATTGAAGATAAGATGCCGGGGTATATTGTGGGAGATTCTCGGATTATTCGTTTGGTGCATTCCTATGAATCGGATTATGCTGCGCTGGTTGCAAACGGATGGAAGAAAAATGTTGAAAATCGACTTGCAAACGGTTTTATTAGGGAAATTAACGGAAATCTTTTGGAATGGGATAAAAAAGAATATATGAAATATGCGCCGAAAATTCTTTTGCGTACATATTTGAATGCACATTTTGAAGAGATTGCTCCCAAGGTGAATTTGGCATCTTTACAAACGAATATCGACGAAAAATCTACTTTGTGGAAGCCTTGCATTATGTCTATGCCGGTAGATGTCTTGTTTAAAAAATATAATGCAGATATGGGGTTGAATTTGCAATATGCTGCGTTTTGCAGCAAACATAAAGTACCTCAATATGCAACGGTAAGAGAATTGGTAGAGGAAACCAAAAAGAATGATATTGTTGCGGGACGAATCAGTTTCCGTCCGGACAAATTATTTAATGAAACAGTAGTCGCTTTTTTGGAAAAAACATATAAATCCGGTGATAAGCGATTATATGAAAGTTATGTATCTGCTACAATGGATTATATTTCTTCCGGTAAAATGTACACGAGCGGTGATAAAAATATCGTTATCGATTTGTTGATGGATACAATATTTATACAGGCAATGACAGATGTGAAAAACGGAAAGAAAGCTAATTCCACCACATATGAAGATGCTTGTGAATTTATGAAGCTGTTGGACATAGGTGAGAATACAGATTTTTCTGATGCGATACAAAGTGATGATAAAGTGTATTACAAAATATTGAGAATATTGATAGAGGATTATCAGTGTTGTGTTAATCATAAGGAATTCTCTATAGAAGATTATGTGGCAACTAAGACTGTAGATTTGGGACAACGACTTTCCGATTTGGCAGAGGAATTGTCAGATGCTTCGCTTTCGGATGAAGAAGCAATTGAGAAATATGTAGAATACAGAGATGTAGCAGTTAATTATGAGCATAACAGCCTGTTTAAGGAGCAGTCCGCTTTGTATGAAAATCCGCTTTTTTATGCAGAAGAATTGGGCGGAGAATTTTTGGAAGTATATAAAAATAACAGTGTGTTTTTGTATGATGAAAACTATTTCTATCAAACCGTTGCAGGACTTCGTGATGCTCATAAATTGGGAGACGATATCGACTTGGATGCGATTCATATTTCCCAAAGCGTTGATCGAAGAAAGTTGGAAAGATTTCTTTTGTTGCATAAGGCATTGAAAAACGAACGAAACAACACAAACCATGCTTCGGAAAAAAGTTTGCGACTTCCTCTGTGGGTGGTAAAACGAATGATTTACCTTTATATTGATTTGGCTAGGGAATTGTAAAAATCATGCAGATGTAGAGAGGTGTCATTATGAATACGGATATTGCAAAAATAAACAAAGCGTTTACTCATGCCGGCTGTTTTCATGCCGACGATGTGTTTGCAACAGCTTTGCTTTTGTATTTGAATCCTGAAATAGAAGTGATAAGAGGATTTCTGGTGCCGGAAAATTTTGACGGTATTGTTTATGATATCGGATTTGGTGAGTTTGATCATCATCAGAAAGACAGAAGAGTTCGTGAAAATGGCGTGCCTTACGGAGCTTTCGGGCTTTTATGGGAGGCTTTCGGTAAGTTGATTCTTGATGCGGAAGATGCTAAGGCATTTGATGAGGAATTCGTACAGAAGTTGGATTACACCGACAATATCGGAGAGATGAACCCCATGTCGGCGGCGATAAATGCTATGAATGCCAACTGGGACGAAGCGGACAGCGAAGGCTGTTTTAATGCTGCGGTAGAATTGGCGGAAACTATATTAAAGCGCTTTTTTATGATGTACAGGTCGGCGCAGAAAGCAAAGGAAGCCGTTGAAAGCAAAATAACGAACAGTCCGGTTCTTGTGTTGGATGCATTTTTGCCTTGGAAGGATGCGGTAGATGGCAAAGCAATTGATTATGTAATTTTCCCTTCTACAAGAGGCGGATACAACATTCAGGCTGTGCCTTTGAATAAGAATACCATTGAATTGAAAAAAGCGTTTCCGGAAAGTTGGAGATGTGCAACAAAGGATGAACTGGTGGCGCAGACAGGAATTGAATCATTTTCATTCTGTCATGCATCGGGATTTTTATGCGCTACGGATACTTTGGAAGATGCGTTGAAAGTGGCGGAAGCTGCATTGAAATATCATGATAATAAAGATGAATAAGGAATTGAAATCATCAATGTACAAAAAGGAGTAAAAAGCATGGCGAAGCATTTGATGTCATTTTTGGGAACTACCGAATATAAAGAGACCGATTATTATGCGGGTGATATTTCTAATCATAAAAGCAGTAAGTATATTTTAGATGCTTTAATCGATGTGGTTTGTAAGGAATGGGACTGGAAAAACGATAAAATTTCTGTTTTTTTAACAGACAAAGCGAGAGAGAACAACTGGGAAAAAGCGGGAACCCTTAAAGATATTTTAATTTCGCGTGGGCTTGATAAAAATATATTTGGTGTTGATATTGTGGCCGGTGGCAGTGAAAACGAAATTTGGCAGATGTTTGAGCAGATGACCGAGGCGATTGGCGAGGGAGATGAGTTGTACATTGATATTACCAATTCTTTTCGTTTCGTGCCCCTCCTTATGACTTCCGTTGCCATATTTGCGAAAACGGTAAAGAATGCTGAAGTAAAAGCGGTTTATTATGGAGCTTTTGTGCCCGGAGAGAATAAAACGCCGATTCTTAATATTGCAGGTTTTGTGGATGTTATTGACTGGTCGCAGGGAAGCCAGCTGTTTGTTAAAACCGGTAATATTGAGGCTATCAATAATTCTGCTTTGGCTACTTTGGGAGAACATAAAAATGAAGGCGCCGAGATGGAGCGTATGATGAAGAATCTTTTGGACATGATGAATGGTTTGGATAATTCGCAGGGGGTTGGAACTACCGGTGAGGATGAAGAAAAGATAACCATATTGAATGCTTATAAGGATTATGAATATAATAAAGTGCTTTTTATATCGAAATATAAAAACGATATAAAGATGGCACCTGTGTACAAGGTGTTAAAAGTGATTGATGAGGATGTGGAGATTTTCCGAAATGCTGCCCGTTTGGATTCGAATTTTTTGATGGGCATGTGTGCGGTGTCTTGGTACATTCGCAAAGGAAAGGCCCAGCAGGGTTTTACGGCGTTGGATGAAACCATGAAAACATATGTATGTCAACGTTACGGTATCGACGAAATAGATTACAGTGTTCGCGAAGATACTGTGCAAAAATTGTGTCGCTATTTAAATAGAGCATTGGATAGGGGGACAAGTAAGCCGGAAAAAGAACGCCGTGAAAAAGCATATAAGAAATGGATTAATGATATCTGGAAAGAGGATGTTTTAAGAGATTGGAAGATGAGCCGTTCGGAAGAGAAGAATGCGAATGTACCCTACACATCAAAAAATGACAGTTTGTCTACGGTAAAAGAAAATCAAAATCTTATTGACTTTTTAGATGAGCTTTCTTATGGGGTTGAAACAGAAGAATTAATAAAAAAATATTTTAGTGAAAATATTTATCATGCTTGGAAAGAAAAAAAACGTGGCGGCTCAAAGGGAAAGGTTAATATTGAGAAAAACAAAGAAAAGTTGTGGAATTTGTTTGAAAATGGTGTTGTTGAAAAAATATTTTATGGATTGTCGCATGAATTTACCAAGTTGAAATTAACAGTAGGCGATCAGCGTAACAGCATGAATCATTTCGGCTATACCGATAAAAAGCTTTCAGAGAAACCTTTGAAAGATTTGACAAATCATTTTGCAAATTTTGTTACAATTGTTGAAAAAGAAAACGGCGGCCAATATGTAAAAACAGATGATGATGGAATTGTGACAAATTTGTCGGAAGATATTTTAAAAGAATTGCGTGCGCTTGTAGAGGAAGCCAAAAAGTTTGTCGAAATTTGACGATGAAAAAAAGTTGCGTTTTAAATGCAGAAGTTCTAAAATTTAATTAATCTTATATAAGAGATGCTCCTAACTTAGGTTGGGGGCATTTCTTGTCAGAATGATATCTTTTATTCTTAAGGTCTCGTATCGTGGATCGTACTCAGATTTTGTAATTTTAAAGAAACAGGATATGGTTTAAAACCGTATTTTTATTTTAGTTGCATTAAAAAAACAGAATGTATTGGGAAAGGGGTTTGTATGTACAGTTATGTAACAACGGGAGCACTTTCGGGAATTGAAAGTTATTTGGCAACCGTGGAAGTGGATGCTTCTGCGGGATTGCCGGGATTTGAAATGGTAGGAATGTTAAATGCCGAGGTAAAAGAGGCAAAGGAGCGGGTTAGAGTGGCGCTTAAAAATACAGGGATATCCATACCTGCGCTCAGAATTACCGTAAATATATCACCGGCCAATTTGCGTAAAAACGGTACGGCTTATGATTTACCCATCGCAATAGCGCTTTTGATTGCCATAGGAGAATTACCGCAGAAATGCGTGGATGACATTATGATTGTGGGGGAATTGGGCTTAAATGGTGAAGTGAAGTTTACAAAAGGGATTTTGCCAATGGTGATACAAGCTAAGGCAGAAGGAAAGAAAGTATGTCTGGTGCCGAAGGAAAATGAGGAAGAAGGAGCAGTGGTGGACGGAATTGATGTAATTGGAGTATCGTTTCTTGGAGAAGTGAGGGAATATCTTTTGGCTGATGAGAAGCAAAGGGCACAGTTGTTAAAACCGGGAAAAGTAGATTTGGAACAGCTTATGATGCAGTCGGCAGTTTATGATGAGCCGGATTTTGGAGATATCAGCGGGCAGGAAAATGTGAAAAAGGCAGTGGAAACTGCGGCCGCGGGTTTTCATCACATTCTTTTAATCGGAGCGCCCGGAGCCGGGAAGACTATGCTGGCCAAACGGATTCCTTCTGTTTTGCCGCCTTTATCTCTGGAGGATAGTTTGGAGGTGTCAAAAATATACAGCATTTCCGGCATGTTGAACAATAAGCAGGCCCTGATTACTAAGCGTCCTTTTTGCAGTCCGCATCACACCATTAGCGAACAGGCTTTTGCCGGTGGCGGCAGAATACCTAAGCCGGGCGTGGTTTCGCTTTCTCATAAAGGAGTGCTTTTTCTGGATGAAGTAGTTCATTTTTCCAATGCGGCAATAGAAGTTTTAAGACAACCAATGGAAGATAAGAAGGTGCAAATTGCAAGGAGTTACGGCACATATACTTATCCGGCGGATTTTATGTTGGTGGCAGCTATGAATCCCTGTCCGTGTGGTTACTATCCGGACAGAAACAGATGTGCATGCAATGAAGCACAGGTTCGTAAATATCTTTCGGCTATTTCGGGACCTATTTTGGACCGTATTGATATTTGTGTAGAAGTATCGCGTATGGAAATGAAGGATTTGGAGAGTAAACACGGTGAAAAAAGTGCCGCCATGCGTGAGCGCATACAAGGTGCAAGACAGATGCAACAGGAGCGGTTTGCAGGTATGAATATTTCTTTTAATGCTCAGATGGGGCCGGAGGAAATACGAAGATTTTGCGTTTTGGAAAAGAAAGAAAAGGATTTTGTGCAACAGGCTTTTGATGCATTAAAACTCAGCGCGAGGGCATATCATAAAATTCTTAAAGTGGCCCGCACTGTTGCAGATTTGGAAGGGAGCGAAAGGATTATGGAGGGACATATAGCACAGGCAATTCATTATCGTAGCGTGGATCGAAAATATTGGTGATGATATTGAAAAAAGTGCTTAAAAATGAATGACAATAAAATGAGTATATCAATTGAGGAGCAAAACTATGGGGTGTAATGCAGATGAATGGAATGCCGTTGAAGAAGCGGAGTGCTTGCGGCTGGCCAATATTCCGGGAGTAGGGAACTTAAGTATATTCCGTTTATTGGAAAAAGGAAAAAACGCGCGTGGAGCTATGAAACTGTCTGAAAAAGATGTAATGGAAACATTGGATACTAAAAGTGCCAAAGCTTTTTTGCGTGCAAGAGAAGATATTCCGACAATCAACCTGACAGATTTTACAAAAAAGTATAAAATGGATTTTATTCCTTGGACTTCTCCTCAATATCCTGAGCGACTCAGGCGTATTCCGGATCCGCCTTTTGCTTTGTATGTCAAAGGAGAGTTGCCGTGTGAAGAAGTCCCTACGGTGGCGATTATCGGAGCGAGAGCGTGTTCGGAGTATGGAAAGGCTGTGGCAGCACAATTCGGAAGACAATTGGGGGCTGTGGGGGTTCAGATTATCAGCGGAATGGCAAGAGGGATTGATGGAATTGCGCAGAAGGCCGCGCTGGATATAAACGGTAAAAGTTATGCGGTATTGGGCTGCGGAGCGGATGTTTGTTATCCTCCGGAAAGCAATGTTTTGTATGAACAACTTTGTTTAAAAGGCGGTGTTATATCGGAATATCCCCCGGGGACGGAAGCAAAGAGTGGATTCTTTCCCCTGCGGAACCGCATCATAAGCGGATTGGCGGATTTGATTCTTGTGGTAGAGGCGAGAAAAAGAAGCGGTACGTATATTACCGTCACCCGGGCCTTGGAGCAGGGAAAGGATGTATATGTTGTGCCCGGAAGAATTACGGATGCGTTAAGTGAGGGGTGCAATTTTCTTTTGTCTCAAGGAGCAGGCGTTGCCTGCAGTCCGGAGATCCTTTTACAGGCATTGGCAGAACGGGGCGGATATGATTTTGTTAAAAAACAGGAGTCGTATAGTGGGGATTCGGCAAAGGATAATGTGATATGCAGGCAAGAAAAGGATAAATGTAGCAGAAATAATGATGAAAACGAGCTGGTTCGTATGATTTTACACCACCTAGAACTTACACCGCTGGAATTGCAACAAGTATATGAAGCTGTTAATCGTGAACAAGAGGTATCTTACGGTGATTTTATGCTTGAAATTACCAAAATGCAGATTGCAGGTCTGATAGAAGGAGAGGGAAATTATTTTCGTTTGCGTTGCGCTTTGTGATAAATGATAGTTATGAACGGAATATTTTGTTAAAAATGCACAATTTCTCAAAAAATAGGAACAAAACTATTTATTTATTGTGCCTTTTATGGCATAATTGAAAATGTGTATGACTGGGCACTTTTATAGAAAGTCATACAGTGTTTAAAGGGAAAGAGGTTAACGAACAATGGCATTATTTAGTAACAGAATTCGAATTGGTGATTTGCTCGTTCAGAAGGGCTATATCACAGATGATCAGTTATCTACTGCGTTGGATGAACAGCGCGAGAAGAAGCAGCGACTTGGTGAAGTCCTGATTGCTTTGGGATATGTAACGGAAGAACAATTTGCTACGGTATATTGTGATCAGTCAGGTATTGAGCCGGTTGATTTGAAGGAAATTAAGTTAAATGAAGATCTTCTTCAGATGGTTGGTGAAGATGTTATGCGTAGACAAGAATTGATGCCGTTTGCGTATGACGAAGAAAACTTCAACTGCATTAAAGTGGCTATGGCCGATCCCATGAACTTGGGAGCTATGGATGATATTCAGTTGATTACAGGTATGGAAGTTAAGCCTTTTTACTGTAGTGCGGCTCAGATTAACATTCAGTTGGATAAGTTATACGGTAAGAAGCAGGCTATGGAAGCGGCTGAGCAGTTCCAGGCGGAACATGCGGATGAGTATGCTGCTGATGAAGCCGGTGGTGAAGATGAATCTGTAAATGATGCGCCTATCGTTAAGATTGTTCGTACAATGCTTGATGAAGCGGTGCGTATGGGATCTTCCGATATTCATATTGAGCCTATGGAAAAATCTGTTCGCGTAAGATATCGTATTGACGGTGTTTTACAGCAGGTTATGGAATATAACACCAATGTCCTTTCGGCGATGGTTGCCCGTATTAAAATTATTTCAGGTCTTGATATTTCAGAAAAGAGAAAACCTCAGGATGGTCGTATCACCCAGGTTGTAGACGGCGAAGAGTTCGATATCCGTGTATCTATTCTTCCTACCGTATACGGCGAAAAAACCGTTATGCGACTTACCAAGAAGAAAGGTTTGACCAGAGATAAGAAATTCCTGGGTCTGTATCCCGAAGATGAAAGACGTCTTGATAACATTACTCATAATCCCCACGGTATTATCCTGATTACAGGACCTACAGGTTCCGGTAAGTCAACCACCTGTTATACCGTATTGAATGAATTGAATAAAGAATCCGTTAATATTATTACAGTAGAGGACCCTGTAGAAGCAAATGTTCCCGGTGTTAATCAGGTACAGGTTAATGTCAAAGCGGAATTGACCTTTGCGAGTGCATTACGTTCTATCTTGCGTCAGGACCCGGATATCATCATGATCGGTGAAATTCGAGACGGTGAGACGGCAGCTATCGCGGTTCAGGCTTCTATCACCGGTCACCTTGTAATTTCAACCTTACATACTAACTCAACATCAGCATCTATCACTCGTTTGATTGATATGGGTGTTGAACCTTACTTGATTGGTGATGCGGTTGTAGGTATTATTGCTCAGCGTCTTGTTCGTCGCCTTTGCCCGAAATGTAAGGTGGGAAGACAGGCAACAGAAGAAGAAAAGGGTATGTTAGGAGTTGACCCTTCCAAGGATCAGATTGTATACGATCCTTGCGGATGTGAAGAATGTAACCGTGGTTACAGAGGTCGAATTGCTATTTACGAGATTATGCCCATTACTTCTAAAATTCGTAGAGTGTTGCATGAAACCGTTACGGCGGATGAAATTCAGAAAGTTGCTGTATCAGAAGGTATGAACACACTTCGTATGGCAGGCGCCAACAATGTTATCGATGGCGTAACTTCCATTGAAGAAATGGTTCGTGTAGCTTATGATATGGATGAAGGTGTATAAAAATAAAACGAAAGTAAAGGTGGAAGAGTATGGCTGAGTTTCAGTACAAAATGATTGGCCCTGACGGAAAAGAAAAGAAGGGCCATATGCAGGCGAAAAGCAAAGAAGCTGCTGTTGCTGCTTTGAAAGCAGAGAAGAATGTAGTTACTTCCATTCAGGAAGTAAACGGCTTGAAGAAAGGTATTAATCTTTCTTTTGGTAAAAAAGTTAAGGCGCGTGATTTTAGTGTATTTTGTCATCAGTTTGTAAGTATTGTTGGTGCCGGTGTTACTATTGTAGATGCTTTCAATATGTTGGCAGATCAGACAGAAAATGTAGCATTACAGGGAGCAATCAGAGCGGTTCACTCTGATATTTCCAAAGGTGATACTTTGGCTGTTTCCATGAGACGCCAGAATGGTGTATTCCCTATGATGCTTTGTAACATGGTTGAAGCCGGTGAAGCGTCCGGTAGTTTGGATAAGTCTTTCGGGCGTATGGCAATTCAGTTTGAGAAAGATGCAGCATTGGAATCGGCAGTTAAAAAAGCAATGATTTATCCTATTGTATTGATTGTAGTTATGATTGGTGTAGTTTTTGCAATGATGACTTTCGTTATTCCTAACTTTATGGGTATGTTTGCAGATATTGGTGGTGAACTTCCTGCGGTAACCAAAGCGTTAATTGCAGTCAGTGATTTCTTTGTTGCTTATTGGTGGGCTATTCTTTTGGGTGCCGGTGCGATTTTTGCCGCATATAAGTTTTTCTACTCAACGCCAACCGGACAGAGTGTAATTGACAAGATAAAATTAAAGGTTCCGGCATTGGGTCCTGTTCAGACAAAATCTGCTTGTGCAAGATTGGGTCGTACACTTTGTACACTGCTTGCTGCCGGTGTTCCCATGATTGATGCGCTTGATATTACTTCACGAAGCATGGATAATGTACATTATAAATCAGCGATGAAAGAAGCAAAGGATCAGGTTACGCGAGGTGTGCCTCTTTCCAGACCGCTTAAGACATGTGGTTTGTTCCCGCCCATGGTTATTCACATGGTATCCATCGGTGAAGAAACCGGTAATATTGAAGCGATGTTAGAGAATGTTGCGAACTATTATGAAGAAGATGTTCAGGCGGCAACCGAATCCATGATGGCACTTATGGAGCCTGCGATTATTATCGTTATGGCCGGCGTTGTTGGTTTCTTGGTTATTGCGATGCTTTCTCCTATGTTCAGCCTTTACGAGAACTTGGCATAAGCGCGAGAAAAATGGCATTGAATTGTTCAAATATGAACGAAATGTAAATGTTCAAAATAGTCCACCGTTTTCCGGAAGGAGAACGGTGGATTTTAATTTATATATAGTAATATAGATGAGGTATGCGCCCGATTGCATAAAAGAAGTGTTTAAATATTGTGTTTTGCTATTCATTTCAAACATAAATAAGAAGAAAAACAGATTTCTACAAGTTGAAAAAACGCTTGATTTTTAAGACATTTGCATGAACTAGAAACAAAACGACATGAACTAAAAAACCCTATGTGCAATCTGCATAAAAGCCCAAACTTGTCTTTGTTCATTTGTACAAAATGCTAAAAAATAGCAAAAAAACACTAGACGAACCCTTGCAACATTGCTATAATGAGTTTACAGAAATGTCACAAAAATGTCACAAAAAAATGAATGAAAAAGGAGAATGAAAAGACATGAGAAACAACAAAGGTTTTTCCCTCGTGGAACTTATCATCGTTATTGCTATTATGGCAATCTTAGTTGGTGTTATGGCACCCCAGCTTATCAAGTACATTGAAAAGACAAATGTATCTTCTGATACACAGCTTTGCGATTCAGTTAAGACTGCAATCACAACAGCTATGATGGATCCCGCTGTTATCGCTGACTCAAACGCTAAGATCCCTACAAACGATACAATGAAGGCTGTTAAGGGTAACTTAGGCGGCGGTTCTTTTGAGAAGGCTGTTGAAGAAATCTTAGGCGTACAGGATACTGACCTTGACAAGCAGATTAAGTCTACATGTAACGGTACAGGTTCCGTTGAATTCTGCATCGCTAGTGCTAACTCAGTTCATGTTCAGATTAAGAACTCTGACTCTACAGGTAACAAGGGTAAGGGAACTGATGCATGGAAGAAGCCCATCTATGTTGACTAATTTTAACTGAATAAGTTAACTTCAAGACGGAAGCTACGGCTTCCGTCTTTTTATGTTCAAATCACTTTTTTATGTGGTAATAAATATATAGTCGATTTTTTTGAAATATTTAATTAAAAACGCTTGCATACCATGTACATTTGTGGTAAACTTTTTGCGTTATGCTAAAACACACGCATTCTGATTTGAGACAGGTGCTTTCAATACGCGGGAAGTCGTTTTCAAAGTAGAGGGGTGCGGAGGCAAAAAAACCAAAAAACGGAGGATTTTAAAATGAGCGTAATTTCAATGAAACAGTTACTCGAAGCAGGTGTACATTTCGGACACCAGACAAGAAGATGGAACCCTAAGATGGCTCCTTATATCTTCACAGAAAGAAACGGTATCTACATCATCGACTTACAGAAGTCTGTAGGTAAGGTAGACGAAGCTTACAATGCAATCTCTGAAATTGCAAGTGCAGGCGGTACTGTATTATTCGTTGGCACAAAGAAGCAGGCTCAGGATGCTGTTAAGACAGAAGCAGAGCGTTGCGGTATGTACTATGTAAATGAAAGATGGTTAGGTGGTATGCTTACTAACTTCAAGACCATCCGTACAAGAATCGAAAGATTAAAAGAAATCGAAAGAATGGCTGAAGACGGTACATTCGATGTTCTTCCCAAGAAGGAAGTTGCTAACTTAAAGAAAGAATGGGATAAGTTAGAGAAGAATCTTGGCGGTATTAAGAACATGACAAGAATTCCCGATGCAATCTTCGTAGTAGATCCTAAGAAGGAAAAGATTTGTGTTCAGGAAGCTCATACACTTGGTATTACTTTACTTGGTATCGCAGATACAAACTGCGATCCCGAAGAATTAGATTATGTAATTCCCGGTAACGACGATGCAATTCGTGCCGTTAAGCTTATCGTAGCTAAGATGGCAGATGCTATTATCGAAGCAAACCAGGGTGAAGTTATGACTGATGAAGTTGCTGAAGATGTTGAAGAAGCAGTTGAAGAAGTTGTAGCAGACGAAGAATAATTAAATCTAATTCAATAAGGAGGATAATATAATGGCAACTATTACAGCAGCTATGGTAAAAGAACTGCGTGAAATGTCAGGCGCAGGTATGATGGATTGTAAGAAAGCACTTACAGAGTGCGATGGTAATATGGAAGCAGCTGTCGAAGCATTACGTAAGAGTGGTGCGATGAAGGCTGAAAAGAAAGCGAGCCGTATCGCAGCAGAAGGTATCTGCCGTATCGCAAAAGCAGAAAGCAAGGCAGTTGTTGTTGAGGTAAACTCTGAAACAGACTTCGTTGCTAAGAACGAAGTGTTCCAGACTTTTGTTGAGAAGATTGCAGAGCAGGTTGTTTCTTCTGATGTAGCAGATGTAGAAGCTCTTCTTGCATCTACATGGATGGATGATACTTCTAAGACTGTAAACGATGCATTGGTAGAGAAGGTTGCTACCATCGGTGAAAAATTAAGCATCAGAAGATTTGAAAAGGTTGAAGCTCCTATCGTTGTTGGCTATATTCATGGTGGCGGACGTATCGGCGTTATCGTTGGTGCTGAAGGAACAAAGACAGACGCAACAGAAGAAGCTCTTACTAACATTGCAATGCAGATTGCAGCAATGAACCCTCAGTATGCAAGCAGAGAAGACATTTCTGCAGATGAATTGGCTAAATTAAGAGAAATCACTATTGACAGTGCATTAAATGATCCTGCATCTCTTCCTAAGCCCATCTTAAACAAGTTGATTGAAAAGGCTATGACAGAGAACCTTTGGAGCGATGAAGACAAGGCTATCTACGAAGAAAAGAAGAGCAATATGAATTTCTTATTCAACTTCCTTTCTAAGGAAGCTGCTGCAACATTGGCTCAGCTTGCTATGGCAGGTAAGGACGACTATGTTGCTGATAAGATTTTCAGCGGACTTGTAGAAGGCCGTATTTCTAAGCAGGTAAAAGAAATCTGCTTAATGGATCAGACATATGTAAAAGCAGAAGACGGAAAGCAGACAGTTGCTCAGTACTTAAAGAGCGTTTCTGCTGACTTGAAGGTTGTTAAGTTCGTTCGTTTCGAAACCGGTGAAGGTATGGAAAAGAAAGAAGAAGACTTTGCAGCTGAAGTTGCTAAGCAGATGGGTATGTAATTATCTGTAAAAGAAGTATAGAAACAGAGCCTGGCGGAATGTATTTTCCGTTCAGGCTTTTTCTTTGAAAAATATTTATTTTAATGAATTATAATAAATATGAAACTTTTAGATTGTTTTAGTTGTCTAATAGTATGTAAACCTTAAAAAAAGCAATATTATAAAAGAGGAGAATGAATATGAAAAAATTGTTAGTAACATTATTATTTGTTTCCATGTCTTTTGCGTTGATCGGATGTGGTAAAGAGGATGTGGAAAATACCCCTTCCGAGGAGATTTCTGTAGAGCAGGAGTCTGAATCCATTTCAGAGGAAGTGTCAGAGGAAGAAAGCATGAGTGATTCCGAGGAAACAGGCTCTGATGAAGCTGTAGTTTCTGACAATGCAAGTGTATCCGTACTTGCCGATGTATGGAATGCATTCGACGAAGCAGAAAAATTCCCTGTTATGGGCGGTGACTACAATACAATGGTAGACGGTGCTCCCGGCGCATTTGATGTATCCGATACAGAGAGTCTTGCATCTATGTTGTATGTACCTGCTGAGCTTGCGGGAAGTATTGACGAAGCTGCGTCTTTATTCCACGGAATGAATCTTAATACTTTTACCGGCGCGGCTCTTCATTTGACAGATGCTTCCGGTTCAGAGGCTTTTATCAATGATTTAAAAGAGAACATCATGGGTACACAGTGGATGTGCGGTTTTCCCGATACATTGGTTATGTTTACCGTAAATGATGAGTATGTGGTTTATGCATTCGGTAATGTAGATGCTATTGCAAGTTTTAAGGCAAAAGTACTTGAAGTATATGGAGAAAATGCTATTCTTGTAGTAGAAGAAAATATTGCAGGTTAAGTTTCTCATATGCATGAACATTACAGGAGGGGTGCGTGCATTCCTCCTGTTATTTATGTAAAAATAAGCAAAGCAGAGGTGTAAAATGTTATTTTCCAGTATACCGTTTTTATATTATTTTTTACCGGCGTTTTTAATCCTTTACTTTGTTGCACCCAAATGCTTAAAAAATACGGTGCTTTTAACAGGAAGTTTGTTTTTTTATGCATGGGGCGAACCTAAAATTGTTTTGATTATGATTGCCTCAATCCTGGTCGGATATGTGTCCGGCCTGTTGATTGAGGCTTTTTCTCATAAAAAGGTCGGGAAATATATTATGATTCTGTCCGTGTTGATTCAGGTGGGATGTCTTGTGTATTACAAATACATGGACTTTTTTATCGGAAATATCAATAATGTATTTGGAACCGGGATTCCCTTATTAAAAATTGCCCTGCCGATTGGTATCAGTTTCTATACATTTCAGATTCTCAGCTATACCGTGGATGTTTACAGAGGCGAAAAAGCACAAAAGAATCCCATTAATCTTGCAACATACATTGCTATGTTTCCGCAGTTAATTGCCGGACCCATTGTGCGATATAAGGATGTTGCACCTCAGCTTCCCGTAAAAGGTGCGGCAATATTGCAGTTAATAGACGGTAAGTGGAATAAAAAAGTACATTTGGAGGGGCGTAGTGCAAGTGTAGAAGATATTGCTTGCGGAATTCGTCGATTTGTCCTTGGTTTGGGTAAAAAAATACTTCTTGCCAACCAGTTGGGTGAATTGTGTGATGTGATTCGAATGACAGACGAAAAGACTATTGTGCTTTACTGGCTATATGCCTTGGCTTTTTCATTGCATGTGTACTTTGATTTTTCGGGTTATAGTGATATGGCTATCGGTTTGGGAAAAATCTTCGGTTTTCATTTTATGGAGAACTTTAATTATCCTTTTATTTCCGGCAGTGTGACTGAGTTTTGGCGACGCTGGCATATTTCGCTGGGCAGTTGGTTTCGGGATTATGTGTATATTCCCTTGGGCGGTAATCGGGTCCCGAAATGGCGGTGGTTTTTTAATATATTTGTAGTATGGATGCTTACCGGTTTCTGGCATGGGGCAGCATGGAATTTTATTCTTTGGGGCTTGTTTTTTGCCATACTTCTGGTGTTTGAAAAATTATGCTTCTTAAAAGTGATTACAAAGCAAAAGGTGATTGGGCATATTTATGTTGTTGTTGCGGTGCTGATTAGTTTTGTGATTTTTAATGCTACGGATTTAACTGAGGCGGGGCAATATATCGGCGGAATGTTTGGCTTTGGTAAACTTTCGTTTATATCTGCAGAAACGGTATATTATCTTAGAAATTATATCGTGATTTTATTGTTTTCCGTGGTAGGAGCTACTCCTTTGGTGAAGCAGCTTGTTTCCCGTTTGTACCAAAAACCTGTGATAAAAAATATCATGGCGATTGCAGAACCTTTGATTTTGGTGCTTCTTATGCTGGTTATGACGGCGTATCTTGTGGACGGGTCATTTAACCCCTTCTTATATTTTAGATTCTGATGAAAGGAGGCTGTCGTTGTGTCAGATAAAAATAAAAATTTAATTTCAATTATTGTAATGTCAGTCTTCCTTTTTGGCACTGGTTTTATTTGCTGGTTTCATGGAGAGCAGGAGTATTCCTTGGCGGAGCGTCGTTATTTAAAAACCATGCCGGCAATTACATGGGAGAATGTGGTAAGCGGCAGATTTATGTCGGATTTTGAAAGCTATACCCAAGACCAATTTCCTGCAAGGGACACATTTCGCAGCATAAAAAGCGGGGTGGCATTGTTTGCGTTTGGCAAGAAGGATAACAATGATTTATATCTTGCAGACGGATACATTAACAAATTGGAGTATCCTTATCGGCAGGAGTCTGCGGAACATGCCATAAAAGTGTTTTCTTCCGTATATGACAAATATCTGGAAGATACGGATTGCAAGGTATACTATGCTTTGATTCCTGATAAAGGGTATTATATGGCAGAAGCAAACGGCTATCCGGCTATGGATTATGCCGCTATGGAGCAGGATTTTATAAACGGCATGGAAAATATGACCTACATCGATCTTTTTGATGTAATGTCTTTAGAGGATTTTTATAAAACAGATACTCATTGGCGTCAGGAAAAAATTACGGATGTGGCTGCGGTTATTGCTTCGGCTATGGGAAAAGAATTAAAGGCAGAATATGAATTGTGTAAAATAGAGGTGCCATTTTACGGTGTGTATCACGGTCAGCTTTCGTTGCCTGTTGCGGGAGAGGAGTTGTTTTACCTCAATAATGAGGAACTGGACGGATGTTATGTATATGATTATACCAATATGCGGGAAATAGAAATCTACGACTTGGAGAAGGCGCAGGGGGCAGATCCTTATGAGATATATCTGTCCGGGCCTTTGTCGCTGATTACCATAGAGAATCCTAATGCGGATACCGATGCGGAGCTGGTAGTTTTTCGTGATTCGTTCGGTAGCAGCATTGCGCCTTTGTGGGTAGAAAGTTACAGCAAGATTACTTTGATTGATATTCGTTACTTATACAGCGGTATGGTTGGCAATTATGTTGCTTTTGAAAATCAGGATGTGTTGTTTTTATACAGTACAATGGTTTTGAATAACAGCGAAACCATAAAATAGTTGGTGAAATTTATTGAATTTAGGGTTTTTTAAATGCAAGGAATGTGGTAAAATAGATACGGTATTGTTATAACATGGGTAAAGAGTGTGCAATATCGTGATAAAAACTATAGATGAAGCAAGAGGAACATAAATGGAACAACAATCCGTCGATAAGGATTATTTGGAATACCGTAAAAAAAGAGTAAAACGAATTAAACGGTTTTTATTGATTAGTTTGACTGTTTTATTGATTCTTCCCAATGTACTTTGTATTTATCTTTTGATTCAGGTAAATCATACAAATCGAATTTTGGAAGAGACACAAGAGAATCTTTGGGAATTGTCGGTACAGTTGGAAGATGCCAATGCTGCGGCTGCGGTGGAAATGGCAATGATTCCCATGCAGGTGGAAGATGAGATGTTACAGGAGGTTATACCTGATTCACTGTTGTATGAAGGCAAGGAGCGGGTTTATCTTACATTTGATGACGGTCCCAGCGAATATACGGATGAGATTCTGGATATTTTGGATGAATATGAAGTAAAGGCAACTTTCTTCGTGTTGGCCAAGGATGGCTATGAAGAGCAGTATCAGCGTATTGTTGATGAAGGACATACTCTGGCATTGCATTCATATACACATCAGTATGGGCAGATCTATGAAAGCCCGGAGGCATTTCGACAGGACATTACCATGTTATCGGACTATTTGTTTGATATTACCGGTTATCGATGTGAATTCTATCGTTTTCCGGGAGGAAGTTCCAATACGATCATACAGTTTGATAAAAATGAATGTTTTGATGTGTTGGAAGAAGAAAACTTGGTGTATTTTGATTGGAATGTTACCAGCAAGGATGCCAGTACTTATCGCCTTTCGGCGCAAAGTATTACTGACAATGTATTAAACGGAACGCAGCAGACAAATCCTTCAGTGGTATTGATGCATGATGCTTCGGACAAGTACACCACAGTACAGGCGTTACCGCAGATTATAGAAACTTTGTTGGCAGACGAGAATACGGTATTGTTACCGATTACAAACGGAACAGCACCGGTATGTCATGTTGTGCGAAGCGAAGAAGAAACAGAACAGTAAAAGGATATTATATAAACCGGAACGGAGGAATTTAAATGGGTTTTTTTAGTGATTTAAAACAAGATTTGGCACAGGCAGTAAATGAATTGACGGAAGATAATGCAGAAAAGGAATTATTGGAAGAGGAAGAGAGACTGAGAGCAGAACTTTTACAGATGGAAGATGAATTCCAGGTTTCAGGAGTAGAGGAGCCGGAAGTTACAACGGAAGAGGAATATGCTCATTTCATGGCAGAGGAAGCCGTATATGAAGAAGTGCCGGAAGAAATTACAGAGGCACAGGATGAAGAAATTGCACAGGAAGATTTTACCGGTGTGAATGAAGAGGTTATGGCATCATTATCGGAAGGGTATGCAAGTATAGCGGATACTTTGCCTGACGCGCAAGAGGATGCTTTGGCAGAAGAATTGGTAGCGGCTGTTGCAGAGTTGGATGAAGAAGCGGATGCCGTAAGCGCAACAGACGAAACTGTTGTTGAAGAAGATGCTGAAGGCGTGGATTCTTTTGGTGAAGTGGAAGAAATCGAAGAAATCAAAGAAGTTGAAGAGATAGAAGAAATCGAAGAAATCGAAAAAGTTGAGGAAGTAAAAGAAATGATGCAGGATGTGTTTACAGCAGTTCCCGAGATGAAAGATGAATATGTGTCCATGGCGGATGAAAATGCAGAAGTAGGTATTATTCCTGCGGGAATGATGATTACCGGTGATATTGCCACATCCGGTGCTTTGGATTTAAGAGGTACCGTGTTAGGCAATATTGAAATCGGCGGTAAATTAAATGTATCCGGTAGCATTCAGGGTAATGCAAAGGCAGTAGAGATTTTTGCACAGGCTGCAAAGATTACTGGCGATATCGAATGTGACAACAGTGTTAAGATTGGTCCCAATACGGTAGTAATCGGTAATGTGAGCGCAAGATGTGCTGTTGTTGCCGGTGCCATTAAAGGCGATATCGATGTAAGAGGTCCCGTAATTTTGGATTCTTCGGCAGTGGTAAAGGGTAATATTAAGTCTAAATCCGTACAGATTAACAACGGTGCTATTATAGAAGGTATGTGCTCACAGTGCTATGCAGACGTAAATGCAAGCAGTTTCTTTGACGGACTTGAATAATAGAGACAGGAGGCTACATATGAAGCGAATTCTTTTAAAATTAAGTGGCGAAGCCCTGGCTGGGGAGAAGAAAACCGGCTTTGATGAGGAAACCGTAAGAAAGGTTGCATTACAGGTAAAACAGCTGACAGACGACGGTATACAGGTGGGAATCGTAATCGGCGGAGGAAACTTCTGGAGAGGCAGAACCAGTGAAAATATCGATCGTACCAAGGCAGATCAGATTGGTATGTTGGCAACCATCATGAACTGTATCTATGTTTCCGAGATATTCCGTTCGGTAGGTATGATGACCAATATTTTAACTCCCTTTGAGTGTGGTTCGTTTACCAAGCTTTTCTCGAAGGACAGAGCAAATAAGTACTTTGAAAAGGGCATGGTAGTGTTCTTTGCCGGTGGTACGGGACATCCTTATTTCAGTACCGATACAGGAGTTGTACTTCGTGCCATTGAAGTAGATGCGGAAGTAATTCTTCTTGCTAAGGCAATCGATGGTGTATACAATGACGACCCTGCTAAAAATCCCGCAGCGGTTAAATATGATGAAGTATCTATCGATGAAGTGATTGCCAAGAACTTACAGGTTGTGGACATGACCGCTTCCATTTTGGCGAGAGACAACAAAATGCCTATGTGGGTATTCGGTTTAAATGAAGAAAACAGTATTGTAAATACCGTAAAAGGTGAATTTAAGGGCACCAAGGTAACGGTATAGTTGTATTTTGGTTAAAAGAATGTAATGATGCAAAGACATGCATCCAAAAATAAACCTATTGGGAGGATATAACCATGAATGAAAAAATTAAAGTATATGACGAGAAGATGAACAAGACATATGAGCACCTTGTAGCTGATTTTATGACTATCAGAGCAGGTAGAGCAAATCCTCATGTTTTGGATAAGCTTGCAGTGGATTACTATGGAGTAATGACACCCTTACAGCAGGTTGGTAACATTACCGTTCCCGAGGCAAGAATTATCCAGATTGCTCCTTGGGAGAAGAGCTTGATTAAGGCAATTGAAAAAGCAATCCTTGCTTCCGATATCGGAATTACACCCAGCAACGACGGTTCCGTAATCCGTCTTGTGTTCCCCGAATTAACAGAGGAAAGACGTAAAGATATCGTAAAAGATGTGCGCAAGAAAGGTGAAGACGCAAAGGTTGCGGTACGTAATATCAGAAGAGACGGTAATGATGCATTGAAGAAGCTTGCAAAGACTGAAATTTCAGAAGATGAAATCAAATCAATGGAAGAAGAATTGCAGAAGCTTACAGATAAGTATGTGAAGAACATTTCCGATCTTGTGGAAGAAAAATCGAAAGAAGTACTTACTGTATAATCAGAGTATAAAAGAAGGAAGAATCATGAAAAAAGTATGTGTTTTTTGTGATTCTTCTTGGTTGTTTATAAAAAATGTTTTATCATAACGGGAAACGGAGATTAAACAATGAATATACCTAAGCATGTTGCCGTAATTTTGGACGGAAACGGAAGATGGGCCAAGAAAAGAGGACTTCCCCGTAAAATGGGTCATGTCCAGGGTGCCAAAAATGTAGAAGATATGTTATATATTGCAGGTGATGTGGGAATTGAATACTTCACCGTATATGCTTTTTCTACGGAAAACTGGAAGCGCAGTGAAGAAGAAGTATCTGCCTTAATGGACCTCCTTCGTAAATATCTTTTAAGTGCATTTAAGAAAGCTGCAAAAAACAATGTGCGTTTTCGCGTAATCGGAGACAAGACCGGTCTTGCGGAAGATATTCAGGATACAATCCGGGAGTTGGAAGAGGATTCAAAGGATAATACCGGATTATTCTTTCAGTTGGCCATTAATTATGGCGGCAGAGATGAAATGGTGCGCATGATGCAAAACATGGCTTCTGATGTAAAAGAAGGAAAGCTGTTGCCGGAAGATATAACCGAGCAGTATGTTTCGGATCATTTGGATACCGGCGGCGTTCCCGATCCGGATTTGATGATTCGTACCAGCGGAGAACAGCGAATTTCCAATTTCCTTTTATGGCAGTTAGCTTATTCGGAGTTTTATTTTACCGATGTTCCCTGGCCTGATTTTAATCGCGATGAATTAATGAAAGCGATTGAAGCATATAATCAGAGAGACAGAAGATTCGGTAACGCAAAATAGAATCTTACGCATAAAAATATGCAAAGGGTGAAAGAGTATGTTTAAAGCAAGATTTTGGAGTTCGGTAGTAATTGTAGCGGTAATTCTCCTTTTTGGCTTTGCGGGAGGACCTTTCTTGGCGCTGTTCCTGGGGGCTATCTCATGTATCGGATATTTGGAATTTACCAAGGCTACCAAAGTAAGACCGAATCCTGATAAAATTTCAGGTTTTGAAAAAATTGGATTGGCAGGAATCATTTTATATTATCTGTTATTGTTGACAACGGATGATTCTTTACCCCTGCGGGAAATGTTTTCGGATTGGTTGTTTAGAACCCAGGGAACATTTAACTATTTTACGGTATTGGTGCTGTTTATTTTTGTGTTAAGCATTGTATCCATGTTTATGGTTTACATTTTTACATTCCCGAGACACAATATTACCCAGATCACCCATGCCGCGTTCGGCTTGATTTATGTGGCACTTACTTTGTCGTTTATTTATTATATTCGTGAGTTGCCTCATGGAATCTTTTTGATGTGGCTGGTATTTATGAGTTCCTGGGTGTGTGATACCTGTGCTTATGTGGTAGGTGTGCTGTTTGGAAAGCATAAGCTGACACCGAAATTAAGCCCCAAGAAATCAATAGAGGGTTCTATCGGAGGTATTGTGGGTTCCAGTCTTGCAGGTGGTTTGTTTGGCTGGTTGTATGCGGCATGTACGGATTCTACATACGGAATTATAGCGGTATTTGCCATTATTTGTTGCGTGGGTTCTGTGGTGTCACAGTGCGGTGACTTGACGGCTTCCGCAATTAAAAGAAATTATGATGTAAAAGATTACGGCAAAATCATTCCGGGACACGGAGGTATTTTAGATCGCTTTGACAGTGTTATTTTTACCTCGCCCATGGTATTTTTCCTGGTAATGTTGATGATGCAGTTTAATTAGGAGTAAAAAATGAAAAACATAGTAGTTTTGGGTTCTACCGGTTCCATCGGTACTCAAACCTTGGAAATTGTCAGAGAGAATCCCGATTTAAAAGTGATTGCCCTTGCGGCGGGAACCAATGTAAAGCTCATGGAAGAACAGGTTCGTGAGTTTAATCCAAAGGTGGTCGTAATGTGGACGGAAGAAGCGGCAAAAGATTTAAAACTTCGCATTGCGGATTTACAGGTGGAAGTTTTAAGCGGTATGGAGGGGCTTCTTGCCATCTCTACTCATGAGGAGTGTGAAGTATTGGTTACCGCTATTGTGGGAATGATAGGAATACGACCTACCATAGCTGCCATTGAAGCGGGAAAGACCATTGCTTTGGCCAATAAAGAGACATTGGTTACGGCAGGACATATCATTATGCCTCTTGCAAAAGAAAAGAATGTGGCAATTTTACCTGTGGACAGCGAGCACAGCGCTATTTTCCAGTCTTTACAGGGACAGCCCAAGGACAGATTAAGTAAAATTCTTTTAACTGCTTCCGGAGGTCCTTTCCGTGGAAGAAAAAGAGAAGAATTGTTGAATATTCAAGTGGAAGATGCATTAAAGCATCCCAACTGGGCAATGGGAAGAAAAATTACCATTGACTCTGCGACTCTTTGCAATAAAGGTTTGGAAGTAATGGAAGCCAAATGGCTTTTTGATGTGGATTTGGACAGAATCGAAGTTGTGGTACATCCTCAGAGTATTATCCATTCTGCGGTAGAATATGTGGACGGCGGTATAATGGCACAGCTCGGTGCGCCGGATATGAAATTACCCATTCAGTATGCTTTGTTTTATCCGGACAGACGCCCTATGAGCGGCAAGCGTGTGAATTTCTTTGATTTGGGGACCATGACTTTTGAAAAGCCTGATATGGAAACATTCAGGGGATTGCAACTTGCTTATGATTCGGCGCGAATCGGCGGAAGTATGCCTACGGTATACAATGCGGCAAATGAAAAAGCGGTAAGTCTTTTCTTGGACAGAAAGATTAAGTTTTTACAGATTCCCGAGGTAATTGAGGCTTGTATGCAGAATCATAAGAAGATTGATTTGCCCACCGTTGAGGATATTCTGAATACGGAAGCAGAAGCATATGATTATATTGCAAAGCATTTTTAAAAGATTGAAGGAGAATGTGACATTCAGATGAATTTTAATGTTTGGGCAATTCTTGCCTTTGTCATTATATTCGGTGTGGTAGTTGTTGCCCACGAGTTTGGCCATTTTATTGTAGCGAAAGCAAACGGCATTAAGGTGCTGGAATTTTCAATCGGTATGGGACCGAAGCTGGTAAAATTTACCAAGGGAGATACAGAGTATTCCTTGCGTTTGTTACCGATTGGCGGTGCGTGCATGTTTGAAGGAGAAGACGGACTTTTTGAAGAAGATGAGGAAACGGAACTTCAGCAGGAAGAGAATCCGTTGGAACGCCCCAAAACTTCTCAAGAAGGCTCTTTTCAGAATGCTTCCGTGTGGGCGCGTATTGCCACAGTGGTGGCAGGTCCTCTTTTTAACATTGTTTTAGGCTATGTTCTGGCAATTATTATTGTATTGACCTGCGGTTCCATTGTTTCCAGAATATATGAGGTTCACGAAGGATATCCTGCGTACGAGGCCGGGCTTCGCGAAGGCGATATGATTACTGCGATTAACGGCGAAAATATTTATTTGTTCCGGGAAATTCAGTTAAATGCCATGATTTACTCCGGCGGTGAGTGGGAGGTTGAATACGAGAGAGACGGTCAGCGCTATACCACAAGCTTTGAGCTTGCGGAGAATAATGGTTCCTATGTTATGGGTATTACCGGTGGCGAACTTCATATTTGTGAAGGTTTGGATATATTTGAGTATAGCTGGTACGAGGTGAGATATTGGCTGAATACTACCGTAAAAAGCTTGAAAATGCTGGTTACCGGGCAACTGACCAAGGATGATGTGGCGGGACCGGTAGGTGTTGCGGGAGTCATCAGCGATACCATCGAAGAAACCAAGCAGTATGGTTTTCTTACCGTATTGATTAACATGGTAAATATTGCACTTCTTTTAAGCATTAATTTGGGTATCATGAATCTACTGCCCATTCCGGCTTTGGATGGTGGAAGATTAATCTTTTTACTGATAGAGGCAATTATTCGTAAGCCTGTACCGAAGAAAGCGGAGGCAATCATTCATATGATTGGATTTGCGTTGTTAATGCTTTTGATGGTTTTGGTGTTGTTTAACGACATTTCTAAATTTTTCAGATAAAAATATGTAATGCCTTTCGCGTTTTGCGAAAGGCATTTTTATGTGCATTTGTCGAAAAATGCGGTGAAAAGTTTGACCAAACATAACGGATTGTATTGTGTTTAAAAATAAATTGTGATATAGATAAAAGCAGATTAAAATCTTAAATTCTTGAAACGGTCGTTTCACTTTTTCACATAAAATAATCATTATAAAAGGCGGAAAAATATGCATTTTCAATATGCTTGCGTTTGGGATAAAGGGGATTTTTATGCCGTAAATCAGGACAGTTTTTCTTTGCAGATTTTGTATACCGGAAGCGGACCTTATGCCATGGCTATGATTTGCGACGGCGTGGGAGGCTTATATCGGGGAGAATTTGCCGGAGGATATGCAACGCAAAAAATGACGGAGTGGTTTTATGAAATGGCCTTGCCCATATTGTGCGAAGGGCAGTCCTTTTTGGTACTTCGACGAAGTTGTATCAGAGAATTAAAAGAAATACATGAACATTTGTACATTGAAGGGCATAAAAAGCAGGAGCCTATGGCTACAACTTTCACCATGCTGATTTTAACATCAAAGCAATACTATGTATTTCATATAGGGGATTGTCACTGTTATAAAATCGGTGGCAAACCTAAGAGCCTGGTGCCAATCCAAACCAATAGAAAAGGCGAGTTGACAGGTGCTTTGGGCGTGGGTGTTTTTCCAAAGCCGGAGTTTCGTAAAGGCAGATATTCCATGAAAAACAGATTTTTGCTTTGCAGTGACGGTTATGCGGGATGTCTTAATACTCAGGGGATAAAAAGCTTTGGAAACAGGGAAATCACATCAGGAAATGAAGGTCTGGAAAGACTTATGAAGGAAATTCTTAAAAGAGGACGGAAAAAAGGAGAGAAGGATAATTGTACGGGGATTGTAATCGGACGAATATGACGGTTGGAAAATACAGAATTTTAGAGTTGCTTGGACAAGGCGGATTTGCATCAGTGTACAAGGTGGAGGACGAGCATTTACATAAAGAATATGCAATGAAGATTATGGAAGGATGCAGTGCGGCGAAAGAGGAGGCTATGCGTTTAAACGAACTGCAACATCCGGGCCTGCCTCTTTTGCATGATATGTTTGAACTGGAAAACACTACCTATCTTGTTATGGAATTGTCTCATGGAGTAAATTTAAAAAATTATGTGAAAAAACATGGGAAACTGTCGGTTGAGGAAACCATTAAAATAGGTTTGCAAATCAGCGAAATTCTAAAATACCTGCATAGACAATCAGTACCGGTGATTCACGGTGATATAAAACCGGAAAATATTATGGTGGGGCCGGATAAAATACAGTTAATCGATTTCGGTGGATCTTATTTGATGTACAGCCGTCGGGAAATCTTTTATGGTACACCGGGGTATGCGGCGGAGGAATTGAGTAGGGGCGAAGTTTTGCCTCAAAGTGATATTTATTCTTTCGGTAAGGTGTTACTTTATATGTTGACGGGGAGGGAAGGTGTTCTTATCGGGGGGCAGATAAATGTTGCAGAGTTAAAGCGTTACGGAATACCTAAGAATTTGCGTAAGGTAATTGTAAGGTGTTTAGAAAAAGAACCTTATATGCGATACCAAAGCGGAGCGGAACTTATGGAAGCTTTGCATAAACTAAGAAGAATAAACAGACAAATTCCGGGACAAGGGGTTGCAGCGCTTGCAACTATATGCAGGTTTATCGGGACAGCAGGGATTTTGTATGTATTATATGGAATCAATGCGGGCGGAAACTTTCCGTCGCGAGACATTTTTGTTTTAAGCTCTTTAATCCTGATTCTGTCTTGTGTGATTGGAAGGTGTGCGGTAAGCATATATCACGAAGCGATATTGGAATGTGAGTGCAGTATGTTTGTTACAGAAGGATTATAAGATGTAAAGGGAAATATCGGTTGTAAATATGTGTCAACTTGTTATAATAAAGATGGTATTTTAATTACTGCATTTACATAGTGAAAAGGAGACATATGATGGAACAGAACAGTGCAGATTATATTATTAAAAAATTAAAAAAGGAAATGGTAATTAACAGAATTATATCTTCCGTAACGCTGGCTCTTACGATTGCCATTCTTGTAGTAGCATGTTTGGCATATAACGAAATAAAGAGTTTTCTTGATGTGGCGGAGCCTGTGTTGGAGGAGTTATCTAAAATTGACATGGATGCATTAAATGAGTCCTTGGAGAATTTTAACGGAATCATGGAAACTTTTAATTTTAAAGAATTAAAAGAAACCTTGGACAACATAGATTTTGTGGGCTTGAATGACATTTTGGAAGGCCTTGATATGGATAAATTAACGGAAACGCTGGATAATATAAATGAAGGCGCAGAACGGTTGGAAGGCATCGGAGAATGGTTCCAGAATTCACCTTTTAATATTTTTGGCTCAGGTGATGAATAAAAGTTAAATTTCGCAAAATTAAGTTTTTGCAAATTGAATAATACAGGGTTGTGTGATAGAATAAAACAAGATTCGATCGAGTTTTATGTATGGTTTATGCAGTGCCTGTACAATACGCATAAATGTAAGGGAGAGCAGGTATTATGTTTAGAGACAATACGAAAGTAATACATATCGGTAACAGGGTAATCGGTGGCGGTAACCCGATTTTAATTCAGTCTATGACCAATACCAAAACAGAAGATGTTGCGGCAACGGTGGCGCAGATTAAAGAACTTGAAGAAGCAGGTTGTGAAATCGTGCGTTGTACCGTACCTACTTTGGAAGCAGCGAAAGCGATTGCACAGATTAAGCCCCAGATTTCAATTCCGTTGGTGGCTGATATCCATTTTGATTATAAAATGGCGATTGCGGCTATGGAGAACGGCGCGGACAAAATTCGTATCAACCCCGGTAATATCGGAGGTATTGATAAGGTAAAAGCTGTTGTGGATGTTGCCAAGGAACGCAACATTCCCATTCGTGTGGGCGTAAACAGCGGTTCACTTGAAAAAGAGTTGGTTAAGAAGTATAGCGGTGTAACTGCTGAGGGTATTGTTGAAAGTGCCTTGGATAAGGTGGCGATGATTGAAGGCCTTGGATATGATAATATGGTAATATCCATTAAATCTTCCGATGTTATGATGTGTATCAAAGCTCATGAACTGCTTGTTGAGAAAATAAACTATCCATTACATGTGGGTATTACAGAATCGGGAACCTATTTTTCCGGAAATATCAAATCTTCGGTTGGACTTGGTGTGATTTTATATCAGGGAATCGGAGATACCATTCGCGTTTCTTTAACGGGTAATCCCGTAGAAGAAATCAAAACAGCTAAGTTAATATTAAGAACATTGGGACTTCGCAAGGGCGGTATTGAAGTGGTTAGCTGTCCTACTTGCGGTCGTACTCAGATTGATTTAATCGGTCTTGCCAATCAGGTGGAAACGCTTGTTGCCGGTTATCCTTTGGAAATTAAGGTGGCGGTAATGGGTTGCGTTGTAAACGGACCCGGAGAGGCGAAAGAAGCAGATTTGGGTATTGCCGGAGGAATCGGAGAAGGCCTTTTGATCAAAAAAGGTGAAATTATTCGTAAGCTTCCAGAGGATCAGCTTTTATCCGCATTAAAATATGAGTTGGATCATTGGGAGAGTTAATTTTGTAACTTGAGAAATGAATCATGAGGAACCGGCTTTGGCCGGTTCTTTTATACAAAGGGGATTGTAAATTATATGGCAATGAAGTTTTTTGAGGTCTTTCAGAGCGTAAAATTGGATGAGCGTCTGACTGCGTTAATGGAAGATACAACTGTGGAGAAATTATCCACGAATTCATTAAAAACAATATTAAGAGTATATTTATCCAGTCCGCGCCTGATTGAGCGTAAGGATATTTTTACGGTGCAGGAAGCAATCCGTAAACAGAAAATGGTTGGTAGTGAAATGGAAGTAAAAGTGTATGAACGCTTTTGTTTGCCGGAGCATTTTACTGCCCCCAAAGTATACAGTGCCTATGAGGACAGCATTGTATTCAGCATTAAAGAAGTGGGAAATATGGATTATCGAATTTTTCATGATGCAGATGTTGTGTTTGAAAGCGACAATGTTATGAAGGTGGTTTTGGCTGATACCATGATTGCTCACGAAAAAGAAAAAGAGCTTCGTGAAACATTGGAAAGCATTCTGAACATTCGCTGCGGCTTGGATGTTGATATCAGAATAACCTACAAAGAAGCCGTGACAAATAAATTTACGGAAGAGAACGAGCACAAAGTTAATTTGATGGTTCAGGAAATAACCCGCAGAGCCAAAACGGATAAAGGAAACGGAGACGCCGGAGCGGAATTTGCGGATTACGGAACTGAGAACAAAGAAAAAGATAATAAAGAGGCCGAGCAGAATGCCAAGGCGAACACATCCGATAAAAAGAGTGACAAAAAAGGCGATAAGAAGGGCAAGGATAATAAAGAAAAAGATATTAAAGATAAAAAATTTGCTTCTCTTAAAAGAACCGACGCTCCGGATGTTATATACGGAAGAGATTTTATGGAATCTGCCATGCCGGTTAAAGATGTTGTGGACGAAATCGGCGAGGTGGTAATCAGTGGTCAGATTACGGAAACCGACGGAAGGGCATTAAACAGTGGAAAGTTTATTTTTACTTTTGCGGTTACCGATTTCACGGATACGATTTCCGGAAAGATTTTCTGTTGGGCAGAACAGTCGGAGCAGCTGACTCCCCACATTAAGGTGGGAAATTTTATCTCAATCAAAGGTATTGCTAAGTTTGACGATTACGCAGGCGAGTTGATGATTTCCTCCATAGTGGGAATCAAGACGATTAAAGATTTCAGAAAGCCCAGAATGGATTACGCATTCAAGAAGCGCGTGGAATTGCATGCACATACCAAGATGAGTGAAATGGATGCGGTTATTGATGTTAAGGATTTGGTAAATCGCGCCCATAAGTGGGGTATGCCGGCGGTGGCAATCACCGATCATGGCGGAGTACAGGCTTTCCCTACGGCAAATCATGCAGTGCACGACATGGAAGATTTTAAGGTGATTTATGGCGTGGAAGCATATTTGGTAGATGATATGCGGGGCGCGGTCACAAATGATAAAGGACAGAATCTCAGGGATGACTTTGTTGTATTTGATATTGAAACAACAGGTTTTTCACCGGTAAAGAATCGTATTATCGAAATCGGTGCCGTAAAAGTGTGTAACGGAGAAATTACGGAACATTTTTCGAGTTTCGTGAATCCTCATACACCGATTCCTTTTGAGATTGAGCGTTTAACCGGTATTAACGATAATATGGTTGCAAATGCCCCTGATATCGAAGATGTATTGCCGGCATTTTTGGAATTTGGCAAAGGTTGTGTTTTGGTTGCACATAATGCATCTTTTGATATGAGTTTTATCGTTGAAAATATGAAGAATCAGGGAATTGAAGCTGATTTAACATATGTGGATACAGTGGCTATTTCCAGAGCAGTATTGACGGATATGGCAAAACACACTTTGGATTCCATTTCAAAGAAACTTGGAATTGCTCTTGAAAATCATCATAGAGCGGTAGATGATGCAGAAGCCACGGCAAAGATTTTTGAAAAATTCATTGTCATGCTGGAAGAAAAGGACTTACATACTTTAAAAGACGTAAATGATTTTGCTACGGCCAGCGTGGATTTGATTCGTAAGCTTCCTGCTTACCATATCATTATTCTTGCCAAGAATGAAGAAGGCCGTAAGAATTTGTACCGCATGGTTTCGGAATCTCATGTAAAGTACTACAATCATGTGCCTAAGCTTCCCAGAAGTTTTATTGAAAAACATAGAGAAGGTGTTATTTTAGGCAGCGCTTGTGAAGCCGGAGAATTGTATAATGCAATCGTAAGAGAAAAGTCGGCGGAAGAAATTGCCGGTATTGTAGACTTTTATGACTATTTGGAAATTCAGCCCATCGGAAACAATAATTTTATGATTCGTTCCGATGAATATCCCAATATCAACAGTGATGCGGATTTGCAGGAAATTAATCGCAGAATTGTAGCTTTGGGTGAGGAATACAACAAGCCGGTCTGCGCTACCTGTGATGTGCATTTTATGGAGCCCGAAGATGAGCTGTATCGTCGTATTATTATGGCGGGCAGAGGATTTAAGGATGCAGACAATCAGGCACCGTTGTATTTGCGTACAACGGAAGAGATGTTGGCGGAATTCGAATATTTAGGCAGCGAAAAAGCAGAAGAAGTGGTTATTACCAATACAAATCTGATTGCGGACATGTGCGAAAAGATTTCGCCGGTAGATCCCAATAAGTGTGCACCTGTAATCGAAAACAGTGACGAAACCTTGCGTAAAATCTGTTATACCAAGGCTCATGAGTTGTATGGCGAGAATTTACCCGAAATCGTAGAAAAGCGTTTGGAGAAGGAGTTAAAATCCATCATCGGTAACGGTTTTGCCGTAATGTATATTATTGCGCAGAAGCTGGTATGGAAGTCTAATGAAGACGGATATTTGGTTGGCTCCAGAGGTTCGGTAGGTTCTTCCTTTGTTGCTACCATGGCCGGAATTACAGAGGTAAATCCTTTATCGCCGCACTATTATTGTACGGAATGCTTTTATTCCGATTTTGAGTCGGATGAGGTAAAAGCTTATTCCGGTCGTGCAGGTTGTGATATGCCGGATAAAATATGTCCGGTGTGCGGCGCCAAATTAAAGAAGGACGGTTTTGATATTCCTTTCGAAACTTTCCTTGGTTTCAACGGCGATAAGGAGCCGGATATTGACTTGAACTTCTCAGGTGAATATCAGTCGAAGGCTCACAAATACACAGAAGTTATTTTCGGTGCGGGACAGACCTTCCGTGCGGGAACCATTGGTACTTTGGCTGAAAAGACCGCATTCGGATATGTAAAGAAATACTACGAAGAGCGCGGTATTAAGAAAAGAACCGCGGAAATCAACCGTATCGTAAAAGGCTGTGTGGAAGTAAAGAGAACCACGGGACAGCACCCCGGCGGTATCATTGTTTTACCTTTGGGTTATGATATTAATCAGTTTACTCCCGTACAGAGACCGGCCAATGATATGACCACGGATATTATTACAACACATTTTGATTATCATTCCATTGACCACAACCTCTTAAAACTGGATATTCTCGGACACGACGATCCTACCATGATTCGTATGTTACAGGATTTAACGGGAGTGGACCCTCTGACAATTCCTTTGGATGACCCTCAGGTTATGTCGTTGTTCCGGAGTACGGAAGCTTTGGGAATTACACCGGACCAGATTGGCGGTTGTAAGTTGGGTTCTTTGGGAATTCCCGAATTCGGAACGGACTTTGCTATGCAGATGTTGGTAGACACTGAGCCTACCAGTTTTTCCGATTTGGTACGTATTGCCGGACTTTCCCATGGTACGGATGTTTGGCTGGGCAATGCTCAGACTTTGATTGCCGAGAAGAAAGCAACAATTTCCACTGCAATTTGTACCCGTGATGATATCATGGTATATCTGATTAACATGGGCGTTGAGGCCGGATTATCTTTTAAAATTATGGAGAGTGTCCGTAAGGGTAAAGGATTAAAGCCTGAATGGGAAGAAGAAATGGTTGCTCACAATGTACCGGATTGGTACATTTGGTCTTGTAAAAAAATTAAATACATGTTCCCGAAGGCACATGCTGCGGCTTATGTTATGATGGCATGGCGTGTTGCATATTGTAAGGTGAATTATCCTCTGGCATATTATTCCGCATATTTCAGTATTCGTGCGGTAGGAGGCTTCTCTTATGAAATTATGTGTCAGGGACAGAGACACTTGGAAAGAGTAATGGAAGAGTATCGTTCCAGAGCAGATTCCTTATCAAACAAAGAGGAAGATGTTATGAAGGTTATGCGTATTGTTCAGGAAATGTATGCCCGCGGCTTTGAATTCTGGCCGTTGGATATTACCCGTGCTCATCCTACACATTTCCAGATTATTGACGGTAAAATTATGCCCGCCCTTGTCAGTGTTGACGGTCTTGCGGAAAAAGCTGCGGAAGGTATTGTGGAAGCCGTAAAAGGCGGTCCTTTTGTATCCAAAGATGATTTCCGTGAGCGTTCCAAGGTGACTAAGACGGTAGCAGATACTTTGGCAGATTTGGGCTTGCTGGGAGATTTGCCCGAAAGTAATCAGATTAGTTTGTTTGATTTGGTAAAGAAGGGTTCATCCGATGAAGAATAAATAGTAGGAACAAGAATCCTAAAAACAACTTTATAAAAAAACAAAAAAGTACTTGCATTTTTTTAGATATTATACTAGAATAATCATTGCCTGTGAAAAACAGGCAGTGATGATGCCTCGTTGGTCAAGCGGTTAAGACGCCGCCCTCTCACGGCGGAAACAGGGGTTCGATTCCCCTACGAGGTGTTATTCTAAAAGAATAGCCCAACCCTAAAGAAGTATTGAAATCGTAAGATTTTGATGCTTTTTTTATTTTCGTTTTATGGACGGAATCGGAACGGACAAAAAGCTGTTATAGCATCAACATGTATTTATACTTTTATGAGGTGTCGAATTGTGCGATGTTTTATGTCGGAATATGCATGGACAAATAAAGGGAATACTGTTAAGATATACATAGTTCTTATCGCATTTCTACACATATTCTAACTGTCACATCTATAATTCCGAGAAGCCTATCTCTTACGGTATCTTGTCGAATGTTGAGAAGTATCTGTAAGAAATAACAGGTGCGTAAATGGATCAATGTCTTTGTTTTTATATAAAGGGCAGAAGATTTACGAGAGACGCAAAGAGAAATTCTCTGTAAAAAAAGGAGAAATAGGAGCAAGGATGCGGCATGCCGATATGAATTGTTCTTATCTGTGTATGCGTATCGATGCCGGATCCGTATATAGAAAGAGGAATAAATTATTTCTTAAAAAACTTGACGGATATTATAAAACATGTTAAGATACATTCAGAATTTAATAATGCATGATGATAAAGAGTGGGCTGTGAAGTCCACTCTTGTTTGTTAGTCAGATGAAAATGATGTTTTTTATGATCATGCGAAACAGGAAAGGAAGTTGGTATTAATGGCGAAAAGGGATACTTACGAACAAAAAACCGAAGAACTTCTGCTTCCGATTACAACCAAACACAATGTGGAGATTTATGATGTGGAATTTGTCAAAGAGGCCGGAGAGTGGTACTTGCGAGCTTACATTGACAAAGAAGGCGGCGTGAATATATTAGATTGTGAGGCGGTAAGCAGGGAATTGTCGGATGCTTTGGATGTGGCTGATTATATTGAGGAATCTTATATTCTCGAAGTGAGCAGTCCCGGGTTGGGAAGAACCCTAAAAAAAGATAAGCATCTGGAAAAAAGTTTGGGCGAAGAAGTCGAAATAAAAACTTACAAACCCATCGATAAATGCAAAGAGTTTGCCGGTATTTTAAAAGCTTACGATAAAGATACCATCACAATAGAATGTAACGAACAGGAAATGATTTTCCAAAGAGCAGATATCGCAGTGGTGCGATTGGCTTTGGATTTTTAGAATAGGAGGAGAAAAATAAAATGAACAAAGAATTAATGGAAGCGCTGAATATTCTTGAAAAAGAAAAGGAAATCAGCAAGGAGACACTTTTTGAGGCGATTGAGAATTCGCTTATGCTTGCTTGCAAGAATCATTTTGGTAAAGCAGATAACGTAAAAGTGGAAATTAATCGTGAAAACTGCGATTTTAAGGTATATGCAGAAAAAACTGTTGTGGAAACAGAAGATGATGTTATGGATAAAACCTTGGAAATTGCTTTGGAAGATGCAAAGAAAATTGCGAAAAAGGCAAAAGTCGGTGATATCGTAAAAGTTGAAATCAAGTCTAAGGAATTCGGTCGTATTGCAACACAGAATGCAAAGAATGTTATTTTGCAGAAGATTCGCGAAGAAGAAAGAGCGGTTGTATACAATCAGTTCCATACAAAGGAAAAAGACATTATTACCGGTGTTGTGCAGAGATATATCGGAAAGAATATTTCAATTAATCTCGGTAAGGCAGATGCAATTTTAAATGAATCCGAACAGGTAAAGACTGAGCATTTCAGACCCACAGACCGCATTAAGGTTTATATCCTTGAAGTAAAAGCAACATCAAAGGGTGCTCGCATTCTTGTAAGCCGTACACATCCTGATTTTGTAAAGAGACTCTTCGAAGAAGAAGTTGCGGAAATTAAGGATGGTACCGTAGAAATTATGAGTATTGCAAGAGAGCCCGGAAGCAGAACCAAGATGGCTGTATGCTCACACGATCCCAATGTAGATCCCGTTGGTGCTTGCGTTGGTTTGAACGGTGCTCGTGTAAATGCGATTGTTGATGAATTGGGCGGTGAAAAAATCGATATTATTAACTGGGATGAAAACCCCGGTAACTTAATTCAGAATGCATTGTCCCCTGCACAGATTGTTGCGGTATTTGCAGACCCTGATGAGAAGACAGCAAAAGTTGTTGTGCCTGATTTTCAGTTGTCTCTTGCAATCGGTAAGGAAGGACAGAATGCCCGTCTTGCAGCAAAGTTAACAGGATATAAGATTGATATTAAGAGTGAAACTCAGGCGAAGGACGCTTATGGCTTCCGTTACGAAGACTATATGGATGACGATGAGTTTGAGGAAGAAGAATACGATGAAGAATATATCGAAGATTATTCTGAAGCTTCAGAGGATGAAGAATAATTCGATTTGATTCTTGATTGGAACAGGAGGTTGTTATGAACAAGAAAACACCATTAAGACAATGTGTTGGTTGTATGGAAATGAAAGAGAAAAAATCCATGATGCGTGTGCTGAAAACTCCCATGGGAGAGATTGTTCTTGATACAACCGGAAAACAAAACGGAAGAGGTGCCTATCTTTGCAAATCTATGGATTGCTTACGAAAGTCACAGAAAAACAAAGGTTTGGAACGCTCTTTCAAAATGAGTCTTTCAGATGAAATATATGCTAACTTGGAAAAGGAGTTTACGAAACTTGAAGAGTGATAAAATTCTGTCTCTATTGGGTTTGGCTGCCAAATCCGGAAACATTGTCAGCGGAGAATTTATGGTAGAAAAACTGGTAAAAGCAAAGAAAGCTTTTCTGGTAATTGTAGCTACGGATACTTCCGACAATTCAAAAAAAAGCTATACGGATATGTGTACATTTTATCATACACCGATTTACTTTTATGGTACAAAAGAAACTTTGGGCCATTTTATCGGAAAAGAAATGCGTGCATCTGTGGCAATTACGGATAAAGGATTTGCGGGAAGCATAGAGAAATTATTGAAAGATTCAACAACAAAAACGGAGGTAGTCAAATGAAGATAAGCGAACTTGCGAAAGATTTAAATATAACCAGCAAAGAAGTGATTGCATTCCTTCAGGGACAGGGATTTGATTATAAAAGCCCTCAGAAGATTTTGGATGCAGACACTGAAAACTTAGTCAGAAAAAATATGGGAGCAGCAAGCGCTCCGGCTGAAAAGAAAGAAGAAAAGCCTGAGAAAAAGGCAGTAGAGAAAAAGCCGGAAGAAAAAGCTGTCGTTAAGGAAGAAACAGAAAAGAAAGCAGAACCCGTAAAAGAAAATGACGGAGCGGATGCTAAGAAGAGTGAAAGCCCCAAGGGGGAAGAAAGACCCAAAAAGAAGAAAAACATTATTTTTGTCGGTAATCCCCAGAACAGTAAAATGGGTGGTCAGAATGCGGGAAGACCCCAGCAGAGACCTCAGCAGCCTTCACAGGGCTCTCAGAATAAAAAGACTGCTGCAGGAGCAAATGTAGGACCTACAAGATTAATTCGTCCCACAACACCTCCTTCACCCACACCTGCAATGAATTTTGTGCCTGCAGGTAACCCCAACAGCAGACATCAGAACAATGTGCCGAAGAAGGAAGTTACAGCAGAGGCAAATGAAACAAACAAAGTAAGAAATGAACAGCCTGCTCAGGATAACAGAGGTGAAAGAAACCAAGGCAACTTTAACCGCGAAAACAGAGGTGAAAGAAGCCAGGGCGGCTTTAACCGCGAAAACAGAGGTGAAAGAAATCAGGGCGGCTTTAATCGTGACAAAAACGGCGAAAGAGGCCAGGGTGGCTTTAACCGCGACAGAAACGGCGAAAGAGGTCAGGGCGGCTTTAACCGCGACAGAAACGGCGAAAGAGGCCAGGGCGGTTTCCATAAAGACGGCGATGATAAAGGCGGCAGAAGAGATGACAACCGTTTTGCAAGAAAGCCTCAGGGCGGCGGCCGTATGTTTGGCGGAGATGCTCCCGTTGTAGAGCCTGAGAAGCATAGAGATGATGAAAAGCGTCGTATCAGTCAGGAGAAGGATAAAAAGAAAAAAGAGTCCAGCTATGAAGATGGCGATTTTAAGGGCAAAGGCAAAGGTAAGTTAAAGCCCGGAAGCTTTATTAAGCCTGAAAAGAAAGTGGAAGAAAAGGTTGAGGACGATATCAAGGTAATCACAATTCCTGATGTTCTTACTTTGAAAGATTTGGCAGACAAGATGAAGTTACAGCCTTCTGCCATCGTTAAGAAATTATTCTTAAAAGGCGAAATCCTTACCGTTAACTCAGAGATTTCTTTTGAAAAGGCTGAGGAAATCGCTATCGAGTATGATATTATTTGTGAAAAAGAAGTTCAGGTGGACGTAATCGAAGAACTCTTAAAAGAGGACGAAGAAGACGAAGCAACCATGACAGAAAGACCTCCCGTTATCTGTGTAATGGGTCATGTTGACCATGGTAAAACTTCCCTTTTGGATGCAATTCGTAAAACACATGTTACCGACAGAGAAGCCGGTGGTATTACACAGCACATCGGTGCTTATATGGTAAGTGTTCAGGACAGAAAGATTACATTCCTTGATACACCGGGACATGAAGCGTTTACCGCAATGCGTATGCGTGGTGCTAACGCAACCGATATTGCGATCCTTGTAGTAGCGGCTGACGACGGTGTTATGCCTCAGACCAAGGAAGCGATTAACCATGCAAAAGCCGCAGGTGTACAGATTATTGTTGCGGTTAACAAGGTTGATAAAATCGGTTATGATTTTAATGATCCCAGCAGAAAAATGGATAGTTATCCCAGCATCAACAACCTTATGAGAGAGTTGGCTGAAGAACATGAACTTTTAAGCGAAGACTGGGGCGGTACCACTATTTTTGCACCTGTAAGTGCGAAGATGGGATTGGGTATCAATGAATTGTTGGATATGATTCTTTTATCCGCAGATATGCTTGAATTAAAAGCAAATGCCAAGAGACAGGCAAGAGGTCTTGTTATCGAGGCAGAGTTGGATAAGGGTAGAGGACCTGTTGCAACCATTCTGGTTCAGAAGGGTACATTGCATGTAGGTGACTTTATTTCTGCCGGTGAAGCACACGGTAAGGTGCGTGCCATGGTGGATGATAAGGGACGCAGAGTAAAAGAAGCGGCTCCTTCCACACCGGTTGAGATTCTTGGTTTGAACGGTGTTCCCAATGCCGGTGAAATTTTCATTTCCCATAAAAATGATAAGGAAGCCAAGAGTTTTGCGGAAACCTTTGTTGCTCAGAATAAAGTTAAATTAATTAGCGATACTAAGGCTAAGATGTCTTTGGACGATTTGTTCTCCAAGATTCAGGAGGGCAACCTCAAAGAATTAAACTTGATTGTAAAAGCAGATGTGCAGGGTAGCGTAGAAGCTGTTAAGCAGAGTCTTGTGAAGCTTTCTAACGAAGAAGTTGCCGTTAAGGTTATTCACGGCGGTGTTGGTGCCATCAATGAATCCGATGTTATTCTTGCAAGTGCAGCCAAGGCAATTATTATCGGCTTCAATGTAAGAGTTGATAATATGGCTAAGGATACCGTAGAAAAAGAAGGCGTGGATGTCAGACTTTACAGCGTAATTTACCAGGCAATCGAAGATGTGGAAGCTGCTATGAAGGGTATGCTGGATCCTATTTTCGAGGAGAAGGTAATCGGTCATGCTCAGGTTCGTCAGATTTTCAAAGCATCTGCAATCGGAAACATTGCCGGTTCTTATGTGCTTGACGGTGTATTCCAGAGAAATGCACTGGTACGTATTACCAGAGGCGACGAGCAGATTTACGAAGGAAAGCTTGCTTCCTTAAAGCGTTTTAAGGATGATGTAAAAGAAGTAAAAGCAGGCTTCGAATGTGGTCTTGTATTTGAAGACTTCGATAAGATGATGGAAGATGATATTGTAGAAGCTTACATTATGGTAGAGGTACCCAGATAATGAGAAAAAACAGTGTTAAAAATACCCGTGTCAATGGGGAAGTGCAGAAGGTTCTTGCGGAGATTATCCGCGGTGAATTAAAAGATCCTCGCATTAACCCCATGACTACGGTCATGGCGGTAGAAGTTGCGCCGGATTTAAAGTCCTGCAAGGCATATATCAGTGTTTTGGGTGATGTAAAATCTCAGGAAGATACTTTGAAAGGTTTAAACAGTGCCATGGGATTTATCAGAACCCAGCTTGCCAGAAAAATTAATCTTCGTAACACACCGGAGATTAAGTTCATCATGGATCAGAGCGTGGAATACGGTATCAATATGTCTAAATTGATTGATGAAGTAAATGCGGACATTCATAAAAGAGAAGAAGAGGAATCGGAATAGTGATTGATATTGTAGCAGAATGCAGGGACGCCAAAACGATCGGTATTTGTGGTCATATTAAGCCCGACGGTGATTGTATCGGTGCTACTTTGGCATTGTCTTTATATTTAAAAAAGAGATTGCCGGAAGCGGAGATAACCGTATTTTCCGATGAAATTGCCCCCTGCTTTGACTGTGTGGAAGGAATCAAAAATTTTAATTATGCATTTGATAAGCCGCAGCCGGAGGTTTTTATTGTGGTAGATACTATGGATAATCGTACCGGTAGTGGAGAGAAGTATTTTAAAAATGCGCCCAAAACCATCAATATTGACCATCATATCAGCAATGCTGACGGATGTGCCATGGTTAATTATGTTGTACCTACCGCCAGCTCGGCCAGTGAATTGGTTTATCGTTTAATCGATCCGGCTTATTTGGATAAAGAAATGGCGGAAGCGATTTATTTAGGAATTGCTCATGATACAGGCATTTTTAAATATTCCAATACATCGCCGGAAACATTGATGATTGTTGCAAAATTGATCCAATACGGTTTTGATTTTCCTACATTGTTGGATAAAACCTATTATGAGAAGACATATTTGCAGAATCTCGTATTGGGAAGAATTATTTTAGAAAGTCGACTTCATTTTGATGGAAAAGTAATTTCCGGAAGCATTGATTTGAAGACGATGACGGAAATGGGCATTACAGGCAAAGATTTTGACGGTGTAATCAATCAGTTGAGAATTACCGAAGGGGTGGACTGTGCGATTTTTATGTATCAAATCAATGCGGTTACCTATAAGGTGAGTCTTCGTTCAAAAAAGATTGTGGATGTATCCAAGGTTGCCGAAAGCTTTGGCGGAGGCGGTCATGTCCGTGCCGCAGGCTTTTATTGCAAGGGCGAACCGGATGAAATTTTGGCACGGATTCTTACTTTGGTTGAAGAGTATTTATAAGAGGACAATCCATGGATGGAATTATTGTAGTTCATAAAGAACAGGGATTTACTTCCTTTGATGTGGTTGCCAAATTAAGAGGCATTTTAAAACAGAAAAAAATAGGACATACCGGAACACTTGACCCGGACGCAACGGGAGTGCTTCCGGTTTGTTTGGGTTGTGCCACAAAGTTATGTGATATGTTAACGGATACCACAAAGGTATACGAAGCGGAGCTTTTACTGGGTGTTGTAACGGATACTCAGGATACAAGTGGCAGTGTTTTGGAAGAAAAAGCAGTAGAAGTGACGGAAGAAGAGGTACGGGAAGCAATCAAAGCTTTTGTTGGGCCGCAGTTACAGATTCCGCCTATGTATTCAGCCTTAAAAGTAGATGGTAAAAAACTCTATGAGTTGGCTCGAGAAGGCAAAACCGTTGAACGCAAAGCCAGGGAAATTACGATTGAAGATATTGAAGTTTTGGATATCAATCTTCCGAAGGTGCGTATGCTCGTTACTTGTTCTAAGGGAACATATATCAGAACTTTATGTAATGATATCGGCGAAAAACTTGGCTGCGGCGGCGCGATGGCATCCCTGATTCGTTGTAAAACCGCAGGTTTTACTTTGGAAGAGGCCAAAACGCTGTCGGAAATTGAGGCAATGGTAAAAGCGGGAGAAATTTCCGGTTTGATAAAAGGAGTTGATTCCGTCTTTGAAGTCTATCCCAAGGCATATGTAAAGGAGACTGCCTTAAAAGCGGCAAAAAACGGCAACCATTTATTTTTAAATATGTTGGAAACCGATGAAAAAAACCGTGAGGCAGAAGATATTCGTATCTATGATTATGAAGGCATGTTTTATGGAATTTATGGATATCAGCCTGAAAAGAAAGCCTTTGCGCCGAAGAAAATGTTTTTTTATAAGGCACCTTAATTCGTATGAAGGTGAAATATAAAACTGTTGATCGAAAATAAAAAAATGCAAATTGGTTTACATAAAACACAAAGAAAGGGACAGTTGCCATGGAAATAATCAAGGCAAAGGAATTTCATATTGATGAACCTACCGCCGTGGCAATGGGTAAGTTTGATTCTCTGCATTTGGGACATAAGGTGATTTTAGACCGATTAAAGTCCGAAGCGGAATGCAGTTTGAGAACGGCGGTGATTTCTTTTGAACCCGGTCCGGAGGTGTTTTTTGGAAAGTACAGCGGTGGTTTTGTGCTAACGGATGAAGAAAAGCAGGAACTTTTGAAAGCTGCGGGAATTGATTATTATATTCTGTATCCGTTTGACAGTCAGACCGCCGATACGGAACCGGAAATATTTTTAAAAGAAGTTCTTTTAAAACAAATGAATATGCAGGTTTTGGTTGCCGGTGAAGATTTGTCTTTCGGAAAAAAAGGGCAGGGTAATGCTGAATTTGTGAAAGAAGTAAGCCGGGAATTGGATTTTAAATTCTGTATGTGTTCCAAATTACATATAGATGGTGAAGAAGTAAGTGCAACGCTGGTAAGAGAAAGCCTTGTAAAAGGAGAGTTGGAGAAGTGTAGCGCTTTGTTGGGGCGGGCGTATCGCATTAGTGGTATCGTACAAAACGGTAACCGCTTGGGAAGAACCATTGGGGTACCTACCTGCAATTTAACTGTTTCCGCAGATAAGCTTTTGCCGCCTAATGGAGTTTATTTTACGAAAGTTAAGCATGGAAGCAGGGAATATTATGGCGTTACCAACATCGGAACCAAGCCTACGGTGGCGGACGGAACCGTAATTGGGGTAGAGACACATATTTTATTCTTTGATGAAGATATATACGGTGAAAACATAGAGTTGGATTTCTTACATTTTCACAGGCCGGAAAGAAAGTTTGACGGTATTGATGCTTTGAAGGGACAGTTAGGGCTGGATTTGGAGGCTGCAAAAGAATATTTTGGATTATAATTCACACTGCATTTTGCGGTGTGAATTTTTTTGTATAAAAAACACCGAAAAATGCTGAAAAATGTCAAAGTTATATGTATAAAAAGACGAAAAAAAATTACCTATTGAAATCTTGACACATCTTCCCATATAATTGTATTGTATGTAAATTTGGCGTAAAAATAATGTAAAAATACAACTAAAAAATATTTTCCATACGGGTAGAGGAGACACAGATGAGTACAGAACAAATTTTTGAGATGATTATGGGACTTGCAGGCGGCTTGGGATTGTTTCTTTTCGGTATGAAGTTGATGAGCGAATCCATTGAACGATTTGCAGGCGACAAGCTTCGTAAAATTCTTGAATTTTTTACAAAGAACAAATTTATGGGCTTGATTGTTGGTATTGTTTTTACCGGTATTGTACAGTCATCATCGGCATGTACCGTAATGGTTGTAAGTTTTGTTAACTCCGGTTTGATGAATCTGTATCAGGCTGTTGGTGTTATCTTTGGTGCCAATATCGGTACTACGGTAACTTCTTTGTTGGTATCTTTCAACTTATCTAAGTATGCACCTATGTTTTTACTTTTGGGCGTAATTATTATAATGTTTTTTAAAAAGCAGACATTGGTTAAATTCGGTGATGTTTTAGTAGGGTTTGGTGTTTTGTTTTTGGGTCTGTCTCTAATGAGTGGTTCTATGGACACATTAAAACAAAGTCCGGTTATTGAAAATATTTTTGCATCTTTAACCAATCCTTTACTTGCAGTGTTGGTGGGCTTTTTGGTTACCGCTGTTATTCAGAGTTCATCTGTTACCGTAAGTATTGTACTTTTGCTTGCACAGCAGGGATTGCTTAATTTACCTATTTGTATGTTTATTATTTTGGGATGTAATATGGGTTCCTGCGTAACTGCATTGATTGCTTCTCTTGCAGGTATGAAGGATGCAAAGCGTGCGGCAATGATCCACTTCCTGTTCAACCTGGTTGGTTCTACGGTAGTGTTTATTATTTTAATGTTTGCCGGGGAGTGGGTGGTAAATATTGTAATGAATGTTGCAGGAGGAGATCCCGGACGATTTGTGGCATTTTCACATACGACAATCAAGATTTTCCAGGTAATTATTTTATTCCCCTTCAGCAGCCTTTTGGTTAAGGCAACTTATCTTCTTATTCCCGGAGATGAGAAGAAGGTTGGTTATCACGATGCTCATCAGTTGCAGTTTATCGGTGATAAGGTGGTGTTCAACCCTGCAACCGCAGTTGTAGAAGTTGTGAATGAAATCGAGCGTATGGCAAGTCTTGCCAGCGATAACTTAAACCGTGCCATGAATGCGTTGGTTACATTGGACGAGGATGATATTAATGAAGTAAATGCGGTAGAAGAAAACATTAACTTCTTAAATAAATCCATTACCAATTACCTGGTAAAGATTAATCAGTCAACATTACCTATTGAAGACTTAAAGAGTTTGGGTGGATTGTTCCATGTGGTAAACGATATTGAACGTATCGGTGATCATGCGAAAAATATTGCAGATTCCGCAGTCCTTCGTAAAGAGCGCAATATTAAATTCAGTGATGAATCATTTAATGAGTTGCGTGAAATGATGGAATTGATTAATGAGAATGTGCACCTTTGCATTGAAGTATTTGCTCATCATAAAGAAGAACATCTTGCACGAATCGAAGAATTGGAAGATCGTGTTGACCTTATGGAAAGACAGGTTCAGCAGGCTCATATTGATCGTTTGAAGCGAAATGAGTGTACACCGGATGCGGGTATGTTGTTCTCCGATATAGTTTCCGGTTTGGAGCGAGTATCGGATCACGCGGTAAATATCGCATATTCTATGGTAAAGGAAAATACTACCGTATAAAAAACTTATATTTCAGATTGACATAATTCTAAAAAGAGATATAATTAGAAACGTAACAATTTTGTAACATTTTAAATTGTTGCGTTTTTAATTTTACAAAAGTGGGTTTTATTTAGAGGAGATATAGATGTTTTATAAAAAATTATTAAGGTACGGATTGCCGGTAATGGCAGGCGCGGTTGTACTGGGAACAATGGCTTTTACAAAGCCTTCGGAAACCGTTCAGTTTGTAGCCGGTGCAGAAAATGTATTGAATGTTTCCGCAAATACGGAAACTGTGCAGAAGTTAATAGAAGAAGCGGAAAAAAAGGCCATGAATGCCGGAGTTGCCACGGTTTTGGAATTATCCGGAGATGCAAGTCAAATTAGCAGGGAAGATATTGAACAAGTAGATTTTTGGGGATACAATAACATTGGTATTGCTCAGGTAGACAATCATTTGAATGTACGTAAGGAACCCAATGAAAGCGGAAAATTGGTAGGAAAAATGTCTAACAATACCGCATGTGAAATTTTATCCATATCAGATGACGGAAGATGGGCACAGATTATATCCGGTGAAGTGGAAGGCTATGTGTGCACAGACTATCTTTTGATGGGAATGGATGCGGTTAAAGCGGCAGAAGCGATTGTTAAACCTATGGCGATTGTAGAAGCGGATGCATTGAATATTCGAATTGAGCCAAACACGGAATGCGAGATTGTAACAACAATTCCTCACGGAGAGTCTTTGGAACTGTCACAGGTTTTAGAGGACGGTTGGGTAGAAATTCTGTTGGATGGAGATAAGGTGTATGCGGCCGCGGAATTTGTAACCATAGAAGAAAAGCTTGGTACGGCCATTACCATGACGGAGCTTCTGTATGGAGAAGGTGTGTCCGATGTACGCGTCGACCTTTGTCAGTATGCAAAGCAGTTTATCGGTAATCCCTATGTTTGGGGCGGAACAAGCCTGACGAACGGAGCGGATTGTTCCGGATTTGTACTTAGCGTATTTAAGAATTATGGTGTTACTCTGCCTCATCACTCCGGATCTCAGGCACAGTATGGTACTTATGTTTCCATGAATGATATTCAGGCGGGAGATTTGGTGTTCTACGGTTACGGTAAAACCATTAACCATGTGGCAATTTATATCGGTAACGGACAGGTTGTGCATGCCAGTAGTCCTTCTACCGGAATTAAAATTTCCAGTGTATATTACAGAACGCCTATTACTCAGCGTTCTATCCTAATCGATTAAAGAAAAAGAGAGACAAGTAAATAATGAAAATTTTAAAATGGAAGATAAATGAAAAAATTGTAGCGGTAATTGCTGTTGTGTTTTTTGCGGTACTTTGTTTGTTGCCCTTGTTATTGATTGCCAGATACGATCATCCTTGTGCGGATGACTATGGATATGGCTATGAAGCTCATATGGCGTGGCGTTCTACCCATTCCATTACTGAGACTTTAAAAGCAGCAATACATACCATGAAGCATACCTATCATACCTGGCAGGGAACATTTACTTCCATTTTTTTGATGGCTTTAACCCCGGCGGTTTTCGGAGAGCAGTACTATGTGATTGTGCCATACATTATGTTGGGAATACTGACATTGTCCATTCTGTATTTATCTAAGGTGGTAGTACATGATATTTTAAAAGGCAGTGTTGCTAACAGCATTATTTTGGCGATTATACTTCTTTTTATGATGATTGAAGGGATTTATACTCCGGCATCGGCGTTTTTTTGGTATAATGCGGCGGTTCATTATACATTTATGCAGGCATTTATGTTTCTGATGATTGCATTTGCTTTGCGCTCTGCAACTACGGATAAAAAAGCAATTGCAGTAGTAGCTTGTATCATGGCGTCATTTAGTGCGTTTGTGGTATCCGGCGGTAATTATTTGAATGCTTTAATCGGTATGGTGCTGTTCGTGTCTTTGGTGGGATTGTTTGTGTTCCTTTTTGTATGGAACAAAAAGAAGCGTGTAGAGGAAGAGAAGAAGAATCCCTTTGGAAAGTTTTATTTATTATTTATTCCTTTTGCGGTATATACCATTGGTTTCGTGGTGAATGTAATTGCGCCCGGAAATTCCATCCGAGGTGAGAATTTCCCTGATACACCGGCGGTATCAGCAATACTTCAATCATTTGCGTCGGGATTTCAGTACTGCGGTGAATGGATGTCACTTTTTACTTTGGTATTGATGATTCTTGCCTTGCCGGCACTTTGGGCGGTAACCGGTAAAACAAAATTCCGTTTTCGCATGCCTTTGTTAGTATTGTTATTTAGTTTTTGCCTGTTTTCGGCTTCTTTTACATCCAGTCACTATGGCTTGGGATGTGCAGGTTTGCCCAGAACATTTAACAATTGTAAAATGTTATATCACTTGTTGTTGGTGGTAAATGAAGCATATTTTATCGGTTGGTTGCAGGCTAAATTTAAGGCTTCCACCAAAGAGAAAGTAAAAGAATTCGTGATAATTCATGGTTTGGTGTTCTATGCGGTAGTATCCGTGGCTTTAGCCGGTGTTTTTCTTTCTTGCGACGATAAAGAGGCCTATTATCCTTCTTATGCATCTTTTAAATATATGCGTGAGGGATTTGCCTTACATTATCATGTGCAGTATTTAGAGAGAATCACCATTTTGAACGGACCCGAGAAAACGGTTTATTTAAAAGAAATTGAGCCGAAGTTAAATGTTTTATATGTAGATGATATAAAAACCAATTCCGGTGACTGGCGTAATCAACAATATGCAAGATGGCATGGAAAAGATGCGGTAATTCTAATCCCTACGGAAGAGTAGAGAATCGGTGAAAAACCGTAAAAAAGGCTTTACATAATATTTTTGATGTGTTATACTAACTCAGTATGAAATAAGCCGTTGCCAGGTGATTGGACACTCCGACCTGTGACTTAGCTGCGGCGGTAAAAAATATAGGAGGTAATCAAAATGATTTCAAAGGAAAAGAAACAGGCTATTATTGCTGAATATGCAAGATGCGCAGGTGACACAGGTTCACCCGAAGTACAGGTTGCTATTCTTACAGAAAGAATTCGCGAGCTTACCGAGCATATGAAGCAGAATCCTAAGGATTATCACTCAGGAAGAGGTCTTCTTAAAATGGTTGGTCAGAGACGTGGTTTGCTTGACTACTTAAAGAAGAATGACATTGAAAGATACCGTTCTCTGATTGAAAGACTTGGAATTAGAAAGTAATGAAAGTGGCGGACGATACTTCGTCCGCCTTTTTTGCGCAGTTCGCGGCGGGGAAATCAGTTGCTTCGCAAACGAATTCCTATTTTAGTAGTAACGGCAGAAGATGCTGCCGAGACCACTGCAAAGAATGAAATATAATATTTTGTTTTTTGCAGTAGTTTCGGGTCTTCTGCCTCTAAATAATAAAATTTATTAAGGAGGAAACAAAATGTTTAAGACTTTTAGTTTGGAACTGGCAGGTCGTACACTTTCCGTAGATATCGGAAGAGTATCTGCACAGGCTAACGGTGCTGCTTTTATGCATTATGGCGACACCACAGTATTATCAACAGCAACAGCTAGTGAAAAGCCCAGAGACGGAATTGACTTTTTCCCTTTGAGCGTTGAGTATGAAGAGAAGTTATACTCAGTAGGTAAAATCCCCGGAGGATTCAATAAGAGAGAAGGTAAGGCGTCTGAAAATGCGATTTTAACAAGCCGTGTTATCGACCGTCCCATGCGTCCCTTATTCCCCAAGGATTACAGAAATGATGTAACATTAAACAACCTCGTAATGAGCGTTGATCCCGAGTGTCGTCCTGAACTTGTAGCTATGTTGGGTTCTGCAATTGCAACTTCTATTTCAGATATTCCTTTCTGCGGACCTTGCGCTACAACACAGATCGGTCTTGTTGACGGTGCTTTTATTGTTAACCCTAACCAGGAACAGTGGAAGAACGGTGACTTACAGTTAACCGTAGCTTCAACTTCCGAAAAGGTAATTATGATTGAAGCAGGTGCAAATGAAGTGCCTGAAGCAAAGATGATTGAAGCAATCTACATGGCTCATGAAGTGAACCAGAAGATTATTGCTTGGATCAACGAAATCGTTGCAGAAGTAGGTAAGGCAAAGCATGAATATACAAGCTGTGCTATTCCTGAGGAAATGTTTGATGCAATTAAGGAAATCGTTCCTCCCGTAGAAATGGAAGAAGCGGTTTTCACAGATGAAAAGCAGGTTAGAGAAGAAAATATCCGCAAGATTACAGATAAGTTGGAAGAAGCTTTTGCTGAGAAGGAAGAATGGCTTGCTGTTTTAGGTGAAGCTGTATATCAGTATCAGAAGAAGACTGTTCGTAAGATGATTTTAAAAGATCAGAAGCGTCCTGACGGCAGAGCAATGAACCAGATTCGTAAGCTTGCAGCAGAAGTAGATATTATTCCTCGTGTACACGGTTCTGCTATGTTTACTCGTGGACAGACTCAGATTTGTAATGTATGTACTTTGGCTCCTTTGTCAGAAGTACAGAAAATTGACGGTTTGGATGATAACGAGAAGGCTAAGAGATATATGCACCACTACAATTTCCCTGCATACTCTGTAGGTGAAACAAAGGTAAGCCGTGGACCCGGACGCCGTGAAATCGGTCATGGTGCTTTGGCTGAAAAGGCATTGGTTGCAGTACTTCCTTCAGAGGAAGAATTCCCTTATGCAATTCGTACCGTATCCGAAACATTTGAATCAAACGGTTCTACTTCAATGGCATCTACCTGTTCATCATGTATGTCACTTATGGCTGCAGGTGTTCCCATTAAGAAGATGGTTGCAGGTATTTCATGTGGTTTGGTAACCGGTGATACAGATGACGATTTCGTACTTTTAACCGATATCCAGGGTCTTGAAGACTTCTTCGGCGATATGGACTTTAAGGTAACCGGTACAGAAGACGGTATTACAGCAATCCAGATGGATATTAAGATTCACGGTTTAACAAGACCTATTGTTGAAGGTGCTATTGCAAGATGTCGTGAAGCAAGAATGTTCATCATGGAAAACTGCATGAAGCCCGCTATTGCAGAGCCTCGTAAGACTGTAAACGAATATGCACCCAAGATTATTCAGATCAAGATTGATCCTGAGAAGATTGGTGAGGTTGTTGGTCAGAGAGGTAAGACCATCAACGAAATCATTGCAAGAACCAATGTGAAGATTGATATCACAGATGAAGGCGCTGTAAGCGTATGCGGTACAGATGCTGCAATGATGGACAAGGCAATTGAAATGATTCAGACCATCGTAACCGACTTTGAAGAAGGTCAGGTATTCAAGGGTAAGGTAGTCAGCATCAAGGAATTCGGTGCATTTGTTGAGTTTGCTCCCGGAAAAGAAGGAATGGTTCACATTTCTAAGATTTCCAAGGAAAGAATTGAGCATGTAGAAGATGTACTTACATTAGGTGACGAAGTTAAGGTTGTTTGCCTTGGTAAGGACAAGATGGGAAGAATGAGCTTCTCCATTAAAGACTGCAAATAATTAAAGATAAAAGATGTCGGTTTTGCCGACATCTTTTTTATTACAATACAATATCTAAAAGTATTCAAGACAGACTTTCTAAAAGCCTGTCTTTTTTTATGCATAAAAGAGGACAACGCTCATATATTTAGATAAGCGGAAAGGACAAGAAGATTATGAATGAAAAAATGTCTTATAAAAAGAATTGTGTGGCTGCCTTGTTTCCGGAAACCATGAAATCTTACTTTCATAAAATAATCGATACATATCAAAACATTGCCGAAATCCGTATTCGTAAAAACGGTCCGGTGCAGATTCTTTGCAACGGTAAATTTACATATTTGAGCCGGGACGGAGAGCTTTGCCCTGATGCAGGCGGTGGAATTTGTCTTACGGCAGATGAATTTGATGAGTTGTTTCGTCATATTTGCAGACATTCCGTATATGCCTTTGAGCAGGAGTTGAAAAACGGTTATCTTACCGTAGAAGGCGGGCATCGTATCGGTGTTGTGGGCCGGACTGTTTGGGAGGGCGATACCTTAATCGGCATTAAAAATTTTAACGCATTAAACATTCGAATTGCCCATGAAATAAAAGGTGCCGGCGATGGTGTGCTTCCCTTTATCTTTGAGGAAGGGGTACTGAAAAGTACCTTAATTGTTTCGCTGCCGGGATGTGGTAAAACAACATTGCTTCGGGATGTAATCCGCAAAATTTCCAATGGCAGCAAGTACTGTCTGCCGCTGAATGTAAGCCTTATTGATGAACGCTCCGAAATTGCATCTTCTTATCTTGGAATAGCCCAGAATGATGTGGGTCGTCATACGGATGTTTTGGATTCCTGTCCAAAAGCGGCAGGTATTATGATGGTTTTGCGTTCCATGTCGCCTCAGGTAATTGCAGTGGACGAACTGGGGGGAGAAGCAGACTATAATGCTCTTTTGCAGGCCTTTTATCTGGGGTGCAGAATTGTGGCTACCATACACGGTGTGGATTACGAAACCCTTCGTAAAAATGTGCACATGCAGCAGTTATTGCAACAAGGCTGTTTTGAGAGGATTGTTTTTTTACAGCCGGGCGGGAGACCGGGAATTATAAAAGAAATATGTAATGAAAAAGGAGAAGTGATTTGGTCATGATAAAAGCAATGGTGTGTGGTTGTTTTCTTATAGGCTGCTGTGGATATGGCTTTTGTAAGTTGGTGGAATATAAAAAAAGATACGATGAAATGGTTTACATAAGATATATCATAAATGTGTTGCTGATGGAAATGGAGAATTTTAAAGGTACTTTCGGGGAAAACTGCCTTGTTTTATCACGAAAGATTAAACAACCTTACAGTGACATTTTTAAGGGACTGTATGTACTTCTGGAGAAAGAAAGAAAGGAAGCACCGGGAATATATTGGGAGCGACAAATGGAAGCGTTGGGAAAACATTTGTATTTACGAAAAGAAGAATTGAATATTCTGAAAGAAATGATACGGTGCGTTGAGGGAGACACCATTACCATGCCCATAGAATCATTGCGGCAAACCTTGGTGGAATGGGACAAGGTAATGAAGCAGGCGGAACGAATCAGAACCGACAGAAGCAGGGTGACATTATGTTTAAGCATAACAGTTGGTCTGATTTTATGCATTACGATTTTATAAAAAGATGCTTGGAGGAAAAACATGGGCGTAGGGATGATTTTTAAAATTGCAGCGGTGGGAATCCTGATTACGGTATTGAGTCAGGTGTTAAAACACAGCGGAAGAGAGGAACATGCTTTTTTGGCAAGTCTTGCCGGACTGATTCTGGTTTTGTCATGGATTGTGCCCTACATATACGACTTGTTTGAAACGGTGCAAAAACTGTTTGAATGGTAAATGAGGATGAAATATGGATGTTTTTAAAATTGTAATGTTGGGAATTGCGGTGGTTTTACCCGGAGTTTTGCTGAAAAATCACAAGCCGGTAATAGGCATTTTATTGGGTATTGCAGGGGCTTTGCTTATTATGATGATTACCTTGCAAACCTTAGGACCTTTGCTTTTGCAAATCAATGCGTTGTTTTCTTTTTTGGGAGACGGCGCTTCTTATTTGACGATATTGCTGAAGGCCGTAGGGATTACTTATTTGTGTCAGTTTTCCTCCGGAATTTGCAGAGATTCGGGATTTCAAAATTTGGGAGATCAGATTCAGATATTTGGAAAAATCTATATTATGATGTCCGGAATGCCTATATTACTGGCATTTGTGCAGATGATTCAGGAATTGTAGTTAGAGTGGGCGGAAGAAAAGAGGCTTGTTGTGGATTATAAAGATTTGATTCGGGATTTGGAAACATTTATGCCTACCTTCGGTGATTTGTTTACACGGTTTTACGAACAATTGATTGCCGGAGAAGAAGTGCCGGGACTGGATATGATATGGACGGGCATTTTGGACACGATAAGAGCAAATGCGGAAGATGTAACAGGGATTTTTGTTTCTTTTATGGTAATTGGGGTACTGTCCTCGGTTCTGATACGATGGGGGGATATTTTTCGTAATCGGCAAATTTCGGAAATGGCATTTTATTTTACTTATCTCTACGGTGTGATTCTTTTGTTAAAAGTATTTTATGTCATGGCAGAAACTGCGGCAATTCTGGTAGAAAATATTATATCTTTTACGCAGATGCTGATACCGGCATTTTATATTGCGGTGGCAATGTGTTATTCTTCCGTTACCGCCGGGGCGTTTTACCAATTAAATCTTTTGCTTTTATATGCGGTGGAAATTATTTTTCCGGAGGTAATTCTGCCTATAATTTCCTGCTATGTATTTGTCTCTGTTATCAGCGGCGTTGATGAGGGAGATTCCTTTGCAGGAATTGCCGGTTTAATGAAAAGGTGTATCGGTTTATTAATCAAAATGTGTATTACTACCGTGGCAGGATTGGGTATCATAAAAGGTTTGATTCATCCTGCGGCAGACAACATGAAATACACGGTTTTGCAAAAGACCATGGCCGCAATTCCGGGCATGGGTGATATTACGGAGTCTCTTGCCAAAATGATGTTGGGCTCAGCTGTATTGATTAAAAACAGTCTCGGTGTTGTGATTCTTTTGCTGATGCTTCTTTTGGTAAGCGGTCCCGTAACCAAAATATTTCTTTTGGCCGCAGTGATAAAAACCGCTGCTGCGGGAATGGGAATATTCGGTGAAAAAAGATTGGCCCGGTGTGCGGATCGGGTGGCGGAAGGCGGTTTTATGCTGTTAAAATCCGTACTTGCAGTAGTCATCATCTTTTTTATTATTATTGCTCTGGTAACGGCAGTGGCGGGAAGAGGGATGTAAATGTTTGAGAATGTTTTGGATGTTATAAAAAAAGCCGGCATTTTTATGGTGGTGGCGCAAACGCTGCTACATTTGTGCGGAGGCGAAGCCTATGAAAAATACATAAAAATGCTGATTCACATTATTATGGCGGTAATGTTGGCAGTGCCGATTGCGGAAGGGCTAAAAGAAGGCAGTATCCAAAGCTTTGAAGCTTATGTGGAAGAATATGAGAAAACTTTTACACAGGAGAGTTTGGACTTTGAAAAAATCAGGGATGAGGCATGGCAGAATGCAGCGTGGGAGGATGGCTTATGACAGAGAAATTAAAGGAAATATGGCAAAGTAAAAAAGCAAAAGATATTATGTTGATTATTGTGATAATCGGCGGTTTGTTAGCCGTGTTGGCTCTGCCGGTACAAAAAGAAAGCAAGTCGGAAAACGAATCGGGCCAAGAGGTACCTTCGGAGGTGCAAAGTCATAAGCAGGAAGACTATGAAGCTAAATTAGAAGAACGGTTGGAACAGATTTTACGGAAGGTTGAGGGTGTAGGTGATGTGGAGGTGATGATTACGCTGGAGGCTTCTTCCAAGGAAGTGGTGGAGAAGGATGTGACCTTGCAACAGACATTAACACAGAACGATGAACAAAACATCACGGATTCTGTTCGTGATAAAGAGGAAACTACGGTATATACAGACTTAGGAAGTGGGAATGCACCTTATGTGGTACAGGAAATTTATCCGGAAGTGCAGGGGGTATTGGTGGTGGCCGAAGGAGGAGACGACAGTCGCGTAAATCTTGCAATTGTGGAAGCAATTCAGGCATTATTTGATATCGATGTACATAAAATAAAAATAGTTAAAATGAATACATAACAGAAGGGAAGAGAAGCGTGAAAAAAATATTTAAAAAAAATCAAGTTATGATTGTTGCTCTTGCACTGATGATAGCGGTTGCCGGATATTTGAATTTTGCCGGAACGAATGTGGCGGAAGAGGAAGTTGCTTCTTTGGAAGAGAATATGGTGACGGACGAGAACGGAGTTGCCCTTCTTGATTTGTCGGAAGAGGATATTGCCAGTCTTGACAGCGAATATGTAGAGATGGGTGATTTATATACGGATGTGGTAATGGATGTGGAAAATAATGGAGAGTTGAGTGCTTTTATCAGTGAAACAGTTGAAAGTGCGGATGTGGAAGCACAGCTTGCCGCTCAGGAAACCACAGGGGAAGATGTCAGTGCACAGTTAGGGGAAGATGGGCTTACGGCAGAAAATGAAACCATTGATGAAGTTCCGGGAGAAGCTGTTTTTACTTCTTCGGGTGCGATTAATAATTTGGCCGATGCAAAGCTTTTAAAAGAACAAACCAGAGCAAGAAATAATGAAAATCTGCTGGATATTATCAATAATGAGAATCTTTCCGAAGTACAGAAAACGGAAGCGATTCAGACAATGATTGCATTGACGGATATTGCAGAGCGGGAAATGTCGGCAGAAATTCTTTTGGAAGCCAAGGGCTTTACCAATGCGGTGGTTAGCATTACGGGAGACAGCGTCGATGTATGCGTGGCGGTATCTGAACTGACTGCGGTTCAGCAGGCACAGATTATTGATATTGTGCAGCGTAAAACCGGTATTTTAGCTGAAAATATTGTAATTACACCGATACAATCCTAAAACAGTGGATGATTTTTATGCAAATTTGTGATAATATACTATGTTAGAGGGCATGTGCCCGGTGTTTAAATGAGATACAAAACAGACAGGGAAAGGAAGTACCGTATGAAAAGAGTTTTTTTGGTCGTACTTGACAGTTTCGGCATCGGAGAATTACCGGATGCTGCAGAATATAACGATACCACCACCAATACATTAAGGTCTGTATCAACAAGTGCCTTTTTTGCAATGCCCAATATGCAGAAATTTGGATTTTTCAATATTGACGGTGTTGAAGTGGGCGAGAAGACAGAACATATAAAAGCTGTGATTGCAAGAATGCAGGAGGCTTCCAAGGGGAAGGATACCACAATCGGACATTGGGAGATTGCGGGCCTTATTTCCGGGAAGCCTATGCCTGTTTATCCCAATGGTTTTCCCAAGGAAGTAATTGATGAATTTGAGAAGCGTACCGGTTGTAAAACCTTGTGTAATCTTCCTTATTCCGGCACCAAGGTTATTAACGATTACGGAGATGAACACAGAGAAACCGGAGCGTTGATTGTTTATACCTCTGCAGACAGTGTATTCCAGATTGCGGCCCATGAGGATGTGGTTCCCGTGGAGAAGTTGTATGAGTATTGTAAAATTGCCAGAGAGCTTTTACAGGGCGAGCATGGCGTAGGTCGTGTGATTGCCAGACCTTTTATCGGAGAAAGCGGTAATTATACCCGTACCGCACGCCGCCATGATTATTCTCTTTTACCGCCCAAGACCACTATGTTGGATGTGTTAAAAGATGAGGGCATGGATGTGCTTGCCGTAGGCAAAATTAATGATATTTTTGCGGGAAAAGGCATTACCGAATATGTGTATACCACATCAAATGCCGATGGCATGGATAAAATGTTAAATTGGATGGACAGAGATTTTAACGGACTTTGTTTCGTGAATCTGGTGGATTTTGATATGTTATACGGACACCGAAACGATATCGACGGATATGCCAGGGCATTGGCTGAGTTTGATGCAAAGCTTCCGGAAATGTTGGCAAAACTCGGTGAAGAAGATGTATTGATGATTACGGCAGACCACGGTTGCGATCCTGGCTATATCGTATCTACGGATCATTCCAGAGAATATACACCTTTTGTAATGTACGGACCGGCAATAGAGCCTAAGAATATGGGCACAAGAGAAAGCTTTGCGGATATTGCGGCCACCGTACTGGATTTGCTTGGTGTAAAGGGTGATATTGAAGGTAAATCCATGATATAAAATATGTTTATAAGAGTACAGACCTGCTGTACCGTAAAAATACAAACGATTATTTGTCGGAGGAAAAAATTGTGAGCAACTTACAACATGAAGTAAATCGCAGAAGAACTTTTGCGATTATTTCCCACCCGGATGCGGGTAAAACAACATTGACTGAAAAATTCCTTTTATACGGCGGCGCCATTAATCTTGCCGGTAGTGTAAAGGGTAAGGCAACTGCCAGACATGCGGTTTCCGACTGGATGGAAATTGAAAAGGAGAGAGGTATTTCCGTTACTTCTTCCGTGTTACAGTTTGAGTATGACGGATATTGCATCAATATTCTTGATACACCGGGACATCAGGATTTCTCGGAAGATACTTACCGTACATTGATGGCAGCGGATTCGGCGGTGATGGTAATCGATGCGTCCAAAGGTGTGGAAGCCCAGACCAGAAAGTTATTTAAGGTTTGCAGCATGCGTGGAATACCTATTTTTACATTTATCAATAAGTTGGACAGGGATGCCAACGATACTTTTGATTTATTGGATGAAGTGGAAAAGGAATTGGGAATCGCTACCTGTCCCGTAAACTGGCCCATTGGCAGCGGTAAAGCTTTCAAAGGGGTTTATGACCGTGAAAACAAGGAAGTGGTGGTTTTCTCCGATACGGAAAAAGGTACCAAGGAAGGCCATGCAGAGCGTATATCCGTAGATGATAAGGATAAATTGCTGGAATACATCGGTGAAGATGCATTTGCCACACTTTCCGATGAAATAGAATTGCTTGACGGAGCCAGCGCGGAATTTGATTTGGACAAGGTTCAGGACGGTAAACTGACACCGGTATTTTTCGGTTCTGCATTAACCAATTTCGGTGTTGAAATCTTTTTACAGAATTTCTTAAAAATGACTACACCGCCTCTGGCGCGTAAAGCCGACATCGGAGTAATTGACCCTTGTGAAAATGATTTCAGTGCCTTTGTATTTAAGATTCAGGCAAATATGAATAAGGCCCATCGCGACCGAATTGCTTTTATGAGAATTTGTTCCGGTAAGTTTGAAGCGGACAGAGAAGTATATCATATGCAGGGAAATAAAAGTATGCGCTTGTCACAGCCTCAGCAGATTATGGCCAGTGAGCGTAAAATTCTGGATGAAGCATATGCCGGTGATATTATCGGCGTATTCGATCCCGGCATTTTCTCCATCGGTGACACTATAACCACGGCGAAAAATAAATTTTTATACGACGGTATTCCCACTTTCGCGCCGGAGCATTTTGCCCGTGTTCGTCAGGTGGATACCATGAAGCGTAAGCAGTTTATGAAGGGTGTTACACAGATTGCCCAGGAAGGTGCAATTCAGATTTTCCAGGAGTTCAACACCGGTATGGAAGAAATCATTGTAGGTGTGGTAGGTGTGCTTCAGTTTGAAGTATTAAAATACCGACTGGAAAACGAATATAATGTGGAAATCAGACTGGAACCCCTGCCTTATGAACATATTCGCTGGATTGAAAACAAGGACCGGGTGGATGTAGCCAAAATCGTAGGTACATCCGATATGAAGAAGGTAAAAGACATGCGTGGCAATCCGTTGCTTTTGTTTATCAATGCGTGGAGCGTAGGCATGACATTAGACCGTAACGAAGGCCTTGTTTTATCTGAATTCGGCAGGGAATAAAGTATATGCGGTAAAAGGGGAGAGCCCATAGTGAAGAAATATATTATACTTATAGGCGCTTTTGCGGTGTTTTTCATAGGCGTTTTAATTGCTATGCATGTGCTGGATGAAAAGTATGGCGTGGCAACTTCATCCGGACAAATTACCTCAGGCAGTGCTTCTACCGGCGATTCTGCATTGGGAAGTATCCAAGGCATGGGAAAAGACCAACTGCTGGGAGAAGGCGGCAACGGAACGGAAAATCCGGAGGGTGATTATGTAAACCAAATTGAAATTAAGATGGAGGGAAAATTAACTTCCGAAGACTGGTCAGTCAGACAAGCCGCAGGCTTAACCAATGAGGGCATTGCCACAGCAATGGCGCAATGCAAAGGCCTTTACGGATATGATAATATCGGCGCGGACAAGCAGCAGTTATATGTTGAAATTATGCTTGCTTTAAAAAATCGCCACAACGGAGTACCGCTTTGCAGCATCAATGAAAAAGATGTGGAGCTGGCGGCTTCCTGCGTATTGCTGGATCACCCGGATATTTTCTATGTGGACGGTTATTCTTACGAACGCTATATGTTTGCGGGAACCGTGGAAAAAATTGTATACAGCGCAAATTATATTATGTCGGAAGAAGAAATTGCCGCGGCTTGGGATACCATTAATCAATATGTGGATGCTTGTATGAAAGGCTTGCCCGCAGGAGCCGGAGAATATGAAAAAGTCAGGTATGTATATGATTTTGTTATTTTAAATACCGAATATAATGTAGAGGCGCCCAATAATCAGAATATTTGCTCCGTTTTTATTAACAGAGAATCTGTTTGTTTGGGATATGCCAAGGCGGTTCAGTATCTTTTACAAGAGATGGGAGTTGCCTGTACCGTTATTACGGGTGAAGTAACAAGCGGAGAAGGACATGCATGGAATCTGGTAAAAGTCAACGGCCAGTATTATTATGTGGATGCCACATGGGGAGATGCGTCCTATTTAAGCGACAGCGGTACTGCGGATGCATTATCTTCCATCAACTATGATTATTTATGCATAACTACTCAGGATTTGCAGAAAACTCACATTATCGATCATCCCATATCCGTACCTACTTGTATGGGAACCTTTGATAATTACTATGTAAGAGAAGGGCTTTACATCAATGGTTTGGACAGTATGACTTTGGCCGGAATCTTTGAAAGAGCCTATACAAGCGGTACAAGCTGTATATCGATTCGATGCGCAAATCAGGTTGTGTTTGACAGCGTACAAACCGAATTAATCGATAATCAGCAGATCTTTCAGTATCTGCGAAGCGGTACCGAAACCATTGCCTATACATCCAATGAAAATATGTATACTTATACATTTATGTTGTAAATATAGGACTATGCAAAGTTTTTAAAATTTGGTATAATTTCAGATAGTGATAATATGCAGTTATTCTATATTTTATTATGGTTTTTTATAAAAGGAGGAAATTGAAATGGCAAAAGAAGCAAGTGAAAAAATCGGTGCAGTCAGAATAGCGGATGATGTTGTTCCTGTAATTGCAGCTTTGGCAGCGGCAGAGGTAGACGGCGTAGTAAGCATTGACAACTCACAGAATGATTTAATGAGCCGTATGGGCGTGCGTAAAGCTCCCAAGGGTGTAAAAGTTGATATTGTAGGAAGAACCGTTAAGGTTGATATGGCATTGGGAATCAACTCAGGCTATAAAGTACCTGAAACCTGCCGTAAGGTTCAGGAAAAAGTTAAGACTGCCATCGAAACAATGACCAATCTGGAAGTTGTGGATGTAAATGTTAGAATTGCAACTGTTGTGGTACCTACAACAGTATAAAAATAAAGATATGTCTCCCTTATCGGGAGGCATTTCTATGATGGAGAGATTATGGGAAGAAGAGAGCAGAGAGAACAGATTTTTAAGTTGGTATTTCAGCTGGAATTTAACGACAAATCGGAAATGCCGGAGCAGATGAAGTTGTATCTGGAACAGGAAGAAATTCAGGCAGAGAAGGATTGTGCATATATTTCTGAAAAGTTTGTACAGGTTCAGGAGAAACTGGAAGAAATTGATGCCTTAATCAATTCGCAGACGGTAGGCTGGAAGACAGAACGTATGGCTAAGGTGGACCTTGCCATTATCAGACTGGCTGTTTACGAAATGAAATATGACGATTCCGTGCCTACATCCGTTGCAATCAACGAGGCAGTGGAACTGGCCAAGAAATTCGGTCAGGATGAATCATCCTCTTTTGTAAACGGTGTATTGGCGAAATTATCCAAATAAGACAGTTTGGTGCAGGAGACAAAATGGGAAATGTTTATTCTGTCGCACAGATTAACAATTACATAAAAAATATGTTTGCGCAGGACTATCTTTTAAGTCGTGATGTATCCGTTCGTGGAGAGGTAAGCAACTGCAAATACCATTCCACCGGTCATATCTATTTTACCTTAAAAGAAAACGGTTCTGCCATTTCCTGTGTTATGTTTTCTTCGCAACGGAAGAATTTGAACTTCCAAATGACAGACGGTCAGCAGGTTGTTGTAAAAGGTCGCATTGAGGTATTTGTCCGAGACGGAAAATATCAGATTTATGCTTCATCCGTTGAAAAAGACGGTGAAGGTGATTTATTTCTTGCTTTTGAGCAATTGAAGAAGCGACTGGAAGCAGAAGGCATGTTTGATCGGGAATACAAACGGGAATTACCTGCTCATGTTAAAACATTGGGTGTGGTCACAGCACCTACGGGAGCGGCGGTCAGAGATATCATTTCCGTTGCCAAGCGAAGAAATCCATATATTCAGATTGTATTGTTTCCTGCAATTGTGCAGGGAGAATATGCGGTTCCAAGCATTATTCAGGGCATCGAAGCACTGGAAAATTACGGTGTGGATGTTATGATTGTAGGGCGCGGAGGCGGTTCCATCGAGGATTTGTGGGCGTTTAACGAAGAGGCGGTGGCGCATGCCATATTTCAGTGCAGTGTGCCGGTTATTTCTGCCGTGGGGCATGAAACGGATTTTACCATAGCGGATTTTGTCGCAGATAAAAGAGCGGCAACTCCATCGGCAGCGGCGGAATTGGCGGTAGAAGATTTTGCTCAAACAGAAGGAGCTCTGGAAGGTTACAGAATGCTGTTAAATAAAGCCATGGAACAGCATTTGCTTCGGGTAAAAATGCGAAGTACCTTGATGAAGCAGAGATTACAGGGAGCATCTCCCCAAGCCAAGGTTCGTGAATATAAGATGCGTAGTGCTCATATGGCGGAGAAGCTGGATGGGCAGATGGCACAAATTATACAGTTAAAAAGAAATAACCTTCGTATTCTTGTGGAGCGCATGCATGCCGTATCCCCCATTAAGCGTTTAAACGGCGGTATGGCTTATGTATCTGACGATGCAGGAAAGCGAATTTCCGGTATCAATGACATGCAAATCGGTAAAGATATAAATATCCGTATGAAGGATGGCGAAGCAAAAGCGGTAATTCGGGAAGTGTCATTTTTAAAGCAGGAAGAATAGAAAAGGGAAGTGTCGGGAGGAAAAATATGTCAGAACAAAATACTGCAACTTTGGAAGAAAATTTTGAAAAAATCGAAGCGCTTCTTGAAGGTTTGGAGAGAAACGATATCAGCATAGAAGATGCTTTTTTGAAATATCGTGAAGGTGTGGAACTTTTACGCTTGTGTGACGAACAAATCGATCGCGTGGATAAGATGGTATTAAAACTTTCTGCCAATGGCGATACAGAAGAATTTGAAATGTTGCAGAAAGATAAAAATGTAAGCGAATAGAAAAATCAAGGGGTGAAAACATGAGTGATTTTAAAGAGGAATTAAAGAATCATGTGGAAGAAGTAGAAGCGATTCTCGGTGAATTTATTCCGGCGCAGAAAGGCGCATATTACGAGAGAGTGATTGAAGCTATGCGTTACAGTTTCTTTGCGGGCGGCAAGAGACTTCGTCCTATGATGATGTTAGAGAGTTATCGTATGTTCGGCGGTAAGGATTTGTCAGTGATAAAGCCTTATATGGCAGCGCTTGAAATGATTCATACATATTCGCTGATTCATGATGATTTACCGGCAATGGATAATGATGATTATCGTAGAGGGCGCCTTACCAATCATAAGCAGTTTGATGAGGCAACTGCTATTCTTGCCGGTGACGGACTTTTAAATCTTGCTTATGAGACTGTAGCTACCGCTATGGTATTTGAGGAGAATCCGGCAATGTTAAATCGTCATGCCATGGCGATTTATGTATTGGGCGGAAAAGCCGGCGTATTGGGTATGATTGGTGGTCAGGTGGTAGATATTGAAGCCGAGAAGAAGACGGATGCCACGAAAGAAGAATTGCTTTTTATTCATGAGAATAAAACGGCGGCGTTGATTCAGGCTGCCCTTACTGTAGGAGCCATTCTTGCAGGCGCATCCAAGGATGATGTCGTTAAAACCGAGCAAATTGGTTATAATGTAGGAGTGGCATTCCAGATTCAGGATGATATTCTTGATAAAATCGGTGACGAGGCTGTAATCGGCAAGCCGGTTGGAAGCGATGAGAAGAATGAGAAGACAACATATGTTTCTTTGGAAGGCATTGAAAAAGCTCAGGAAGATCAGAAGAAGTTATCGGAAGAAGCCATTGAGATGTTAAATAAAATCACATCGGAAGATGTATTTTTAAAAGCGTTGATTAACAGTCTTGTTAATCGTGACAAATAGAGTTTTCAAATAAACAGAGGATTGAATTATGTTTCTTGAACGAATTGAAAAACCTAATGATATTAAAAGAATTCCCCGTGAGTATTATGATGACCTGGCGCAGGAAATCAGAGAATTTTTAATTGAAAAAATCAGCGTAGCAGGCGGTCATCTGGGCGCTAATTTAGGTGCGGTTGAACTTACCATGGCATTACATTTGTGCATGGATTTTCCCGAGGATAAGTTAATCTGGGATGTTGGACACCAGTCTTATACCCATAAAATTCTTACCGGCAGAAAAGACGGTTTTGACACTTTGCGTAAATTTAAGGGAATGAGCGGATTTCCCAAAACCGTGGAAAGTGATTGTGACTGTTTTAACACCGGGCACAGTTCCACATCTGTTTCGGCAGGTCTTGGTATGGCTATGGCAAGAACCTTGCAGGGAAAGAACAATACCATTGTATCGGTAATCGGTGACGGTGCTTTAACCGGTGGTATGGCCTATGAGGCTTTAAATAATGCGGCTAAGGCGGACACCAATTTTATCATTGTGTTGAATGACAATAATATGTCTATTTCAGAGCCTGTCGGCGGTGTTTCACAGTATTTAAACAGTATTCGTACCACAGAAGCATATATTGATTTAAAAGACGAAATTAAAGAAAGACTTCGTCATATGCCTCGCGGTAAAAATATGATTCACGGAATTCAGCGTGTAAAAAGTACTTTTAAGCAGATGGTGATTCCCGGAATGTTATTCGAAGATATGGGCCTTACTTATTTAGGTCCCGTAGACGGACATAATATTGCGGATATGGTTCGTGTCTTTAAAGAAGCCAAAAGATGTAAAGAACCGGTGCTTGTGCATGTAATGACACATAAAGGTAAAGGATATGCACCGGCAGAAAGACACCCGGCAAGATTCCATGGTGCAGAGCCTTTTGAAATCGAAACAGGTTTGCCGGCATCAAGAAGAACAAAGCCTAATTATACGGATATTTTTTCTACGGTTATGTGTAAAATGGGTGCCCGCAACGATCAGGTTGTGGCTATTACGGCAGCAATGCCGGACGGTACCGGTTTGAAGCGTTTCCGCAATATGTATCCCAATCGCTTTTTTGATGTGGGAATTGCGGAGGAGCATGCAGTTACCTTTGCTGCAGGTCTTGCAGCGGGAGGTTTGCGTCCTATCGTAGCGATTTACTCTTCATTTTTACAGAGAGCTTACGATCAGATTCTTCATGATGTCTGTCTTCAGAAGCTGCCGGTGGTGTTTGCCATTGACAGGGCTGGTTTGGTAGGTAGTGACGGTGAAACCCATCAGGGTGTGTTTGATTTGTCATTCTTGTCATCCATCCCCAATATGACCATAATGGCTCCCAAGAATAAATGGGAACTTTCGGATATGTTAAAATTTGCGGTTGCTTTTGATGGCCCCATCGCTGTGCGTTACCCCAGAGGTCAGGCTTACGAAGGTTTATATGAGAACCGTGCCGTAGTTGAATATGGTAAGTCTGAGTGGATTTATAAAGAAAAGGACATCGCAATTTTTGCCGTGGGCAGTATGGTAAAAAATGCAGTAGAAGTCCATGCACAGTTAAAAGAAGCAGGATATAACTGCAGCTTAAATAACGGCAGATTCGTAAAGCCTATTGATGAAGAAGCTTTAAAAGAAGCGGCAGAGAATCATTCCCTGATTGTTACCATGGAAGAAAACGTGGCAAGCGGCGGTTATGGTGAAAAGGTGCGTGAATACCTTGACAGCATAAAAGCAGACTGTAAGGTGTTGACTGTTGCAATCCCCGATAAATTTGTGGAACACGGAAGCGTGGATCAGTTATACAAAGAAATCGGTATGGATGCGGATTCCGTAGTTGCAAGAATTAAAGAATGTTACTAGGAAGGTAGCGAAATATGAAGGTACGGTTAGATGTACTGGTAGTAAAAAAAGGTCTGGCAGAATCCAGAGAAAAGGCCAAAGCGTATATTATGTCCGGCATTGTTTATGTGAATGGACAGAAGGAAGATAAGGCGGGAGATTTATTTGAAGAAGAAACCGCCAAAGTAGAAGTCAGAGGTGCGACTTTACGCTATGTAAGCCGTGGCGGCTTGAAGCTTGAGAAGGCTGTTGAGAAGCATGGTTTATCTTTTGAAAATATGGTTTGTATGGATATCGGTGCCTCAACCGGCGGTTTTACGGACTGTATGTTGCAAAACGGCGCAGCAAAAGTCTATGCCGTGGATGTTGGGCACGGCCAGCTGGCATGGAAACTTCGTAACGATGAGCGGGTTGTGTGCATGGAAAAAACCAATTTCCGCTATATGGTTCGGGATGATATTCAGGATGATTTGGATTTTGCGTCCGTGGATGTATCGTTTATTTCTTTAAAGAAAATTTTGCCGCCGGCATATGACTTGTTAAAACCCGGCGGAAGAATGGTTTGTCTGATTAAGCCTCAGTTTGAAACCACTAAAGAAAAGGTGGGAAAAAAGGGCGTGGTCAGAGAACCATCCGTACATAAAGAAGTAATTGAAACCGTGCTTACGGCAATCGAAGAAATCGGTTTTGAAATTTTAGATTTGGATTATTCGCCTATTCGCGGACCGGAGGGAAATATTGAATATCTGGCTTATATTCGTAAACCCTTTACGGAAACGGAAAGCAGTATGGCATCAAAGGCGGATGAGACTGAGGTGACTTACAAAACAGTAAGCGCCTTGACGGAAGAATGGCAGAAACGAATCAATGAAATCGTGGCAAAGTCTCATGAAACTTTGTAAAGTGATGTTTTAAGGGGCGATTTTACCGTGTAATGATTGCCCGGGCATGGCAGAAAGGAAAAATATGGAATCTTTTTTATTGATTACCAACAATCAAAAAGATAAAGATTTATCCGTAACCAACAGCATTTGTGATTATCTGATCGGTAAAAAGGGAAAAGCGGTTAAAACTTACATTCCCGAAAACCGTGATTATGATATATCGGCAGACAAGCTGGAAGGAGTGGACTGCGTACTGGTTTTGGGCGGTGACGGTACAATCCTTAGGGTAGCAAAGAAAATCGTAAAAAGCGGCTTGCCCATTGTGGGCGTTAATATGGGTCATATAGGCTATCTTGCGGATGTGGACAAAGATAATGTTTTTAGTGCATTGGATGCCTTGTGCGAAGGTAAATTCACCACTGAAAATCGTATGATGTTGTCCGGTAAGGTAATTCGTGATGAGAGCGTATTATGTGATTGGGACGCTTTAAATGATATTGTCATTACCCGTGGCGGTTCCATGCAGATTCTTAATTTTGAGGTATTGGTTAACGGCAAAATGCTGAAAGCATATCGTGCTGACGGTTTGATACTTGCAACACCTACCGGTTCTACCGCATATAATTTGTCTTCCGGCGGACCGATCGTAGAACCCGGAGCGGATATGACATTGGTAACCCCCATTGCACCCCATACCATGCTTAGTCGAAGCATTATTTTAAAAGCGGAGGATGAAATTGAAGTGAAGATTTTACCTCCCCATGATTTGAATGTGGAGCAATTGATTGAGGTATATTTTGACGGAATTGAAAGATTAAAATTAGAGGTCGGAGACAAAGTTGTTGTAACGAAGTCCGATATGACCACAACTTTGGTTCGTATCAGTGATGCAGGCTTTTTGGAAACACTGTATGAAAAAATGAGAGAAGGTTAATATCGTAAGGTGATACATTGAAATCACCCCATATAACGGAGTGAAACATGAAAAATAAAAGACATCAGAGAATCATTGAGCTGATAGAACAATTTGATATTGAAACCCAGGAAGACTTGGTAAAAAAACTCTTGGAAGACGGCTTTAACATTACGCAGGCCACGGTTTCCAGAGATATCAGAGAATTAAAAATTACCAAGATTCCCAATGGAAAAGGGAAGCAGAAATATGTGGTTCTCAGTAATGATGTGGAGCAGTTGGCCGACAAATATATTCGCATTATCCGTGATGGACTGGTAGATATGGATACGGCTCAGAATATTCTTGTGGTAAAAACCGTTTCGGGTATGGCTATGGCGGTAGCGGCTGCTTTGGATGCCATGCATTTGCCGGAAGTGGTGGGCAGTATCGCAGGTGATGACACCATTATGGTAGCGGTGCGGACAACACAGGATGCAATTTTAGTAAAAGAAAAAATATCAGAAATGATTTAAGCAACCTTTTAAACAAAGTCCAAAGAATAAGAGAGAGGGAATGGATAAAAGGAGGCATTTATGTTATTACAGTTACATGTGAAAAATCTGGCCATTATTGATGAAGTGGAAGTGGATTTTACGGAAGGCTTAAATATCCTTACCGGAGAAACCGGTGCGGGTAAGTCCGTAATTTTGGGTTCCGTTCATTTGGCTCTGGGTGCAAAAGCAGACAAGGACATCATTCGCGAAGGCGCGGAGTATGCCCTGGTTGAACTGATATTTCAGTTGGAAAGCGAAGAACAGAAGAAGAGGGTTCTTGATTTAGATTTACCGATTGAAGATGACGATGTCATTATTTTGCAGCGTAAAATTATGTCTGCAAGAAGCGTATTCAAAGTGTGCGGAGAAACGGTTTCTGCATCTGTGTTAAAAGAATTGGCACCCATACTTTTGGATATATACGGACAGCATGATTATCAGAACTTATTGCAGGATAAAAAGCATTTGGATATTCTGGATTCTTTCGGAGACAATAAGCTTGAAAATGCGAAAGCAGAATATAAAGAGGCTTATGCCGATTATATGGACTTGAAAAAAGCTTCCGATACACCGGAATTATCCCCTGAACAGCGTGAGAGAGAACTTTCCTTTGCGCGGTTTGAAGTGGATGAAATTGAGAAAGCAAAACTGGTGCCCGGTGAATTGGAAGAGTTGGAGACTTCTCTTCGTAAAATGGAGAATTGCGGTAAAATCAAAGAAGGTTTGGCCCGCATACTTCAGTTTGTAAAAGAGGACGATAACAGTTGCGAGAACAGCTTAAACAGAGCTTTAAGAGAGATGGACAACTTGGCATCCATGGATGAAGACATGCAGGAGTATATGGACCGTATGTCGGAAGTGGATTCCGTGCTTCGTGATTTGACCAGGGATTTATGTACTGTATTTGAAGCGGATGATTTTGATGAAAGAGAATTCAATCGTGTCCGTGAAAGAGTGGATTTGATTAATCATTTGCAGGTTAAGTACGGTAAAACCGTTGATAAAATTCTGGATTATGCCAAGGAGCGGAAAGAATACATTTATCGCCTTGAAAATGCAGCATCGGAAAGCGAAAGAATTCAAAAAGAGCTGGAAGAAAAATATTTGTTCTTGCAGGAGAAGGCGAAGGAAGTCAGTGCACTCCGTAAAGAAGAGGCGAAAAAGCTTGAAAAGGAAATCGTGGAAGCATTGCATGATTTGAATTTTATGCAGGCTGAATTTGCGGTTGATTTTGATACAACGGATGGTGTGACCGTAAACGGTATGGATAAGGTTGCTTTTATGATTTCAACCAATCCGGGAGAAAAGCTTCGTCCCTTGTCAGCAATTGCCAGTGGCGGTGAATTGTCCCGTATTATGCTGGCAATAAAAACCATTTCCGCAAAGCGTGATGAAATCAATACATTGATTTTTGATGAAATTGACAGTGGTATCAGTGGTAAAACCGCTTGGAAGGTTTCTGAGAAATTGGGTATTTTAGCCAAGAGTCATCAGGTGATTTGCATTACTCATCTTCCTCAGATTGCGGCTATGGCGGATGCTCATTATTGTATTGAAAAAAGTGAACAGGGCGGAAAAACCGTTACGGACATTAAGCCTCTTGATGATAAGGGGGCATTGCAGGAAGTTGCCAGATTGCTTGGCGGCGAGAGCATTACAGAGGCGGTTTTGGAGAATGCCAAAGAATTAAAAATTCAAGCACAAAATACAAAAAATGGATAACTAAAAAATCAATATTTTCACATAATAAGAAGGACGAAATGTCCTTCTTTTTTGTGTTGAAAAAGCAGGTGTTATATTAGAAATTATAAAATATGATTTTTACCGATTATTTAAACTACGGAGGCTGGAATGGATAATATCGATTACGGTTATATGAAATATAAAAGATTAAAGATATACAGACGAATCTTGTTTTTTCTGTTGGGGTTTGGTTCGGTAATTGTGTCGGTTGCCTTATATGTATATGAATGGAATCGCATGCCGGATGTGTTTTATTTGGAGGCAGGAGAAGAACAAGTAATTGATATGAATATTCCGGTAAAAGGTTTCTTATATTGCGAAACTGTGCAAGCCAACAATTTTTCGGACGAAGCAGTTGAAAGTATCAGCAATGCAAGTATGAATACAGGTTCTGCTGAAGTGGATTTTTCTCGGGAAATGATTATAAAAGGTTCAGAAGAAAACATATATTGTGCTGATTTAAAGTTATTAGGTGTTCTACCCTATAAGACGGTACGGTTTGAAACAATAAACACGCATTCGGTAATACCTTCCGGGCAACCCATAGGAATTTATGTGAAAATGAAAGGAATTTATGTGATAGATACCGGTGATTTTATGACACAAGACAATATTGTAGCAGAGCCTTGTAAAGATAAACTGCAATCGGACGACTACATTATTGCGGTAAACGGAGATGAGATAAGCCGTAAAAAAGATTTTACACAAATGGTTCAGGAATCGGAAGGAACCCCTCTTTCGTTTACCGTTCTTAGAGGCGATGAAGAGCGTACGGTTACGGTCACTCCTGTAAAAGCCTTGGATGGCACATATAAAATCGGCGCATGGATTCGTGACAGTTTGCAGGGCGTAGGTACAATGACTTTTATGGAGGAAGACGGTGATTACGGTGCGTTGGGGCATGCGGTAAGGGATGCGGATACCAATGAGCTTATTCAAATTTCCTCAGGGACATTATATGAAACCAAGATTGTATCTATTTCACCGGGGAAATCCGGGGAACCGGGGGAGATAACCGGTCTGATTCAATATGAAAAAAGCAAACAAATCGGTGATATTGAAGGGAATACCATGGCAGGAATATATGGTTGTGTAACAAAAAAAGACTGGGCAGAAAGCTCGTTTCATCAACCTATGGAAGTGGCATTAAAGCAGGAGATTGAATTGGGAGAAGCATATATTATATCCGGCATTACAGGTACTTGTGAAAAGTATGCTGTTGAAATTATAGATATAAAATATAACAGTAGCGAAAATAAAAAGGCTATTACTTTAAGGGTAACAGACGAAAAATTGTTGGAGCTTACCGGCGGTATTGTGCAGGGAATGAGCGGCAGCCCCATTATTCAGAATGAAAAGCTTATCGGAGCTGTGACTCATGTGCTGGTAAATGAACCGGAGAAGGGGTATGGGATCTTTATTGAGAATATGTTAGGGCATTGAGAAATAAAAACGAAGCAGACAAAAGTTTATACCTTTGTCTGCTTTAATCTTGTTAAGTATTGTTCAATTGTAGTTTTGATTTCGTCGGGGCTTTCTTGCATTCCGCGGTGTATCCATAAGGAAATCACATTCCAGATTGCACCAATATTTAATCCCATAAGGTATTCAGAATCCAAACCTTCAAACAGTTGATTAAATGGATTGCGTTCAGAAAGCAGAGTACTTCGCAGAAAAGGCCCGTATTCATTCATACATTGCAACGGGATGTATAGCATATTATTTTTATCCAGTAACAGAAGTAACTCCTGATTCTTTTCTACATAGGAAAATATAGTTGTCAAAACGTCGCCTTCCGCAGTATTTACAATCATAAAATATTCACGAAATGTTTTTTTGATTAAGGAATACAGCACGTCATCCTTAGATTCAAAATTACGGTAAAACGTTTTTCTTGCCAGTTTTGACTCCAACAATATATGTTTGACGGTTATCTCATTATATGGGTGTTTTTTCATAAGGGAAATCAATGTTTTGGTGATTTCTTTTTGGGACCTTATTGCTGATGGGTTTTTCGACTCAATCATTATATTCTCCTCTTAAAATGACACATTTTCTTTAAATAGTGTCTCTTCGCTGAGCTTTATTTACATTTATATCAACTATTATATAATAAAACAAAAACTGACACAAGAGTGTCAGTAACAAAGGAGGAGAACATGAAAGAATTTTTATTACTTTTACCTGTTATTTTTATTATTCATGACATGGAAGAGATTGTTGGCTTTGGATGGTTTTTTAGAAAGAATCCATGGGTTTATAAGAAGTATCCAAAGATAACAAACCCTTACCGGAATTTTAAAACAGATGTATTTGCGGTAGGAGTCTATGAAGAGTTTGTTCCTTTTTTTGGTGTCAGTTTGGTGGCATATTATTTTCCTAATTATTTTCTGTTTTCCTTTTGGTATGGTTTGATGTTTGCGTTAACCGGACATTTTGTGATTCACATAGGACTTAGTGTTTATATTAGAAAGTTTATTCCATCACTTATCACAAGTATTATTTTTTTGCCGACATGTATCTTGATTTTAATTAAAACCGCTGAATTTTTGACTTTTGATTTTGTTACAATTTTCTTTATAGTGATTTCAATTATCGTTATGATTTTAATTTTTCGCTTTGTTCATTGGCATATGAATAGGCTGAGGAATTCGAATCTACAAGAATAATGGTATAGTATAAAGAAGAGAAAATACTTATTTAACAACACATATTTTGAAACAAATACAAAAAATGTGTTGTTAACTATATAAAATTCAGATATACTTATAATGGAAAGAGGTGATAAGCATGGAACTATTTCGTAGAGAACAATATCTTTCAAAGATAAGAGGATTTTACCATGATACGGATATAATTAAAGTAATTACCGGTGTCAGAAGATGTGGCAAATCAAGCCTTATGGAGATGATAAAAGATGAACTTATAGCGTCCGGTGTTAGTGAAAAGTGTATTATATATATGGATCTTGATTCGCGAAAATATAGAAAAATTAAAACGGATGACGAATTTGAAAAGATAGTAGATGAGTTATCCACTACAAAGGAAACGAAATACTTATTTGTTGATGAAATTCAAAATATTAAAAATTTTGAGGAAATTATCAATGCATTCAGAAATGATGGAGATTATTCTATTTTTATTACCGGTTCAAATTCATATTTGCTAAGCGGAGAGTTGGCGACAAAGCTTACGGGAAGATATGTTGAGTTTGAACTTTTTACCCTCAATTTCAATGAATATCTTTTGATGAAAGAATTTTATCAAAAACCTATAGATAAAAATATAAATATTGAACTGGACAAATTTCTTAGAGAAGGTGGATTTCCGCGTACAGTTAGATTTGATACTGTAGAAGAAAAGCAGGTATATGTAAAATCTGTAATAGAGGAAATATTTGAAAAGGATATAAAGAAAAGAGTTAAGATTCGTAATGTGGAGGTTTTTGAAGCAGTTCGAGGTTTCGTTATAAATAACTACGGCGCGACTATGAGCATACAAAGCCTTCAGCAATCATTAGAGAAGGTAGGTCTTTCTGTACAGCGTGCCACTTTGAAGCGATATATAGATGCATTGGTTGGTGCCAAAATTCTTTATAAATGCGACCGATTTGATATGAAATCCAAAAGAGCTCTGAGTGGAGAAAAAAAGTATTATTTGGCAGACACATCTTTCTATTTTGCTTTTAATACGGACAATCGTATAAATTACGGTCCGGCACTGGAAAATATGGTATATTTATATTCCAGGGGAATGAATTATTCTGTAAGTGTTGGAAGAATTGGTAAGCTGGAGTGTGATTTCATTCTTAGAGATACACAGCAGAATTATTCCTATATACAGGTTGCGTATACAATAAATGAGAGTAAACAGACTGAGGATAGAGAATATAGACCATTAGAAATGATTAGAGATAATTTTGCAAAGTATGTTGTGACAACAGACTACTTACTACAGAAGAGAAACGGGATAAATCATATCAATATTTTAGAATTTATTAAAGAGGGCAAAAAATTCTGATTTTTGTCCCTTACTTGACACATTCAGATTTTTATCGAGAATATGTTAGGGCATTGAGAAATAAAAACGAAGCAGACAAAGTATATTTCTTTGTCTGCTTTTACTTTGCTCATTACCTGTCATGTTAAATATTTATTGGAATTAAAAAGATACATATATTGATATTTTCCGGAAAGAGTTTAAAATATAAGTATGATGGTAGCAAAAGAAACGGTTTTAAATATTCAGGGCGTACGGATGAACTGTATTACTTTTGGCAAGGGCGCTAAGTCGCTGATTATGATTCAAGGGCTAAATACTCAAAGCATTAAGGGAGCATCTCTTTCATTGGCATATATGTATCGTATATTTGCAAAGGAATATAAAGTTTACCTTTTCGACCGCAGAGAAAATATAGGTGAAAACATCACAGTTCGAGAACTGGCAGCGGATATAGCAATGGCAATGGATTATCTGGGAATTAAAAGTGCTGATATATTCGGAGTGTCTCAGGGTGGTATGATTGCACAGTATCTTGCAATCGACCGACCTGATTTGGTAAATAAAATGGTTCTTGCGGTGACGCTTTCTAAAAATAATGAAACATTAAAATCAGTAGTCGGCAACTGGATTAAAATGACGAAAGAAAATGATCATAAGAATCTGGTCAAAGACATGGCTGAAAAAATGTATTCAGATTCCTATATGAGAAGATATAAGTTTTTTATGCCCTTATTAACAATTTTGCAGAAACCAAAGGATGTGCAGAGATTTATTACTTTGGCAAAAGCTACTTTTACCTGTAATGCTTATGACGAATTGGATAAAATTCAGTGTCCTGTATTTGTAATCGGTGGAATGCAGGATAAAGTGGTAAGCGGAGAGGCTTCTGTGGAAATCGTAGAAAAACTTGGATGTAAAAGTTTTATGTATGAGGATTTGGGACATGCGGCTTACGAAGAAGCCAAGGACTTTAATCAAAGAGTATATGATTTTTTTAGGGAATAAAGATTTGTGTTAAGGTGATTTATTAAAGTAGAGTTGGTATAAAATATGTTAGACATCCTAATTGTAGAAGATAAACACCATTATGATGGTAACTCATGATGCCAAAGTAGCGGTAAAATAACCGGCTGATGGATTTGGGCTGGTAAAAAGAAACACGATAAGTTGTTTTAGGCGACTTATCGTGTTTTTTATGTAATATACAGCTATTTTGAAGTGTTTTGTGACAAAGTGTCCACTACATACTTATATTTTCCGAAATTATATTGTTCTTTTTCCTGCGTGATTTTACCATATTCGATGGCACGGGTAGGGCAGTTGCCGATACAAGCCATGCAGTGTGTGCAGTGATCTCTCCAGACAGGGGCCTTGTCTTTTAAGGTTATATTGTTTAAGGGACATAATTTTACGCACTTTCCACAACTGATACAAGCTTCCGTAGAATAAAAATCTTTGGAACGAAGCTTATATTTACACCATACCGGATTGAAGGGCAGGGTGATTATGGTTTCAAAAAGGAAAATATGTCGTGCTTTTAATTTGTTTCCGGCTTGAATGGTTTCTGCTGCCGGTGCAATCATTTTATAGGAGTTGATGATGCGTTCCTCAACCTCTTCTTTGCTTAGCATGGGATAAGCATCATTAGCCACATAATTACGAGGCATTTTAAATTCTCCGTGTCCGCGATAGCGCATTTTTTTCTTACGGAACATCCATTTTGCAAGCTGGCCGGAAATACCGCAGTATCCGCCGCTGGTAAAGATAAAATACACATCTTTATTACCGGTAAAAGTTTGCTTTTTAAGGTATTTGCTCATAAAACGGGGCATTTCACATACATAAACCGGTGCACAGATAACAAAAGGTTTTTCGGAATGCAAATTACTGTAATCCTGATTTTTGATGCGGGGAAGTAAGTCGATGCATTCGTCATCCAGACATTTTGCCAGTTCCTTGGCAATAAATTCCGTGTTTCCGGTTGCGGAATAATAGAGAATCATAAGGCCTCCTTGAATAGTACAATATGGATATTATAGGTATGTAATATCTAGCTGTCAATCTATAATACTCGCAATTTACAATCATAAAGATTATATGTGTATAAACCGTGAAAAAGAAGTGGTGCGAAAGAAAATCGACTTGATGTTCATAATGGGGAATGCTATGATGAGAGAAGATAGGGTAATACTATTTGAGAAACATTTTGTAAGGGGAGTAAATCGTTAATTTATATGGAATTCTTATACTTTTTGGAAAATATGCGTACACCGGTGGGAGATGTATTTTTCTCCCTAATAACTCACATGGGCGAGGAAACGATTTTTATATTGGTAGGTCTTCTTTTCTTTTGGTGTATTGATAAAAAGAAGGGCTATTTCCTTCTGTCTGTAGGATTTATAGGGACTGTAATCAATCAGTTTTTAAAACTCTGGTTTCGGATTCCGCGTCCCTGGGTAAAAAATCCGAATTTTACTATTGTGGAAAGTGCCAGAGCAGAAGCAACAGGATATTCATTTCCCAGTGGACATACTCAAACTTCGGTAGGTATGTATGGCGGAATTGCCAGAGTCTGCAAAAACCTTTGGGTGCGTATTCCCTGCATTCTTTTATGCATTCTTGTACCTTTATCCAGAATGTATTTGGGAGTACATACACCTGCGGATGTGGGCGTATCTGTTGCAGTTGCATTGGTGCTGATTTTTGTGTTATATCCGGTTGTAAATAAAGTACTCGAGAAACCCAAATATATGCGTATATATTTGGCGGTATTGATTGCTTTGGCGGCAGCGTTTCTTGCTTTCGTGTTACTGTATCCCTTCCCTGCGGATATCGATATGCATAATTACGAAAGCGGCATAAAAAATGCATATAAAATTCTCGGTTGTATTCTTGGTTTATGGGTATCTTTTGAAATCGATGAGCACTATACACATTTTGAAACCAAAGGTAGTTGGTGGGTACAGATATTAAAATTAGTGCCCGGCCTCTTGGTGTTACTTGCAATCAAATCCGGCTTAAAAGCTCCGTTGTATGCCTTGTGTGGCGGTAGTTTTATTGCAGATGGTATTCGCTATTTCCTGATTACGGCAGTGGCCGGCGGAGTATGGCCCATGACATTTAAGCTTTGGAGTAAATTAGATAAAAAGTGATACAAGGGAGGAACATATGGAAGTTACCAAAATTGTTATAACAGGTGGACCTTGTGCCGGTAAATCAACTGCAATGAGCAGGATTCAAGAGGTATTTAATCAGAAGGGTTACCGCACCATATTTATTCAGGAAACCGCAACCGAATTGATTTTGGCAGGAATTAATCCTGTAAGTTGCGCAAGTAATTCGGATTTTCAAAATTGCCTTTTGAAATTACAGGTGGAAAAAGAAAAAATATACGAAGAAGCCGTTAAAAAAATGGATGCGGATAAAGTATTGATTGTATGTGACCGAGGCGCGTTGGACAATCGGGCATATATGACGGAAGAAGAGTTTCAAAGAGCTTTGGAAAGTATTCACAGTAATGAAATTGAACTGAGAGATACCTATGATGCAGTCTTTCATCTGGTAAGCGCCGCGAAAGGTGCGAAGGATTTTTATACAAAGGCGAATAATGAAGCAAGAATGGAATCTCCGGAAATGGCGGCTGCTATTGATGACAAACTTATTGCTGCATGGACCGGACATCCCCATTTCAGAATTATTGATAATTCAACAGACTTTGAAGAAAAAATAATGCGGTTAATTACTGAAATTTCTCTGTTTCTCGGTGAACCTGAACCTATGGAAATTGAACGAAAGTATTTAATTGAATATCCTGATATAGAGTGGTTGAAAAAGCAGGAGAATTGTTGTAGGGTTGATATCGTTCAAACTTATTTGTCTACGGTGGGAAATGAAGAACATCGGGTAAGACAGCGTGGAACCGACGGAAATTATGTATATTACGAAACCATAAAAAGAAAAGTAGACGATTTTAAACGTATTGAAATTGAGAGAAGATTGACCAAAGATCAATATTTAAGATTATTGATGGAAGCGGATATTGAAAAACATCCCATTCGTAAAAGCAGGTACTGCCTGGTTTATGAGAATCAATATTTTGAAATTGATATTTATCCGTTCTGGGATGATAAAGCAATTGTTGAAATTGAGTTAAACAGTGCGGATGAACAGGTGAATTTCCCCAAAGAACTCAAAGTAATAAAAGAAGTGACAGAAGATGAGTCATATAAAAACGCATCTCTTGCCACTAATCATAAAATGTAAATTACATATGTTTTCCCAATTGCCAAAAAGCTACAGCACTTGCGGCGGCTACATTTAAGGAGTCTACGCCGTGGGACATAGGTATTTTTACGGTATAATCACAATTGGCAATGGTGGAAGTGCTTAGGCCATCACCTTCTGTACCTAAGATAATTGCCAGTTTGTCTTCCGACATAAGCATGGCATTGTCAATGCTTACGGAATTATCGTCCAAAGCCATTGCGGCAGTTTTAAAACCTAAATTTTTTAAGCAGCGTATGCCATCATCCGGCCATACGCTGTTTTTATTTTCAATAAATGTCCAGGGAACCTGAAAAACCGTGCCCATGCTGACGCGCAGAGCCCTACGATACAAAGGATCGCTGCAACCTTTGGTTAAAAGCACTGCATCCATATTAAGTGCCGCGGCCGAGCGGAAGATTGCACCTACATTGGTGGGATTAACCACATTCTCCAATACGGCAATACGACGGGCATTGGCGCAGATTTCTTCTACGGTTGGCAGTGTCGGTCGGTACATGGCGCACAACATACCTCTGGTTAAGGCATAACCGGTAAGATTAACCAAAACATTGTACTCAGCGGTATACACAGGGGTGTCCGGGCAACGGTCTAAAACAGGCGCAGCTTCACCCGTAATGTGAGTATTTTCTACAAGGAAGGATACGGGTATGCAACCGGCATCCAAAGCCCGTAAAATAACTTTAGGGCTTTCTGCAATAAACAGTCCGGGTTTTGGCTCATAGAGACGCATCAATTGTACCTCAGACAATTTTGAATAAATATGAAGTTCCGCGATATCTAAATCAGTAATGTTTATTATTTTTGCCATATCTTTAATCTTCAATAAGTCTTAATCCGGCAGTGTCTGTAACGGGTAAAGAGAAAACAACGGCCTTTGCCTTACTTTCCAAACCGGCTTTTTCCATGATGGATTTCATAATAGGGTTCTTCTGTTCTGTTTTGGTTACAATATAAATTACTTCTTTTTCGGAAGAGAGAGTAACGCCCATAAATTTGTCGGCGGCTTCAATGCCGGTACCTTTTGCATGTATAACGGTTCCACCGTAGGCGCCTGCATCTCTTGCGGCATCCATAATTAATTCTGTATATCCATGTTCTGCAATAACAATAATGAGTTCGTGATTGGTGTTCTGCAAGGTTGATTCCTCCTCTTTGATATAATCCTGACTTTCAATCAAATATTGTAAGGTTTTTTTGCCGCCTACACTGCTTAATGGAACCGTAAAAGCGATTCCGCCGCCGGGAGCATCAATTTTAAGATCTCTTTCCAGCTGTTTTTTTACGGTAATCCAAGTTTGATCTTCTATAATGGAGAAGGCCACCGCTTTGTCATTGGTATCCAAACCAAGATAGTCCATAATTTCATTTGTTGCGGTTCCGTGACCCAGAGAAACAAACATGACATATAAGTTGTTTTTCTGATATAACTCTAAATAATTATTTAATTTTTTTCTGTCTACGATGGTAGTCATCATATAAATGTTACTCATGACAGCCTCCTTTTTGCTCGTTTTAAAAAAGTAACAAAGGTTGCATTATAATTCGATGATATCCATATCTCCGAAAGTATCCAAAGGAGTATGACCGGTTTGGTATGAAGTTTCCTTGTGGAGTTTTTTCTCCTTTGCTTTGAAGATAAGTCCCATAATCTGAATGGTAATTAAGGGAGTCATGGCTACCATGGCTACAATACCAAACGCGTCTGTAATGATATTTCCGCCCAAGGCTTCACAAGCACCCATTGCAAATGGAAGAAGGAAGGTGGCGGTCATGGGACCGGATGCAACACCACCGGAGTCAAATGCGATGGCGGTGAAAATTTTAGGAACAAAAAAGGTTAAAACCAATGCAATTGCATATCCGGGAATCAATAACCATAAGATGGATATTCCGGTCAGTACACGAAGCATGGCAAGACCTACGGAAACAGCTACGCCAACGGATAAACCGGTCCCCATGGCTTTGGCCGAAATGGCACCGGAAGTAATTTCTTCTACTTGTTTGGTAAGGACAAATACAGCCGGTTCCGCTAAGACAATGAAATAACCGATCATCATACCAATAGGAATGATAATCCAAGCATAGGGGAGTGAGGCCATAGTCTGTCCGAGGTAGTTACCTGCGGGCATAAAGCCAACGTTTACGCCGGTTAAAAACATTACCAGACCTACATAGGTATACGCAATACCGACACAAATTTTTATCATGGTACGCTTGTTTACATCTCTGGAGATTAACTGAAAGATTGTAAAAAAGACAACAATCGGTAACAGAGAAAGCGCAATTTCCATCATATATGTAGGGATTTCGGTTGCAAACAATTTCCATAAAACCACAGTATCTGTAATGGTGGGAATGGCTTCGGATACCTGCTCGCTTTGTTCCGGTTTAAAAATTAAGCTCAAAATCAGTACTGCAAGAATAGGTCCGATGGAAGACATGGATACCAGACCGAAACTGTCGTCAGCCGCATGTTTATCGCTACGGATGGCAGAAACACCCACACCAAAGGCTATAATAAAGGGTACGGTCATAGGACCGGTAGTTACTCCGCCGGAATCAAATGCTATGGCGAGAAAATCCGCCGGAACGAACATTGCCAAAGCAAATACAATGATGTAAAAGAGTACCAAAAGGAAAGACAAAGGTATTCCAAAAAGAATACGTAAAATGGCAAGTATCAAAAAGATTGCAACACCAAGAGCAACTGCAAAAATCAGCACAAGGTTGGGTACCGAAGGAACCTGTTGCGCAAGTACCTGCAAATCCGGCTCTGATATGGTAATAAAAAAGCCCATAATAAAGGTGATAAAAATTATAAGAAACAGATTTTTTGATTTTGTCATGGTAGTACCCACGCGTTCGCCGATTGGCGTCATGGAGAGCTCTACACCTACATTAAAAAATAACATTCCGATAGTAAGTAAAACTGCACCAACCAAAAAAGTCATTAATATTTCGGGTGGAATCGGAGCTATGGAAAAACATAAAAGCAATACGATTATGAGTATAGGAAAAACTGCTTTTAAAGTTTCCATCATTTTTTCTTTGAATTTAGAACGCATAAATTGCAATGGAAGTCCCGCCTTTCCTGTTTTTTACACAATTTTATTATAGCATAGAGAAATAGAAAAAGTCTTGCGTACATTTACTAAAATATTGACAAAAAAGTATGTAAAAACTATAATCTTCTTATTAAAAATGTCCATTTTAAAAATTATATTTTTAAAAATAAAGTGGCCATAGGAGGAGAAATAAAAATGGCAAATTACTTTCAGCCTGAAATTGAATGTGCGTCTTTGGAGGAGATGCGTGCGATTCAAAATGAAAAACTTGTAAAACAGGTAAAACATGTTTATGAAAATGTGGAGTATTACCGCAATTTAATGGATGAGAAAGGTGTTAAGCCTGAGGATATTCAGTCCATCGACGACTTACATAAATTACCTTTTTTAACAAAAGCAGATTTAAGAGATGCATATCCTTACGGACTTCTTGGTGCAGATTTAAAAGATTGTGTTAGAATTCATTCTACCAGCGGAACGACAGGTCGTCGTGTGGTTGCTTTTTATACACAGAATGATATTGATATGTGGGATGATTGTTGTGCAAGAGCCATTACAGCGGCAGGCGGCACGAACGAAGATGTATGTCAGGTTGCTTACGGCTACGGATTATTTACAGGTGGATTTGGTTTAAACGGCGGTTCTCAGAAAGTAGGTTGTCTGACACTCCCCATGTCTTCCGGTAATACGGAGCGCCAGATTCAGTTTATGCAGGATTTGCATTCCACTATTATTTGCTGTACTCCTTCTTATGCGGCATACATGGGTGAAACCGTAAAAGAAATGGGACTTAAACCTGAGGATCTTGATTTAAAAGCAGGTATTTTTGGCGCAGAGCCTTGGACGGAAGAGATGCGTCGTGATATTGAGAAATCTTTGGGCATTAAGGCATATGATATTTACGGATTGACAGAGAGTACCGGACCGGGTGTTGCATTCGAATGTGAAGAACAGACCGGTATGCATATTAACGAAGACCACTTCCTTGCAGAAATCATTGACCCTGAAACCGGAGAAGTGCTTCCTGAAGGTGCAAAAGGTGAGTTGGTATTTACCAACCTTGACAAAGAAGGTTTCCCTCTTCTTAGATATCGTACAAGAGATATCTGTATTCTTTCCAGAAAGAAATGTTCCTGCGGTCGTACTTTAATTAAGATGGCAAAACCCATGGGTAGAAGTGATGACATGATGATTATTCGTGGTGTAAATGTATTCCCTTCACAGATTGAAACCGTTCTTTTAAAAGAAGGCTATACATCAAATTACTTAATTGAAGTGGATCGTGTAAACAATACCGATACTTTGGATGTGTCTGTTGAACTTGCACCGGAGCAGTTTACCGACACCATGAAGGATTTGGCAGCAAAAGAAAAAGCTCTTGCAAATGCAATGAAGATTATGCTGGGTGTAAATCCGAAGGTACATCTTGTTGCGCCTAAGACCATTACAAGAAGTGAAGGTAAGGCAGTCAGAGTAATCGACAGAAGAAAGCTTCATGACTAAATAAAAGGGGGTTTTATTTATGAGCGTAAAACAGATATCTATTTTTATTGAAAACAAAAAGGGTAAGCTTGCGCAGGCAACTAAGTTTATTGCAAGCCATGACATTAATTTAAGAGCATTGTCTATTGCGGATACACAGGATTTTGGTATCCTTCGTATTATTTGCGAAGATCCTGACAAGGCCAATGAAGTTTTAAGAGAGGGCGGATTCCTGACTACAATAACGAAAGTGCTGGCAGCGCCGATTTCCGATAAACCGGGAAGTCTTGCGTCTATTCTTGAAGTGCTTTCCGAATCCAATGTTATGGTAGAATATACATATGCGTTCCTTTCTGGAAAACATGGAGCTTATATGATTCTTCGTGTGGATGACAATCAGATGGCAGCGGCAGCTTTGGCAGGTGCAGGTATTAAGACGGTGGATCAGTCAGATTTATTCTAAAATGATTATTGTAAGACTCTGTCATGTATATGCATGGCAGAGTCTTTATGCTTTTATTTAAAGCAGAATTTGTGGTAAATAAAAGGGGAAAGAGCATATGATAAAAAAAGACATTCAGGTTCAGGATAAACTTAGATACGCTAAAAAAGATATTCGAAATTATAGGAATTTATCTTTGATTTTCTTGGCGGTTGCAGGCGTTTTTGTTTTACTGTTGATTTTATGTATGAAAGACATTATTAACAGTTTTGAAATAGAAGCGTTTATGTTGGCCGGTGTATTTTGTGCGGTAACGGGATGCGTGGGAACTTTTCTTATGTATCTGGACGGAAAAATATATCTTTGCGATCTGAAGAAAAAAGGTTTCACGATTCCGGAAACGAAAGAGGAATGTGGACGCAGTTTATCCATGCTTCCATATGAAGAAAAAGAACGAAAAGAAGGTAAATTACACATAAGAACTTTTATACTTGCTGTTATTACAGGTCTGATTACGGTTGCAGCGGCGGTATATACATTTACGGAAACGAAGCGGCCGTATCCTCTGTTTATTACGATTATGGTAATTCTGACAGTTATAATGTTCCTTCAGTCTTTTAATCGTTTGTATAAAAATGATATTGACATTGATATTGTGGATTCACGCAGAATCCGCAAGCGAATTATTCCGGCAACGGTTACTGTGACAATCTGGATGATGGTATTGGGGTATTTTGCCCTTATCATAAGCGGTTTGCCTACTTTTAATTATCTCTATTATGATCAGATAATTCGTTACTACAAAAATGAAAATGCAGAGGGCTACCGATATTACATGGACAGTTTGCCTTCTTATGCCAAAAAAATTGAATTTATTTCATGGGGCAAGGCTTGCGGAGTAAGTTTTTATGTACCGCAGGAAAATGTAAAAGATATCCGGGCGTATTTTGAAGGTATTGATGAACCTTGCATAATTCATACTATAGAAGAAGGGCAGGATGAGTTTGCCGGTTTGTGTGAACAGGTAAAGGATTTGGTAACAAACTTCGACAGTAAGGATTATCAAAATTGTGTGGTCTATGAGTTTACGGAATTGTATGTAATGGAAAACGGAAATACTTACAGTTGGTATGCAATTATCGATACCAAGTCAGGGGAAGTGGGGTATGGTAATTTTCCCTCAGAGATGTAAAAGTAGTTTACATAAAATCTGCTCGTTGATTTTTTTATAAATTTGTGAATAATCAATATTGACAAATAAAAAGAATTAAATTACACTTTTTATAAGTTATGAGGGAGTAATCAGTACATTTTATAATGTATTGTAATTATCGTCAGTACGGTGCGTATATGCACCCGGTAATACATGAAATGGTGAGACTCACAACCGGTATACGCCGGTAGTGGGTCTTTATTTTTTTAATAAAAACCTATGGAAAAATATAAAAGTGAGGAGAAGGAAATGGATAATAAAAAAGCACTAAAACTTGCCAAAAAGTATATTAATTCCAAACCAATGCCAAGCAGTTTGAAGAAAGAATTTAAGAAAAATAATTTTGGAGAATTATTACCGACGATTTATCAAAGGACTGCGGATTTGATTCGGGAAAATGAGAATATGAGTAAAGCGCAGATGATGCATATGAAACAGATTTTACCTTGTATTGCTTTTTATGAGGCATTGCTAAGGAAAGAAGGCAGTCGTGAGAAATCAATGGAGCTTTATGAAAAATGGTGCTTTTGCAAAATTGAAAAAATGGCAAAGATTATACCGGCTGCTATGAAAATTCCCGGTTTATACAAAAAAACACCAAGCATAATGCATAAAATGTTGGATAGCATGTTTGGAGAAAAGGCAGGATTTCAGTACTGTGAAAAAGATATCCCAAACGGTTTTGCTGTTGATATGCTTGTTTGTCCTTATGTAGTAACCTGTCAAAGATATGGTTGTCCTGAAATTGTACAGTTCTTTTGTAAGAGTGATGATATTACTTATGGCAATATGCATCCAAAACTTATTTGGGGCAGAACAAAAACCTTGGGAATGGGGGCGGAGTGTTGCGACTTTTGTTTGTCCATAAAAGAAGATTAGTTATATTTTATAAATAAATAACCCAACAAATTGAAAGAAGGGAGAATAAGAATATGTTAATTCTAATTGAAGGTTTGGCCATGTGTTTTATTTTATTGATGATTTGCGTTGTGGGTATTGCAAATGGTCCTGTGGGATGCGTATATTTTTATGAACCGGAGGTGCAGGAAAGAGTTGTGGAACTTGGATTAACAACCAAGGAAAAAATAAAAAAGGATTATGCATTAGCCGGAGTTTTCCTGTTTGTTCCGATTTTAGTATTTGTTCCTGCTATGGTCTATTTTATCAATGGTGCCAGAGGTTTTGTGGATATATTCGTACAGATTACAATCATATTAATGATTGAGGGATTGTTTGACCGTTTCTTTATCGATTGGTTTTGGGTTGGTAAAACCAAGGCTTGGTTGATTCCCGGAACAGAAGATCTAATGCCTTATATTCCTAAGAAAACCATGATTCATAAATGGATTGGAACCTTGGTTGGCTATCCTGTTATTGCGGCAGTTTTAGCAGGGATATTGTCATTGTTTTAATCGGTATGCAGAACGATAAAATTGGAGTGCGCTTGACTATAACTGAGCACGAAAGAACATAGGCGAGGTACATATGAACGGTGTAAATAAAACTTTATATATTCCTTTATACGGTAAGTCCGAAGTCAGCAAAAAGAATATTATTTTAAAAGACCCCACAGCAGAGCATATATGGGAGCAGGAGGGATTTCCCTTAAAAGGAAAATCAAAATCAAAGTGGTTGGCATATTACATGGGTATGCGGGCCCGGGTGTTTGATGAATGGCTTCACGGAATGATGCAAAAGTATCCGGAGGCTGTGGTGCTTCATATCGGTTGCGGAATGGACAGCAGAATTCACAGAGTCGGGGGAAATGCATTATGGTATGACATCGATTTTGAGGAAGTAATCAATGAGCGCAAAAAGTATTATGAAGAGACGGATACCTATCATATGATTGCCTCTGACGCAAGAGATACATCATATCTTGCCAATATGCCTACAAAACAGGGAATTGTAGTGTTAGAAGGCATCAGCATGTACTTGAAACCGGAAGAATTGGAGAAGATGACGGCAGATTTGGCTGTGCATTTTGATAAGATACATATTCTCATGGATTGTTACACAACAAAAGCCGCAAAAGCATCCAAACACAAGAATCCGATAAACGATGTGGGAGTTACTTTGGTATACGGTTTGGATGAGCCTACAAGGTTATCGGAAGCAGTCAGTAATACAGACGATCGCCTTGCTTCTTTTCAATTTGTAAAAGAACATAATATGACGCCGGATGAAATGGTGAAAGAATTAAAGGGTATGGAGAAAGCAATTTTTAAAAGTGTTTTTGCAGGGAAACTTTCGAAATCTCTTTATCGGATGTATGAATTTGAAAAATGAAACAGTTAATATCCTCAAATGAAACGATGTATGTGCATTTGAGGATATTTTTTATGTGGTGTTACCATACCCTTACGCCGTCGATGTGAAGAAATCGCGCATGGTCATATTCGTAAGTGGACAAGGGTCTGTTCAATGCATCAAAGGTATGCGTGGCAACCAGAATTTCCGGCGTAACTGCGGTAATTACGGGAGAATGATAAAAATGTCCGTCGGCTGTGCCAAGCTGCACAATGTCACCGGGTTTAGCTTCACTTGCAGCCACTTCGTGTGCAAAAGGCCCCACGGAGCGGTTATTCATTAAGAAATTATATAAAAAAGAAACACCGCTCCAAGAAGGGCTTCGGTCGTAGGAAGAACGGTAGTACCATCCGAAAGTCGGTGTATAATTCATAATTTTCGAACCGGCAAAAAGACATTGAGATGCAAAATTTGTGCAATCTCCACCAATTTTTTCAAAATCGTAATAGGCAGGGTTTCTTTGCATTGCCCAGCGGCGTGCATATTCTACGGCAGTGGTGCGATTGTAAGGAACAATATGCATAAAGGCTCCAATATGGAATTTTCATAAAGTTTTATTGAATGAAGCTTTAAGGAAATTCTTTTTTATTTACTATATGTATCGATGGAAGAATGGTTCTTCGGTAAAAAGTATAAAAATAATATTTTTTTCAATAAAAACATATGAGTAAAATCGTAGATATATATGAAGTAAATAAAAATGAATGATTACAAACGATAAATATTAATAATTTAAAAGATTCAATATTGACAAAGTAGCAAAAAGATACTAATGTAGTATTGAGAGTTGTTTTTGCGACCGGTGTATGAGGAGTGAATGAATACGATGAAAAAATTGACAAGTATAGCAATTGTGCTATTTTCTTTGGTGTTGTTGGTCGGATGTAAATCTTCCGGGCAGAATGCATCACAAAAGACCAATCAAATTTATAACTTAAATATTGTCAGTGCGGTAGAAAATGAAGACATGATTTATCATGTGTGGTATCCGGATACATATTATGCGTTCGATCAAGCGAATATGAAATGCGCAGGCTATAAGATGAGCAATGCAACACAGCCTGAGAATATGGACATGGCGGATTTTACCTATATTACGGAGTATGTTGAAAATCTTCCTGAAAATAATAATTTTAGCAGCAATAAAGTGGCTTATAAAATCACCATGAATTACTACGATGCCTCAGGAAAAAGTCATAGTGTTTTTGTAAAAGGTTATGACGAGTTACCGGACGGATGGAGTGATTTTATCGATAAAGTCAACCAAATTTGCGGAGATACATATTTGTCGGGAGAAGGAGAGCTTACTACTGTAACGCCGGAGTTTTTACAGCAGGCTTTTGGCGTGACGGATGAAGATGTGTATATCGGTACATTGGAAGACTTAATTGTCGATGGAAAATTGGAGTTAGATGATGTAACGGATTTTGATTTTAATATGCGAAATGAACTTGATTCCTATTATGCGGACCGATTGGAGCCGGTGATTAAGCCTTATCGTCCCACGGCTTTGACGATGCAAAACAGTACGGCGGAAGAATATGACCTGTTTGTAGATGCATTATTGAATGAATTGGGTGGCGATTGGGAGGAAACGGACAGCGATCAGGCCTATTTAAGAATGTTTCAAAGTGCGGATTTGGGAATGTCTTTTTATCTGGGAAGAAGTGCGGATTTGGATAAAATTCCGGTAAACACTGTCGGTGAATATTATCGCATTGATTTGGATGCCCATATGGAATACATGATAAACAGTGTTGATTATTATTACAGCGCTGACCAAAAGTTTATTTTGGCATCCGGCGGAGGCATGAGCGTTGAAGAAAGCGGTGTTATTATAAAATTTATTTATTTGGACGCGCAGGGAGCTGCAAACAGAGAAATAAACGATTCGGTTATGGAAGATTATGAAACTGTCCTGACACAGGCAATTGATTCGGTCAGTGCACAGCTTACCGATGGAATTCCGGTTGATGAAATTTTCTTACCTTCATATATTTGCATTATGGACAGTTGCGAAGGTGACATGAATAATGACTTATACAAGGACATTGCATTGGTTTTGGAATTTACGGAAGAAGTACCGAACGAAAAAATTACAGGCTTTGAGCATGGTTACGGCAGAAGAGTTCTATGTGTATTCAAGGATACCGGTCTTGGACAATGGGAATGCATGGGGAGAAACAGTAAAATCCTGTTGCAGACGGAGCAGGATACCTATGGCGATATTGTCATTGAAGACGGGAAACTGTTCCTTTCCATCGGTGGTGATACGCCCTGTAACTGGAACAATACCTATCGCTTCGGTTATGTGAGAACCGGAAAAAGTCTCTGCCTGGAACGCATTGAAGATTGGCAGACCAAGCAAAATACCGATGCAGGCTTTTATATTGCATTTGATTACGATACCGGAGTTATTACCTATCACAATATAAAAGACCATAAAAAAGAAAGTACCACAGGCTTGTATCGTATTGCCATGTTTCCGGTAGATAAGTTTGCCGGAGGACCCGCTTTTGAAGAGGTAGAGGTAAGCGAAGAACATTCGGCAAAGCCAACGGAATTTTTTTGTGAAGAGGCAGATAAGTTAAAGCCGTTGTATGAAGAGATATCCCTTGAAGCGGGTACTGAGATAGAATACTTTAAGTGGGTTGGGGATGGCGAACATTGTCTGCGCGTCGGTATCTGTTATGAAGAGGAGCAAGAGGATGCCTACCAACATAAAGAGGATTACTGGTTCTTTTATGATGAGCAGGGAAATTTTGTGCAGGTATTGCACGAAGATTATGAAGGCATTCATATCGGTTCCGGTTGTGATTTTGATGCGCATTTTGAGGATGTAACTTTTGATGGTTATGAGGATTTGATTGTATCTGTTGGGGATGGTAGATACGAAAGATATTATACTGCTTATGTGTATGAGAACGGAAAGTATGTATATAAAAAGTCTTTTGAACAGATTCCCACTTATAAGGTTGATGCCGAAGCTAAAATAATAACCGGTGAAATGGGACCTGCTCATGACACCACATATTATACTTTTGGTTACGAAAACGGAGAATTTATTCTTTTGTCGGAGAAGAAAGAACCTTAAATAAAACGGATATTTTTAATGACGAGCAATGCTATAAATGATAGAATATAGGTGCATGAAAAAGAGAGGTATGCACTGATGACAGAAGAAAATGTAATGAAAAACAGAATGGTTGAATGGGGGCTTCGTATCCTTGGGATTGTTTTAATCTTGTTTCCCATTATCCTTATTCCTTTGACCGGTTCCAAAATCGTTTTTTACAACAATGATGATTTGTTTTTACAGGAATTGGTGTCCGGCGCAATGACAGGTACACCGGAGTCCCATTTGATTTATATCGGCTATCTGACGGGATGGTTATTAAGCCGCCTCTATATTGTTTTACCTCAGGTGCCCTGGTATGGCTTGTGGCTGTGTGGTTGTTTATATGGCAGTGTGGTTTACATAATATACAAATTATCCCTTTTGATAGAAGACAAGCTTTGGCGTATGGTGTTTATGGCAGGAAGCATGTTGGTATGTTGTGCCTTTTTATTTCAACATTTACTTAGCCTGCAGTATACTACGGTTACGGCGGTATTGGCAGCCTGTGCTATTGTGATCTTCCTTTGTACCAAACCTTGTGACAATGTAAAAGAATATTTATTGGACAGTATTCCGGGTTTTGTTTTCTGGGCACTTTCTTTTGAACTGCGAAACAAGGCGTGTTTTATGATTCTTGCCGTATTTATTGTTTTGGTAATTGTCCGAATTCTTAAGGATAAAAAGAACCTAAAAGCCATCATGGCTTATATTGGCGTGCTGATGGGCTTGATTGTAATGCTTTCAGCTGTGGAAGTCGTGGCGTATTCATCGCAGGAGTGGCAGGCGTTTAAACGATATAATGAAGCAAGAGAAGAACTTTTGGATTTCAAGGGTTATCCTCTCTATGATGATTATACAGCTGTTTATGAGGAACTTGGCATAAGTGCTTCTGCCTATGATGCGGCAAAAAATCATTACCTGTTGCTTTTGGAAGAGAATATTAATGCAGAGGCTTTTGAAACATTGGCGGAGGCGGAAGATAAAAGCTTTGATGCGATTACTTTTATAAAAGAATTTATCATTGAGCAGTATATCTCATATGGAGATTATCCCATTAATTTTTTCGTGTATTTTTTATATATTGCAACGGTAGTGTTGCTGATTTTGTTCCGTAGAAAACAGTTTTTATGGGAAGTGGCAGGATTATTTGTGGCAAGAAATGCAATTTGGGCATATTTGGTCCTTGGCGGTCGAATTGTACCCTGGGTTACGCAGGGACTCTATATTATGGAGTTCTTTGTGCTGGTAAGTATTCTTGCATGCAGTAAGTTGTGGGATGAGTCTAAACCAATAAAGGGAAGTTCGCTTGTCTCAAAAGTACTTCTTTTTGGTCTGATTGCCTGTGTTATGACCGGGATTATTCGCACAAATACGGTGATTGATTATAACAAATACGCACGGATAGAGGCAGAGAATTACATTGATTTAAGAGCGTATTGTACGGAACATGAAGAGAATCTGTATCTGATGGATGTGTTAAGCGTATACGCAATGAATTATTATGCTTTGGCAGATATGCCGGAGTCGGCAGGGAATATGGTATTGCTTGGCGGATGGCCGGTAAAAAGTCCTTGGAGCGACAGAATTGGGGCAAATTACGGTATCGATTCTTATATGGATGCGGTACGAACCGAAGAAAATGTATATTTTATCTACTTGGATGAACCGGCTACGGGATACGAATATCTGGAGAAGTATCTTGCAGACAAAGGGGTTGCGAAGCAAGTGACGGTGGTGGATACATTGACGACCGACTATGGTAAAACCTATCTGATTCTTGGGGTGCAGTAGATGATAGATGGGGATAAATAATGAATATAGATTCAGACAAATTTTTATAAAAGCGAAAGAGGCAGTATATGTATTTTGATGATTTTGTATTAAATGAAACCATAGATATTAAACCGGTAATAATTGATAAAGGCGAAATGATGGATTTTGCCAAACGATATGATAATATTCCTTTGCATACCGATGAAGAATATGCGAAGAATACATATTTTGGCAGAATTATTGCTCCGGGTGTTATGTCTTTTATGGCGGTTTGGGCGAATTATTTGGAAATTGATTTGGCCGGCGAGGAATTGATTGCAGGTAAATCTACCAAAATTGAGTGGTTTAAGCCTGTATTCGCAGAGGATGTTTTGACTGCGAAGGCAGTAATAACCGCATTGACGGAGCGGAATGAGAAGAACGGTATCGTGGAGCTTACCTTTTATGTGAAGAATCAGAATGATGAATTGGTGTTGACCGATGTGACCGAGATGATTGTGAAAAAACGGAGAAAGTAAGAATGAAAAAGAGTGTAATTGGGTGTTTATGTCTGCTTGGAATTATAGGAATAATCGGTTGCAGGGCGGCTGAAGAGAATGTGTTCGCGGAAGATTTGCAGCAACCGGTGTCCGTGGAAGAAGAGATGGCAGAACCGGAAACGGATGTGGGGAGCATTACAGACAGAGAGGGGAATGTATATGAAACGCAGGAAGCTTTCTTGACGGCTTTCGGTTTTGAAGATGCAGAACCTTTTTATGAATTTTATGATGAGGATGAACTGCAACTGGTGCTTTATTTTATGGAAGATGTAGGGCGCGGTTGTGGTATTTATCTAAAAGAAAATTCAGGATTTTCTTTTGATTATGTAAGCGAGACAAGCGGTGACGGGGCAGTAAATGAACCTAAATTTACCGTGATGAATGACGGAAGTATGCAGTATTACATATATCGTGGGTACGGTGATTTGCCCAAGTACAGGCTTACTTTAACCAAGCATAAAGATGGCTATATTCCCAATATGGCTAAAGTAATCTACAAGCCGGAAATAGAGGGTGAGTTGTCGGCAGAAGAGGCGATGGAAGAAGCCTCTGCATTTGCCGCATATGATGCCACGGATGCCTACGGAATTCCCGAGGAAGAACCTATGTGGTTTTACAGTGAGGAAAGTTATTTGGAATCCATGGGATTTGCTGAGACCGAGCCGCTCATCGATTATTTTGATGCGGAGGGAAAACATCTGATTACAGCCTATTATGACCCTACAACCGAAATCGGTTGCAGTATACAGACCATGTGGGACGGAAGAAGAGTCGGCTATGTTTTTACCTGCAGAAATGAAGAAAAGTGGGATGGCTATGGAGTGGATTACATGGCATTTACTACTTTAGACGGAACAGATCCCAAAGAGCATTACGGAACAGAAGAAAGTTATGAAGAACTGGTGGAATATGATAAAGAAGGTCGCGTGACCTCTTTTATCTCAAGTGTTGAGTCGGATATTACGGGAGAAGTAAGGCAGGAGCAGCTTTTATCCATACAATATGAGTACTACGAGAACGGAAATATAAAATATCGACACTATGTATCCAATCACATGTTGTTTGCTACTTCCGGTTCGCCTTCGGAAAGTTATTTTGACGAGCAGGGAAGGCTTGTGTATGAATGGTCTTACATTACCCATGGTAGCCTTCATGATTATTATGTGTATAAAGGAGACAGCGACAAGCCTTCGTATATTTTATATTTGGATGACAATCATGATTGGTGTTATAACTGGGTGGTTGTAAAATAAAAGGAGTAATGTGGATGAAGAAAAAACAAGGTATAATGCTTTTTCTTGTTGTGGGAATTCTCGTGTTGACCGGATGTTTAGGCGGTTCTAACAACGGACAGAATAACGCAAGCCAGGGCGGAGCGATTCAACCCGGAATGCAGGTGGTAAGCCTTGATGTACATTCTTATGCAGAGAACGAGCAGGGCATTTATTCCGTGGAATATCCGGAAACGGTAAGGCGAATTTCGGCACAAACCAACGGAGAATTACAAATCGAAGCGTTGTCAGGTTGCACTTTGCCGGAGAATTTAACCGAAGAAGAGATCGAATACTTATATAATTACATTACGGCTCTGCCGGAGTCTGATTGGAGCGGTGACGATGCGGACGGCTATGTCTTTTACGTCTATTTTACTTATAAGGTAGGTAGTAAAGAGATGAAAGTATCAAGGCACGGATACAATGCGTTTCCGGAAGGTTGGGATGAATTTATTGCGGAAGTGAATCGTATCTGTGGCGGAGACTATCTGACGGGAACCGGCGAAATTCAGCGTATGGATGCTACGTTTGTGGAAGAGGTCTATGGCATTACGGATGATGACATTGTTGGCTGCACCCTGGAAGAATATCTTGCAATGTATCATTGGGAGATGGGGCATGCCATCAGTGAAAACTGGATTTTAAAAGACTGGGTAAAAGAGCATAACCGAATTGTCGCTTTCGAAGAGCATAGTTCGACAGAGTTAAGAAATGCGGACAGCACCGAAGATGAGTTTCAGGTTATGGTTTATGATTATATGAATACTCTACAGGAGACCGGTGAATGGACGGAAATGGAACGGGGAGTGGATGCTCCTGCAAGTGTGCGGTATTTCAGACAGAGCGACGGCTCCGGCGTGGTGATTATGGGCAGAACTGCGGATATTAAAGGGTTGAATCTTCAAGAACCCGGTGAAAGAATACCGTATTACCGGATTTTATGTGTGGAAAACACGGATAAGTATGATTTATTGCCATATGCACCTTTTTATTACAGTAATGATGATAAATTCTTTTTGGTGTGTTATAATGTGGAAGATGAGGTGATTTCTTCCTTTGTACAGGAGAGAAGCGATGATTATTATGAGAATCTCATCGCTACGGTATTGGATGAAAGTAGCCCGGAAACCATGGATATGACCATGCGCTTGGAGGACTATCCTTGGGAGACGGTAATGTACTATATCGGTGATTATGTGCCGGAAGAGATTGTGATTACCCAAAGTACCGGAAAAGAATATTTGGCATTTTTGGATGCATTCCAAGAAAAAGTCGGTAAAACAGAGTCCGGAGAACCCCGCTTGACAGAAATGAGTGAGTGTCAATTTGATGGATTCATCGGTTTTTGGGATATTAACAACGATAATTTGGGAGATGAGATTTATATTGCGCCTTCCATTGTTTTAGACGATTGTGAGTTTGAATTGTGTGAGATGTATGATAAGACCTATTACTGTATAGCAGACAGAGAAGGTAATCCGGAAGGAATGGTATATTCTTATAATTTTATTTACAGTAAAGACGGTAAATACATTATGATATATGATTCTCATTATACTCGATTGGATATATTGATGAGCTTTATTGAATGTGAATATTAAAATACAGGAGGAAGAAAAATGAAAAAGAAGTTACTTGTTGTGGCATGTGTAGTTTCCATGATGGCATTGTGTGCATGTGATTTACCCATTGTGTCTGAAAGCGAGTATAATGCAGTGGTTGCAGAGAAGGATGCTTACATTGAGGAGTGTAGTGAGTTGGCATCCGAAGTGGAATCTTACGAAGCTGAAGTTGAGAGCTTAAATTCCGAAATTGTTGATTTACAGACAGAGGTTGCCCTGTTGGAGACAGAGAATATTAATCTGACATCTGAGCTGGAAGATGCTAAGGATTCGGCGATTCCCGGCTTGGGCGATGAAATTATTTTTGAAATTTCTGACAAAGCAGCGTTAAAATTCAGATTGCCTGAAGGTTTCAAAGAACTGGAAAAAGATACTTACGGACCCGGTAATATGGATACCTCAAATATTATTCTGCGCACTGAAAAAACCAATTCCTATAATTTGGATTTTACCCAGGAAGATTTGGAAAATCAGTTGTTAACCTCTTACGAAGCATTAGGGCTTGAAATAGATGACATTGAATTTAAAACATTTGAGTGGGGTGAGGTAAACGGTTACGATACTTTGATTATCGATATGGAATACGAGCTTGCCGGAAATTCATTGCAGCAAATCGAATTTATCATTCAGGTAGAGAACAACACTTGTGTAATTGTGTACACCACAGCCGAACAGTTTGGTTGGTATGAAGATTATTTAAAGAGTGCCGATACCATTCAAATTGGATTTGTAGAATAATAAAAAGTAAATAATAAAAATAAAACTGCGGAGAAAGCTTATCTCCGCAGTTTTTTAATCCAATTCTGCAATTTCATTGTATAAATCCGCATATCTGCCGTTCATGGCAAGAAGTTCTTCGTGGGAACCCCGTTCAACAATTCGCCCCTTTTCCAAAACCATAATTGCATTGGCTTTACGAACCGTAGATAAGCGATGGGCAATGACGAAGGTGGTGCGGCTTTCCATAATGGCATCCATACCTTCTTCAATGTGCTTTTCAGTTCTGGTATCTACGGAGCTGGTTGCTTCATCCAAAACCAATATAGGCGCTTTGCTTATGGCGGCACGGGCAATATTTAACAACTGTCGTTGACCTTGTGACAGATTAGCACCGTCACATTCCAAAACCGTGTCATAACCTTGCGGTAAATGCATGATAAAAGAATGGGCAGAAGCAATTTTAGCGGCCTGAATAACTTCCTCATCTGTGGCATCCAAGCGTCCGTAACGGATGTTTTCTCTTACAGTACCGGTAAAAAGATGAGTGTCCTGCAATACCATGGCAATATTTTGACGAAGGAAGGAGCGTTCCAGACGCTCTATGGGAATGTCGTCAATGGTAATCTCGCCGGTCAAATTATCATAAAAGCGCGAGAGCAGATTGGTAACCGTAGTTTTTCCGGCTCCGGTGGAACCTACAAACGCGATTTTCTGTCCGGGTTTTGCATATAAAGTGATGTCATGTAAAACCGTAACTTCAGGCACATAACCGAAGCTTACATTGTTTAATTTGATATGGCCTGTGATGCGATCCGGATGAACCGTATTGCTGTCCGGCGTTTCCGGTTCTTCATCCAATACTTCAAAAATACGCTCTGCACCGGCCAATGCCGAAAAAACAGTATTCATCTGCATGGATATTTCATTGATGGGCCTGTTAAAAGACCGGGTATAGTTTAAGGAAATCGCCAAACCACCGATATCAAAGCCCTTAAAAATTACCAGTAATCCACCGACACAGGCTGTGATTGCATAGGACACATTACATAACTGGTGTGTAACAGGTCCCATAATACCGGAAGTAAATTGTGCTTTAATCTGAGCCTCACATAGTTGGTTATTCAAATATTCAAATTCTTCATTGGCAATATCTTCGTGATTGAATACTTTTACAACCTTTTGACCGGATATGGTTTCTTCCGAAAATGCATTCAGCATACCGAGATTACGCTGCTGTAGCGAGTAGGAAGATTGACCGTATTTTATAATTAACTTGCTGGCTAAGGTCAGAAGCGGAGTCATAATCAGTGTAATACCGCCAAGAATAGGACTGGTATACATCATTAAAATAATGGTTCCCACAATGGTAATGGAACCGGAAATAATCTGAATCAATGTAGTATTCAGCATTTCGCCTATGGCATCCACATCATTGGTAAAGCGGCTCATAATATCCCCGGTAGCGTGTGTATCAAAATAACGCATGGGTAAAGTTTGCAATTTGGCGTACAAGTCGCTTCTCATATGTTTTAAGGAATTCTGCGAAACCGTCAGCATGATTCTTTGCTGTGCCCATTGGGAGAAAACGGCTACCGCGTAAATTACTGCCATAATTCCGAGACCTATACCCAGTCCTTCCAGACGTTCCGTCAAATCGGGATTTGCAGGGTCAAAATAGAGGAATTTATTCATAATAGGTCTTAAAATATAAGAGGCAATTAAGTTTGCTACGGTAAACAGGATTGCGCAAATCAGCGCCAATATAAAATGTGTACGCTCCGTTGAGAGATATTTTAACAAGCGCTTAATGGTTTTCCACATTTCTTTGGGCTTTCCGGTGGCGCCCATATTTCCTCTTTTACCGGTGACATTGATTGTGGCGGCAGAAGAGGAACTTTTGCTTTCGGAGGAGCCATATTTGGCTGCAAGACGATTTTGAGTTGTGGTATTCATGTCTTATTCCTCCTTGTCTTTCTGTGAATAATAGATTTCCTGATATTCTTCACATGTCTTAATTAATACTTCGTGGGTATCGAATCCTACAAGCTTTCCTTCATCCAAAACCATGATTCTGTCAGCATCCATGATAGAGGAAATACGCTGGGCGATAATTAATTTGGTTACGCCGGGAAGTTCTTCACGAAAAGCCTTGCGAATGGAGGCATCCGTGGCATTGTCCACGGCGGAAGTGGAGTCATCCAAAATGATAATCCGTGGCTTTTTTAAAAGGGCTCTTGCAATGCATAAGCGCTGTTTCTGACCGCCGGATAAATTTACACCGCCTTGCCCCAGCTCCGTATCGTATCCTTGGGGGAATCCTGTTACAAAAGAATCAGCCTGAGAAACCTTGGCTGCATGAATAATTTCTTCGTCTGTGGCATTTTCGTTGCCCCAGCGTAAGTTTTCAGCAATGGTACCGGCAAATAGGGTGTTTTTCTGAAGTACCATGGCGATGCGATCCCTTAAATTGTTGAAAGAGTAGTCTTTTACATTGCATCCGTCAATGAATATCTCGCCTTCGTCAGCATCATAAAGTCTTGGAATCAGGGAAACGAGAGTGCTTTTACCACTGCCGGTAGAGCCAACAATACCGATTAATTCTCCGGCATTAATTTTAAAATGAATATCGGACAGAACATAATCTTTGTTGTTTTTAAAATATTTAAAAGAAACATTGCGAAATTCTATGCTGCCGTTTTCAATGGTTTTATCCGGATGAGCTGCGAAGGTATCCGTTAACTCCACTACATTGTCAAGAATTTCAGAAACGCGCTTATCGGAAGCTGCGGCACGGGTTCCCTGTAAGATAATGTTGGCAAGGAAGGTAAGTGCGGTAAGGATTTGGGACAAATAAGTAATAAAAGCGGTTAATGTTCCAAGTTCCATATCGCCTACCATGATTTGTTGGCCGGAAATCCAAACCACCAACAATGTGGTTATATTAACGGCAAGGGCGGAAACCGGTTGCATAAGAAGCATAACTTTTAAGGCAGAGGTGCTTTTATCCACCAAATCATCGTTTACTTTTCCGAAGCCTTTGATTTCATATTCTTCACGAACAAAAGATTTAATTACTTTTATATTGGTAACGGTTTCTCCCACATCATTGTTTAAAGCATCAATGGCCTGCTGCATTTTGGTATAGCGGGGAGCTGCGGTCTTAATAATCAAAGTAATGGATATTGCAAGAATAGGTAAAATAATCAAAATGGTCCAGGTTAAAGACGGATTCAGTGCAAAGGACATAATTACGGCACCGATAAGCATAACCGGGCTTCTGAATACACCACGTAAAAGGGTTTGGGCGAAATTCTGAATCTGAGTAACATCGTTTGTAATTCTGGTAATCAGCGAGCCTGTAGTAAACTCATCAATATCCGTAAAAGAAAAGGTCTGTATTTTTTGGAAAATATCTTTACGGAGTCCTGCTGCCAAACGGGTAGAACCTCTTACGGAGAAATTGGCCCCCAGTACACCGGTAACCAGCATGGCAAGAGCAATCAGCGCCATAAAAATACCTTGGCGGATAACCGCATCGGTGTCATGATTCGCTACATGTACATTAATTAGTTCGGCGTTTATATAGGGGAGAATGAACTCGCCGCAGGCTTCCAAAACCATAAAAAGCGGGCCTAAAAGAAAGTTGTACCAGTATTTTTTTGCATATTGTATGTATTTTTTCATAAATTTCCTGCCTGTATTTTTATAAAAATGTATCGGTAATATTATTAACCTACAATTTATATCATACCTCTTTAAACTATATTTTTTCAAGAAAATATAAAAAGATACAAAGATTTCATTGTTTAAAAATAAAATTTTTATAATAAAAATTAATATTAAGTTAAAAAAACGGCGATATGATAGAGAGTGGTTTATAATGTTACGATAAAAGAAAATATTTATGCGTTTGCAGATAAAAGGATAGATTGATATGAAATTAGGTATGGTTTTGGAAGGCGGCGGTATGCGCGGTATGTATACTGCGGGAATTCTGGATGTTTTAATGGAAAACGAAATCGTCGTGGATGGAATAGTGGGAGTATCTGCGGGAACTGTCTTCGGATGTAATTATAAGTCCAAACAGATTGGCAGAACCATTCGCTATAACAAGAAATATTGTAAAGATCCCCGATACGGCAGTATGAAATCTTTATTAAAGACCGGTGATATTTTTGATAAGGATTTTTGCTATAATCGTTTGCCGAAGGAACTGGATCCTTTTGATTATAAAACTTTTACAGAGAATCCCATGGAATTCTACGCAACCTGTACCGATGCCAATACGGGAAAGGCATTTTATAAGCGTTGTTATAACGGAGATGATAAAGAATTGGAATGGTTTCGTGCTTCGGCATCCATGCCTTTGGTATCCAAGGTAGTGGAGATAGACGGCGGTGCATATTTGGACGGTGGAATTGCAGATTCCATCCCCATTCGTTGGATGCAGGAAAAAGGATTTGAGAAAAATATTGTAATACTTACCCGCCCGGAAGGATATCGTAAATCAAAGAACAGGCTTTTATGGCTTATGCGCATTGCATTACATAAGTATCCCAACATGATAAAAGCCATGAAAAACCGTCATATCAATTACAATGAATCCTTGGACGAAGTGTTCCGCTTGCGAAAAGAAGGTAAGGTGCTTTTGTTCTGTCCGGATGCCGGTATGGATGTGAGCCGAACGGAAAGTGACCCGGATAAGTTGGAAGAAGCATATCGCATGGGTAAAAAACATGCATTTGCACGATTGGAAGAAATTCGTGCATTTATGAAATCATAATTAAGATTTTTTCGATAAAAAAACATAAAAAACATGTCGTTTTAGAAGATGACAAAGCGAAAAAAGAAACTTTCTTGCAGAGTTTCTTTTTTTATGTTACCCGTCTGTCGAATTTCGGAAGTATATGCGGTTGAAATGAGTTGAAAGAAAGGAAGTTTGTCTTATATAATCAGAATCACCCCGAAAAAAAGCAGATGGAGGAAATCATGGAACAGCTTAATCTAATGACCACACAAGATAATGACAAAATGTTTCAAATGTTGTCGGATTTACTTCACGAAGAAAAAGAATTTCAGATTATGATTACGGTACCCGGTGGCAAAAAAAGTCAGGCCACGGTAAAAGCGTATCAGGATGTTGTACGGCAGGAAGAAACTCACCATGATCTGGAAAAAGACGTGACGGAGATTATACACGAAATCGGAGTGCCTGCTCATATTAAAGGTTATCAGTATTTACGAGAGGCGATTATGTTAGCCGTTAACGATGCAGAAACGTTAAATTCCATTACGAAGATTCTGTATCCGACCATTGCAAAGAAATTTCAAACAACACCAAGCAGGGTAGAGAGAGCGATTCGTCATGCAATTGAGGTGGCATGGAGCAGAGGCAAAATGGAAACCTTGGATGCCATGTTCGGATATACCATTAATACGGGAAAAGGAAAACCGACCAATTCTGAATTCATTGCATTGATTGCAGATAAAATACGATTACAATATCGTTAGATTTTGGGAAAATATGTCTTTCATTCGGCAAGAAAATGATGTATAATAATAACAGTTATGTGTGGCGGTTCATTTTATATGAATATGCATGCATTGTATGAAAGGGAATTAAAGGAAACCAAAGGATAATATGCGGAGGACGAAGTGATGAAAAACATCTTGTTTGTGGCTTCAGAAGGAGTTCCATTTATTAAAACCGGAGGATTGGCTGATGTAGTAGGCTCTCTTCCCAAATGTGTAGACAAGCGCTATTTTGATGTGCGTGTCATGATACCCAAGTATACCTGCATTCCTCAGGAACTGAGAGATAAAATGGTGTACAAAACTTCTTTCTATATGGATTTCAACTGGAAAAGCGAGTATGTAGGTATTTTGGAAGCGGAAGTTGACGGCGTGATTTATTATTTTATCGATAATGAATCCAAGTTTGGCGGTTTCCGTCCGTACAGCAGCAATGTATTGGAAGATATTGAGAAGTTTGCATTCTTTTCAAAAGCGGCTTTATCGGCTATGCCTTTGTTAGGGTTCAGACCTGATGTAATTCATTGCCATGACTGGCAGACCGGTTTGGTTCCCGTATATTTGAAGGAACGTTTCCAGGGAAATGAATTTTTCCACGGAATTAAGTCTATTATGACAATCCATAACCTGAAATTCCAAGGTAAGTGGGATGTTAAGACCATTAAGGATATTACAGGACTTCCTGATTATTTCTTTACACCGGACAAATTGGAAGCATACAAGAATGCCAACCTTTTAAAAGGTGGTCTTGTATATGCGGATGCAATTACTACGGTAAGTGAAACTTATGCAAAAGAGATTATGACACCTTTCTTCGGAGAGAGTCTTGACGGTTTGATGCGCGCAAGAGAGCATGATTTACGCGGTATTGTTAACGGAATTGATTATACGGATTATAATCCTGAAAACGATAAATATATCGAAGTAAATTACAATGCAAAGAACTTCCGTAAGGAAAAGATTAAGAATAAGAGATTGCTTCAGAAGGAACTTGGTCTGGAAGAAAACGATAAGATTATGATGATTGGTATCGTTTCCAGATTGACCGATCAGAAGGGCTTTGATTTGATTGCATACATGATGGACCAGTTGTGTCAGGATGCAGTTCAAATTGTGGTTCTCGGTACCGGTGAAGAGCAGTATGAGAATATGTTCCGTCATTTTGATTGGAAATATAACAACAAGGTTTCTGCAAATATTTATTATTCAGAAGCTATGTCTCATAAAATTTATGCGGCTTGTGATGCATTCCTCATGCCTTCGCTCTTTGAACCCTGCGGTTTGAGTCAGTTAATGGCACTCCGTTACGGAACACTTCCCATCGTAAGAGAAACCGGTGGTTTGAAGGATACGGTAGAACCTTACAACGAGTACGAAGGTACGGGAACAGGATTTAGTTTTGTTAATTATAATGCGCATGAAATGTTGGATACCATTCGTTATGCAGAAAAGATTTACTATGATAAAAAGCGCGAATGGAACAAGATGGTTGACCGTGCTATGGCGGCTGATTTCTCATGGGATGTATCGGCAGCAAAATATCAGGAAATGTACGATTGGTTAATCGGATAATTTTTATAAAAGAATACAAAGCGTTGCCCGGGCGCAACGCTTTTTGTATGTAATGCTTTTGGGCGTGGAAAACGCTTTCGCATTTTTATAATGTATAAAAGTATTCAGAAAGAGGTAAGGTATGGCTTTTGATGGAATAACAATTGCATGTATGGTACATGAGCTCACGGAAAAACTGGTGGGTGGCCGTATTACGAAAATTTCACAGCCGGAAAAAGAAGAGGTTCTTTTTACCGTAAAAAGTTTAACCGGACAGCACAGACTTTTTATTTCTGCTTCCGCATCCTTGCCTTTGATTTATCTTACTCGGGAAAATAAGCCCGCACCCTTGACGGCACCTAATTTTTGCATGGTTTTGCGTAAATATTTGCAGGGCGGTCGCGTTGTTGAAGTGTCTCAGCCGGGGCTTGAAAGAGTCATTCAAATCAAAGTGGAACATTTGGATGAAATGGGAGATACCTGCATCCGTGTGTTGTGTTTTGAGTTGATGGGTAAATACAGTAATTTGATTCTTTGTGATGACAAAAATATTATTTTGGACAGTTTAAAACATGTTTCTGCGGTCATGAGCTCCGTCAGAGAGGTTTTGCCTCAAAGAGAGTATTTTATACCGGTTACGGTGGAAAAGAAGGATGCGTTAAGTATGGATGAAGCATCTTTTTATGAAACTGCCAAAGCAAGCCGTGTGGCACCTTATAAAATGCTTTACCAGTCATATACGGGTATTTCGCCGTTTATGGCACAGGAGGTTTGCAACAGCGCCGGCATCGACGATCGAATTATGTCCGGAGATTTGGATGAGGATGCATTAAAAAGGTTATATCAGGCCTTTGATGGATTGGTGCAAAACATCAAAGCTTGTGCGTTTAGGCCCTGTATAATATCGGAAAACGGCAAGGTGAAGGAATATGCAGTGACAGATATTTCTTCTTACGGCGATAAGCAGGCGTTTGAAAGTGTATCGGAGCTTCTGTATGAATTTTATTCTTCTAAAAACAAAGAGGATGTAATGCGTCAGAAATCCTTGAATTTAAGGAAGACGGTGCAAACTGTTTTGGAGCGTGATTATAAAAAACTGGACATTCAGAAGAAACAGTTACAGGATGCCGCAGAGCGCGAAAAGTATAAAATATACGGTGAGCTTTTAAATGCATACGGTTATCAGTTGCAGGACGGAGAAAAACAGGTAACGGTACTGAATTATTATACCAATGAAGATATTACCATTGCTTTGGATCCGGATTTGAGTATTAAAGAAAATGCAATTCGTTTCTTTGATAAGTACGGTAAAATGAAGCGTACGGAAGAAGCATTGGAAATACAGACCAAAGAAAACGAAGCGGAAATTGCTTATTTGGAGTCGGTGCAGACCTTTTTAAATTTGGCAGCATCCAAAGAGGACTTGATGCAGATTCAGGCCGAATTGTCTGAAAGAGGGTTTATCAAGAAGAGTTTTGATAAGAAGAACAAGAAGATTGTCAACAAGCCCTTACATTATGTTATGGATGAAGAATACGATATTTATGTAGGAAAAAACAACCTGCAAAATGAAGAAGTTACTTTTAAAATGGCCAACGGCAACGACTGGTGGTTTCATGCCAAAGGCGTACCGGGGTCTCATGTAATTGTAAAATCCCGCAATGCCAACCCGGCAACGGAGTGGGATATGCCGGATGAAGTGTTTGAAGCGGCGGCATGTTTGGCGGCATGTTATTCCAAAAACGGAAGCCAGGAAAAGGTGGAAGTAGATTATATCCGTAAAAAACATGTGAAGCGTCCCGGAGGCGGCGAACCGGGATTTGTGGTATATTATACCAATTATTCTATGATGATTGAGACAAATCTTAAAAGGTTTGCGTTGACGATGGCAAATTGATGAAGTATAATAAAGAAGAGTATGCCGTGAATTTATGAATGTTTGGCTGTGTGGTCGGGGGATTACACATTTTTCGTATTTTAAGCAAGGCATATAAGAATGGAGTATGGCTAAGATGGTTAAAAGTATGACCGGGTTCGGCAGATTTGAAACTGCTGACGGTAATCGTAAATGCACGGTAGAGATTAAATCCGTGAATCACAGATATCTTGATTTGAACATCAAGATGCCCAAGAAGTTAAATTTTTTTGAAGCGGCAATCCGTAATGTATTAAAAGAATATATCCAGCGAGGTAAAGTGGATGTATTCATTACCTATGAAGATTTGACAGAGCAGAATGTCAGCATTAAATACAATAAAGAGCTGGCTGCGGAATATTTAAAATATCTTCGTCAGATGTCGGAAGAATTCGGCTTGGACGATGATATCCGTGTATCTACTTTGTCCAGATATCCGGAAGTGTTCTCTATGGAAGATGTGGATGTGGATGAAGAAGAACTCTGGAATATGCTGGAGAAAACCATCCGTAAAGCTGCGGAAGGTTTTGTGGAGTCCCGTATCAAAGAAGGTGAGAATCTTCGTTCGGATATGGTTTCCAAGCTGGAAGGCATGTTAAAACTTGTTGATTATATTGCAGAGCGTTCTCCTGCCATCGTACAGGAGTACAAGAAACGCTTAGAAGAGAAGGTAAAAGAACTTCTTGACAGTAATGTAGACGAAAACCGCATTTTAACCGAAGTTACCATTTTTGCGGACAAGTCCTGCGTAGATGAGGAGTTGGTACGTTTGCGCAGTCATATTGAAACCACAAAGGATACTTTGGTTGCAGGCGGAAGTGTGGGTCGTAAGCTTGATTTCATTGCACAGGAGATGAACAGAGAAGCCAATACTACCTTATCTAAGGCCAATGACTTGGAAATTTCCAATGCTGCAATTGAATTAAAAACCGAAATCGAGAAGATTCGTGAACAGATTCAGAACATTGAATAATAAGGTGATTAACATTGAGTAAATTCGTTCATATCGGATATGGAAATATTGTGAATGCGGACCGTATTACCGCCATGGTGAACCCGGATGCCGCGCCTATAAAAAGGATGGTACATACCGCAAGAGAAGAGGGAAAGGCCATTGATGCCACCCAGGGACGCAAGACAAAGGCTGTTCTGGTTATGGAAGACGGACAGTTGGTTTTGTCAGCGCTTTTACCGGAAACCATAGCTACAAGAGCACAGGAGTAGATAATATGAAGAATGAAGGTACTTTGATTGTTTTATCAGGATTTGCCGGTTCCGGCAAGGGAACACTGGTAAAGCGTCTTTTGGCAGATTACAATCAATATGCATTAAGTATTTCCATGACTACCCGTATGCCAAGACCCGGAGAAGAACATGGTAAATCTTATTTCTTTGTAACCAAAGAAGAATTTCAGCGTACCATTGACAGAGACGGTTTGCTGGAATATGCCTGCTATTGCGATAATTTTTACGGAACACCTAAGGCATATGTGGAAGAACAGCTTGCCGAAGGCAAGGATGTTATTCTGGAAATAGAGGTTCAGGGAGCATTACAGATTAAGGAGAAATTTCCGAAAACATTATTGTTATTCGTAACTCCCCCTTCCGCACAGGAGTTAAAGGCACGCCTTGTGGGAAGAGGAACCGAGACCGAAGAAGTCATCAATAAGCGTATGCGCAGAGCTTCGGAAGAAGCCAAATGCATGCCTTTGTATGATTATATAATTGTGAATGATGATTTGGAGGAATGTGTAAAAAATACACATTGTATTATTCAAGCATCACACAGTACCCCGGATAGGGTTTCAAAATTAATTGATAATTTAAAAGAAGAGCTTTCAAGCTTTTCGGAAGGAGAGTAAAAAATATGTTACACCCGTCTTATTCAGATTTAATGAATGTTGTAAACAGTGAAGTTGAGCAGGGAGAAGCTCCTGTTGTAAACAGCCGTTATTCCATCGTTATGGCTACCTCAAAGAGAGCCCGCGAGATTATCGACGGCGACGAACCTATGGTAAAGAGTGAGGGTAAAAAAGCCCTTTCTATTGCTGTGGAAGAATTAAACAATGCCAAGCTTAAAATTGTCGGCGACGAAGAATAAAAGAAAAGAAGGTGCCCTTTTTGGGCACTTTTTTCAACTGTTTTAGAAATAATCATATGGATTTTCCATAAATTTCAATAAAAATGTGGTAGATATATGAAGATACTTTTTATATCCCTTGGCTGCGATAAGAACCTGGTAGATACGGAGACTATGCTCGGTTATCTTACGCAGAAGGGTTACGAAATTACGGATGATGAAACGGAAGCGGAAGCCGTAGTGGTGAATACCTGTTGTTTTATCCATGATGCAAAACAGGAAAGCGTGGATGAAATTCTGGCAATGGCAGAGCTTCGCAAAAGCGGACAATTAAAAGCGTTGATTGTAACAGGGTGTCTTGCCCAGCGTTACAGTGACGAAATTCAGGAAGAAATACCGGAAGTGGATGTCATTATGGGCACACAGGCCATTGAAGATATTGTGGAAGCTTTGGAAGGAGTACTTGTCGGGGAAAAGAGAAATTTTTTACCTGACATTGATAAGCCCCTGCCTAAACTTGGTAAAAGAATGATTACCACCGGTGGGCATTATGCTTACTTAAAAATTGCAGAAGGCTGTGATAAGCATTGTACATATTGCGTAATTCCCAAGGTGCGTGGCAAATATCGTTCCGTACCTATGGAGGAATTGGTGGAACAGGCGCAACAGCTTTCGGAAGATGTAGGCGTAAAAGAATTGATTCTGGTAGCTCAGGAAACCACTGTTTACGGTACTGATTTATACGGTGAAAAGAAATTGCCCGAACTTTTAGCAAGACTTGCAGCAATCAGAGGAATTCGCTGGATTCGTATTTTATATTGTTATCCGGAAGAAATTGACGATGATTTAATCGAAGAGATTGCAACCAACGATAAGGTTTGCCATTATTTGGATATTCCCATTCAGCATGCATCTGACAATATTTTAAAAAGAATGGGGCGTCGTACTTCCAAGGCTGAATTGGAGGCGATTATCAATAAGTTAAGAGAACGCATTCCCGATATATGTTTGCGAACAACATTGATTACCGGATTTCCGGGAGAAACGGAAGAAGAGCACGAGGAAGTATTGGATTTTGTGGATACCATGGAATTCGACAGACTTGGTGTGTTTACCTATTCTCAGGAAGAAGATACTCCTGCGGCAAAGATGGATTGTCAGGTGGAGGAAGATGTCAAGCAGGAAAGATGGGCAGAGATTATGGAGCTCCAACAGGCCATTGCTTTTGAGAAAGCAGAAGCAATGCTTGGAAAGACCGTGCTTGCCATGGTTGAGGGCAAGATCGCGGATGAGGATGCCTATATTGCCCGTACTTATATGGATGCTCCCAATGTGGACGGCTATCTGTTTATCAATACTGCGAAGCAGTTGATGACGGGAGATTTGGCCTATGTTCGCATAACAGGTTCAAATGAATATGATTTGATTGGAGAATTAGAGGATGAATTTAGCGAATAAGATTACTTTAATGCGTGTGATTTTGGTTCCCGTTTTTATTGTATTGCTTATGGCGGGTAAAATTCCGGGTTTGTCTGTGTTGTTGGAGAACGGTACCCTATCGCAGCAAGTGTTGAATTGGTGCGCGTTGGCTGTGTTTATCATTGCTTCCGTAACGGACTTTTTAGACGGTTATATTGCAAGAAAATACAATATGATTTCCAATTTCGGCAAATTCATGGATCCTTTGGCAGATAAATTGCTTGTTTGCAGTGCGTTGATTTGTCTTCTTGCATTGGGAAGAATCAATGTATTTCTTGTGTTGATTATTATTGCTAGAGATTTTATCATCAGTGGATTTCGTTTGGTGGCCTCCGACAAAGGTGTGGTTATTGCTGCCAATATGTGGGGCAAGGTAAAAACCACCATGCAGATGATTATGATTGGGTTTATGATTCCCGGCTTGGATATTTTTTATTGGATCAATGTGATTTTAGGATGGGTAGTATTGTTCCTTACCGTATATTCTTTGATTGATTGCCTTGTGAAGAATCGTCATGTTTTAAAAGATGAAAAGTAAGATGAGGGTGGTATAAAAATATGGTTGTTGAATTGATTTCAGTAGGTACAGAACTTTTATTGGGAAATATAGTGAATACCAATGCGGCATATTTGGCTGAGCAGTGTGCAAATTGCGGACTTTCCTGCTTTTATCAGACTGTTGTGGGTGACAATGAGGAAAGATTACAGGAAACGGTAAAAGCCGGTTTAAAGCGTTCGGACATTTTGATTTTAACCGGAGGCTTGGGACCCACAGATGATGATTTAACCAAGGAAGTAGTGGCAAAAGCCATGAAAAAGAAACTGGTTGAAGATGTAAAAGCCCGTGAAATGATTCAGACTTATTTTACCAATCGAGGATTGGAAATCACGGAGAATAACTGGAAACAGGCTATGGTACCGGAGGGAGCGCAGGTTTTATATAACCATAACGGTACTGCTCCCGGATTGATTGTGGAAAGCGGTGAAAAGTGCGCGATTCTTTTGCCGGGACCGCCTAACGAGATGAAGCCCATGTTTGAAGAATATGTGGTGGATTATTTCAAGAAGAAAAATCCGGAAGTGATTGTTTCCACAACAGTTAAGTTGTGCGGTATCGGTGAAAGCAAGGTGGCCGATATGATTCAGGATATTCTTGACGGACAGACCAATCCTACGGTTGCACCCTATGCCAAAACCGGAGAGGTGCACCTTCGTGTTACCGCTAAGGCAGGTGATGAGAAAGCTGCCAATAAGCTGATTAAACCTGTGGTAAAACAGTTAAAAACCAGACTGGCAGAATATATTTATACAACGGATGCAAATACAACTTTGGAAAAAGCGGTTGTGGATTTGCTGGTAGCCAATAATTTAACGGTATCTACCGTAGAATCCTGTACCGGTGGTATGGTTGCGGCAAGACTTATTAATGTATCCGGTGTATCGGAAGTATTTAAAATGGGACACATTACCTATTCCAATAAAGCCAAAAAGAAAATTCTTGGCGTAAAGAAGCGTACTTTGGAAAAGCATACCGCTGTCAGCGCCGAGGTTGCAAAGGAAATGGTAAAAGGTGTTGAATTGGTATCCAAAGCGGATGTATGTGTTTCCATAACCGGTTTGGCAGGACCTGAGGGCGGTACGGAAAAGAAGCCTGTTGGTTTGGTATATATTGCTTGCAGTGTAAAAGGAAAAATTGTTGTGAAGGAATATCATTTTAACGGAAATCGCAGTAAAATACGAGAGAATGCAACTGCATCAGCGTTAATCTTGATGCGTAAATGTATTTTGGAATACATGACAGAAACGGCTTTTTCTAAGTAAAAGATATAAGGGAGAATTTTTATGAGCGGAAATATGAATGAATATGTTTTTTGTCCCTATTGCGGTGGTATTACGCCGCCCGGTACATGCGTTAATTGCGGTATGTCAACTGCCGGAGAGAAGAAGCCGGAAAGTCAGCCTGCTGCAAATACGAGTGCGCCTGTTACCCTGGAAAAGAAAGAAAATAATGATTCCATGAGTCGTTTTCAACCGGGAGGAAGCAGTCAATACGGCGCCGGAGTAACTGCACAGCCCGGTGGAACCAATCAAAATATCACCGGTGGAAATACAAATGTTTCCGGAGGAGATAATCCGAATCCTTACGGTGGGAATACAAACACATACGGAGGAGGTAATCCGAATCCTTACGGTGGAAATACAAACACATATGGCGGAGGTAATCCGAATCCTTACGGTGGGAATACAAACACATATGGCGGAAGTAATCCGAATCCTTACGGCGGAAGTACAAATACATACGGAGGAGGTAATCCGAATCCTTACGGCGGAAGTACAAATACATACGGAGGAGGTAATCCGAATCCTTACGGCAGGAATACAAACGCGTACGGTGGCACCAATCCCTCTTATCAACAACCACAGCCTAAGAAAAAGAGTCGTGCATGGCTTTGGGTGATTCTTATTGTAGCCGGCGGACTGTTGCTTTTACTTTTGCTTTTGGCAATTATTGCTGTTGTGGCAGCTATATTTGCACCTCAGTTTATGGCAGGAAGTACATCTTCATATCCTTCGACTTCTGTTGTAACACAACCGTCTTCCGATGACTATGACTACGATTATGATAATGATGAAGATTATAGCTATGAAGAAGATTCTTCTTATTCGGATGATGAGGGCGAGATAAGCATGAGACCTTTTGGTCGACATGATTTAAGCAATTTTGATTGGGATGAATATGCGGATGATGCGGATGTTTATTCCGATACTTCAGATGGCGACAAAGATATCTTTTTGGCCGGGGATTATTCAAGTACCTTTGGCTCCAATCACCATAATTATTCTCCGGACGATTTTTCGGGAGAGTATTATGAACCTTTTGTAGACTGTATTGACAGTACTCAGGATTACGGTTTGTCCAGACACTATATTGAATACAGCGATACTGTAAACAATATCAATGTTGAGGCGTATATTGCATATATTCAGTTGGAAGGTAATGTGGTTCCCAATCAGGATAAAATTAATCGCGAAATTCTTGAACTTACGGCAAATGAGTTCTGGGGCTGTCTCGACATGCAGAATACATATGGTTATTATTACGGCGATGCAATTTTTATTGTTGATTCCTTCGTGACATATAACGACAGTGAAAAAATGAGTATTCTTCTTGATATTAATGTTATGGAAGGCGGATATTTTACTGACTCTTATATTTATGCCATAAATGTTGATTTGGTAAACGGCGAAATTATGGATAACGGCTCAATTTTGAACATTGACGAAGATTTCGCTGCTATGTTCCGTGAAAGATGTGAAACGCAAAACGGTACCGACAATGTGGGATTGGAAAATTTGACAGATCAACAGGTGGCAGAGTATTTGGTTAACGAACGCTCATGTATTATTTTCTATACACCCATGGGTATTGAATTGGGATATTGTTATGAGGTTGTAAATACTTCAAGAGGATGGATGACAATAACATTATCGGATTATGAAGAGTATTTGAAATAAAATGAAAAGGAATAGGTAACATTTTGTTACCTATTCTTTATATTGTGGGAAAATATAGAGTAATTCCCAATGTTTTCGATATTACATAATGTCGAAGTTTGTCGATGAGTATTTCTTGTACAACATACAAAACAGTGCTAAACTAACCTTAGAAACATTTCAAGGATATTCTTGGCAGTTCTGCCGCGATTCCCTGTAAATTAAAAATATTTAAAATAAGGTTGGTGATGCGCTTTGAGGGATGTTTATGGGACTTCAAATGTTTTATAATCGTTCATGTAAAAGGTTCTTATAAATGTAAAATTTTATGCAAAAAGTAATTGACAAAATCGAACATTTGTTTTATTGTATATACAGAACAAATGTTCAAGGAAAAGGAGAAGAAAATGGATAGAGAAGAAAAAATGAAAGCATTGGATGCTGCGTTATCACAGATTGAGAGACAGTTCGGTAAAGGTTCCGTTATGAAACTGGGAGATCCGGCATCACAGATGAATGTGGAGACTATTCCTACCGGTTCCTTGAGCCTGGATATTGCATTGGGTTTAGGTGGTATTCCTAAGGGAAGAATTGTGGAAATATACGGTCCGGAATCCAGTGGTAAAACTACGGTTACATTACATATGATTGCTGAGGTGCAGAAGAGAGGCGGTATTGCCGGCTTTATTGATGCGGAGCATGCATTAGATCCTGCATATGCCAAGGCAATTGGCGTTGATGTGGATAATATGTATATTTCGCAGCCGGATAACGGAGAGCAGGCGTTGGAAATTACAGAAACCATGGTTCGTTCCGGTGCGATTGATATTGTTGTTGTTGACTCGGTTGCTGCATTGGTGCCCAAAGCAGAGTTAGACGGTGAAATGGGTGACTCTCATGTTGGTTTGCAGGCCAGACTTATGTCACAGGCGTTAAGAAAACTTACCGGTGCAATCGGACGTTCAAATTGTACTGTGATTTTTATTAACCAGTTGCGTGAAAAAGTAGGTGTATTTTATGGTAACCCTCAGGTTACTACCGGTGGTAATGCACTTAAATTCTATTCTTCCGTAAGAATGGAAATCAGACGTGTGGAACAGTTAAAACAGGGCGGAGATATTACCGGTAACCGCACACGTGCTAAAATTGTTAAGAATAAAATTGCACCTCCTTTTAAAGAGGCGGAATTTGATATTATGTTCGGTGAAGGTATTTCTTTTGAAGGCGATGTTTTGGATTTGGCCGCAGAAGTGGGTATTATCAGTAAAAGTGGTGCATGGTATGCCTATGAGGGTAATAAGATCGGTCAGGGTAGAGAAAATGCCAAGACTTTCCTTTTGGAGAATCCGGATGTTTGCGCAGATATAGAGCAGAAAGTAAGAGCGCATTACGGTCTTGCGGGAACTGCATCGGAAATGGATGGCAAGAAGGAAAAGAAATCTGCCAAGACTGCAAAGAGTGAAGAATAATTTTTTATGGTTGTTTAAATGAGTATTTACTGTTTTTTCACTATTTCGGGGAGTTTTATAAGTAATATCATGTAGGGGCATAATATATGCCCCTATGTATTTTTTAGAGGTTGATATGAAGATTATCAGAATAGAAGAGTTTTCCAAAACCAAAATTCGGATAGATACGGATGAGAATCTGGTTCTTGTGCTTTATAAGGCTGATTTAAGGCGCTATAATCTGGCAGAGGGAACCGTGTTGGAACCAAAGCAAACGGAGTTGCTTTTGACGGAAATATTGCCTTACAGAGCCAAAGCCAGATGCTTAAAGTTATTGCAAAGCAAAGATTATACGGAAGAAGAAATCAGACGCAAATTAACAGGTGACGGATATCCCGAAGATGTTATAGATGTCGCAGTGCAATATTTATACAAGTTTCATTATTTGGATGATGAGCGATATGTAAAGCTGTATTATCAAAGTAAATGTACCGGAAAAAGTAAGAAGCAAATTATTCAGAATTTACAGCAAAAAGGTATTCGGAAAGATGTTATTTTTAGTGTATTGGAAACACTGGAGCCGGATGATGTCGAAGGTGGTGATTTATACTGCATTCGTAAACTTTTATATAAAAGAAAATATAATGACGAAATTGCAGATTATGAAGAAAAAGAAAAGGTAAAAGCATACCTTTTTCGTAAAGGTTTTGACATTTCGGACATTAATATTTGTATGCGTAATTTTTCTTGGGAAAATATGTAATTTAATGTGTATGAAGAGCATTTATCACTTGACATAACATTGTAAAAAGATTAAACTAGATATGTTGTAATATCGCATATTAGGGCTTTGTGCTCTATTTGATAATTGTACAATGAAAACTAAATAAGGAGGTGATCCTGTACATGCCCGAAGTTAGCTTAATGGTTATGTTGATCACTGTTCTTGTTGCAGTCATTGTTTCTGCTGTGGTTTCTGCATTGATTGCGCTTTCCGTATATAAGAAGAAAGTTGCAAAGAAAATTGGTAATGCAGAAGAGAAAGCCAGAGAAATTATCGATGAAGCTTTAAAGACCGCCGAAGCAAAAAAGCGTGAAGGTTTACTTGAAGTTAAGGAAGAGTCAATCAAGACTAAGAACGAACTTGATAAGGAAATCAAGGAACGCCGTGCGGAGGCTCAGCGCTATGAACGAAGAGTTCAGCAGAAAGAAGAAAGCGTTGATAAGAAATTAGAAGCAATCGAGAAAAAGGAAACCGCATTAGCTGCACGAGAAGAGGAATTGGCGAAACAGAAAGAGATAATTTCAAAGTTAAACGAGCAGCGAGTACAGGAACTGGAACGAATTTCAGGTTTGACCTCTGAACAAGCAAAAGATTACTTGTTGAAAATTGTTGAAGAAGATGTAAAACATGAAACCGCTGTGCTTATTAAAGAGATGGAAAGCAGAGCGAAAGAGGAAGCAGATAAGAAAGCAAAAGAATATGTGGTTAATGCAATACAGAAATGTGCAGCAGACCATGTTTCGGAAGTGGCTATTTCGGTTGTTCAGCTTCCCAGCGATGAAATGAAGGGTAGAATTATTGGTCGTGAGGGTAGAAATATCCGTACATTAGAGACCATGACCGGTGTTGAATTGATTATTGACGATACACCGGAAGCAGTTGTCCTTTCAGGATTTGATCCTATTCGTCGTGAAGTGGCAAGAATTGCCCTTGAGAAATTGATTGTAGATGGTAGAATCCATCCCGCAAGAATTGAAGAAACCGTAGAAAAGGCAAGAAAAGAAGTTGAAACTCTTATCAAAGAGGAAGGTGAGTCTGCATGTCTTGATGTAGGTGTGCATGGTGTTCATCCCGAACTTGTAAGACTTCTTGGTAAGATGCGCTTCAGAACCAGTTATGGTCAGAATGCATTAAAGCATTCTATTGAAGTTGCTCAGCTTTCCGGATTATTGGCTGCGGAAATGGGATTGGATGTTAGAATGGCTAAGAGAGCCGGTTTGTTACATGATATCGGTAAATCCGTCGATCAGGAGATGGAAGGTTCTCACATTCAGTTAGGTTCTGATTTGTGTAGAAAATACAAAGAATCTGCAATTGTTATTAATGCAGTGGAATCACATCATGGCGATGTTGAGCCTACATCATTAATCTCATGTATCGTACAGGCTGCAGACGCTATTTCGGCTGCAAGACCCGGGGCAAGAAGAGAAACATTAGAAACTTATACATCTCGTTTAAAACAATTAGAAGAAATAACCAACAATTTCAAAGGCGTAGACAAGTCATTTGCTATTCAGGCAGGTAGAGAAATTCGTGTAATGGTAGTTCCTGAACAGGTTACAGATGATGACATGGTATTATTAGCTCGTGATATTTCCAAGCAGATTGAAGCTGAATTGGCTTATCCCGGACAGATCAAGGTTAATGTTATCAGAGAATCTCGTGTAATTGATTACGCAAAATAATTTAAGGCCTCTTGCGGTGTATACCGTAAGAGGTTTTTTGTGTTTTATCACTAAAATATTGTGGTGAAGAATGATAAAAATTTATCATTTTATTCTTGTGTTACCCGTGCTTTTGTAGTATTATACTATGGAATAAAAAATAAAAAGTATACACGATGAATGAATCGGTATTTGAAGAGGAAACATGAAAAAATATCAAGAATTAACCAGAGAAGAACTTTTAGAATTAAGAGAACAGCTTTTAGCGGAGTATGAAGATGCAAAAGGCAAGGGATTGAAATTGGATATGTCCAGAGGTAAACCCGGCGTATCACAGCTTGAATTATCCATGCCTATGTTGGATGTAATTAACAGCAGTTCCGACATGAAAACGGTTCTTGGTAACGATACCCGTAACTATGGTGATTTAGACGGTATTGGTGAGTGCAGAAGATTAATGGCTACCATGATGGGTGTGCAGAAGGACAATGTGGTTGTTTGCGGTAACTCAAGCTTGAATATTATGTATGATACCGTATCCCGTTCCATGACAAAGGGTGTAAACGGTTCTACACCTTGGGCAAAGCTGGATAAAGTTAAATTCTTGTGTCCTGTACCCGGATATGACAGACATTTTAAAATTACAGAATATTTTGATATTGAGATGATTAACATTCCCCTCAATGATGACGGCCCTGATATGGATATGGTAGAAGAGTATGTAAACAACGATCCTGCCGTAAAAGGTATTTGGTGTGTTCCCAAGTATTCAAATCCTACAGGTATTTCTTATTCGGATGAAGTAATTAAGCGTTTTGCCAATTTAAAGCCTGCGGCAGAAGATTTTAGAATTTATTGGGATAACGCATATGGCATTCATCACTTGTATGAAGACAAGAAGGATGAAATTCTCAATATTTTAGAAGAGTGTGAAAAAGCCGGAAATCCTAATATGGTTTACATCTTTGCATCTACATCAAAGATTAGTTTCCCCGGTTCCGGTATTTCTGCAGTAGCATCTTCACTTGAAAATATTAAGTTTATTGAGAGTCAGATGACAATTCAGACAATCGGTCATGATAAAATCAATCAGTTGCGTCATGCTCGTTTCTTCAATGAGGTTACCAGCTTGGAAGCACACATGAAGAAGCATGCAGATTTGATTCGTCCTAAGTTTGAAGCTGTGCTTGATGTAATGGAAAGAGAACTTGGCGGTTTGGGAATTGGTTCTTGGACGAAGCCTTACGGTGGATATTTTATTTCCTTTGATGCTATGGAAGGCTGCGCAAAAGCCATTGTGGCGAAATGTAAAGAAGCCGGAGTGGTATTAACCGGCGCCGGAGCAACCTATCCCTATGGTAAAGATCCTAAGGATTCCAATATTCGAATTGCTCCTTCATTCCCTACACCGGAAGAGATGGCTATGGCTACAAATTTATTTGTGCTTTGTGTTAAGCTTGTAAGTGTTGAGAAATTATTAAACAACTAGAATTTATGAAACGAGTAGGGGAACCTACTCGTTTATAATTAAGAACATTTTTTATAAAAAAGCGGTTTATGTGCTATATTATGTGTATATGACATATTAATAAGGGAGAAAAAATGGACGATATTAAGAGAATTAAGCGAGAATTGGTGGTAAAAGGTCATATTTTTGATTATTATCACGATACGGTACAGATTTCCAACGGTAATGTGGTTGTTTGGGATTTTATCGGGCATAAGGGTGCGGCTGCTGTTGTTCCTGTATTGGAAGACGGCAGAATACTTATGGTTCGACAGTTTCGTAATGCCTTGGACCGCTATACCATTGAAATTCCCGCCGGTGGGGTGGATTCCGTGGACGAGCCTCATTATGACGCAGCAATGCGTGAATTAAAAGAGGAAACCGGTTATACCACCGATAAGTTGGAGCCTTTGATTGTGGTAAATACCACGGTTGCTTTTTGTAATGAAAAAATATCAATTTTCGTTGCCCATGTCAGTGGAAACGGCGGAGCGCAGGAATTGGATGAAGATGAATTTATCAATGTAATACCTTACGAAGTAAGTGAGCTTGAGCGAATGATTTATGCAGGAGAAATAACAGATTCCAAGACGGTTGCCGCTATTATGGCTTATAAAAACAAATATTTATCACAGTAAATAGAATAATTATCACAGTAAAGAACCCTGTATGAAGGTCTAAATGACTTTTTTGCAGGGTTTTATTTGTATAATTAATATGATACCAACATAAAGTGTAAAAAAGACAAACAGGCGAATTTGTGAGAAAAAGAAATTTAGAAAGTTTATTTACATTAAAGTTTTTGATAATTGTAATATTTTTAGGTACTTTTATAATCGGAATGTTACTTGCTTTGGCAGGAATTAACCGAAATGAAAGTGTTGATTGGTCGGATACATTGTTGATCTACTTAAAATATGGCGAAATATATTATGGTGATATGTTGTTTTATGTTTTGAAAAAACGAATTGCCGTAATTGTATTTTTGGTTATATTATGCATGTCGGGTAAGGGAAAATATTTTTTGCTTGGGGGAGTGGGAGTGTATGGTGCCTTTGCCGGTTTTTTTATAACAGAATTTATAATTATAAAAGGGATTCTCGGAAGTTTGTTTTTTGCAGTATGCATATTTCCTCATTATCTGTTTTATGCATATGGATATTATAAAGCATTGTTATATCTGGATCATAAAAACATTACAAGAGAAAACATTAACCAACTCGGTCAAAACGCAAAAGCATTATCCTATGTAAAACATGCCAAAACAGCGAAAATATTAGCTCCGTTTGCAGTTGTCATAATAGGAATCATGCTTGAATGTTATGTAAATCCTTTTCTGGTAAAAATATTTTTAAAAATTTTTATGTAAATTGCCACAAGATATTGTTCAACTCGGTCAAAAAAAGACGACATATTGTAAAAAGCCCTTATTTTATATGGTTTTTGCGAAAAAGTGTAAAATTTCTAATTGCTTTTCTGACGGAATTTAATTATAATGATACTTGCGTAGTCAATGATTGACATAAATACTGTTAGAGAAGGATATTTGGTTTGATGGAACAACGGATAGATGCATTTATCTCATATATGCATAATATTAAAAAAACATCGACAAATACTGAAATGTCTTATAGACGGGATTTAAAAAAGTTGAATCATTATCTCCGTGGGAAAAGTATTTTGGATGTGAACAAAGTGTCCGCATCTGATTTACAGGGGTTTGTTACATATATGGAAACAGAAAACTTCGCAGCGGCAACCGTTTCGCGAACCATCGCTTCCATGAAAGCCTTTTGGCAGTATCTTGTAAACGAGAGTATTGTAAAAGAAGATGTAACCGCAGGCCTTAAGGCGCCAAAGATTGAAAAGAAAATTCCGGAAATACTTTCGGAAAAAGATATTACCAAGCTTTTGGAACAGCCTTCCGGAGACGCTCCGAAACAGATTCGCGATAAAGCCATGTTGGAACTTTTATATGCAACAGGTATTCGCGTAACGGAGTTGATTTCATTAAAAACAACGGATGTAAATCTTACTATGGGCTTTATCGTATGCAGAGATGCACATAAAGAGCGTGTGATTCCTTTCGGAACCCAGGCAAAGCAGGCCTTAATTCGATATATCAACGGAACCAGAGATGTTATGGTTGAGAATAAAGATTCGGATGTTTTGTTTGCGAATTGTTCAGGCGAACAGATGAGCCGTCAGGGATTTTGGAAGATTATAAAATATTACGCAAAGAAGGCCGGTATTGTGGCGGATATTACGCCTCATACTTTGAGACATTCTTTTGCGGCACATTTGGTGGAGAACGGTGCGGACTTAAAGAGCGTTCAGGAAATGTTGGGACATTCCGATGTTTCAACCACACAGATTTATGCGAATTTGAATCATAATCACTTGAGAGAGGTTTATGATAACGCACATCCCAGAAAATAATTAATTTTGCATAATAACTTCCTTTTACATAATAACTACATATAATGAAAAACCGTATCACTTAGATTCGTGGTACGGTTTTTTGTTATATATATTTTTTTATAAAATACATGCTCATTGCTGTGGTGACGAATTGGCTGATGATTAAGCCCAATATATAGGCACCGATTCCATAGATGGGAATGAAAAGCAGGAGAAAAAGAATCCGAATGATTAAGCCGGTAACCTGCGTTATCAAACAGTGTATGGTTTTTCCTTTTCCGTTTAGAATGCTTCCCAATGCGGAAGATAAATATAAAAGAGGGCAAATAAAGCTTAATTTTACAATATAGTCTCCGGCGGTTTGGCTGGCAAACATAACCTGCCCAAGCAGATTTCCTGTAAGAAGGAAAAAAATCATACATATGATTCCCAGACCGAAGCAGAAGAAAAAGGTGCGAGAAGTAAGGGAACGAATGCGATCTTTTTGATTCTTTTCGTTTGCTTCGGAAACTGCCGGCAGAAGCATTACAGAGATAGAGCCGGTAAGTGCGTTTGGAAATAAAAGCAGCGGCAATACCATACCGCATAACACACCGTATACCGATAAGGCTTCCGGGCCGGAAAGTCCTGATTTTTCCAGACTTTGAGGTAAAAGGATGGTTTCTGCGCTTGCAAAAAGATTTACGATGATGCGGTTGACATTCACGATAAAAGCCATTTTTATAATAGGCCCTATGAAAGCTGACCGATGAAAGGAACCGGCCTGCGGGAATTTGTCGGTACATATTTTGCGCGACATGCCCGCAAATATGAGTACGGAAAACAGCGTTGAAGCGCTTTCGCCGGCAAGGAGGCCTATGGCAGCAAGGCTTAAGGACGGTGTTTGGCCGTTTTTTAGCAGGAGTTGTGCAATGGTAAATACGCTCAGAACCCTTATAATCTGCTCCAATAACTGTGCAGATGCGGATATGCCGGCTTTTTTTAATCCAAGATAATAACCGTTAAAACAGGAATGTATGCAACTTAAAGGAACGGATAATGCAATAATGCGGATCAAAGGCGCGGTTCGTATTTCGGATAAAAGAAATTCGCCAATAAAATCTGCATTACAGTAGATAAGCACAGTGCAAGGAATACCGAGCAGTAATGAAAAAAGCAAGCCGGAAAAAAGCACGGAAACACAGTTTCGTCGGTTTTCTTTTCCGGCTTCGGCTGCTACAAATTTGGAAATCGCAGTCTGAAATCCGGAAACGCACAATGCATAAGATAAGGCAAGGACAGGAGATGTAAGCTGATATATACCCATGCCTTCTTCACCGAACCGGGAAGAGAGAAACATGCGGTAAAAGAAACCGATCAGTCTCGTGATCAAAGACGCTATGGTGAGAACAACTGTGCCGGTAATAATGGGACTGAGCTTAAGTTTATGCATGGATGACCTCAAAAGGTGCGTTTATAATACTTATGTTATGAAACAAGGGTATTATGAAGGGAAAATGAGAAAATTAGAGAGCTACACTTTTGTGGTGTAAATAAAAACGAACCGATATGTAAAGTAAATACAATCGGTTCGTTTTGTTTCTACCGGATTTTAATAAAATCAGGTTTACGGTTTTTAAATAAGGTATAGTACTGGAAACCGCAGGAGAGAAGCAATTTCTCGATTAAATGAAAGTCTGAGGAAATGTCTTCCGGTTTGTGAGCATCACTTCCTATGGTGAGGATTTCACCGCCTAACTGTTTGTAAAGTTTAAGAATCTCCGGGCAGGGATTGGGAGCACCCAAGCCTTGACGAAAACCGGCAGAGTTGACTTCAATACCTTTGCCGTTGTGGATTAATGTTTTTAGAATGTCTTCAAACAAATCAGAATAATCCGAGAAAAGAAAGTCTTTATTTTTGTTCGGAGCATACCGAACCACATAATCCAAATGTCCGTACACATCAAAATCCGTAAAATGATGAACATTGTGTCTGATTTCTTCAAAGTAAGAAGCAAAGCATTCTTTTACGGAGCGACCTTCCCAAAAAGCGGAATAGTAGGGATCGGTGCCTTGGCATAAATGAGAGGAACCGATAACGAAGTCGAAAGGATATTTATTGATATATTCGCTTAATTCGGAATAAATATGTGTTTGAATGCCGATTTCCACACCACAACGAATCATAATTTTATCCTTATATAAATCAGCAGTTTGTACAAGGACATCCATGTAGCGGTCTGTGTCTAAATCAAACATGCCTTCTTCTTCCTTACAAGGGTAGGGGAATGAAGGGTCATTGTGATCGGTAAAACATATATTGTTTAAGCCTTTTGCAACAGCGCTGTGTACCATGTGGCCCAAAGCGGCTTGTGAATCTCCGGAAAAACAACTGTGCATATGAGAATCGCTTCTAATCATGGTGTTTTAAAATCTCCTTAGATGATAAAAGTAGAATATATTCCACAAAACATTTAAAATGTAGAATATATTCTATATAATATACAATTTATTTTCGGCTCACAATAGAAAAGTGAAGTCTTTTATGTTTTTTGCTTTGTTATTTCTTCTAAAACGGGTACATTTTGAAGTCTGCACAGGGGTAAATTTGCACTAGAAAACCTATCCGATTGTTTGTTTTTCGTTTGATTTTCATAAAAGTGCGTTTTTTTTACCATATTTGTCCTAAAAATCAAAAAAGTATCTTGAATTTTTACCTTTGTTTATGTAAAATAAGAGTGCTGACAAAAGTTTGACAATCATTTATTTAAAAAATGATTTTCATAAAAGCTAAATTTATTTCTAGGAGGAATTAGAAAAATGGCAGTAAAAGTAGCAATTAACGGTTTTGGTCGTATCGGTCGTCTTGCATTCAGACAGATGTTCGGTGCAGAAGGATACGAAGTAGTAGCAATCAACGATTTAACAAGCCCTAAGATGCTTGCACACTTGTTGAAGTATGACTCAGCTCAGGGTAAGTATGCTCTTGCTGATAAGGTTGACTTCACAGAAGATTCAATCATCGTTGATGGCAAAGAAATTAAGATTTATGCAAAGGCTAACGCAGCTGAACTTCCTTGGGGAGAATTAGATGTAGATGTAGTTCTTGAATGTACAGGTTTCTACACATCTAAGGAAAAAGCTTCTGCTCATATTACAGCAGGTGCTAAGAAAGTTGTTATCTCTGCTCCTGCAGGAAACGACCTTCCTACAATCGTTTACAATGTAAACCACACATCTTTAACAAAAGAAGATACAGTTATTTCTGCAGCTTCTTGTACAACAAACTGCTTAGCTCCTATGGCTAAGGCTCTTAACGATTTAGCAGGCATTAAGTCCGGTATCATGAGCACAATTCATGCTTACACAGGCGATCAGATGATCCTTGACGGTCCTCAGAGAAAGGGTGACCTTAGAAGATCTCGTGCAGGTGCTGTAAATATCGTTCCCAACTCTACAGGTGCAGCTAAGGCTATCGGTCTTGTTATTCCTGAGTTAAATGGTAAGTTAATCGGTTCTGCACAGCGTGTACCTACCCCTACAGGTTCTACAACAATCCTTGTAGCAACAGTAGAAAAGTCTGTAACTAAGGATGAAATCAACGCTGCTATGAAGGCTGCTGCAACAGAATCATTCGGTTACAACGAAGATGAAATCGTTTCTAGCGATGTTATCGGTATGACATATGGTTCATTATTCGATGCAACACAGACTATGGTTGGTGAAGACAACTTAGTACAGGTTGTTTCTTGGTATGACAACGAGAACTCATATGTAAGCCAGATGGTTAGAACAATTAAGTACTTTGCTGAATTAGCATAATTTAATTATCGAAACCTTATTGTAAACAAGGGTCCGGCCTGGTTGGGCCGGACCTTTATTAATTGCTTTATAATATTTCCTAGTATATGAAGAGGCTGCATTCAGACTCTTATCATAAATGTAAAATAATTAAAGGAGGCATTTTATTATGTCATTAAACAAGAAATCAGTAGATGATATTAATGTAAAAGGATTAAAAGTTCTTTGCAGATGTGACTTTAACGTTCCTTTAAAAGATGGCGTTATCACAGACACAAACAGATTGACAGCTGCTTTACCCACAATCAAGAAGTTGATTGCTGACGGCGGTAAGGTTATTCTTTGCTCACATCTTGGTAAGCCCAAGGGAGAGCCTAAGCCTGAATTATCATTGGCTCCCGTTGCTGTTAAGTTATCTGAGCTTCTCGGACAGGAAGTTAAGTTTGCTGCAGATGCAGAAGTAGTAGGCCCCAATGCAAAGGCTGCTGTTGAAGCAATGAAGGACGGAGATGTAGTTCTCCTTGAAAACACACGTTATCGTGCAGAAGAAACAAAGAATGGTGAAGCATTCTCTAAGGAACTTGCTTCTCTTTGTGATGTATTCGTAAACGACGCTTTCGGTACCGCTCACAGAGCTCACTGCTCAAATGTTGGTGTTGCTGAATTGGTTGATACAGCTGCAGTTGGTTACTTAATGCAGAAGGAAATCGATTTCCTCGGAAATGCAGTTGAAAATCCTGTAAGACCTTTCGTAGCTATTCTTGGTGGCGCTAAGGTTGCTGATAAGTTAAATGTTATCTCTAACCTTCTTGAGAAGTGTGATACCCTTATCATCGGTGGTGGTATGGCATACACATTCTTGAAGGCTCAGGGTAAAGAAATCGGTAACTCACTTGTTGATGATGAAAAGATCGATTACTGTAACGAAATGATGGCTAAGGCTGAAAAGCTTGGCAAGACATTGTTACTTCCTATCGATACAACAGTAGCAGCCGGATTCCCCAGCCCTATTGATGCTGAAATCGAAGTATCTTATGTAGATGCAGACGCAATTCCCGCTGATATGGAAGGTCTTGATATCGGACCTAAGACAGCTGAATTATATGCTAACGCTGTTAAGTCTGCTAAGACTGTTGTTTGGAACGGACCTATGGGTGTATTCGAGAACCCTACACTTGCAGCAGGTACAATTGCAGTGGCTAAGGCTCTTGCTGAAACAGAAGCTACAACCATTATCGGTGGTGGCGACTCTGCAGCAGCTGTTAACCAGTTAGGTTTCGGTGACAAGATGTCTCACATCTCTACAGGTGGCGGTGCTTCCCTTGAATTCTTAGAAGGTAAGGAACTTCCCGGTGTTGCAGCAGCAAACGATAAATAAGAGTTTACAAGATTTGTAGGAGAAATATATGGCTAAAAAAGTAATTGGTATTATTTTAATCGTTATTTCCGTATTTACATTTTTGGTAAGCGGCATTTTCCTTCTTGTGTTCGGTATTCTTGGCGGAACCTTTGGTTTGATCGGGAATTTTTCCGCGCTTCAGGTTGAGGAAGGTGCAACGGTAGAAACCGTTGAAGGTGAAATTATCTATACGGATGACAGCACTACCGGTTTTTACTATGAAGTTGACGGTGTTCCGTATGTTGGTGAGTTGAGTATGCATAATTCTGCTTACACAGAAGGAACATTGGTTACCGTTGAATATGATTCGAGCAATCCTGCAAATTTTGCAGTGCCGGAATTGAGCGGAGTGTTTAGCGATTTGGGCGGTATATTTGGCGGTGTTGGTATTGCATTGGGTATTGTTGGACTGTTTGCCGGTGTTGCAATGCTTGTAATCGGTATTGTCCTGATTAAAAAGTCTAAAAAAGCGTAAATGCATTTACCATAATACAATTTGTATTAAAATTGAGGGCCGTGGCGCTCCATGGCCCTTATAAAAGATATAATTTAAGGAGAAATTTAAAATGGCAAGAAGAAAAATCGTAGCCGGAAACTGGAAAATGAACATGACTCCCAGCCAGGCTGTAAAATTAGTTGAAGAATTAAAGCCCCTCGTAGCAAGTGATTCAGTAGATGTTGTTTACTGTGTTCCCGCTATTGACATTGTTCCCGTTGTAGAAGCTTGCAAGGGTACCAATGTAGCAGTAGGTGCTGAAAACATGTACTTTGAAGAAAAAGGTGCTTACACAGGCGAAATCTCAGCAGAAATGCTTGTAGATGCAGGTGTTAAGTATGTTATCATCGGTCACTCTGAAAGACGTGATTACTTCAAAGAGGACGATGCATTATTAAACAAGAAGGTTAAGAAGGCAATTGAAGCAGGTCTTATTCCCATTCTTTGCTGTGGTGAATCATTAGAGCAGAGAGAAATGGGTGTGACCATGGACTGGATCAGATTACAGATTAAGTCTGACTTAGTTGGTGTTACAGCTGATCAGGTAAAAGAAATGGTTATCGCTTACGAACCTATCTGGGCTATCGGTACAGGTAAGACAGCTACCACAGAGCAGGCTGAAGAAGTTTGCAAGGGTATCCGTGAGTGCATTAAAGAAATGTACGATGATGCAACAGCAGAAGCAGTTCGTATTCAGTACGGCGGTTCAGTAAATGCAGGCAATGCAGCTGAATTATTCGGTCAGGCAGACATCGACGGCGGTCTTGTTGGTGGTGCTTCTTTGAAGGCTGACTTCGGTAAGATTGTTAACTACTAATTCGCTGTTATAAAAAATAACATAAAAAGTAAGGCTTTCGGAAACGAAATATGTTCCGAAAGCCTTTTTTATTATAAAAGCAGTGCAAAAGAAGCAGGTTTCCCTGCTTCTTTCACATTGTAACATATATATAACCACAAAAAAGAAAGGTAGTAGTAAGCTATTTTATAAGTGTAAACTTGGATTTTATATTTTTTTTATGTTCATTTTTCTTTAAAATGCTGTTTTCGTAACTTGTTGTCAAGCATGACATAATACCGTGCCCCATGTGGTAACCAATATAATTGGGTGAGTTGAGATATTCGTCCGGGTTTTCCTTGTCCGGGATAAGGTAATTATATCCGGATTCCGGGTCATGCATTTCAACAAAATTATGCATGCAATGTTCAAAGTATTTAGCTGTATTCTCGTTAAGTAAACATTCGGCCAATATTTCCAGATTTTCCATTTCCAGCCGGTGTGCAGTGGTGAGAAACATATTCTGCTTTGTATAATCAACTTCATCACCGTTGCCCGTATGACAAAAAGAATGGTACCCCCGTTCCATTTCCATAAGAAGCTGAATGTTTACGATATATTTTATTAAGTTACCAATATTTTTGTTTTCGGATATCATGTGCAAAAACCTCCCGGTGCATTAATTATAAGATATTTTTATAAAAAAGTGAGAATGCCGGTTTTAGCCGGCTTTTTTGATTTTCACCATCCAATCACAAATCAAATCTTCATCAATGGTACTGATTGTTTCGAGAACTTTGTCCATGAGATTCTTTTTGCTGGTGCAGTAGTAATCGTAAACCAAGTTTCTGTCAGCCATTTTTATGATTAATTTTCCGTCGTATCCGTTTATTGTTAACATAGACATCGCTCCCTTCGTTCAATTTTGTTTGTTTTTGTAAGTTCAGTTTAACATGGTAGAATTTTATTTTTTTACACTTTGGTTTATATGAAGATAAAAGGCATATATTTGAAATAAAAATTTTGCTTTTTCATATGAATATGGTAAAATGATGTCAGATTTTGTAAATAAAAATTATAAATATATTACATGTACAAAAGAATTCTTTTATAAAAATATATAAAGAATATGCAAGGGGAAGAAAAATGATTTGTAAATGTCCAAGATGCGATGGTGCATTAGAATATAATCCGAGTTCGGATCGGATGGATTGTCCGTATTGCGGCAGTAATTTTGATACTGCTGAAGTTATGGAAGCACAACGGACACAAGACAATGTGGTAAGAATGCAGTCGCCTGCAAGATCCGAGTTTCCGGTGGGCGGCAATGCCTATGGAGATATGCAGCCGCAGGCGGTATCCGGAACCACTGCTGTAAGTGGGACAGAGAATACAATGGAGTGCAATATTTACACCTGTACGGCTTGTGGCGCCGAATTGGCGGTAAATGGTGTGGAAGCCTCGACCTTCTGTGCATATTGCGGTCAGCCGACGATTGTGTTTAGTCGTGTTTCTCATGAGCTGATGCCTAAATACATATTGCCTTTTCGTATTCAAAAGGATCAGGCAGTGGCCGGTATTCGTGAAAAGTTAAATAAAGGCTTTTTTGTACCAAATGAAATTAAAAATTTTGAAGTGGAGAAAGTAAGAGGCATTTATATACCTTACTTCCTTTTTGATGTGTATTATTACGACTGGCAGAGGCTGCGTGGTACCGTGGGTTCCGGTAAGCATAAAAAGACAAAATATTTTATTCGTGAAGCAGAATGTGATTTTAAGAGACTTACCTGTGATGCGTCCAAACAATTGAATGACGAGTCTTCACAGCGTTTGGAGCCTTACGATTTGCGCATGCTTCGTCCTTTTGAAGCGGGGTATTTGTCAGGTTTTTATGCAGACAAATACGATATGACAGATCAGGAATTAACCGGTGTGGCAGTTGGTAGATGTAAGGAATTGTTTGATAAAGAAATGATAGACAGTGTTAGGGCAAATAGTGTGCGTATTGTACAGAATAATCCCAGATATGAAGTAAAAAGTGCGGAATATGCATTGTTACCGGCCTGGTTTATGACTTTCCGTTATAAAAATGAGCCTTTTACCATGTTGGTAAACGGTCAGACCGGAAAAGTTGTGGGAGCGGTGCCTTTTAATAAAGCGAAGTTGGTATCGTTATTTATAATAATCGCTATTATTGGGTCCATTATATTTTCGGTGCTGGGCTTGTTCTTCTTTCACGAGGATATGGAAGGGGATGCAATCGGTCTTGTAATCGGTGTTGCGGTTGTGCTGTATGGTTCCGGTTTGAAATCATTCCGGTCCGTAATGAAGAATATCGAATTAACCAAGGCAAAAAGAACGGCAAGATTTGTTCGGGAAAGGCAGGATGATAATTAATGAGTTTTTATATTTTGTTGGCATTGGTGTGCGGTGTTGTTTTAGGCTGCGGACTTGCGCTTATGGTTGTGGGACTAATATTGAAGTCATCCAATAAAATAGGTGACAGTAAGGGCGATTTTACGGATTTTGCGGGCACACCCATGAATTTTTTAAGTAAAAGAAATTTATAAGTTAAAGTAAATTGTAGGCTATGACGGATAAATATAAGAAAGGTAGTAGCACATGGTTTCTAAATGTCTTAAATGCGATGGCGCTTTGGAATTTAATCCTTCCTGTGGGAAAATGGAATGTCCATATTGCGGTAGTTTTTTTGAGCCTGAGGCGGTAATGCAGCCTATTTCCCGTGTCATGGAACAGGCGGAGGAACCGCAAACAATACATATGAATCAAAATGATACATGGGAGACCATGGAATGTAAGATTTATTCATGTACCTCCTGTGGCGGGGAATTGATGGTGAATGATGTGGAAGCATCTACGTTTTGTGCTTATTGCGGTCAGCCTACGGTTGTATTTAAACGGGTTTCCAGGGAGTTAAAGCCGAAATATATATTGCCGTTTCAAATCACAAAAGATGAGGCAGTGCGGATTATAAGAAGTAGGTTTAGCAGTGGTGTTTTGGTGCCCGATGAAATTAAAAATTTTGAAGTGGAAAAGCTCAGAGGTATTTATATTCCGTATTTTCTTTACAATATATATTGTTATGACTTGCAGGTGTTGGAGGGAAGAGATAAAAATAATGTTCCTCACAGATATTTGAGGGAAGCAGAATGCGAATACAAAGGGATTCCCGTGGAGGCTTCTTATCACTTAAATGATGATGTTTCACGCCTGTTGGGTGGTTTTGACTTTCGCCAATTAAAACAATTTGAACCTTCATATTTGTCAGGATTTTATGCGGATAAATACGATATTGATACAGAGAAGGCAAAGAATACGGTGGTTGAAAGAGTGCTGAAAGATTTTAATCGTAAAATAAAATGGTCGGTGCCGATAAAGCAACCTCAGATCTTAGAGCAGCATCCTAAGCAGGAAATCAAAAATCATGATTATGTCATGCTTCCTGTTTGGTTTATGACTTTTCTGTATAAGAATGAAGTCTATACCATGTTGGTAAACGGTCAGAATGGTGAGGTGGTTGGTGCTGTTCCTTATAAGAAGAGCCAAGTTACCATTATTTTTATTTCGCTGACTATTGTTTTTACCATTCTTTTTTCGATGCTTGGCGGCGGAATCGGTATGATGATTATGAAAGCAGAAGCAGGCGACAGATTAAAACTTCTTTTTGATAATTTGATATTTGTGGTGATTGGAAATGTAGCTTTGTATTCTATCGGCCTTGCCTTATGGCGTACCCATCATAAAAGGGTTAAAGCAACCAAAGAAAAGCGAATGGTTGGTTTTGTAAAAGACAGACAGGAGGATACCTAATGGATAGTGTAATGACTTTATTATTGATTGTGGTTGTAGCTGTTATCTTTTTGGCTGTTTGCGTTATTAGTGGAGCCGGCGTTGCTCTTGTGATTTGTGGTATCCACATGAGAGTAAAGAATGAAAATAACAAGATAGATTACTACAATAATTATATTGCTTCAATTCCTGTGCAATTAATTAAAAGTTGTGAATTAAGGAAACGAAGATAATTTTGTAAAAAACAAAAATAACCGGGGTAGAGTTCGACGGTCATTAACTGAAATGACTATGAAACATACCCCGGTTTTATATTGTTTAAAAATTCGAATTAATAGCAACAATAATTTAATACAAAGAAAAAGTGACAGATGCTGCCGGCCAATACAAATAAGTGCCAGATAAAGTGCATATATTTAGGATTTTTGGCACGATAGAAGATGATACCTACTGTATAAAAGATACCGCCTAAAAGGAGTGCCGCCCAGCCTTCCAAAGGAATCAAAGGAAAAACTTTCGGTCCGCCCATTACAATGGACCAGCCCATGATTACATAAAGTACGAGGGAAAGTTTGTGCCATTTCTGTAAGTTGATGGCGTTAAATACTACACCCACAACGGTACAGGCCATGTTGATGCCCCAAATGGTCCAACCTAACCATCCGCCGATGGTAAAGCAAATGGGAGTATAGGTTCCTACGATTAAAATAAAAATCATGCAATGATCCAAAATCTGAAATACTTTCTTGCCCTTATTGTGAGCAAGAGAATGGTAGAGGCATGAAGTTAAATACAGAAGAATTAAACTGGCTCCGTAAAGGGATACACCAACCACATTGATGGGAGCTTTGTGATTTATTACAGCAGTTACAATCATTACAACACAACCTGCAATGGAAAGAGCGGCACCTAAGCCGTGAGAGATTGCATTGGAAATTTCCTCGCCTAATGTCTGATCGTTATAGTTACAAATATCTGTCATCTTTACACCTTCCTTTATGTTTATGTAAAATTCAAAACAAAGAGAAATAAACCCTTGCATGTAGTATCTAAAACTACATTAGCACACAAAGGAAACTTTGTAAAGCGATATTTTAAATTATTTTAAGCATTTTATAATGATAGTATTACGAGTTTTAATTATTATATGCCATTATTTTTTGTTATGTGTACAAAATTCTTCGTCATATTCGATCACACAGTAGTAGTTTGCATTCCAATCATTGATTTTATAGGTAATGATTTCGTGTAAATCTTTGGTGTCCATTTTCATGGAATAAGGTTTTACAACATCAAAAATTAAATTGGTATGGGTAGGACCTTTTACAACACGGAAGTCATGGAGGGATAAATGTTCATCAATTCCGGTGATGATTTTGGTAACCTGTCGTTTTAAAGACTGAGTTTCTTCATCTTTGTCAAGAACCGGATCCATATGAATGGTAGCAAAACATCCAAGTTCCTGGCGGATGTGGCGTTCCAAGTTATCAATAATATCGTGCATTTCAAGGAAATCCGATGAGGCAGATACCTCCGCATGAAGACTTACCATGACGCGACTGGGGCCGTAATCGTGAATCATCAAATCGTGAATGCCTAAAATGGCAGGTTCGCTCATCATAACTTCTCTGATTTGTTCTACCAATTCCGGGTCGGGAGCCTGCCCAAGCAGAGGCGAAATAGTTTCTTTTATGGCCTGTATGCCGGAGTAGGCAATAAAAAGCCCTACAAGAATACCGCAGTAGCCGTCAATATTCCAATGAAGGAAATGGTTTGCCAAGGCGGAAAGAAGTACCACAGTGGTTGCCACAGTATCGCTGATTGAGTCGGTGGAAGTGGCTTTTAAGGCTGCGGAGGCAATCTTTTTACTAATGTTTCTCTGGTAAAAGAACATATAAAATTTGGTTAAAATAGAAACAATCAAAATAATTACGGTAATCCATGTGGTTGCAACCGGTTCCGGATGAAGGATTTTGCCAATGGAGGTTTTAATCAGTTCATAGGCCATGAAAAGAATCAAAATCGCAACCAAAAGGCCGGAGATATATTCCATGCGGCCGTGTCCGTAGGGGTGATCCGAATCCGGCTTGGAGGCGGCCATTTTAAATCCGAAAAGGGTAATAACGCTGCTTCCCGCATCGGATAAGTTGTTGACCGCATCAGCAATAATGGCAATGGAACCGCTGAGAAGCCCAGCGGTTAATTTGCCTGCAAACAACAATATATTTAAGAAAATCCCAAAAGCACCGCACAGAATTCCGTATCCTGTACGAACTTTGGGGGAAGAATAGTTACGGTAATCTTTGATAAAAAGCTTCGAGAGAAGAGTAACCATGTAGAATTCCTGCCTTTTTATTATTTTTATAAAATTAATGAATATTCATAGTTTTTTCGGTCAAATACAAATTTATTTTACATCATTTCCTATGATATTTCTATGGGTTTTAGGTTGCTAACCGTCATAAAATTGTGTATAATCTATTTCGGACTGAAAGAATGCCTTAAATATGGGCATTTTTAGTATAATAAAAAAGACAGGAGACGAAAAATGAGTAAAAAAACAACAGTATTGATGATTCTCGACGGCTATGGTCTGAATGAAAAAACAGAGGGCAACTGTGTTGCCGGAGCAAAGACTCCCGTAATGGACAAGCTTATGGCTGAATATCCTTTTGTGAAGGGTAATGCCAGCGGTATGGCAGTAGGTCTTCCCGACGGACAGATGGGTAACTCGGAAGTTGGTCATTTGAATATGGGTGCAGGTCGTATTGTATATCAGGAATTAACCAGAATTACCAAGGAAATCCAGGACGGAACTTTCTTTGAGAATCCTGCATTGTTAAATGCAGTAAAGAACTGTAAGGAAAATGATTCCGCACTTCATATGTTCGGACTTTTATCAGACGGCGGTGTACACAGCCACAATACACATCTTTACGGCTTATTGGAACTTGCTAAGAAGAATGATTTGAAGAAAGTATATGTTCATTGCTTTTTGGACGGTCGTGATACACCTCCCGCAAGCGGTAAGGATTATGTAGAGCAGTTAGAAGCGAAAATGGCTGAAATCGGCGTTGGTGAAGTTGCTATGGTAAGTGGTCGTTACTATGCAATGGACCGTGACAATAACTATGACAGAGTAGAAAAGGCTTATCTTGCCATGACAAAGGGCGAAGGTTTAACCGCTGACAGCGCAGTGGCTGCTGTGGCTGAATCTTATGACAGAGATGAAACAGATGAATTTGTTAAGCCTACCGTTGTACAGAAGAACGGTGCTCCCGTAGCGCTTATTCAGGATAAGGACAGCGTTGTATTCTTCAACTTCCGTCCCGACCGTGCAAGAGAAATTACCAGAGCATTCTGTGATGACGATTTCAAGGGATTTGACCGCAAGCGTCTTGACCTTAAATTTGTATGTTTCTCAGAGTATGATCCCACAATTCCCAATAAGGAAGTGGCGTTCCATAAAATCAGCGTAACCAACACCTTTGGTGAATGGCTTGCTGCAAATAACATGACACAGGCAAGAATCGCCGAAACCGAAAAGTACGCACATGTTACTTTCTTCTTTAATGGTGGTGTAGAGGAGCCTAACGAGGGCGAAACAAGAATTCTTGTTAACTCACCCAAGGAAGTTGCTACTTACGACTTAAAGCCCGAAATGAGCGCTTATGGCGTATGTGACAAGCTTGTGGAAGCAATCAAGAGCGGCTCTTATGATGTAATTGTAATCAACTTTGCGAACCCTGACATGGTAGGTCATACCGGTGTACAGGATGCGGCAATCAAGGCTGTTGAAGCAGTAGACGAATGCGTTGGCAAGGCTGTTGAAGCGATTAAGGAAGTTGATGGCGTAATGTTCATCTGTGCTGACCACGGTAATGCAGAGCAGCTTGTGGATTATGAAACCGGTGAACCGTTTACCGCACATACCACAAATCCCGTTCCTTTCATCCTTGTAAATTATAAGGAAGGCGTAAAACTTCGTGAAGGTGGTTGTCTTGCAGATATCGTTCCTACTTTAATTGAAATTATGGGTAAGGAACAGCCTGCGGAAATGACCGGAAAATCTTTATTGGTTTAAATGATTGTATAGGCTGTAAAACCTTGTGAGGGCATTTGTACTTGTTTTCAGACACGCTCTCGCTCGGTTCATCTACGCAGCGGATGCTAAATTCGTGGATTTGTTACTCAATCCACTCATTAAGCGCCGGCGAGCTGAAACGGTCTTCAAACGAGATACAATGCCCTCACAGGGCAGTCAAGTGTAATAAATATATAAGCGAAACCGTCATGTGATGAATGTTGCATGACGGTTTTTTTATATAAGAAGAAGGCGGGATGATAGATAAGAGGTATATGATAAATGGTGTTTGATTAAAGAAGCTAATGAGTTTTAATGTATGATATTTCCAAGATTAGGACATAATGCAAATGTACATACCGAATTTTATATCGGTAGAACTTTTATAAAAGGAGATATCATCATGAATAATGTAGGTAAAATTACCGATGTCCATGCAAGAGAAATTCTGGATTCCAGAGGAAATCCTACGGTAGAGGCAGAAGTTACGGTAAACGGTATTTTTATGGGAAGGGCAAGTGTGCCTTCCGGTGCCAGCACGGGACGATTTGAGGCTGTGGAGAAGCGGGATGGCGAGAAACGCTTCTTTGGCCTTGGGGTACAGAAAGCGGTAGAGAATGTAAATACCGTCATAAAAGACGCTTTATTGGGGGAAGAAGTCTACAATCAGGCACATATCGATCATTTGCTCGGACATTTGGACGGAACGGACAATAAGGCAAATTTGGGGGCCAATGCAACACTTGCGGTATCCATGGCCTGCGCAAGAGCTGCGGCAGAGAGCCTTGGTATGCCGTTGTATCGCTATATTGGCGGAAGCAGTGCAGATGTAATGCCGGTCCCCATGATGAATATCTTAAATGGAGGCGTACATGCAGACAATACCGTGGATTTTCAGGAATTTATGATAATGCCTGTGCTTGCCGAGAATTTTTCGGAAGGATTGCGTATGGGCGTGGAAATCTACCAGAAGTTAAAGCAGTTATGTAAGGAGAAAGGATTGTCTACAGCGGTGGGCGATGAAGGCGGTTTTGCTCCCGACCTTCCGGATACATTTGCAGTGTTGCAGTTGATTGTTGATGCCATTCAGAATGCAGGGTATCAGCCGGGAATTGATGTGGTAATTGCCATGGATGCAGCATCCAGCGAATTATATCAGGCAGATAAAAATGTATATTATTTCCCGGGAGAAAGTAAGGCAAGCGGAGATAAAATGTACCGGGATACCAACGAAATGATATCCTATTATGAAATGTTAATCGATCATTTTCCCATTGTGTCCATTGAAGACGCTTTGCAGGAAAGTGACTTTGAAGGCTGGCAGCTTTTAACAGAGCGGTTGGGTAAAAAAGTCCAGTTGGTAGGGGATGACTTGTTTGTTACCAATAAATTGCGCTTAGAGGCAGGGATTAAGCTTCATGCAGGAAATGCAATTTTGGTAAAATTAAACCAAATCGGTACCGTTACCGAGGCAACGGAAGCGGTTATGCTGGCGAAAAAGAGCGGGTTTAAAACCATCATCTCTCATCGTTCCGGGGAAACGGAAGATTCTTTTATTGCGGATTTTGCAGTGGGATTAAATGCAGGACAGATTAAAACCGGTGCACCTTGCAGAAGCGACCGCAATGCAAAATACAATCAGTTATTGCGCATTGAAGAGCATCTGAAAGGATGCGGAAAGTACAGTACACCTTTTCAGCCGATAAAAGGGTATGAGAAGTAAGCAAGTTTTCTGCTTAACACCTGCAAATCGAGTGGCAATATAAAAATATGTCTTGCAAAAATAATTTGTCTATGGTAAGATAATCAAGCTGATGTAATTTTGCTATTTTGGCAAACAAGACATAGGAGTTATAGAAATGGAAGTAGTAAGAATTATTGTAACAGTTGTATTTATTATAGTAGGTATTGCGCTTGCAGGAATCGTTTTAATGCAGGAAGGTAAGTCGGCAGGACTGGGAACCATTAGTGGTGCGGCAGAAAGTTATTGGGGCAAAAACAAAGGACGCTCCATGGAAGGCGTGCTTGTTAAAACCACAAGATGGCTTGCAGTAGCTTTTATGGTGCTGGCTATTCTTCTGAATATGTCATTCTTTTAAGATGAAGTTAAGACACTCTTGCCGAAGTGCAAGAGTGTTTTTTGGTTTATGGATACTTTTTCTGCTTATTATGTATTAAGAAATGGGTTATAAAGCGAAAAAGTTGTTTAAGATTGAGTGGTAACAAAATGAGTAAAAAAGCTAAAAAAGAAAAAATTATTACCGTTACAGGCATTTTTACCGGAACTTCTCACGAATTTGGCTTTGTGGAAAGTGAAGAGGTGGAAGGCGATATTTTTATTGCGGGTAAATATGTGAACGGTGCCATGCATTCCGATACGGTTTTGGTTGAGCTTTTCCCCGGTAATCCCGGCGAAGGCAAGCGAAGGGAAGGTATGGTGGTTAAAATTGTAGAGCGAGGAATTAAACGCGTGGTTGGTACTTTTCAGAAGTCCAAGCATTATGGTTTTGTTGTGCCCGATAATCAGCGAATTGGCGAGGATGTGTTTATTCCCAAAGAGCATTGCAAAGGCGCAGTAGACGGCCATAAGGTAGTGGCGGAGATTACAGAATACCCTCATGGCAGAAGAAGTGCGGAAGGCCGTGTGATTGAAATTCTCGGTCATGCCAACGATCCCGGCGTGGATATTCTTTCTATTGTGGAAGGGTATGAGATACCGACCAAATTCCCTGAGAAAGTGTTAAATCAGGCTGAGCGTATCGGTATGGAAGTGTCTGAAGCGGACATGGCGGGCCGTCTGGATTTAAGAGATGTGGTAATGGTTACCATAGACGGAGAAGATGCCAAAGACTTGGATGATGCGGTAAGTATTCGTAAAAACGGCGAATTTTATGAGCTGGGCGTGCATATTGCGGATGTAACCAATTATGTGCAGGAGAATTCTGCCCTTGATAAAGAAGCCTTAAAAAGGGGCACCAGCGTCTATCTGGCAGACCGGGTTATTCCTATGCTTCCCCACAGATTGTGTAACGGAATCTGTTCCTTAAATGAAGGCGTAGACCGTTTGGCATTAAGTTGCATTATGCAGATTGATTCCAATGGTGAGATTGTATCACATAAGCTGGCAGAGACGGTAATTAAAGTAAACCGCAGAATGTCTTATACTTCCGTTGCGAAGATTATCGAAGAAAATGACCCGGATGAACGGGAGAAATATGAAGAACTTGTGCCGGAATTTGAATTGATGAAGGAATTGGCGGCGTTGCTTCGTGCCAAAAGAGCGAAGAGAGGTTCTATCGATTTTGATTTACCGGAGAGTAAAATTATTGTAGATGCGTCCGGTAAAGTTATAGATATTAAACCTTACGATCGAAATCTTGCAACAAAAATCATTGAAGATTTTATGTTGGCGGCCAATGAAACCGTGGCATCGCATTTTTATTGGCAGGAACTGCCTTTTGTCTATCGTGTACATGATGTTCCCGATGCGGATAAAATCGAGAAGTTGCAGGTGTTAATCCGTAACTTTGGCTATTATTTTAAATCTTATAAGGATGAAATTCATCCCAAGGAAGTGCAGAAGCTTTTGGTTAAGATTCAGGATACTCCGGAAGAAGCGTTGATTTCAAGACTGGCTCTGCGCAGCATGAAGCAGGCGCAGTATTCTGTTTTATGTACCGGTCATTTCGGTCTTGCCTGCCAGCAGTATTGTCATTTTACATCGCCCATACGAAGATATCCGGATCTACAGATTCATCGTATTATAAAAGATGAGTTGAGAGGTCGTTTAAATGACACCAAAATCGAGCATTACAATGCAATTTTGCCGAAGGTAACCACGCAGAGCTCCAAGACGGAGCGTCGTGCGGCGGAAGCGGAGCGTGAGACCAATAAATTAAAGAAAGTGCAGTATATGCAGGAACATATCGGTGAAGTGTTTGAAGGAATTATTTCGGGTATTACTTCATGGGGAATCTATGTAGAACTTCCCAATACGGTAGAGGGAATGATTCGTACATCGCTTCTTACGGATGATTTTTATGCATATGATGAAAAGAACTTTGAGTTAAAAGGAACGCACTCCGGCAAAGTTTTTCGTTTGGGACAGCCGCTTAAAGTGTTGGTGAATTCCACGGATGAGGTGCTTCGGACCATAGATTTTATTCTTTATGATGAAGAGGGCTAGCCGAAATCCTTAGAAAAGGCTATAATGTTTACAGTTGTTTATGCCGACAAAATATAGGCATAGATAAGCAAGGAGGCTTAATATGGCAAAAGAAACAATGAAGTTAATTGCCAATAACAAAAAAGCATATCACGATTATTTTATCGAAGAGAAATATGAGGCAGGGCTTGTGCTTCACGGTACAGAAGTGAAGTCTTTGCGTCTTGGGCAGTGTAGCATCAAGGAGTCTTTTATCCGAATTGAAAATGCAGAGATGTATATTTACGGTATGCATATCAGCCCCTATGAAAAGGGTAATATTTTTAATAAAGATCCGCTTCGCCCCAAGAAACTTCTTCTTCATAAAAGAGAAATTATGAAACTTTTGGGTAAAATCAAGGAAAAAGGTTATACCCTTGTACCTTTGCAGGTATATTTCACCGCCGGTAAGGCTAAAATTGAAATAGGTCTTGCAAGAGGTAAGAAGTTATACGATAAGCGTGAAGATATTGCCAAGAAGGATCAGAGAAGAGAAAGCGAGCGCGAATTCAAGGTGAGAAACCTGTAATTCTTGCTTGAAAGGATTCATAATTTTAGAAGATTTAACAAAAAATTCAACTATAAATTGAATCCCACTCTCTTGACTGAATGGCGGTATATCGCATACAATAATATCAGAAGCAAGAACTTTTGAAAACTTGGGGTAGTCAAGGTTTCGACAGGGGTTTTGCAGCTGGAGAAGCTATCCGCAGGTGATGCGTCAAATCACAAACCTAAAATTAAACGCTGACAATAGATTAGCATTAGCTGCCTAAGTTGCGGCTTGTCCTTCCCGTACACCTGCATGCGGGGTTAAGGGCATCATTGATGCAGGAAACGACTGTCACTAAGCTTTGCGTGCCAGGGCGTATTATGAAGCTACCGAAGATTGAAGGGTGATGGCTCCCGTCTTTCCTAGGGAATCCTAAACAACCATCTATGATAGTAGAAGGACAGGGAATAAGTCTTTGGACACGGGTTCGACTCCCGTCTACTCCACTAAGAAGAAGGGGATTGTGTCCCCTTTTTTTGCTTTACGGAATTTGTTTTATGATATAAAAAGTTTTTTGTGTAAAAGATGAAATGGAATTGAGGCGAGGAAAAAGAATGACAAAAAGACAAATTGCCCGCATGGTAACCATGATTATCATTGCGGCATTGTTGGTGCTTTCGGTGTGGGGGTACAGTTGTGAAATCGGCAAAGTAATAAATCCCATAGATTATGCATCGGATGTGAATATTGACGGAGCGGATTTTACGACGCTTATGAACGGTGTCGTGTTTGGCGTGAATGGATTTCTTGGTTTTATAGTTGCCGTTGTATATTGTGTTGTGTTACTTATTATTGCGTTGGTGCTGTTGTTACCATGGTGTTTGATTTCCGTTCGAAAGAAATCCGTAATTGCACCGATTGAGTTGAAGGTTGCATTCATTACATACATCAGTATGTTTATATTGTCTGTTATTTTAGGACTTATCGGGGCGGGATTAAACGGCCTGTTGTTTGTTTTATTATTTGCAGTTGTTGTAATGCTTGTATTTGGCTTGTTGTGTGTGCTGCCGTATTATTTGGCAGATAAAAGATGTAAGAAAGCAGAGATAGAAGATGAATCGTGAGAATCAGGTAAAAGATTTCCTCTTTAGCAATACGCAGGATGTATTGATGGCACAGGAGGAATTGGAAAAAATCGAAAAATTGGAGCCCAAAATCGGTCAGGCGGACATAGAACTTCTCTATAAATTGTATAATAAAAGCATAGAGAAGCGTACTTTTCAGACACCAATAGGGTTACAGTTCCTTTTAAAAGTGAAAAAGATTTTAGACACAAACCCAAACACTCCGGGAGAAGTTGTGCCCATTCCCCTGTATACCACTTTTGACTTGACCACAAGAAGAGAACAGGAGGCTATTGAGAAGCGCCAACAGTTCATGGTTAAGAAAAAACAGGATAATGCCAAGAAGCTGAATATATCCATTTGGATCAATGTAATTCTTGCGTTAATGGTAATTGCCATGTTTGTTATTGCCACAACCGGCAGTAATCCAAATATTTTAAACTATGAGAATGCGTTGATTAATAAGTATGCAGAGTGGGAGCAGGAACTTCGTGACCGTGAACTTAAGGTGTTGGAATATGAGAATATGTATGGCATAGAACATGGAAGCGTAACTTCCGAGGAACCGTAGATTTTTTCACAATTTTAACATAGTTGTCTGATAGTCTGTATTCAGAATCTTACAAAAGATAGAAGTATCATTGTGTGGATGGAGGACAAAATGGACAAGTTAAAAATTCTCGTGGTAGATGATGAAACCAGAATGAGAATCCTGGTAAAAGATTTCCTGATAAAAGCCGGTTTTGAAGTTGTAGAAGCTGAAGACGGCTGTAAAGCATTGGATATTTTTTATGAAGATAAAGATATTGCATTAATTGTCTTGGATGTTATGATGCCTAAAATGGATGGTTGGGAGGTCTGTAAGGAAATTCGCGAAACTTCCAAGGTGCCCATTATTATGCTGACTGCCCGCGGCGATGAGCGGGATGAGCTGCAGGGCTTTCAATTGGGAGTGGATGAGTACATTTCCAAGCCTTTCAGTCCCAAAATTCTTGTGGCTCGTATTGAAGCTATACTTCGTCGTTCCCGCAAGCTGCCCGGTGAGGATTGCGTGGAAGCAGGAGGCATCTCTATTGACAAGGCGGCTCATGAGGTGCGCTGCAACGGCGAATTGATCGAGTTAAGTTATAAAGAGTTTGAATTGCTGACTTATTTTCTGGAAAACAAAGGCATTGCCTTATCCAGAGAGAAGATATTGAATAATGTCTGGAATTATGATTATTTCGGCGATGCCAGAACCATTGACACCCATGTAAAGAAGTTAAGATCAAAGCTTGGAGACAAGGGCGACATGATTAAGACAATTTGGGGCATGGGGTATAAATTTGAGTGTTAGCTGCGAACCGGACAGCGAGGAAAACGAAGGTTTTCGAGCTGAGGCCCGGCGAAGTAGATTTTCTTTTATCGATGAATTTCCCTTGTAATATAAAATAAATCTGTTATAATACGATTATAAAAAGGCAATCGCCACAGAGTGGTTGACCGTTGGTTAAAAGCAAAAGCCTTCCCAGACCGATCAAAGTACAGGGAAGGTTTTTGCTTTATGCAGCTTTACTTACAAAATGTAAATACAAATGTGAGCAATGCCATAAGAAATATGCCAAATGTAAGCATATCCTTAAAATCAAAATGATTTTTCATAAGCATCACCTCCTTATCATATGTAGATAGGAGGTCAACCACCCTGTAACACGATTGCCGGTAGCATGAAGCTACCGGTTTTATTATATCAAGGTGTGACTGGGTGGAGAAGGGGTATTTCATCGACAAATTCCGACATGAGAACCATAAAAAACAATTCCTTGCACCATCTTGTTTTCCATGTATAATAAAACCAAACAAGGGAGAATTTTTACTTTTATCTTTGAAATCCCAATGAAAGGAGCCTCCAATGCAGAAATACATCAAAGTTAATAACATCAAACTTTTCTACACCTGTACAGGCTCCGGTGCTCCTCTGATTATGCTTCATGGTAATGGCGAAGATCATTCCATCTTCAATGAGGCTGTTGCGCTTTTGACCAAGCATTTTACGGTATATTCCATTGATGCCAGAGACCATGGCCAAAGTGATAAAGTGGATGAGCTCCATTATGATGACATGGCGGAAGATATTCGCATTTTTATTGAGGAATTGGGGTTGGAGAAGCCTATTCTTTATGGTTTTAGCGATGGCGGAATTATTGGGCTTTTACTGGCGATAAAATATCCCGAGCTTTTATCCAAGGTCATTGGAAGCGGGGTGAATGTGAATCCCGAAGGACTGGTAAAAGGTTGGTATATTATTTTTAAAATAATCTATTTCTTTAACCGCGACCGAAAGTTTAAACTGATGCTTACAGAGCCGAATATTACCAAAGAAATGCTATCTAAAATCAGAATTCCCGTGTTTTTGACCGGCGGAAGTAAGGATATGATTCGACAGGAGCATATGAGAATGATTGCGGAGAATATTCCGGGAGCAAAACTTTCGATTCTTGAAGGTGAAAAACACGGTAGTTACATTGTTCATAATCAAAAAATTGCAGAAGTGATTATAGAGTATTGTGAATGCGGTAAACAGACGGAATGATGTTAAATGCTCAAGCGAGTAATATAAGAATACAATAGTCAACACTTTTACAGAGAACCTTTGGGTTCTCTTTTTTGTGAAACATTTATGGAATGCGTTGTTTCTTTTATGGGATAATGATAAAATGACGATGATAATTTTAGATAAAATATATGAGAAAATATAGATAAATTATAAGCGACAATACCCGCAAGGAGATTAGATAATATGAGACATTCCATTCGTAAACAGTTTTCGGTTATGTTTATTATGGTTCTTTTGGCAACCATTTTTATGACGATTGCCATGAATCTTTTGTTCTTGCGTAATTTTCATGTGCAGATTAAACAGAAAGACATTGTAAACGCATATTTGCAAATTAACGGTTTGAACGCTAAGTACCCGCTTTTGTCTGAGGATTTTAAGGATGAAATGCTGGATTTATGCGAGCAGTATAATCTTAATATTATTATTATGGATCATGACTCTCAAATTCTTGCATCGGTACGTGGCGAGGACGAGGCATTTAAGGAAGAATTGGTTGAATATTTCCTCTACGAGAATAAGGATGCGGATATCGTCGAAGAAAATGATAACTATGTATTGCAGGTTTCGTCCGACAAGCAAAATGAAAATCTATATCTGGAAATGTGGGGTACTTTGGATAACGGATATCAGTTTTTGATTCGTTCATCTATGGAAAGTATTGTAAAAAATGCCAATGTATCCAACCAGTTCTGGATGTTTGCGGCCAGCATATCGGCACTGGCAGGTGGTGTATTGATTATCTATGTTACCAACCGTATCACGCGACCGATTCGCCAGCTTACAAAAATTTCGGAACGCATGACCAACTTGGACTTTGATGCCAAATATGAAGTAAAAGGCGACAATGAGATAGATCTCCTTGGTATGCATATGAACAAAATGTCAAATGAATTGGAACGGACCATATCCGAATTGAAAACCGCCAATAACGAATTAAAGAAGGATATCGAGAAAAAAGAACAGATAGATGAAATGCGTCGGGAGTTTCTTGCCAATGTTTCTCATGAATTAAAAACGCCGATTGCGCTAATTCAAGGTTATGCGGAAGGGCTTAAAATGGGCATTAACGACAATGATGAATCAAGTAAAGATTTTTACTGTGAAGTAATCATGGACGAAGCAAATAAAATGAACGAAATGGTTAAAAAGCTGATGAGCTTAAATGAGCTGGAATTCGGTAATATTCCGGTGCAAATGGAGCGTTTTGATATTTCAGAACTGATTTATAACTATTTGCAGTCCATGGAGCTTTTGATTCAACAGAATAATATAAAAGTAGAATGTGATATACCCCGTCCGACTTATGTATGGGCGGATGAAATTCAGATTGAGGAAGTGTTCCGCAATTACCTCACCAATGCAATGAATCATGCTGCCGGAGATAAAATTATCCGTATCACCATGGAAGAAAAGGAAGGTGGTATCCGTATTAATGTATTTAATACAGGAAATGGGATTCCGGAAGAAAGCTTAGCACATATTTGGGATAAATTTTATAAAGTAGATAAAGCCCGAACCAGAGAGTATGGCGGTAGTGGAGTGGGATTATCCATTGTAAAAGCGGTTATGGAAGGAATCAATCAGAATTACGGTGTTAAAAACGAAGAAGACGGCGTGACATTCTATTTTGAATTATCTTGTTAAAATTGTTGTATGGTGTTATAATGACAGAGAATATGGCAAATGATTCCTACTTTTATATAAGTTGGGTAGCTATTGGCCGGAAGTACTGATTGCAGAAGGAGGACAATATGAATAAATTCAAATGGATTGCCACAATATTGACCTCTTGTCTTGTGGTTTCGTTAACGGGGTGTACTTCGGCGATTCCGGAATTGACGGAAGAAGAACAGGATATGGTTACCCAGTATATGGCGGATGCTTTGTTAAAATACGATGTTAATTATCAAAACAGTCTTTTGGAAGAGGAAGAACTGGCAATAGCATTGGAAGAGCAACGCCGGAAGGAAGAAGAAGCCAAGCTTCAGGCAGAAGAACAGGAACGCTTAGAACAGGAAAAAATCGAAGCAAGTCAGGCGGAAGAGATAGAGACTACGGAAGCGCCTAAGTATGCAGGAACTGACGAAATGGCTTCGGCTGCAGGGATTGAAGATGTAGAATTTGATTATTTGGGCTATGAATTGGTTTCCCGGTACCCGGAAGCAGAAGGTGATGAACTGGTATTTGCCATGACGCCTACGGAAGGTAATGAACTTCTTGTTATGAAGTTTAATTTGGCCAATGTAGGAGCTTCGGATTGTGAAATTGATATGATTAACCTTGGAACAACTTTCGCCGTTAAAGTAAATGACGGACGCTATGCTTCCACACTCACATCCTTGTTGGAGAATGATTTGTCCACATTGGTTACTGCAATTCCAATGGAATCCGGTACGGAAGTGGTGTTGATTTCGGAAGTGAGCGAAGGTACACAAATTGATTCCTTGATTCTGTATGTGCGTGCGCAAGACGGAAATTTAGAGATACAGTTACAATAAATTTAGAGCGGGGGAGTTAAAAATGGAAGAGAGAAGAAGAAGCAAAAGAATTGAATTGGATGCTAAAATTATGGTTAAGCGTCTGGATAATGCCGCAGAGGAAGAAATCATTATTGAAATCGTAGATATTTCAAAAACAGGTGCGGGATTTAATTGTAGAACCGCGTTAACCATCGGTGCGGTATATGAGGCATATCTTACCATTTGGACCAAAGAAGTAATCCATTGCTTTATTGAGATTGTCCGTATTGAAAAGAAAGCAGATACTTTTGCTTATGGCGGTATTTTTATCGGAATGCCTGAGATGGATATGAAACGTATTGAAACTTATGAAACCATCGAGACGGCCAATGGTAATTTATAATTTTATCTGTATTTGAAAGTGCAACCACATGGAGATTATCTTCATGTGGTTTTTTATGTATTTTAATTCTATATGACAGGTTTTGTATTAAAAAAGTTGTTGTAATTGTAGAAACAATTTTAACAATTTATTTTAAAACGAAAAAAATATGTAAAAAATACATGAAATTGTCAAATTTGCATTGTAAATTTACTCAAAATTTAGTAAAATAAAAAGCGGGCAGGCGTATTGGGGAAAGGTTGACACGCATGTTCCAAATAACTTGATGTTTGGAGGAAAAGACATGAACATTTACACAACAGACAAAATCAGAAACGTGGCTATTTTAGGACACGGTGGTTGTGGTAAAACAAGTCTGACAGAGGCTATGGCTTATCTGGCAGGACTTACCTCAAGAATGGGAAAGGTAGCTGACGGCAATACCATCAGTGACTATGGCAAGGAAGAAATTAAGAGACAGATTTCAATTTCCACATCTATGGTTGCATTAGAGTGGAATGATGTTAAGATTAACCTTTTGGATACACCGGGATTCTTTGATTTCGTAGGTGAAGCAGAAGAAGCAGTCAGCGCAGCGGATGCAGCGATTATCGTTGTTTCAGGTAAGGCAGGCGTTGAAGTTGGTACAGAGCGTGCATGGGAACTTTGTGAGAAGTATAAACTTCCCCGTATGTTCTTTGTAACAGAAATGGATATTGATAATGCATCTTTCCGTCAGGTTGTGGAAGACTTAACGGAGAAGTATGGTAAGAAGATTGCACCCTTCCATCTCCCGATTCGTGAGAATGAGAAGTTTGTAGGATATGTTAATGTTATTACCGAAACCGGCTATCGTTGGGAAGGTAAAGAAGTTGTGGAATGTGAAATTCCCGAAGCAAACAAGGAATACCTTGAGAACTATAGAGAAACTCTCATGGAAGCCATTGCGGAAACCAGCGAAGATATGATGGAGCGTTACTTCGCAGGAGAAACATTCTCTGAGAATGAAATCCGTGCAGCGTTGAGAGTATCCGTAAATGACAGAAGTATTGTTCCTATTTCCATGGGTTCAAACATTCTCTGTCAGGGTATTTATACATTGATGGATGATATCGTTAAGTATTTACCTTCGCCGGACAATATGCAGGTTGCAGGTATTGATTTAAAGACAAACGAAGTATTTGAAGCAAATTACGACTTCTCCAAGACCAAATCTGCATATATCTTTAAGACATTGGTAGATCCTTATATTGGTAAATATTCCATGATTAAGGTTATGTCAGGTGTATTGAAGACAGACGATCTTTTATACAATGACGAAAAAGATGTTGAAGAGAAGATTGGTAAGATTTATGTTCTTCAGGGCAACAAGCCTGTTGAAGTAAAAGAGCTTCATGCCGGCGATCTTGGTGCATTGGCTAAGATTACCGCTGCAAGAACCGGTAATACCTTATCAACCAAGGCTCATATTATCCGTTACGGTAAGGTTGACCTTCCTACACCTTATACATATAAGAGATACCATGCAGTAAACAAGGGCGATGTTGATAAGATTGCTCAGTCTTTACAGAAGATGATGCATGAAGATCAGACCATTAAGGCTGTTAACGATTCCGAGAATAAGCAGATGTTACTCTACGGTATGGGTGATTTACACTTGGATGTAGTAGTTAGCCGTCTTTTGAATGAATACAAGGTTGGTATCGAATTAACCAAGCCTAAGGTTGCTTTCCGTGAAACAATCAAGAAGAAATCAGATGTAGAATACAAATATAAGAAACAGTCCGGCGGACACGGCCAGTATGGTCATGTTAAGATGCGCTTCGAGTCCTCAGGCGATATGGAGACACCTTATGTATTTGAAGAATGCGTAGTTGGTGGTGCGGTTCCCAAGAACTTCTTCCCCGCAGTAGAAAAGGGCTTATCAGAAGCAGTACTTCGCGGACCTATGGCAGCATATCCCGTAGTGGGTGTTAAGGCTACATTATACGATGGTTCATATCATGCAGTAGACTCTTCCGAAATGGCATTTAAGATGGCTGCAACACAGGCATTCAAGAAAGGCTTTATGGAAGCCGGCCCTGTACTTTTAGAGCCTATCGCATCTCTTAAGGTTACCGTGCCCGATAAGTATACCGGCGATGTTATGGGTGACTTGAATAAGAGAAGAGGCCGTGTATTGGGAATGAATCCTGTAGGTAACGGTAAGACCGTAGTTGAAGCTGACATTCCTATGATGAGCTTATTCGGCTATTGTACAGACTTACGCTCTATGACCGGTGGTCGTGGCGATTATATGTACGAGTTCGCACGCTATGAGCAGGCTCCTTCCGATGTTCAGGAAGCAGAAGTGAAGGCAAGAGCAGAAAAAGTTGCTGCAAATAACGAAGAATAATTAAGATGTAAAAGGGTTATATAAATAAGAAAGTCGGCTTGAGGAGTAATCTTCAAGCCGGCTTTTATGTTTCATTAAAATCCTTTCTTTGGTTGTTTCTGTTCGTTTACTTGACATCCCATGAGAAAGAGTTTAAAATGTTTGTTTGGAAAATACAAGCAAAAATTCTGTGGATTTTAGACAATTAAGACTGTTTAATTATTTGCAAAAAGCAGATTTTTGCTTTTATGAATAAGATGTAAAAGAACATGCGTTATTGCGCAGAACGGAGGAAATTATGGCAGTGCCGTATCATCACAGAGAAATTGAGCAGAAGTGGCGTAAACACTGGGAAGCAAACCCTGTAAACGTACAGGACGGAACCAAGCCTAAATATTATTGTCTTGATATGTTCCCTTACCCTTCAGGTAGTGGTTTACATGTAGGACATTGGAGAGGTTATGTTATTTCCGACGTGTGGAGCCGTTATAAAATGATGCAGGGCTATTATTTGATTCATCCCATGGGTTGGGATGCTTTTGGTTTGCCCGCAGAGAACTATGCAATTAAAATGGGTGTACATCCTTCTAAATCCACAGCGGAAAATGTAGCAAACATTAAGCGTCAGATTAATGAAATTGCTGCAATTTATGACTGGGACAGAGAAGTAAATACCACAGATCCCGAGTTCTATAAGTGGACACAGTGGATTTTTGTTAAAATGTTCAAGGAAGGTCTTGCTTATGAGAAGCAGATGCCCATTAACTGGTGTCCTTCTTGTAAAACAGGTCTTGCCAACGAAGAAGTTGTGGATGGACAGTGTGAGCGTTGCGGTAGCGATGTAACCAAGAAGAACTTAAAACAGTGGATGCTTCGCATTACAAAGTATGCAGATCGTCTTTTGGAAGATTTGGATAAATTGGAGTGGCCTGAGAAGGTTAAAAAGATGCAGACCGACTGGATTGGTCGTTCTTATGGTGCAGAAGTTAATTTCAAAGTAGACGGCAAGGATGAATCCATTACCGTATATACTACAAGACCCGATACCTTACACGGTGCTACTTTTATGGTATTGGCACCTGAACATGCCATGGCAAAAGAACTTGCTACACCGGAAACAGAAGCTGCGGTAGAGAAGTACATCTATGATGCATCAATGAAGTCAAATGTAGATCGTCTTCAGGATAAGGAAAAGACCGGTGTATTTACCGGAAGTTATGCAATTAACCCCTTAAACGGTGCAAAATTGCCTATCTGGTTGTCAGACTATGTATTGGCTGATTACGGTACCGGCGCTATCATGTGTGTTCCCGCACATGATGACCGTGACTTTGAATTTGCGAAGAAATTTGATATTCCCATCATCCAGGTTATTGCCAAGGATGGTAAGGAAATCGAAAATATGGAAGAAGCTTATACAGAAGCCAGCGGAACCATGATTAATTCCGGAGATTGGAATGGTATGGAATCCTCTACATTGAAGGCCGAAGCTCCTGCTATGATTGAAAAGATGGGCTTTGGTAAGAAGACTGTTAACTATAAGCTTCGTGACTGGGTATTCTCAAGACAGCGTTACTGGGGCGAGCCTATTCCTATCGTACATTGCGAGAAGTGCGGTTGCGTTCCCGTTCCCGAAGAAGAGCTTCCTCTGTTACTTCCGGATGTTGAATCATATCAGCCTACCGGAACAGGAGAATCACCTCTTGCTGACATTACAGAATGGGTTAATACAACATGTCCTGCATGTGGTGCTCCCGCAAAGCGTGAAACCAATACAATGCCTCAGTGGGCAGGTTCTTCATGGTATTTCCTGCGCTATGTGGATCCCAAGAACCCTGACGCGCTTGTTGATCGCAAGATTGCAGATGAATTATTGCCTGTAGATATGTATATCGGTGGTGTTGAACATGCCGTATTACATCTTTTATATTCAAGATTCTACACCAAGTTCTTATATGATATCGGTGTAGTAGGCTTTGATGAGCCTTTTAAGAAGTTGTTTAACCAGGGTATGATTACCGGTAAGAACGGCATTAAGATGAGTAAATCCAAAGGAAATGTAGTTTCTCCCGATGATTTGGTAAGAGATTACGGATGCGACTCATTGAGAATGTATGAATTGTTCGTAGGTCCTCCCGAGTTGGATTCCGAATGGGACGAGAGAGGTATCGACGGTGTATATCGTTTCTTGAACCGTTTCTACAACCTTGTAATGAGCAATAAGGACTTGGATGTAAAAGAAACACCCGAACTGATCAAGATTCGCAATAAGATGATTTACGACATTACACAGCGTTTGAACCAGTTCAGCTTAAATACCGTAGTTTCCGGATTCATGGAGTACAACAACAAGTTAATCGACATGAGCAAGAATGGCGGTGTAGATAAAGAAACCCTGAATGCAATGGTGAAGTTGATTGCACCTTTTGCGCCTCATATTGCAGAAGAACTTTGGAGCCAGCTTGGTAACGAAGGCAGCGTATTCCATGTTGCATGGCCCGAAGCCGATGAAAGTGCAATGAAGGATACCGAAGTGGAAATTGCCGTACAGATTAACGGTAAAACCAAAGTGGTAACCACCATTGATGCTGAGTGCTCTAAAGATGATGCCATTGCAGCCGGCAAGGCGGCTCTCGGCGATAAGTTAACCGGAACAATCGTAAAAGAAATCTATGTTCCCGGCAGAATCGTTAATATCGTTGTAAAACCGTAAGGCGAAATAACGAATTAAAAAGTTCATAAACCAATTTAGGCCTGACACTTAGTTGTTCAGGCCTTTTTTGATGATGGTATCCATAACCGCATTTTCGGAAGGAGTAGCATTTTGTTTTAAAAGTTTTATGATAATGTCCATTTCCTCTTTTGTGAATTTAATGTTTTGTTCCCGACTTTTCATGGCTACATTCATCATAAAAGCCATCATTTTATCCTTGTCTTTGGATAAGCCTTGGGTGCCCTTATGCATTTCTTTTAAAAATTCCAGCTTAACCGGGTCGATGGCGTGGGTGTTTTCGATTTCCTGAAAAATGTCTTTCATGCCGGAGTCCTTTCTTGATTTTATTATGTAATGATTTATTTTCTTGTTCTAAGTATCGTTATTGTCTGATTGTTCGTTCATCATGCTCATCATTTCCATCATTTGTGAATACATTTCCATATTTTCTTTCATGTCTTTTAGTTTATCCATCATGTCTCTGCCTTCCGGCGGAAGATAATCGCCGATTTCGCAAAGAATGTCCTCTAAGTTGGATTCTTTTCCGGAACAATTACATGAAGTTGGTATTTCGTGGTTTTTCATGCTTTTTTGCATGCAAATATGAAGTTCCATATATTTAATAAGAACGGCAATCACGGGCCGCTCTTTTTCATGCATAAAAAATGAGCAGATTTTTAGCATATTCAGATTGTCATTGCAGTAAAAATTATCAAAAATCCGGGCTTTGTCTTCGTTTAAACGTTCCATGGCAATTTATCCTTTCGAAATATTGTATGAAAGGTTTTTTCTACCTATGACTTGTATCAAAAAATTGATAGTTATTTGTGTTAATAATAAAATCAACAAGAGCACATAAAACAAACTGCGGCGGATACGAACCGCCGCAGACTCAGAATAAGTAGGGTGTAAATTAGCAGAAGGAATTACCGTTACCGCAGCAGCAGAGAAGTAAAAGGATGATCCAGATACAATCACAGCCGTTATTGTTACCACCGCAGGAATTGCCAAAACCGCCGCCTTTGTTGTTGCCGCAACAGCAAAGAAGGATAATAATCCAGATAATACTGCTGCAAGAGTTGTTGGAATTTCCACAAGAATTGTTACAATCACATGAGTTGTTGCATCCGCACTGAAGATCGCTCATTGTTTGCCTCCAAAAAAACTTTTTATGGTTTAGCTTATGTTGTAGGGCTTGGTTAAGTTACCTATATTTTAAAAATATTTTATATTTCTTTTTAGATATATTGAAATGGTTTTGTTTTTGATGGCTCGGTAAAGAAGAATAAAGTGAAAAGTATTATAAAATAAATAAAAATTGCACAATATCTTGTAAAAATACTTGTAAAAATAGCGAGATATAGTAAAATAGATTATAATGATATTAATATAGCCATATTATGTGCAGAGGAAGAATGCTGTGACAAGTGAAAGAAGGATTTTGGCCGGTCATAGGTTTGCCAATGAAGCGGATTATGAGGCTGCATTGCGTGACTATAACAAAATCGAAGAGATTAAGAAAAAAATAGATTTTCAGAATGCCGAGGCGATAGAATCACTATACAATGAGTTGCAAACGGGCGGCATTACTTTTGAATCGATTCTGGGACAAGAGTTTGATGATGAAGTATATGAAGCTTATATGAATTATTGTAAAAAAGGTGCAGGCTCTTTAGGTGAGAAAAAAGCAAACAAGGTCTCGGGCGGAAAGCATGTAAATAAAGGAAGCAAGAAAGGGATTTCTTTGGAAGATTTCGATGAGGATATGCAGGCGCAGATTCTGAAGGAATTGAAGAAGAAAGACCGGATTCGCAAGGGCATTTTAATTGCTTGTGCATTGGTGGCGGTAGGTTGCCTTACATATTTTGGCATATACGAATATATGTCAATTCGTACGGAACAGGATGCAAAGGAATTGGCAAACGCCATTAAGGAAGAAGAAAGTTTTGTTCCTCCCACAACGGAGGATGACAAGTATTATGCTCAACTGACGGAAACACCGGAAGGTACGCCGGATATACTGAAAAAGTATGAAGATTTATATAATCAGAACAAAAGTCTAATCGGATGGGTAAAAATTGCCGATACAGTAATTGATTACCCTGTGATGCAAACGGTAAACAATGAATATTACCTGGATCATAATTTTCATCAGGAGTATGACAAGAACGGTTCAATCTTTTTGGATGCATCGTGCAGTGTTTATCCCAGAAGCACCAATTTGATTATTTACGGTCATCATATGAAATCCGGTAAAATGTTCGGTGGTTTGCAGAAATATCAGAAAGAATCTTATTACAAGGATCATAAATATATTGAGTTCGATACAATTTATGAAACCGGTGTTTATGAGGTCATGTTTGTATTTCGTGATAAGGTTTATTCGCAGGAAGATGTTAATTTTAAGTATTATGAATTTATAGATGCCAATTCGGAGGAGGAATTTTATTCCTATATGGATGAAATGGCGGCAATATCCTATTATGATACAGGGGTAATAGCGGAGTACGGAGATCAACTTCTTACTTTATCCACCTGTGATTATCAGCAGGATAACGGACGATTCGTAGTGGTAGCGAGAAGAGTAATCGAATAGAGATTATCTTTTACATAGAATGTTTTTTAAATAAAAAGAGTGTGACAGTCTTGCACAAGGAGGACTTGAAATGAGCAATACAAAAAAAGGAAAGAGAAAGCTTAGTACCAGAATGAAAAAAGCGATCCGCAGAACTTTGGGCGGTATCTTTTTGGCGACTGCATTGGTAATTGCTTTTATCCCGGAGAAAGAAACGGAGGCGGCCGGCGAAACACCTAAGGTTACCGTAAGTGCTTCTGACAGCAGTATCCCCATTATTGATGATGATGATACTATATACACAACCGGTGACGGTATGTTTCAGTTTGCTTATGTAGAAAAGGGCAGCGGCGGTGACAAGGTTGCCGTAATCGTAGGTTATGACTATGAGCGTTCTTTGGATCAGGGTGTGCTGACGATTCCCAATACCGTAGATGCTTATGTTAAGTATACCCATGCACAGGGTACTGCGGGCGGTTATGTAGCTGTTGGTAAGAGTGGTAATATTCTTTATTATCCTGTATATCGTACTGATGTTGTGAAACAGCCTACCGGTGAGAAAGACGAAGAAGGTAATGATATTATGGAAGATGTGGAAGTACAGGTTCTCGACCGGTATGATCCTTGTCTCTATTCGACTTTTGAAAAATGGTATTATAATGCAGACGGTACGGTGAGAGATCCCAAGGATTTTTATTATGATTCCAAACCCGCCTCTACAGCAAATACACTGGATGAGTATTTACCGACCACAGATGAAATTTATCAGAGAATTCAGCATGCTACCGTGGCATATATTTCCAGTCAGCACGTTGTAAAAGAAGGAGATACATGGGTATTGGATGAAACTCCCAATGTGGGTATTTTCTCTAAGGCTACCAATATTACCACTTTAAAAACGGGTGGTGATTTGCTTGGTATCGGTGATTATGCTTTCTATGAGTGTGCATCTTTACAGGGTATCGAATTGGGCGATGGTGCAAACACCATCGGCAACTATGCGTTTGCAAATTGTGTTAACTTAAAATATGCGAAGTTCCCTACAAACTCAAGTATTAAATCTTTGGGCGACCATGCCTTTTATAATTGTCGTAGTTTGGAAGAGTTTACCATGCCTGTTGCGGTTACCAAGATTGGTGATTCTGCGTTTGAAGGATGCGCAGGTATGACGAACATTGACTTAAATGCCGGCGGACAGCAGGTGCTTTTACAGGAAGTCGGCCCGGATATATTTAAGAATTGTACTTCTTTGGAATGCTTGATTTTCCCTGAGTATTTCAATCAGGAGTTCGATATTGCATGGCTTGAAGGTGATACTTCTTTAAAATATATCAAGATTCCCAATGTAGATATGCAAATGGTGGCTAAGGAAGGGTTTACTTTTGAACAGTTAATGGCGCAGTTGCCTGAGGAATTCTATTTTGAAGGTCCTGCAGAATCAAAGATTCATGATATTTCCAAGACCAATAGCTATGCATTTAAATATCTGGATGAAGAAATATATGAGAAGGTAATCAATGCTACCGGAGATGCAGGAAGCGGACAGAGTGTATTCCGTGTTAATAATTTCAATGAGTTGATTTATTTTTACATGGATGACACCGTTAAGCAGATTGATATCCCCGGCATTATCGGACCTTATAAAATAACGGTAATCGGAAGTGACAGTTTCCAGGCTAATCACAGATTGACGAAAATTACCATTCCGTCAACCATTACGGAAATTCAAGAGAATGCGTTTAAAGGTTGTCACGCATTAAAGGATGTTATTTTTGAGGAACCTATTTCTCTTACATCCATTGGTGCAGGTGCATTTGATACACAGGTGATTGACCCTATTTTGGATACCTGTACATTGCCCACAAAACCTGTATTGACATTCACCGCTCCGGCAGAAGAAGGCAGTGCGCCTTTTGATTATGCAATGGATTCGGCAAATAACATTAATACCGGAACTCAGGAGTTGACTTACATTACTTTTTATACCGGTTGGCCCAGCAACTTAACAATTGAATATAATCCCGATACGGATAAAAATGAGTTGGTGGATTATCCGAAGTTGCTTGATTTGACATCTTATACAGCAGCGAATTATCCATATATCACACCTGAAAATGCCCAGGCGGCAGCTTCTGCATACGCGGCATATCAAAGAGGCGACAGCTTGTCACAGGACCAGAAGGATATTTTAAGTTCTGCATTAAATATTGTGTTACCTACCGGCATTGAATCCATTAAAGATGGTATTTTCTCAGGTCTTGATGCGGAAGGAAATCCTGTTAGTGGAGAAAGTGCCAATACGGATGTTCAGACCATTACCACAAACGGTTTGGATGAAATTGATCCTTATACTTTTGCCGGATGTACCGATTTAATGGGTGCATACATCAATGGTGATACATCTAAGCTTGGAGATTATGCATTCAAAGACTGCGGTGGCAAATTGCAGGATGTTGATATTTTAAGCAATTTGCAGGAATACGGTAAGAGACCTTTTATGGGATGTACCGCATTGGAACATGTGGATTTTGGTAACAATCCCAATTATAAGTGCGAGCAGGCCGTGGTATACGGTATGTCAAACGGTGCCAAGAATTCATTGCTTGAAGTGCTTCAGGCGAGAGGTAACACCTACGGAACCGGTACATTAACCAAGCAGGAACTTGCGGGTATTACCGCAGTGGCAGAAGAAGCGGTAAAAGATTGTGATTATATTTTATCTGCTGATTTTTCCGAGAGTAAAATTACAGAATTGCCTATATCGGTATTTGAAGATACGGATGAATTGTATTCCGTAATTTTACCGGACGGTATCCGTAAAATTGCCAAGAATGCATTTAAAAACAGTAATATCAGATATTTGGAGATTCCCAAGAGCTTAAGTGTTATTGATAACTCTGCTTTTGAAGATGATCCTCAGACCATTACTTTCTATTGTGAAGCAGACAGCGCGGCTGCGGATTATGCAAGTAACTTCACCAATATCGTAGTATCGGATAAGCCTGTAACTTTTAAGGTTACATTCTACGACGATGATGCGGTAACGGTTCTTGATACGGTAGAAGTACCTGCGGGCGGTAATGCGGAAACACACATCACACCTACGAAAGCGGGATTTGTTTTCAAAGGCTGGATGCCCAGTCCCGTTGGTGTAATGGAAGATATGAAAACTTACGCTACATATGTACCGGAAGGCGAAGTGACTTATACGGTGCAGTTCGTGGATCATGATGATAAGGTGCTTAGCACACAGGTGGTTCCTCAAGGCGGCACAGCGGTTACACCCGTAAGTCCCGAGAGAGCAGGTTATAAGTTTACCGGCTGGAGACCTTCGTTCAGTAATGTGCAGGATGATTTGACGATTTATGCACAGTATGAAAAGATTACTACGGGTAATGGAACAACCGGTGACGGTACCGATACAGGTAACGGCGGAAACGGCGGTACAGGTGGCACAGGCAGCTCCGGAAATAAAGGTACTTTATATACCTTAACCGTTGTCAGCGGTGACGGTAGCGGAAGTTACGCTTCCGGAGCAACTGCAATTTTACTTGCGGATAATGCACCCAGCGGTAAGGTGTTTGATAAGTGGGTAACCGATGCACAAGGTGTTACTTTCGCATCTGCAACCACTGCGGCAACTACAATTACCATGCCGGCGGCAAATGTAACCATTACGGCAACTTATAAAGATGGTCCCAGCTCAGGTTCATCAAATAACAACAATAATTCAAACAATGGTGGATCATCGTCAACGGTGACAAAACCCAATACCACAGTGACCATCGATAAAGACGGTATCCCTAATGAAGGAAGTGCATCGGCAACGGTAAGCGGTTCTACCGATAACTTTATTTTAAAAATTACCGAAAGCGCATATGCACGGGAAGAAGTGGAAGAGGCATTAAAAGAAGCATACGGAAGTTTGGATGATATCCGTTACTTCCCTATGGATATTTCCCTTTATGATTCTACGGGAACCAAGAAAGTAGAAAATACGGATGCCTTGCGTGTGACCGTTACTCTGCCTATCCCTGAAACCTTGGTTCAGTATGCAGGTAATAATAAGGTTGGTTATGTGGTAAACGGTAAATTGGTTAATATTTCACCGAAATTTACCACCATTAACGGAGTGCCTTGCATTACTTTCGTAGCACCTCATTTCTCACCTTATGTGATTTATGCGGATACTTCGGATTTAAGTGCGGGATCGGCGTTAGATACAACACCCAAGACCGGTGACGGTATTGCACCTAAGTGGTTCTTATCCATGGGTCTTGCGGCAATTGCAGTATTCCTTTTCGTAAAAAAGGACAAAAAAACAATAAAAGCAAAATAATAATTTAGCATTGTGGTTCAGCACCTTTTATAGGGTGCTGAACTGCTATCACAAATAGCGAAAGGAGGTCAAACAGATGAAAAAGCGGATTATATTCAGTATAAGTGCGGTTTTTATTCTGGTTTTGGCCTTTTCTTTTGTTTTATCCATGCAGAAAACCGGTGTGGCCGGCGGAGGACAGGAAGCATTTCAGATGGATGGAAGTACTTTGATGAAGTACTTAGGCAGTTCTGAAGTGGTTTATGTGCCGGATTCCGTACAGGTAATTGCGCAAGGTGCTTTTGAGGATAACGATTATATTAAAAAAGTGGTTTTACCCAGTAAATTAACCACCATTGAGTACAATGCGTTTGCGGAATGCGACAATCTTTTAGAGATTGACATTCCGGATCGTGTGACCAAAATCGGCTCTGCGGCTTTTGCAAATTGTAAGTCACTTTCGGATGTATATATCGGTAAAAGCGTGGAAGAGGTGGGTTCCGGCATTTTTGCGGGCTGTACCGATTTGCAGGACTTGGATGTCAGCGAGAAAAGCACCACTTTAACATGCTTGGACGGTGTGTTAATGAGTGCGGACAGAACATATGTATATCAGATGCTTCCCGGAAGGGAGAAACCTTTTTATATCATGAATAATAAGGTGGAGGAAATCGGACAGTACGCGTTCTGGGGCTGTAATAATTTGGAGCATGTAATTTTATCCGATAAAATACAGGAGATTTCTCCTTATGCTTTTTCAAATGCAGCAAACTTAAAATCCGTATCCATGTCTTTCGCAGTGACGGAAATTTCAATGAAGGCTTTTGAAGACTGCGGTAATTTGGAGCAGATTTACATTCCGGATTCCGTTCTTAAAATTCATGAGACCGCTTTTGACGGTTGTTCCAAATTGAATTTTTATACGGCAGACGGAACTTATGGCGGTATGTATGCCAAAGAAAAGTCCATTTCCGTGACCAATACACCGATTTACAGTCTTTCTTATGCGGAAGAGGTGGAAGAAGATTATTACCAAGCCATAAAAGAAGAGAAAGAGAAATCCGAACAGGCAGCCAATGCCCCTATTGAGATTGAAGTAGGGCCTGATGTAATGGGTTATACCACTCTGGTAGGCAATCATGCCGTGATTTTAATGGATAGCGGTGCCGGCGAAGTGGTTTCCGGAGCCAATGCACAGTGGAATGACGAATTAAAAGAAATGGCGAAAGAAGGTAGTGTTGAAGCCAATGCCTTTTATGGTGTAGATACTTTAAAAGATGTTGTTATTCCGGACGGAGTCAAAGAGATTGATAAATTTGCATTTGCCAGAAGCAGTTTAACTTCCGTAACAATACCGGAAGGAACGGAAACGATTGGTTATGCGGCCTTTTATCATTGCGACAATCTGGATGAAGTAGCGATTCCCGATACCGTAACTTATATCGGAGATAAAGCTTTTGCTCATACTAAGTGGCTGGAAAACTGGTATGAAAACGGTGAAGGTGATTATCTTATTGTAGGCGATGGCGTATTGTTGGCATATAAAGGAAAGCCGGAGGATTATAAAATTCCTGCCGGAGTGAAATATGTAGCGTGTGAAACACCCAATTCATAAAAGAATGTGTCTAAATCGGCACATTCTTTTTGTTTGATTTAAATAATGTTTATAAATGATGTCGGTAAATAAATTGCAAAGAATATGGCTGTTTTACAAATAAACATTTGACTTTACAAGCATACATGTTTAAAATGAAACACGGTGAATTATATGAATTTGGATAAAAGTCCAAAGCCCGAAAGGCCAGTCGGGCAGAAACGGAGGACAAAATGAGCGAAAACGAACACTTTCAGAACCGACAGGTGACCATGAATCCCAAGAATAACCTGCTTCAGATTGAAGAGCATATGTATATTCTGGATGATGTGTCAAAACCCAATGTATTTAGAAATATGTTTCCTTATTCAGAGGTACCCATGATTCCTTTTAATGACAGAATCGTGCCTCACAATATGCCTAAGGAAATTTGGATTACCGATACAACTTTCCGCGACGGACAGCAGTCCAGAGCACCCTATACAACAGAACAGATCGTAACCATTTATGATTACTTACATAAATTAGGCGGTCCCAACGGTATGATTCGTGCCAGCGAATTCTTCCTTTACAGTAAGAAGGACAGAGATGCCGTTTACAAATGTATGGAACGCGGCTATCAGTTCCCGGAAGTAACCAGCTGGATTCGTGCCAGTGAGCAGGATTTCAAACTGGTAAAAGAAATAGGAATGAAGGAAACCGGTATTCTGGTAAGCTGTTCCGATTATCATATTTTCTTAAAATTAAAAATGACAAGAGGTCAGGCATTAAACCATTACTTAAATGTAATCAGACAGTGCCTTGATGAAGGCATCAGTCCCAGATGTCATTTGGAAGATGTAACAAGAGCTGATATCTACGGATTTGTAGTTCCTTTCTGTATGGAACTGATGAAATTGATGGAAGAGTACAAGATTCCTGTTAAAATTCGTCTTTGCGATACCATGGGCTACGGTGTAAACTATCCCGGTGCGGTAATTCCCCGAAGCGTTCAGGGTATTATCTATGCCATCCATGTAAATGCAGGTGTGCCTCATCATTTATTGGAATGGCATGGACATAACGACTTTTATAAGGCGGTTTCCAACTCAACCACAGCTTGGCTTTACGGTTGTGCAGGTATTAATACTTCCTTGTTCGGTATCGGTGAAAGAACCGGTAATACTCCGCTTGAAGCAATGGTATTTGAATATGCTCAGCTTAAGGGTGGCTTAAATGGTATGGATACCACTGTAATTACAGAGCTTGCTGAATACTATGAGAAGGAATTGGGTTATGAAATTCCTCCTATGACACCTTTTGTAGGTAAGAACTTCAATGTAACAAGAGCCGGTATCCACGCAGACGGTTTATTAAAGAACGAAGAAATTTACAATATCTTTGATACAGAGAAATTCCTTGGAAAACCTGCCTGCTGCGCGGTTTCCAATACATCCGGTCTTGCGGGAATTGCTCACTGGATGAACACTTACTATCGTTTAAAAGGTGAAGCGCAGGTAGATAAGAAGGATGAAATTGTGTTAAAGGTAAAAGACTGGGTTGATGTGCAGTATGCGGAAGGTCGTGTGACCGTTATGACCGACGAAGAATTGGATGTACAGATTAAAGCATTCTGTGAAGAAATGCACATTCCGGTTTATGTAAGATAATAACGGAGTAAACGGCGGATTTTTATAAAATATTATGTTTGCCGGTATAGAACAAAAAGGAGACAGACATGGAAAAGATTAAAATGATTACCCCTCTTGTTGAGATGGACGGAGATGAAATGACCAGAATCCTCTGGCAGATGATTAAGGATGAACTTTTACTTCCTTACATTGATTTGAAGACAGAGTACTATGATTTGGGCCTTGAACACAGAAATGAAACCGATGACCAGGTTACCGTAGATTCTGCCAATGCAACCATGAAGTATGGTGTTGCTGTTAAGTGTGCAACCATTACTCCCAATGCGGCAAGAATGACAGAATATGACTTAAAAGAAATGTGGAAGAGTCCTAACGGAACCATTCGTGCAATGCTTGACGGTACCGTATTCCGTGCACCCATCGTTGTAAAAGGCATTGAACCCTGCGTTCGCAACTGGAAGAAACCCATTACCATTGCAAGACATGCATACGGTGATGTTTATAAAAATACCGAATTGAAGATTGATGGACCCGGTAAGGCTGAATTGGTATTTACCGCAGATGACGGTACAGTAACCAGAGCAACCATTCAGAATTTTGACAGAGCGGGTATTGTGCAGGGGCTTCACAACATTGATGATTCCATCGGAAGCTTTGCAAGAGCATGTTTTAACTATGCCCTTGATACCAAGCAGGATTTATGGTTTGCAACCAAGGATACCATTTCTAAGAAGTACGATCATAATTTCAAGGATATTTTCCAGGAAATCTATGATGCAGAATACAAGACCAAATTTGAAGAAGCAGGCATTACTTACTTCTATACCTTAATTGATGATGCGGTAGCCCGTGTAATGAAGGCAGAAGGCGGATTTATCTGGGCTTGTAAAAACTATGACGGCGATGTTATGTCCGATATGGTAAGCTCTGCATTTGGTTCACTTGCTATGATGACTTCCGTTCTTGTATCACCCAGTGGTGTATATGAGTATGAAGCTGCACATGGTACCGTACAGAGACATTACTACAAGCACTTAAAGGGCGAAGAAACTTCAACCAACTCCGTTGCAACTATTTTTGCATGGACAGGTGCGTTAAGAAAGCGTGGCGAGTTAGACAATACTCCCGAATTATGTGCATTCGCGGATAAGTTGGAGAGAGCAACGCTTAAGACTATCGAAGACGGTAAGATGACCAAAGACTTGGCGCTGATTACATCTCTTGAAAATGTAACAACATTGAACAGCCAGGATTTTATCAAGGCTATTCGTGAAACCATGGATGCAATGTAAGAAATAAACAAAGTAGCAATATAAAATGAGCAGTGTGGATGTTTAGGATTCCGTACTGCTCATAAGTATTTATAAATGCATGAATTTGATGGAGTAACAACTCCCGGCTTGTCAGCATGAACGGATACTATAAATTGTGGGAATGATGAAGGAAAAAGGTATAACAAATGATGTCGTATCAAAATATAATCGGTAAGTATTTGTATATAGCAGCAATTAGACAGCGGGCAAATGCTTGGAATAAAGGATACAGAATATTTCATAAAAAACAAATATATAAGCATTTGGTTGATATGAAAGTACTTGTGAATCTTCTTGAAAGCGAAGATTTAGAGCATATAAAAAATGAGATTCTTGACTATGCCGCTAAGTATGCAGAAGAAACACCGGTTCTGTCGGACTGTGAGGAGTATTCAGAAGAATATTGCATTCTTAATCGTTTTATGATATCTTTGCTGGATGTTTCGATAAAAGAAACTGCCAAAAGGATTACGGATTGGAATTGTGTTGCACATAAACTTGATGTGTTTCATAACCTTCCCAAAGTATATTTGTGCAGTAAAAAGGAAGATGGATGCAATAACAGACTTTCTATAGAGGATGCTTATTCATTCTTGGATATGGTTGCAAATGATGATGAAAAGACCGAATTAATGCAGTTGAAATCATCAACTAAATAATTTAACGAATTTCAGGCGACTGTTGAGGATGAATGCACGCGTAAATTTGAAGTTTTATTAGATTTAAGTAGATGGTAAGATACCTACTTATGAATGTGGATGCTATATAAAACGGTAAATATATGCAGCTTTTGAAAAGAAATACCTGCTGAGAAAAAATTGGATTAAGCTAGTGGGTAAAATATTTTATTTGGTATATTATTTTACCTACGCTTACTAAGTATTATTGTTTGAGTAGGTAAATTTTTTGGTGAGAGAGCAAAAAATACCTACTATATGGATTGTGTTGATGTGTTAGTAGGTGTATCGCCATGCCGACAGACTCGTAACCTAGCGCTTACTCGTTGTCGCGGCATTCGCCGTATGCATCTGAACTCGAATATGTCTGCCTGTGAGCAAGCTCCCAGCCGCCAATTCGGTTCATTTGCGCATGGCTCATTGCTACGCGCAAACTTTTAGTTAAAAAATAACAAAAGACCATTTTATTCATTTGATAAAACGGTCTTTTGTTATTGATTTAATGATATAAAAAGTATTTCTTATTCTTCACTTAACTCTTCCCACAACTCATACAACTCATCCAACTTACTTTGTGCCGCATCGCATTCCTTGCATAATTCCTGTAATTTTACGGAGTTGGAAGCAATTTCGGGCTTGGACATTTCTTCCTGCAATTGAGCAATTTTATTTTCCAATTCTTCGATTTCTTTCTCGGTTTTGGCAAGCTGATTTTCGCGCTTTCTTTTTGCGGCCTGTAATTCTTTTTGCTTTGCCCAATCCAGCTTGGCATCGGTTTGCGCGCTGTCATTGACAGGAGAAGCGGTAGTGCCGGAAGCTGAAACAGAACCCTGCGTGGAATTAACATTTCCGGTTGCGGAAGCACTTTTACTCATATAATCTGCGGACTGTTCCAAATCCTGAGCGGATTTTTCTAAGAAATAATCGTAATCACCCTGATAGGAAGTAACCTTACAACCATCCAGATGCAGAATTCTGCTTGCGGTACGGTTGATAAAATATCGGTCATGGGATACATATAAAACCGTGCCGGTATAGGCGTTTAAGGCTTCCTCCAAAACTTCCTTGGAAACCATGTCCAAGTGATTGGTAGGCTCGTCCAAGATTAAGAAGTTTGCACCGGAAAGCATGAGCTTTGCCAGTACCACGCGGCCGCGTTCACCACCGCTTAATGAGCGGATAGGTTGGAAGACTTCGTCCCCTGTAAAAAGAAACGCCGCCAACACATTACGAATCTCCGTCTGAGTAAGCTTGGGATAAGTATCCGAAATTTCATCAAATACGGTTTTGCTTTCGTCCAAAACACGGCTCTGCTGGTCAAAATAACCAATGGTTACATTGGTGCCGAGTTTGACACAACCGTGATCAGGTTCGATTAAGCCGTTAATAATTTTAAGAATATTGGTTTTGCCGGTACCGTTTTGGCCGATAAGGGCAATGTGTTCTCCTCTTTTTATTTCGAAAGACACATTGTTAAAAAGTGTGCGCTCGCCATAGGACTTGGCAAGGCTTTCTACGGATAAAACATCATTTCCGCTTATGATGGCAGGAGAGAGAGTAAACTGCATATCTGCCTTTTCTTCCGTAGGCTTTTCGATGCGTTCGATGCGGTCAAGAAGTTTCTGGCGGCTGTCGGCTCTTTTTACGCTTTTTTCCCGATTAAAAGAGCGGAGTTTGCTGATGACTTCCTCCTGGTGCTTGATTTCACGCTGTTGATTCTCATATGCGGCAAGGCGGCTCTGTAACCAGACTTCTTTTTTTGCGATGAAGTCTTCGTAGTTGCCTTCATAACATAAGGAATTGCCTTGGTCGATTTCAATTACCTTGCTGACGATTTTATTGATAAAATAGCGGTCATGGGAGACTACCAGTACCGCGCTTTTGACATTTAAAAGATAGTTTTCAAGCCATCTGACGGATTCGATATCCAAATAGTTGGTAGGCTCGTCCAAAAGGATTAAATCAGGCTTTTCCAAAAGAATGCGACCTAAAAGCAGTCTTGTGCGTTCTCCGCCGCTTAAAGTGGATACCGGCTTACCGAAGTCTTCCTCCTTGAATTGAAGACCTCTTAAAATACCCTGAATATCGCTTTTGTAAGTGTAGCCGCCGGCTAAATCAAAGGCATGCATTTTATCGTGATAAGCCTTCATATGAGTATCTAAATTATCTTCGGTTAAGTGCTTCATGTCTTCTTCCATTTGGCGAAGGGTTTCTTCCATGCGAATCACATCGGCTTTTACCACGAGGAGTTCGTCGTATACCGTATTGGTGGAAGTGTAGTCATGATGCTGGGAAAGGTAACCGATAGAAGAATCTTTTTTGATTGCAACTTCACCTTCGTCCGCATCTAGTTCTTTGGTAATAATATGAAAAAGAGTGGTTTTACCGGCACCGTTGTTGCCGATTAAAGCCGCTTTTTCGTGATCGTTTATATGAAAAGTTACTTTTTTTAACACATCCTTATCGCCGAAAGACTTACTTATGTTCTGACAGGATAAAATCATATCCGATACTCCTTGTTTCTAACAATAATACAAAAATGATTATAGGCTATTTTCAGGAAAAAAGCAAAGAGAAAGAATTTAAATTTATGTGCAAAATTGAATGGTATGTGTTATAATGATGAAGGCTGTATATTTCGTCGGCAAAAGAGGGAATGAAATATGAATCAATGTAACGAAAATATGCCTTACATTTTTATCAGTTATTCGCATCTTGACAGTGATTTGGTCCTTCCGATTGTAAACAGACTCAGTGCGGAAGGATATAATCTATGGTATGATATTGGCATTGAAGCCGGTTCGGAATGGGATGAGAATATTGCCCGGCATATTGGAAAGTGCAATTATTTTATTGCACTTGTCAGTGAAAATTATATTAGTTCAAAAAATTGTAAAGATGAATTAAACTATTCCAGAGATCTGGATAAGGAACAGTTTTTGATTTATTTGGAAGATGTGGAGTTGCCCGCCGGTATGGCAATGCGCATGAACCGAATCCAGGCAATTTATTGGAATAAATATGAGCCGGATAATGTAGAAGCCGCTTATCAGAAAATATTTACTGCGGTAGGAATTGAAAGAACCAGAGTGCTTGTTCCGGGTATGGGAACATATCAACAGGCACAATCTGTATTGCCGGATACGAATGTATCAATGAATTCGGCAATGAATTCATGCTCTAAAAAGAGAGAAAAAGCTTCTTTTTTTAAGCCGGTATTGAGTGTTTGCGGAGTGCTTTTGATTGTATTACTTACGCTTGCAGTTGTTTTGGGCGTAGTATTGATTAAAAAGGTAATAAACGCCGGTGAAAATACGGAAGTAAATACAGAAGTAAATACAGAAGTATCCATAGAGGTGGATAGTGACCATCCTTTATATGAATATTATGAAAGGGCAGAGACCGGGGATGTCGATGCCATGATGTATTTGGGGGACTCTTATTATAATGGCAGTGATTATGTAGCCATTGATTATGAGGCATGTCTGTATTGGTATGAAATGGCCGCTGATACCGGTAATGCGGAAGCAATGTATAAGCTTGGTAATTGTTATTATTGGGGGATGTACAGCGTAGAAGAGGATCCTGAAATGGCGTTTGTATGGTGGCATCAGGCTGCAAGCCGCGGACATTTGGATAGTATTTATAATGTAGCATGGTGTTATGAAAAAGGATACGGCGTTCAACCTGATTATGATAAAGCCATGGAATGGAATCAGATTTTAATCGATGCAAATTATGAATTTTAAATATTTACAGCGTTATTTAGTTTTTTGAAAGGCGGAAGAAAATGGCGAATATTTTTATTAGCCACAGTACAATAGACAAAGCATTGGCGGATTATATTTGCAATGCATTTGAGGAAAGAGGGTTATCCTGTTGGATTGCCCCCAGAAATATTGTTCCCGGTTCGGAATGGGCAGCATCCATTACGGAGGCCATTTCGGAAGCGGATGTACTTTTTGTACTTTTTAGCAAGAATGCGATGCAATCTACTCAGGTTTCAAAGGAAATCGGTATTGCGGACCGAAAAGGAAAGTATATTATTCCCTATAAAATTGACGATACAGAGCCGGAAGGGGCTTATGATTATTACCTTGCAAGTTGTCATTGGATTATGGCAAGACCTCAGGACGGAGATTACAAAATCAATGAGTTATGTGATGTGATTTGCAGAGTTGTAGAGGAAAGAAATGCGCAGAAAAAGACGGAAGAAGTGGTTGCGCCTGTGAAAGAGGAAGTTTCACAGCCGGTAGTGACGCCGGCACCTCAACCGGTGCAGAAACCTGCGACAAATCCCATATCTCAACCGGTGCAGAAACCTGCGACAAATCCGATATCTCAACCGGTGCAGAAACCTGTGGCAAACCCGGCACCTCAACAGGAACAACGACTTGTATCAAATGCAGCTTCGCAGAAGGCATCAAAACCTGTTGCGGGGAATGGGACACAATCAAAGAAAAAAACTGTATCTCCGGCAAAAAAAGAGCGTCGACGCGTATTTGTGGGCTTTGGTATTGTGGTTGCGGTTATTCTCTGCGTGCTTACCGTTGCGGGATTCGGCATAGGATTTCTTGTTAAGGGAAGTGTGGGCGGCACCGTAAAAGGTTTTGAATATACCGTTCATGAAGAATGTGTTACCATTGATAAATATGTGGGAGAGGATACCGAAGTAATCATACCGGATGAAATAAAAGGAAAGCCTGTTACGGCGTTGGCTGAAAGTGTTTTTTATGGTTGTTCCGAAATTACTTCCGTTCAACTTCCCGCTACCATAACAGAGATTCCCGATTTTGCATTTTATAGATGCAGTAATCTTAAAGAAATCAATATTCCTGACGGTGTGACATTGATAGGGCAGCATGCTTTTGAAGAGTGTACATCTCTTGAATACATAGAGCTTCCCTACAGCGTGGAAACCGTTGACAATTTTGCTTTTAACAAGTGTACAAGTCTTACAACCGTGAAAATGTCTCCGAATATAACGGTAATTGGAAATTATGCTTTTTCTGCATGTGATGATTTAAACAGCATCGGTATGCCTGCGGAATTAAACTATCTTGGTGAGATGGCGTTTGCATATTGTACCAATCTTAGTATGATTACGATTCCGGATGGTGTAAAAAGACTTTCAACAACGGCTTTTAGCGGATGTGACAACATTACCGTATATTACAAAGGTGAGGCGTATTCCAAAGATATAACTGCTTTGGTTGAACTGATTATATCTCAGAATTAAAACAGCGTATTGTAGATAATTTGGAGGCTTCGGTCATAAAAAAACGGCCGAAGATTCCGATTGTTTGCGATACGCTTTTTTGTGAAATATATGTATTATAAATTGACAGAGATTTAACAATGTTTTATAATTTTGAATAGTATGTATTAGTTTTCTACGGGGGAAAATATATGGCTGAAAAAGAAATTTCACAGGCAGTTATTGCCAGACTTCCCAGATACTTCCGTTTTTTGGGAGATTTGAGAGAAGAAGGCGTTGAGCGTATTTCGTCACAGGAATTAAGTAAAAGAATGCGCATTACGGCTTCCCAAATTCGACAGGATTTTAATCATTTCGGCGGGTTTGGTCAGCAGGGCTACGGCTATAATGTGGATTATTTATATAATGAGATTGCAAAGATTCTCGGTTTGGACAAAAAACATAACTTAATCATTATCGGTTCCGGTAATTTGGGACAGGCTCTTGCCAATTATGTAAGCTTTGAGAAGCGTGGCTTTTTGATAAAAGGTATGTTTGATAACAATCCTTCCTTGCAGGGAAAGCAGGTCAGAGGGATGACGATTCGTTCCACCGACGAACTGGAATCTTTTATAAAAGAAAACAATATTGATATTGCGGTGTTAACCGTGCCGAAAAGCAGTGCATCCGATATTGCAAAGCAGCTTGTAAAATACGGCATTCGCGGTATTTGGAATTTTGCTCATGTGGATTTGGATGTTCCCAAACATGTAACGGTGGAAAATGTACATTTGTCCGACAGCCTTATGAAACTGTCTTACCAGATTAATTGTGCTCAAAATGAATAACAGAAAGAAGGCGTGATTATGTCACGGAGAGATGAAGTATATGTAAATGCCTTAAGCGGCAAAAAAATACCTATATTGACATTGGACCATAAATGGCATCAGTTGTTTAATCAGGTTCATTCTACTCCCGAGATTAAAAGAGCGGAAGAAGAATTGAATACATTGTTAAAACAACAGGGTAAAATCAACACAGAAACAAAAGATATTAAAAAGATTAAGAACCGTCTCATGGATGAAATCGTTAACATGATGGAAGACAGCGATAATCCGGAAACGGCAAAAAAAATTGAAGATAACAAGCGTCTGATTGAAGAATGCAATGAGAAGCTTGACGAGTATCGCGACAATAATATGGAGCTTCCCAAATTAATCGGTGAGGCAAATAAGAAACTGATGCTTTATACCATGGAAGCCTGTTATGAGGATATTCACGAGAATAAAGAGCAGATTGATGCGATTACGGAGTGGATTAACAATATTCGTATTGAATTAAAGAAAAATATGGTCCGTAAGGAAGAAATGCAGCGCAGAAATCAGGATTTATATGCATATATGCATGATATTTTCGGAGCGGACGTAATAGAGATTTTTGATATGAAATTCGGCGTGGACGATAAAAAGGAATAGGATATCATGAATAAGATGTATGTTCTGAATTCTGCCGATATGACGATGGCAGATGAATGCACAATCGAAAAGCTTGGTATTGACCAAGCGGTTCTTATGGAACGGGCTGCGCTTGCGGTTGTTGAATGTGTTCATAAATATAATCCGAAAAAAGTCTTGTGCGTGTGTGGAAACGGCAATAACGGCGGAGATGCCGTGGCAGTGGCCCGTATTCTTAAAATGCAGGGTATTATTGCAGATGTTTTTATGTGCGGTGAACCGAAAAAATGGAAGGATTCCGTAACGAAACAATATGATATTTTAAAAAAAGTCGAAGGGCGGACAGTGACCGATGTGGCTTTTGAAGAATATGATATTATAGTTGACGGAATTTTGGGTGTCAGTACGAATCCAAGGAACTTAGAAGGCAAATATGAAGCAATTGTTTGCAGAATTAATGATGCCGGGAAAAAGGGCGCAAAGATTATTTCGGTGGATATTCCCACAGGTGTTCATCCGGATAAAGGCACTATATTAAATGTTGCCGTAGAAGCAGACGAAACAGTAGCTTTTGCTTATTACAAGCCGGGACATTTGTTGTATCCCGGAGCCTCATGTTGCGGAAAAGTTACCGTGGCAGATATCGGTATACGCTATGAATTTGTTTGCGATAAAATGAATTTAAAACAATTTACCTTGCCGCGAAATGAATGTAGCGTTTCTTTACCTAAACGGCGGCGGGATGGGAACAAAGGTACTTTCGGAAGAGTTTTGATTATTGCCGGAAGTTCGTCCATGTATGGAGCCTGCTATTTGTCTGCACTGGCTGCATTCCGTATGGGTGTGGGGCTTGTGGATATTTTTACGCATGAATGCAATCGTGAGATTTTACATCAAAATTTACCGGAAGCCATATTGCATACTTATGCGGATGATAAAGTAGATGAGTATGAGTTATGTAAACTGATGGAGCGTGCGGATGCTGTGCTAATCGGTCCGGGATTATCAACGGATGATACGGCGCATAAGTTGGTTGAAATCGTACTGAAACATTGTGATAAAAAACTTGTGGTAGATGCAGATGCCTTAAATTGTATCGCGGCAAAACCGGAATATTTTCATTATATGGCTCGCCCGGACCGACCGGATGTTATTTTTACACCCCATCCCGGGGAGTTATCCCGTCTTTTGGATAAAACAGTGGCGGAATTACAGGCGGACTATATCGATGTGGTAAAGAAATATGCATCAGATCATTTTATTACGGTGGTTGCGAAAGGTGCGGGAACCGTAGTCAGTGACGGGGCGTATGTATATATTAATCAAACCGGTAATGACGGAATGGCAACTGCGGGAAGCGGTGATGTGTTAAGCGGAATTGTTGTTGCATTATGTGTAAACAATAATTCGGAGTTTGAGGCAGCCCGGAAAGGTGTCTTTCTGCACGGCAAAGCCGGAGATTTCGCGGCACATAATATGGGAAATGTTTCATTGATAGCATCGGATATTATTGAGGCATTGCCTGAAATTTTAAAAGAAGAAAACGGATTCTAAGGAGGAACACCGTGAATCATTACGAGCGTGTGTGTGCATCCGTAAATTTGGATGCCGTCATAAATAATATAAAAACAATTCATGCAAAGCAGGAAGGGGCTACACAGATTATGGCTGTGGTAAAATCCGACGGTTACGGTCATGGAGCCCTGCCTATTGCCAGATGTCTGGAAGAAAAAGAATATATCTATGGTTTTGCTACGGCAACTGCGGAAGAGGCGTTGATTCTTCGCAGATGCGGCATTAATAAACCTATTATGATTCTTGGATATACATTTCCTTATGCGTATGAGGATATGATTCGAGAGGATATAGCTTTTACCGTATTTCGTGAAGATATGGTAAAAGAAATATCTGCTTTGGCGGTGAAACTTAATAAAAGGGCCAAGGTGCATATTAAAGTTGATACCGGTATGCATCGAATCGGAATTACATTCGATGAAGCGGGAATGAACTTTGTGAAGGAGCTTCTTTCGTTGCCTGGAATCGAAGCGGAAGGCATTTTTACTCATCTTGCCAACGCAGATGCAGAAGATAAGGCAGATGCATACGGTCAAGTAGAAGCTTTTAAGTCTTTTATTCAAAGAATTACGGAAGAAACCGGTTATACATTTCCGGTGCGCCATTGTTTTAACAGTGCGGCATTGATGGAAATGAAGGATGCATGCTTCAATGTTGGTCGTGTGGGAATTTCCATGTACGGCGTATGGCCCTCCGATGAGATGTTAAAAGAAAAGATGCAATTACAGCCCGCATTATCATTGCGCAGTAAAATTGTATATATTAAAACTTTGCCTGCCGGATGCCCCATCAGTTACGGTGGCACCTATGTTACGGAAAAAGAAACCAAAGTGGCCACTGTTCCCGTTGGTTACGGCGACGGTTATCCCAGAAGCTTATCAAATTGCGGATATGTATTGATTAAAGGTGAAAAATGTCCCATTCTCGGAAGAGTTTGTATGGATCAGTTTATGGTTGACGTGACACATCTTCCTGAGATAAAAGAGGGCGAAAAAGTTACATTGATTGGCGTTGACGGCAAGGAAGAAATTACCGTTGAGCAGCTTTGTGATTTATACGGCGGTTTCCGCTATGAAATGATTTGTGATATTGGAAAGCGCGTGCCTAAGGAGTATTATCTGAATGGCGAACAGATTTATTCCAAGGATTATCACAATGACCTTGCATAAAAATTTGCACTAAAATAAGAAATTCTTTTGTATACAACCTGACAAAAAGGAAATAGTAGTAAGTAAAGAAAAGGAAATGAAGGTGTATGCATGAGAAGAGGCGATATTTATTATGCGGATTTAAGACCGGTGGTAGGTTCCGAACAGGGCGGAATTCGTCCGGTACTGATTATTCAGAATGATGTTGGAAACAAGCACAGTCCTACCATAATTTGTGCGGCGATTACATCCAAAATGAACAAAGCAAAACTGCCCACCCATATCGAATTGGACTCAAATAAATATCAAATGGTGAAGGATTCCGTTATCTTACTGGAACAGCTTCGCACCATCGATAAAAAGAGACTTCATGATATGGTTTGTCATTTGGATGAGGAAATCATGGAAAAGGTAAATAAGGCGCTTATGATCAGTCTGGAACTTCATACATAAGAAGGACGGCGCTTTTACAATGGAGGAATGAATTAAGAAATGGACGCGGAAAGGATTTTTTATATTCTGCTGTTTATCTGTCTTACGGTGCTTAATGCGATGTTTTGTGGCTTTATTGCCATAATTCGTTCCACAAGCAGCGTAGATATTGAGAAAAATGAAGAATTACTGGGCGAAAAACTCAGTAAGAAACTCAGAAAAATTGAAGAAAATGAAATTGCGTATGAAAACAGAGCGTTGATTGCCATTATTGTGACAACCACTATAATGGGCGGAATCTACCTGCCAATTATATCTATGTTCTGTTGGGAATATATTATCAAATTAATCGAATCGGATAAAATGCCCGGATTTTTGTCAAATGTCTTGGCGCAATATCTGGCAGAAGGTCTTTTGGTAATTGTTTTATTGGTGTTTTTTGTGCTTTTTCTTACATTTACCGTTTTGGTACCCAAACGTCTTGTGCGTCGCATGTCAGTACGTAAAAAGGCATTGTTTGCTTCCATGGTTATGGTAGTATCTGCGATTTTTAAGCCGGTAACCGATTTGACCAATTTATTGGCAAAAGGAATACTTTGGATTTTCGGTATAAAAAAACCTGCCGTCAAAGCAGATGTTACGGAAGAAGAAATTATATCTATGGTCAATGAAGGCCATGAACTGGGTGTTTTGGAAGCGGACGAAGCGGAAATGATTACCAATATTTTCGAATATGGTGATAAAGAAGCCAAGGATATTATGACCAACCGAAACAATATAACAGCCATTGATGTGGAAATGAATCTTCCGGATGCCATTGATTTTATGTTGGAAGAAAAGAACAGCAGATATCCGGTTTATGAAGAAAACCTGGATCACATCGTAGGTATTATACATTTTAAGGATGCCATCCGTTTTCAAAATGAAAATAAAAGAGCCAAAGCAAAGCTTTCCGCATATCCTGAGTTGTTGCGTGAAGCGGTGTTTGTGCCCGAAACAAAAAATATTGACGATTTGTTTAAGGAAATGCAGTCGGCAAAGCTTCAGATGGTAATTGTGTCCGATGAATACGGACAAACTTCCGGATTGGTTGCAATGGAAGATATTTTGGAAGAAATTGTAGGAAATATTCTGGACGAATATGACGAAGAAGAAGACTACATTGAAGAAAAAGGCGAGAATACATATGAAATTGACGGTTTGACTCCGCTGGAAGAACTGGAAGAAGAGTTGGGAATTACCTTTGAGGAAGAGAATTTCGAAACTTTAAACGGATTTCTGATTTCAAGGTTGGAGCATATTCCGGAAGAGAACGAATTGTTTGAAACGGACTATCAGGGATATCATTTTAAGGCGCTGGAAGTGGAAAACAGAATTTTTAAAACAGTGTCCGTCGTACGCAATGTGGTAAAACCCGAAACAACAGTGACGGAAGATGATACGGATACCATAAAATCTGTTGAAGAAAGCGACAAATAATGTTAAAATATAATTTGATATTTTATTAGAATACACAGGAGGCTATTATGTCAGGACATTCAAAATTTGCGAATATTAAGCATAAAAAGGAGAAAAATGATGCAGCGAAGGGTAAGATTTTTACCATTATCGGTCGTGAAATTGCCGTTGCGGTAAAAGAAGGCGGTCCCGATCCTGCAAATAACTATAAACTTGCAACCGTTATTGCCAAGGCGAAAGCCAACAACATGCCTAACGATACCATTGAAAGAGGTATTAAGAAAGCATCCGGTGAAGGCAACAATGTAGTTTATGAGCATGTTACGTATGAAGGTTATGGTCCTAACGGTATTGCAATTATCGTTGAAACCCTTACCGATAACAGAAACAGAACCGCAGCAAATGTCAGAAGTGCATTTACCAAGGGCAACGGAAGTATCGGTACTTTGGGTTGTGTGTCTTTTATGTTTGATGAAAGAGGACAGGTTATCATCGATAAAGAGGAATGTGATATGGATTCCGATGAATTGATGATGTTGGTATTGGATGCTGGCGCAGAAGATTTTAACGAAGAGGATGACAGTTTTGAAATTCTTACTGCTCCCGACGGACTTATGGATGTAACCAAGGTATTGGAAGAAGCGGGAATTCCCATGGCAAGTGCGGAAGTAACCATGATTCCTCAGAACTATGTTTCATTAACTGATGAAACCGCAGTAAAAAATCTTCAGAAGACCTTAGATCTTCTTGAGGATGACGATGATGTACAGAATGTATATACCAACTGGGAAGAAGAATAATTAACCGATTAAGGAGAGAATAAAATGAGCAAGAGAAGTATTGAAACAACCTGTATTCAGGGTGGTTGGCAGCCTACTAAGGGCGAACCCAGAGTATTACCTATTTATCAGAGCACCACTTTTAAGTATGATACCTCTGAACAGATGGGTAAGTTGTTTGATTTGGAAGACAGCGGTTATTTTTACACAAGATTACAGAATCCCACAAACGATTATGTGGCAAATAAAATCTGTGAAATGGAAGGCGGCGTTGCTGCAATGCTTACATCTTCCGGACAGGCAGCAAACTTCTATGCTGTATTTAATATTTGTGAAGCCGGCGATCATATTATCATTTCGTCAGCACTTTATGGCGGAACTTTTAACTTATTAACTACTACCGTAGCTAAGATGGGAATTGAGACAACCGTAGTGGACCCTGAGATTTCCGAAGAAGATTTACAGGCAGCGATTAAGCCTAATACCAAGTGTATTTTAGCGGAGTCTGTGTCTAACCCTTCATTGGTTGTATTGGATTTTGATAAGTTTGTTAAGGTTGCTCATGCCAACGGCATTCCTGTGATTGTTGACAATACTTTCCCTACACCCATCAATTGCAGACCTTTTGAATATGGTGTAGATATTGTTACACATTCTACTACCAAGTACATGGATGGACATGCTGTGTCTGTTGGTGGTGCAATTGTGGATTCCGGTAATTTTGATTGGATGGCACATGCTGATAAATTCCCCGGGCTTTGTACTCCTGATGAATCTTATCATGGAATTACATATGCGGAGAAATTTGGCAAAGGTGCATATATTACCAAGGCAACTGCTCAGTTGATGAGAGATTTGGGTTCCATTCAGTCTCCTCAGAATGCATTCCTTCTTAACTTAGGCCTTGAAACCTTACATTTAAGAATGGAAAGACATTGTGCCAATGCATTAAAAGTTGCACAGTGGCTTAAAGCAAATGAAAATGTTGCATGGGTGAATTATCCCGGTTTAGAAAGCGATAAGTACCATGAGAGAGCGAAGAAGTACATGCCTAAGGGAACTTGCGGTGTTCTTACCTTTGGTTTAAAAGGCGGAAGAGATGCCAGCGTGAAGTTTATGGACAGCCTTAAAATGATTGCAATCGTAACACATGTTGCGGATGCCCGTTCTTGCGTACTTCATCCTGCAAGCCATACCCACAGACAGATGAACGATGAACAGCTTCTTGCGGCAGGTGTACAGCCTGATTTGATTCGTTTTTCTGTCGGTATTGAAAATGCAGATGATATTATTGCGGATTTGGCACAGGCAATGGAAGCCATGAACGCATAGAAAGAGTTTAAGTATGGATAAATTGGCGATTGTTGTTCCTTGTTATAACGAAGAGGAGATGCTTCTGATTTCTTCGGAAGCTCTTCGTGGGGAACTGGATAATCTGATACAGAAAAATAAAATATCAAAAGACAGTTTTATCTTGTTTGTAGATGACGGAAGTAAGGATAAAACATGGGAATTGATTGCATCTGAGCATGAGAAGTATAGTAATGTTTACGGTTTGAAACTTGCAGGAAACGTGGGACATCAGTATGCGTTGACCGCAGGACTTTTAACTGCAATGCAGTGTTCTGATGTTACTATTTCCATTGATGCGGATTTACAGGATGATATCGGTGTTTTTGAAGAAATGCTGGACAAATATTATGCGGGATGTGACATTGTTTATGGTGTTCGTAATAAACGTAAAACAGATACGTTTTTTAAGCGTACAACAGCGCAGGCGTTTTATAAACTCATGAGCAGTATGGGAGTAAAAACTGTATATAATCATGCGGATTTTCGTTTGATGTCCCAGCGCGCGGTAAAGCATTTCAGTGAATTTAAGGAAAGTAACCTGTTTTTAAGAGGTATGATTCCTTTGATTGGATATAAAACAGACAGTGTATATTATGAGCGTAAAGAGCGCGTGGCGGGCGAGTCTAAATATCCTTTAAAAAAGATGCTTGCTTTGGCTATTGAAGGCATTACATCTTTCAGTGTAAAACCCATTAGCTTGATTACCGTGATGGGTGGAATTATAATTTTTGGCAGTTTTTGCGCGTTTATATATGCGTTAATCTCTTATTTCTTTGGTGTGGTTGAACCGGGCTGGACATCACTTATGATCTCCATATGGTTTATCGGTGGTGTACAATTATTGTCCATCGGTTTAATCGGTCAATATATCGGTAAGATATATGTTGAGGTAAAACACAGACCGAGATACAATATTGAAACATTTCTTGGGGAAGAAAGCGGAAACTAAGTAAACTCGTAGGGGAGAAGGGTTAACATGAAATTAACTAAGACATGGCTTAGCTATATCATTTGGGGTCTCTTTTCGATAGTGTTTTTTACGAATATCGGAATTGCGGCAATTGAAATTCATCAGAAAAACAATATGTCCGATTTCTTGATTCCGATGGTTATTATGTATGGTGGAACAATTGCCGGAATTGGTATTGTTTTTGGCGTATATAAGTTAATCGAAAAGTTTGTTTTATCTAAAATGAAAAAAGATGGTGAATCGCAGGTTTTAAGCGGACCGCTGGAGTGGTTTGCGTTGGCTCTTGTGATTTTTGTTGCGGTGGCGGTTCGTGTAATTGCCATTATTGCATCTGCCGGCCAAATGGACGGAAATGGAATGTATTATTCCTATGCTATTTCCGGAAATGCGGATCTTTTTGGAGAAATGTACAGTAACGGTTCGTTTTTATATGGTGAATTTCTCCGTTTTGTTCTGGGATTTCTCGGCCATATAAATACCGCGGCTATGGCATTGCAGGCCGGAATACATAGTATCACCATTGTTGTTACCTATTTTATGGTAAAAAAAGCACTGGGCAGATTACCGGCATGGATAGGCGTTCTTCTTATGTCATTCCTACCCGGCAGTTTTATGACGGTAAAAATGTGTTCTCCCGATGCACTTTTCACACTGCTTTTTGTTGTTTATATGCTTGTGTTGGTATGTGTCTGTCAGGCAAACCGTGAACAGAAAATAAGAATCGGTGCACAGGGTATTTTCTATGTGATTTTAGGTGTGTTTTCAGCCTTTTTAGCTTATTATGATGTTGCCGGTTTGATGGCGGTGGTTATTTCCGTTATTGCATTTTTGCAATACCGTAATGAAGATGCATGGATGAAAATCCAGAAAGCATGGTTACAGATCCTTATTTATGCTTTGGTATTTGTGTTTGCTTTTGTTTTACTTTTATGGTTTTTACCTTTAAACGGGTTGGAAGCGGGACCGGAAGCATTGATTGCATATGTGCAGGCCTTGATTCCGAATTTGAATTTTAATTTGATGATTCTTACACCGCATAAAGGTCAGTGGGATTCCATGGCACTGTTTATTATGGCTGGACTTTGGTTTGTTGGCTTTTTACGAACAAAAGAAGACAAAGCTTTCCCTTATGCTTTTATGATTGTTGTGTTGACACTTACTTCCTTCTTTGGAATCGGTGCCTATGAATATAATGTTTTCTCAAGCTTTTTATGGGTTATGCTGGCTACTGTGGGAATATCTACTTTAAGTGTTTTCCGTAAAACTCAAAGAGATGTGGAAAAAGCTGAGAAATTAAAAGAAGATACCAAAAACAGAAGAGAAGAAAGAGAACGCAAGCGTGCTGCGGCTGCAGGTGAGAAGAGTATTCGTTTGGATGAAGTTCATAAAAAACCTGTGGAAGAGCCTGTTTTTGATCCTAAGCCGGCAAATGAAAGAAGATCGGCAACGGCTTATGGGACAAATTCATACAATAACGCTTCTGCAACGGGCGCGAAAGATGTGCCTGCGACCGGTGCGGATTCTGCGAAAAAGAGCTATGGAATCGGTCGCAAAGCGGATGATTCCGTTGAGCAACCGAAACCTGTTGAGATTATTTCGCATCCCACATTTAGCGGTGCTAGCAGCGTAAATGAAGTGAGAACAGAAACAACAAATACAGTCAATATCGGTGTTGCAGCTTCTATGGAAGCGGCGTCTACGGTTATGGCAACCAGAACTGTGGTGCGTACCGTAGACAAGCCCCCTGTGGCAACAACACCCACACCGATTCCTGTGGAATCCAAACCTTCTTATTCTCAGGGAAGTCGTTCCAGAAGAGCACTTCGTTCGCCTTCCAAGAGCACTTTTACACCGGAAGATTTGGAGAGAATCAGCAGATACACCGGTGTGAATTATACGGCACCGACATATCAGCCTCAAGCAGAGAGAACCGCAGAATCTGTTAATACCGTGGCTTATGGCGTTGAAAACGCAACTGCTGATTCCATGGCTTATAGTGCTGAAACATCAACGGTAAATACTGTTGCGACAGAAACAAATGTTGCAAGCGAGAATGTTGTTATTCAGCATGATATACCTGATTTGCAGCCTGCTACTACATATATCGAGTTGGATGAAACAACAGCGGTTCCTTCGGTTGAAGCAGCCGGTGAGGCAACTTCGGCACATGAGACAGCGACCGATACAACAGAAGCAAATGGCGAGAATGCTTCCGAAACTGTTGAAAATGCAGCGGAAGAAACAGAAGCAAAGAAAGATGAACCCATGCCTTCGTTACCGGTGATGGAATTTAAAACTCCTGTAAGAAGACATTTCAGACAGCCGTCTAAGAGTACTTTTTCTGCGGAAGAACTTGAAAAAATCAGTCAGTATACCGGCGTAAATTATACGAAAAACAGTGAAACGAAATCGGAAGAAGCTCCTAGTGTTGAGAATGAATCTGCTACACAGGAAACCGTACAGAAAGCAAAAGAACCCGTTGTTGAAAAGAAAGACAATGTTGCTGTTAATACAGAAAAACCTGCCGGCGGACCCGTTGGTTTGACAAAGCCGGGAGTTGGTTCACAGGGCCGCGGTAGCGCTCCTGTTTCGAAAGCTACTGATTCGATGAACAATAATAAGACACAGCCGGAGCGTAAGCCTAAGATGATTCGAAATCCTTTGCCCGGACCTAAGCCTCATGTTGCGAAGGAATTGAATTATGATTACAATCCCAAAGAGTCTGAAATGAAATATGATATTGTTGATTTGAAAGGTAAAGATTTCTTCGATATCTAGTATAAAAAAGTGAATATTTTTCATACTAAAAAAGAATCCGAAAGGGTTCTTTTTTAGTTATTTCAGCATTTTGGCATGTAAAAAGGGAGGCATATATGGCAGACAATAACGAAATGGATGATTTAAAAGAATACGGTAGCGGCCGTTTGGATCAAAATGAAAAGAAGTATCATATAGAACTTATAACCATTATAGGTGAAATTGAAGGACATGATAATTTAAGCGCAGGCTCCAAAACCACGAAATATGAGCATGTTTTACCGAAATTGGCAATGATAGAAGATTCAAAAGATACGGACGGAGTTTTAATATTGATTCATACCATGGGTGGGGATGTGGAAGCCGGACTTGCCATTGCAGAAATGATAGCTTCCATCAGCAAACCTACGGTTTCTTTGGTTCTGGGTGGCAGTCATTCCATTGGTGTGCCCATTGCGGTCAGCACGGAATATTCTTTTATAGTACCGACGGGAACCATGGTAATTCACCCGGTAAGAATGAGCGGTACGGTAATTGGTTCCAGCCAGACTTACGCATATTTTAAACAAATGCAAAATCGAATTACGGGATTTGTATCTTCTCACAGCAATATTACCGAAGAACGATTGAATGAATTGATGGTGGAAACAGAGCAGCTTACCAAGGATGTGGGAAGCATACTTGTAGGGGAACAGGCGGTAAAAGAAGGCTTGATTAACGAGGTGGGAGGAATCTATAAAGCTACGAAGAAGTTATATGAGTTGATTGAAGAGGATAAAAACACAAGATAATGTTTTTTTGAAAAAACTTACACACAATATACTGACAAAAATCATAAAAAATGTTATACTAACAAAGACTGGGAAGTTATGCAGTTTTTTTGATGTGCAAACTTTCCGATTATGGATTTGGAGGCAGTATATTTATGGCATCATCTTCCGGACAGAACGGAACAAGAAATTCCAACAGTGGTCAGAGAAGAACAACTACATCATCATCAAGCCGTTCGGGGAGCAGAACGACTTCTTCGCGTTCGACTTCATCCGGAAGCAGAAGGGCAACTTCAACAAGGACAAAGAACGGACAAAGCACAAGAAGTAGAAGCAATGTATCTTCATCTGCGTCTAAACAAAAAGTTGTTGAATCTGATAATACTGTTTTAAATGAGATAATTTTAATATTGGTATTTGCTGTTCTTATCTTTTTGTTCCTGTGTACTGTGGGCATTATCGGTACGAAGAAGGGCGCCGATCCCAATTTTGGTGATTATGTTCAGGCTTTTATGATGGGATTGTTTGGATATACGGCTTATATTGTGCCTGTTGTTGTATTTGTAAGTATGGCAATGGCGATTTTTAATCGTGATAACATGGGAATTTGGTTTAAAATCGGTTCGGTTATTGCGTTGATAACGATAATCGGTATTTTGTTACACCTTATTTCCTACGGCGATTTAGAAGCTTTTTCGGAATCAAAAGACTGGGTAAAAACTTTTTATAAAGACGGTAAAGGCGGCGGTGTTGTTTTTGGCGCAATAGCATTATTACTGTGTTCTTTTATTGGGAAAGCGGGAACGGTATTTCTTTTAATTGTTTTGACGATTATTGCTTTAGTTATATTGACCGGAAAATCATTGTTTAAAGGTATTAAGCAAACCGGTGAGCGGTTGTATGAATCACGACAGGATGAAGAGGGTATTGAACAAGAACATCATGAAATAAGACGAAATAGATATAATCAACATACAGAAGAGGAAGATGATGAGAGAACACAACGCGTTCACAGACGAAATCGCAGTGTCAGCGGCGTTACCATGAATACTGTTGTGGGGGGCGCATCTGCACGACCCGAACCGCAACCGCAGGAAGAACCGGTAGAAGAGGTAACACCTGTTGTGACGAGAACGGAACAGCCGATTTTACCTTTGGCTGATATGGAACCTGTGGAGGAAGTTCCGGAACCTGTTGTAAAAAAAGAATCCAGCGATATTCATCAGATTGAATATACGGATACCGGTGAGGATGACTGGATTCAGCCGGTTTCGGTACATACGGTAAATAATGCAAATAACGAAGATGATGATATTGTAAAACCGATTCGAGTAAAAGCGGTGGAAGAAATGAAACCGGTGGAAGCTCCGGTGGATATGGAACCCTTGCCTGTGGTTACAGAAGAAGATAGACCCGCTAAACCGGTTGCGCATCTTCGTTCCAGAGATAAAAGCGATATGTCGGAGGCGTTGGATCGCCCGGTAAAAGAAACCATGGCACCTCGCCCCAAGAAAGAATATAAATTTCCGCCTATCAATTTGCTTGCCAGAGGAGAAAACGGTAAAGCCGGAAACGATACGGAAGATATGGCGGCAACTGCAAGAAGACTGGAGGAAACACTGGAAACCTTCGGCGTTCGTGTAAAAGTTACGGATTACAGCAAGGGACCTGCGGTTACCCGTTATGAATTGCATCCGGAACAGGGTGTAAAGGTAAGCCGAATTCTGTCTTTGGCGGATGATATTAAATTAAATCTTGCGGCTTCGGATATTCGAATTGAAGCTCCCATACCCGGAAAAATGGCTGTGGGTATTGAAGTGCCCAACAAAAACAGCAGTGCGGTACATTTGCGTGAACTGCTTGATAACAATGATTTTAAGAATTTTCCCTCCAATCTGGCGTTTGCCGTGGGTAAGGATATTGGCGGTCAGTTGGTAGTTACGGATATTGCCAAGATGCCTCATGTATTGATTGCGGGAGCCACCGGTTCCGGTAAATCCGTATGTATCAATACATTAATCATGAGTATTTTATATAAGGCTCATCCCGATGATGTTAAAATGATCATGATTGACCCTAAGGTTGTAGAGTTGAATGTTTATAACGGCATTCCTCACTTGATGATTCCTGTCGTGACGGATCCCAAGAAGGCTTCTGCGGCTCTTGCCTGGGGTGTTGCGGAGATGACGGAGCGTTATAAGAAGTTTGCGGATGCAGGAGTCAGAGATTTAAAAGGATATAATCAGAAGGCAGAAAGCGGTAGCGTGGATGATGACGGTCAGCCCATTAAGAAAATGCCTCAGATCGTCATTATAGTTGACGAGCTTGCGGATTTGATGATGGTAGCGTCAAAGGAAGTGGAAGAATCCATTTGTCGTTTGGCACAGCTTGCCCGTGCGGCGGGAATTCATTTGATTATTGCTACACAGCGTCCTTCCGTTGATGTCATTACAGGTTTGATTAAGGCCAATATGCCCAGCCGTATTGCATTTAGCGTGTCCAGCGGTATTGATTCAAGAACCATTTTGGATGCCAACGGTGCGGAGAAACTTTTAGGCAAGGGCGATATGCTTTTCTTCCCTCAGGGATATTCAAAACCTGCCCGTGTTCAGGGAGCTTTCGTATCGGATAAGGAAGTTTCCGATGTGGTTGATTTTATTAAAAATCAGTCCATTGCCAATGATTACGGTGAGCGTATCGAAGAGGCTATTTTAAATACTTCATCTTCAGGAGCTTCCTCTGTAAGCGGCGGAGATAGCGAACTTGATACATATTTTGCCGAAGCGGGACGATTTGTAATTGAAAAAGAAAAAGGTTCCATCGGTATGCTTCAGCGCGTATTTAAAATAGGTTTCAACAGAGCTGCCCGTATTATGGATCAGCTGGAAGAAGCCGGCGTTGTGGGACCTGAAGAGGGTACCAAACCCAGAAGAATTCTTATGTCTATGAATGAATTTGAGAATTACTTACAAAACAGATAATTTTATAAAAGAGAAATGAGGATTTTTATGAAAACGGACATTCAGATTGCCCAGGAGGCAAAACTCCTGCCCATTACTGAAGTGGCAGAACAATTAAACATTTCTTTTGATGATTTGGAATTGTACGGAAAATACAAAGCAAAAATTTCCGATGAATATCTGGAAAGTATCAAAGACAGAAAAGATGCAAAGTTGATTTTGGTAACTGCTATTAATCCCACACCGGCAGGTGAAGGAAAAACCACCACTACGGTTGGTTTGGGTCAGGCATTTGCCAAGTTGAATAAAAATGCGATTATTGCACTGCGTGAGCCTTCTTTGGGGCCTTGCTTCGGCGTAAAAGGCGGTGCTGCCGGCGGCGGTTATGCCCAGGTGGTTCCCATGGAGGATTTAAATCTTCATTTTACCGGAGATTTTCATGCAATTACATCCGCAAATAATTTGCTTGCTGCAATGATTGACAATCATATTCATCAGGGAAATGAATTGAATATTGATACACGCCAGATTGTATGGAAGAGATGTCTGGATATGAATGACAGAGCGTTACGTAATGTTGTGGTTGGACTTGGAAATAAGTCTGACGGCTTTGTCAGAGAAGATCATTTCGTAATATCCGTGGCTTCCGAAATAATGGCAATTTTCTGTCTTGCAGAAGATATGAAGGATTTAAAAGAGCGACTTTCCCGCATTGTTGTTGCATACAATTATGAAGGAAAACCTGTTACCGCAGGCGATCTTGGTGCGGTAGGCTCCATGGCAGCACTTTTAAAAGATGCAATTAAGCCTAATCTTGTGCAGACATTGGAGCATACGCCTGCAATTATTCATGGTGGTCCTTTTGCCAACATTGCTCACGGCTGTAACAGTGTAAGAGCAACCAAGGCCGCAATGAAAATGGCTGACTATGTAATTACGGAAGCCGGTTTTGGTGCAGATTTGGGTGCTGAGAAGTTTTTGGATATAAAATGTCGTATTGCAGGGCTTAAACCGGATGCTATTGTATTGGTTGCCACAATTCGTGCATTAAAGTATAATGGTGGAGTGGCTAAGGCTGATTTGTCCGCGGAGAATTTGGATGCACTCGCAAAGGGCATTGTAAATCTTGAGAAACATATTGAGAATTTGCAGAAATATAAGGTGCCGGTTGTTGTAACATTAAATTCTTTTGTGACGGATACCGATGCAGAAACAGAGTTTGTTCGTAAATTCTGCGAAGAGAGAAATTGTGAATTTGCACTTTCCGAAGTTTGGGAAAAAGGCGGAGAAGGCGGTATTGCCCTGGCCAATGCAGTTCTTAATACGCTTGAAACCAAAAAATCCGATTTTGAGCCGATTTATAAGGATGAATTATCCTTAAAAGAAAAGATTGAAACCGTAGCCCGTGAAATATATGGTGCAGAAGGCGTGAATTATTCGGATGCAGCCAATAAGCAATTAAAGAAACTGGAAGAATTGGGCTTTGGTAATTTGCCGATTTGTGTGGCAAAAACACAATATTCATTGTCGGATAATCCTGTGTTGCTGGGTCGTCCGGAGAATTTCCGAATGGATGTACGTGAAGTGTATGTATCGGCCGGCGCAGGCTTTGTGGTGGTTTTAACCGGTGCAATTATGACTATGCCCGGTTTACCTAAGAAACCCGCGGCTTTGGTTATTGATGTGGAAGATGACGGAAGAATAACCGGATTATTCTAATTTTGAATTGGTTATATATCATAATTTTATAATAACAATGGAGGAGATACGATGTATCAGATAATTGACGGTAAAGAGATTTCAACACAGATTAAAAATGAGTGCAGAGAGCGTGTCGCTGCATATAAGGAGCAGGGTGTAGAGATTTGTCTTGCGGTAATTCAGGTGGGGAATGATCCTGCATCTAGCGTATATGTAAACAATAAGAAAAAAGCATGTGAATATATAGGAATTAAGTCTTTGTCATATGAATTGCCGGAAGAAACTACCGAGGCAGAGCTTCTTGAAATTATCGATAAGTTAAATGCCGATGATTCCGTAAACGGTATTCTTGTACAGCTTCCCGTGCCGAAGCATATTGATGAAGATAAAATTATTCGCGCAATCAGTCCTTTAAAGGATGTTGATGGTTTTCACACTCAGAATGTAGGAGCTCTTTGCATCGGTCAGAAGGGATATGTATCATGTACTCCCGCCGGTGTTATTGAGTTGTTAAAAAGAAGTAATGTTTCTATTGAAGGAAAAGAATGTGTGGTAATCGGAAGAAGTAACATTGTTGGCAAACCCATGTCAATTCTTATGTTAAGAGAAAATGCAACGGTAACCATTGCACATTCCAGAACCAAAGATTTAAAAGAAGTATGTAAGCGCGCAGACATTCTTATTGTAGCAATCGGAAAACCTGAAATGATTACTGCCGACTATGTAAAAGAAGGCGCTGTGGTTATTGATGTAGGTATTCATCGCAAAGAAGGTAAGAAGTTATGCGGAGATGTTTTATTTGATGATGTGGCACCTCATTGCAGTGCAATAACTCCTGTACCCGGTGGCGTTGGGCCTATGACAATTGCAATGTTAATGAAGAATTGTGTGGATTCGGTAGAAATCAGAAAATAATACATAAAATGTAGCGTGTATTTGTTTTTAGAACGGAGAAGTTTATGAAATGTCCGAATTGTAATCGGGAACTAAAAGAAGGCCAGCTTTATTGTGAAGCATGTGGTGAAGAAATTAAATTTGTGCCTGATTTTGAACCTGAGATTGAAAATAGCATAGAGGAAACTTTGTTGAATGTGGCTGACCATATCAATGGGGTAAAAGAGGAAGAAAAGCCTTCGAAAAAAGCTGCTCCTTCTAAAAAGGGAAAAAACACTTTTAATGTGTTTACCAAGGAAGAGAAAAAATCAGAGGGTGGTCTTTTGATTGAGGATTTTCCGGAGGATGATGACTTTTATGGAGACATAGATTCGGATGACTTGCCGGACGAGAATTTCTGGGATGAAGAAGAGGTTATTTCTTTTAAGGGAAACGGAGCTCTTACTGAGAAATTTATGTCTTTTTGGAGTAAAGGACCGATTTCTAAACTTATTGTTTTACTGTTGGTGGTAGTGGTTGTTGTTGGTCTTGTTTTTCTGATGGTTATTGTTTCGGATAATATTCAGAAGAACTCCTACGGTTATCAGGTAAATCAAGCATTAAAAGCGGCGGAAGACGAAGATTATGAAACCGCTATTGCATATATGGAGACTGCATTGACGATAGATTCTTCCGATATTGAAATGAAATATCGTTTGGCAGGATATTATGATAAAATTGGTGAGACTGACAATGCACTTTTGGTTTTAAAAGGTTTGATTTGCGGCGACACGGAAACTGATATCAATACATATTCCAAAATGTTCGATATTTACTCCCGTCAGGGCAATATTGTAGAAATCAGTCATGTTTTAAGCGAATGTGAAGATCCACTGATTTTGGAAGAATTTAGACAATATGTGGCAAATGCTCCGGAATTCAGTGACCCCGGCGGCAGTTATAATGATGTAGTACATCTGAAACTTACTGCCAACACAACGGGAACCATTTACTATACCGTAAATGGTGGAACTCCGGATACATCCAGTGATATTTACACTGCACCTATTTTTCTTGAATCGGGCTATTATACCGTAAAAGCAATTTTTGTAAATTCGTACGGATTGGTAAGCGAAACCGTATCACATCAGTATGAAATTAATGTAACGGTTCCTCCGAAACCTGTAATCAGTGTGGAATCGGGAACCTATGATGTACCTCAGGTCATTACGGTGGAAGTTCCGGATGGATGTACAACTTACTATACAACAGACGGAAGTATTCCTACTCGTGACAGCTTACAATACAAAGAACCTATTTGTATGCCTTTGGGAGATTCTAAGTTTACTTTTGTGTCATTCAGTGCAGAAAATGTTGCAGGTGAACCTTCCATGGCTATGTATTCTTATAAGCTTCCGGAAGATAATACGGTTTCTGCCGCAGATGCAGCCAATCTTGTAACCATGCATCGTTTTGGTATGGGTGGTCTTATGGATACGCAGGGACATTTGTCTACGATTTCCGGCAGATTAATGTATATGTGTGAAGCGGCTGTCGCATTGGAAGATGACAACTATTTTGTTATTTACGAATATTATGAAGATCCCAACAGTGGATTAAAAACCAAAACCGGACTTGTGTTTTGTGCTGCGATGCACGATCCGAATAAAGTGGGTGTTTTGGAAATTGATGAATTCGGTAATTATTATCGCGTTTTAGTTGAACCTATTCCGCAGTAAGGCGGTTAAAGAAATATAAGGAGGATAAAAAATGTATCAGATACTTGAAGCAAGAGAATTGGCGAGCAGCATATATCTGTTCGTTGTGGAAGCAAAGCGTTGTGCGGCTTCTTGTGAACCCGGTCAGTTCGTTATTGTTCGTACTACCGAAGATGGTGAACGTATTCCTTTAACGATTTGTGACTATGACAGAGTTGCAGGTACTGTAACGATTGTTGTTCAGACTATTGGAGCGTCTACTTTAGCTATGAAAGGTTTAAAAGCAGGCGATGCATTCCATGATTTTGTTGGTCCTTTGGGTAAGGCATCCGAATTTATTATGGAGGATGCGGAAGAATTAAAAAAGAAGAAAATTCTTTTCGTTGCAGGCGGTTTGGGAACTGCACCTGTATATCCTCAGGTAAAATGGCTTCATGAAAAAGGCGTTGATGTAGATGTTATTGTGGGAGCCAAGACCAAAGATATGGTCATTATGGAAGAAGAGATGAAGGCTGTAGCCGGTAATCTCTATGTCACAACCGATGACGGTTCTTATGGAAGAAGCGGTATGGTTACCAAAGTAATCGAAGACTTATATGCCGAAGGTAAAAAGTATGATGTCTGCGTTGCTATCGGTCCTATGATTATGATGAAGTTTGTTTGTCTTTTAACAAAAAAACTTGATTTACATACCATCGTAAGTATGAATCCCATTATGGTAGACGGAACAGGAATGTGTGGCGCATGTCGTCTTACCGTGGGCGATGAAGTAAAATTTGCTTGTGTTGACGGTCCTGAATTTGACGGACATCTTGTTAATTTTGATGAGGCAATGAAGCGTCAGCAGATGTACAAAACAGTTGAAGGAAGAGCTTACTTAAAAGAGAAGGAAGGCGATACACATCATGGCGGATGTGGCGTATGCGGAGGTGACGAATAATGGGTGTATTGGAAAAAGTACCTGTAAGAGAACAGGATCCGGCAGTCAGAGCCACTAATTTTGAAGAAGTATGTTTGGGATATAACAAAGAAGAAGCTATGGAAGAGGCTTCCAGATGTATCGGTTGTAAAAATGCAGCTTGCGTTAAAGGTTGTCCCGTATCCATTGATATTCCCGGATTTATTGGTCAGGTAAAAGAAGGAAATATCGAAGAAGCATATAAAATTATCAGTGAAGCAAGCTCACTTCCTGCGGTATGCGGTCGAGTATGTCCTCAGGAAAGTCAGTGTGAAGGCAAGTGTATTCGCGGATTAAAAGGCGATCCGATTTCTATCGGTAAATTAGAGCGTTTTGTGGCGGATTGGGCATTTGAGAATGATGTTCATCCCGAACCTCCCAAGGAGAAAAACGGCAAAAAAGTTGCAGTAATCGGTTCCGGCCCTGCGGGTGTTACCTGCGCAGGTGACTTGGCGAAATTAGGCTATGATGTAACCGTATTTGAAGCATTACATGAATTGGGCGGCGTGCTTGTATATGGTATTCCTGAATTCCGTCTTCCTAAGGAAAGAGTAGTTCGTAAGGAAATTGAGAATGTTAAAAGACTTGGTGTTAAATTTGAAACCAATGTTGTTATCGGTAAGTCAGTTACGATTGACCGCTTAATGGAAGATGAAGGTTTTGAAGCTGTATTTATCGGTTCCGGCGCAGGATTGCCTAAGTTTATGGGCATTCCCGGAGAAAATGCTAACGGTGTATTCTCAGCAAATGAATATTTGACCAGAAGTAACTTGATGAAGGCATTCCGTGAAGAGTCTAAAACACCTATTATGCGTGGTAAGAAAGTTGCTGTTGTCGGTGGTGGTAATGTAGCAATGGATGCTGCAAGAACTGCATTGAGATTAGGTGCAGAAGTACATATTGTATATCGTCGTAGTGAAGCAGAACTTCCTGCCAGAGTGGAAGAAGTACATCATGCAAAAGAAGAAGGTATTATTTTCGATCTTCTTACCAATCCCGTTGAAATTCTTGCGGATGAAAACGGCTGGGTTTGTGGCATTAAATGTATTAAGATGGAACTTGGCGAACCGGATGCATCAGGCAGAAGACGCCCTGTGGAAGTTGCAGGCAGTGAATTTGTGATCGATGTTGACGCTGTTATCATGTCCCTTGGTACATCTCCCAATCCTTTGATTTCTTCTACCACAGAAGGTCTTGAAGTTAATAAGTGGAAATGTATCGTTGCAGAAGAAGACAATGGTAAAACCACTAAGGAAGGCGTATATGCCGGCGGTGACGCAGTAACCGGTGCGGCAACCGTAATTTTAGCTATGGGTGCAGGTCGCGCAGGTGCAAAGGGTATTCATGAATATCTTTCCGATAAATAAGTTATTATAATTCTTTAAAAATAGTTAAGCTTTTATAAGGAGATGTGCATATAGTGCATGTCTCCTTTTCTTTTTCACAAAAATATGTTATGATAAAACATAGTGAAAAAGTATGCTGTATAAAAAATACAGATACAATAAAAGAGAGGTAACAGACTATGGCATGGTGTCCCAACTGTAAAACAGAATATAGAGACGGAATTGAGAAGTGCGCCGATTGCGGCAGCATTTTGGTAAAAAGTTTAAATGAAGAGGAGCGGACTGAGGAATCCTGCTCACTTTTATTTGGTGATGAAAAACATGTTCGTATGATTGAAGAACATTTAAAAGCAGAAGGTTTTACTTCAGCATTTTCCGTTCGTAGAAAAAACAGCGAAAATGAAGGCGGTGAACAGGGTAAACATTTTGAACTGTTTATTGCGGCATCGGAAAGAGAAGCTGCTGTAAAATGTGCGGCTGAGTTTATGCGTAGTACCAATCCTCAAGCAGAGGAGGCGATTCAGAATCCTAATAGCCACCGCGTAATGACTGCGAAAGCAGAACCTGTGCAGGAATTTGTTACTGCAAAAGAAAAGCAGAGTGATATGAAATCCAGCGGTATTATGCTTTTGATTTTTGGTGTTGCAGGCCTGGCATTTATGTTTTTGGTTATGTTCGGAGTGATTCCCCTTCGTTTTTCTGGATTTAATGCTGTAATTGCATATTCCGTAATGGGACTTTTCTTTGGCGTTTTATTTATTTCCGGTATTATGTCTCTTGTAAAAGCAAAGAAGATGACCGGTGTTGGTGAAGAAGAACAGAAGAAGTTGGATGATTTAAAAGAATGGTGTGACAAGAATCTTAGCAAGGAAAGTATTTTGGAAAGAATCCCCGGAGATGTTTCCGAAGACGAGCAGCTTTATTTTGCAAGATTTGATTATATGAAGGGAACCTTACAGGCGGCTTTTCCCGACTTAATGGATGATTTCCTTGAATATTATACCGAACAGCTTTACAGCGATTATTTTGAATCATAAAAGGAGTATTTCGTTGAATATCACATTAGTAACCGTTGGCAAGATTAAAGAGAAATTTTATAGGGATGCGGTTGATGAGTTTGTGAAGCGTTTAAGTCGTTATTGTAAAATTCGCATTGTGGAGGTGGCTGACGAAAACACACCCAACAATGCGCCGGAGGCCATTGAAGAGCAGATTAAAAACAAAGAAGGGGAACGCATATTAAAGAATATTACGGATTCCATGCATGTAATTGCCCTTGCAATTGAAGGAAAAGAGATGTCTTCGGTTAAATTTGCGGATAAAATTCAGCGCTTTGGTATTGAAGGCACTTCTGATATTTGTTTTGTAATCGGTGGTTCTTTAGGCTTGTCAAAGGCGGTATATGACAGGGCGGATGAACTTTTGAGTTTTTCGCCCATGACTTTTCCGCATCAGTTGATGCGTGTTGTTCTTTTGGAGCAGGTGTATCGGTGCTTCCGGATTATTCATAACGAGCCTTATCATAAATGATTTATGACAGAGCTGTGTAAGATGATTTTATCAATCAATTAAATGGTGGCAAAATATTCATAATGACCTGGGGAGGTGTTTTTATGAGAATGTATGATATTATCATGAAAAAAAGAAATAAAGGAGCCCTGAGTAAGGAAGAGATTGATTTTCTGATAGAAGGTTATACCAAGGGAGAGATTCCCGACTATCAGATGTCAGCCCTTACCATGGCTATTTTTTTTAATAAAATGACTGCGGAGGAGACCCTTCATCTTACCATGGCAATGGCCAACAGCGGTGATATGCTTGATTTGTCTGCTATAAAAGGCGTAAAAGTTGATAAGCATTCTACCGGCGGTGTAGGAGACAAAACATCTCTGGCTTTGATTCCCATGGTTGCTGCGGTAGGCGTACCTACGGCGAAAATGAGTGGTCGCGGTCTTGGACATACCGGCGGCACCATTGACAAATTAGAGTCTTTTACCGGTTTTCATACAGATATATCTACGGAACATTTTGTCAATCAGGTAAATCGTATCGGTATTTCCATTATGGGACAGACTGCGGATTTGGCACCTGCGGATAAAAAGCTGTATGCATTGCGCGATGTTACCGCTACTGTAGACAATATGTCTCTGATTGCCAGCTCTATCATGAGCAAGAAACTGGCGGCGGGAGCGGATGCCATTGTGTTGGATGTAAAAACCGGTAGCGGAGCTTTTATGAAGAAAGAAGAGGATTCCTTTGCCCTTGCCCGTGAAATGGTAACGATCGGTAACGGTGCGGGACGCAGAACCATTGCGGTTATTTCTGATATGGATCAGCCTCTGGGCTATGCGGTGGGAAATGCCTTAGAGGTAAAAGAAGCCATTGATACTTTAAATGGAGCAGGACCGGCGGATTTTAGAGAATTATGCCTTACATTAGGTTCCTATATGGTGGTTGCAGCCGGAAAAGCAGCTAACAAAGAAGAAGCAAGAGAAAAGCTTATAGAAGTAATCGAAAACGGAAAAGCGTTGGCAAAATTGGCTGAATTTATCGAAGCGCAAGGCGGAACGAAAGAGGAAGTATATCATCCGGAGCTTTTACCCAAAGCGCAGTATGTGCAGGAAATCCTTTCGGAGGAAGAAGGTTATATTTCGGCTATTGTATGTGATGAAATCGGTATTTGTTCCTTGATTTTAGGCGGCGGTCGAGAAACCAAGGAGAGCGAAATTGATTTGTCCGTAGGTTTGGTTCTTCATAAGAAGAAGGGCGATTATGTTAAGAAGAGCGAAAGCCTTGCTACAATACATGCCAATGATTTAGAGAAGCTGGAAGTTGCAAAGAAGCGTTTCCTTGCCGCTTATACTTTTACAACAAAGGAATTTGAGGCTGAGCCTTTGATTCGCGGCATTGTAGAGTAAAAGAGTTGATTATATAAAATAAAATGAAGCACCCGATTGTCTTTAAATAAAAGATAATCAGGTGCTTTTATATGCTTATTTATTGTTTGTATCGGGGAGTTTGGTTAAATCTACCACAATTGCAGGGCGTATGCCAAAACCTTCCGTGCCTACATTGGCTGTAATGCACTGATTCTGCGTATGGCCGTTATCTACAAGGTAGCACTGAGAGGAAGTTCCTTCTACCGGTTCTCTTAACCACCAGTAATAGTTGCTCACATTGTATTCATCAAGCTGAATGTCATACCAGTTACTTTCATCCTGTGCCAAGGAAACCGTTGTAGGCTCAGCATAAATGCTCATGCCGGCTTCTTGGAACCACTGCAATTCCTCTTTGGATAAAAGGAAAACATAGTCATTGGTTATAACGGTTTCATTCTCTGACAAGGCATTTCCTGTAGTTTTAATTTCCTGTTGAATTAAAGTCTCAAGTTCCTCTTCTGTAAAATGATACAAAAATCCGGGCTCGGTATGATAAGCGTTATATTTTTCGGACATGGCATCGGCAAGAGGCGGTTGATCCTGATAGGTAACAACCTCCAAAGAGGAGTTTAGCCAGGTTCGAATGTTTGAATTGCTCCAATCATTGTTGCCTCTTACTTGAACCTGTAAATGCAAATCCGTATCCGCTGCGCTATTTCGTGACCAGTAATCCTGTGTGCCGTCATGATTAAAAGTGCCGCCTTCCGCTGCATCGTAGGCTTTCATGGTTAAAATATCCGAAGAAATCAAAACTGCCTCGGTACCATCGTCTGAAAGCTTTAATACACGCCATTCAATGGGCATATTGTTGTAGCTTCCCAATGTAATGGTATCACCGGTTTGATAAGATATTCGGTTATTGAATCCTTTATTTATAAAAAGTACAAAAATCAAAACAATAAGTAAGGCCAATAATGTAATAACGGATGGTATCAACAGCTTGCGCTTTGAAGTCTTTTCAATACTTCTTGTCACCGGTTCGGTATTGCCTGCGTGGTTTTCTGTATTGTTTTCGTATTTTTGTATAAAAGCAAGAATTTCGGAATAATCTCTTTTTTTCTCGCTTGTAATCCATTGGTGGGTCATAAGAAAATATTCCATGGATTTGGATAATTCCACATCTTCCAATTTATAAACCAAAATAGGAATGGAACGGCTGACAGCCCGTTCTACCTCACGAAGTACATGAGGGGATTTGTTGGCGTTTTCCGACATGATGAGAATCATGGCATCCGCTCTTTGGATTCCGTGTATGATTTCTTCTGCATATTCCTTGCCGGGATGAATATCTCTCGGTGCAATGAAGCACTCTGCACCGTTATTTTCAATATAGGTGCACATTTCGTTTGCAACAGAAGCATCGGCAGAAGAGTGCGAAATAAATAAGTACATGTTCTGCTCCTTAATATATATAGCATAGTAAAATGCTTATTTTATAATTTATGTCCGTGAAATATCTTACACTATTTTTATTAAAATGAAAAGTTATATCATTTTGAACATTTCGTGAAAAATGCTTTCGAAAAGTATTTTGTTCATAAGATATCGAAAAAAAGCATAGAATTAACTATGAAAAAGTCAAATAATCCTTCAAAAACCGAGAAAAAAGAGCATTTGGCAGATTTGTTTTGTCTGCCTCATGATGTTGTCTGCGGCGCAAGTAATGTGACTGTAGTGGGTTCCATGCGCGTTTTTATAGAAAATTATAAAGGAATCTTGGAATACAACAATGAAGAGATTCTTTTACAGGGTAAGCATAAAAAAATAAAAATTCTTGGACATTGTTTAAAAATAAGAACTTACAATGAAGAAGAAATGGTCATCGACGGCGGAATTGAAGGCATACTTTTTATGGATTGACGGAGGTGTGATTTGGGTTCATTTTTATTTTATATAAAAGGCTATGTCCGAATTCGTGTTACCGGATATGGAGTTCCCCGTTTTGTGAATATCTGCTCCAAAAGAGGGATTCGTCTTTGGGACATTGAGAAACAAAATGACTTATACCTTACCAATATTTTAATATCAGACTTTTATAAAATAAGGGAAATTGTAAGAAAAACCAAGGTAAAGGCATCCATCGTCAGCAAACATGGACTGCCTTTTTTCTTTGCAAGAATGTCTGCCAGAAAGTGCTTTGTAGCAGGGGCTTTTTTATGTTTTTTTTGGCTGCTTTATATGAAAAATTTTATTTGGGCAATTGAAATAAATGGGAATGTAAGCATAACAGATAACATGATTCTTGATTATTTGAACCAAAACAATATCGAAATGGGAACACGAATCGAACATATTGAAACAGAGGAGCTTGAAAAAGCATTCCGAAGAGATTTTAATGATATTACATGGATTTCCGTTGGGCAGGAAGGGACTGTGTTAACCATTGATATAAAAGAGCGTGATGTTGCGTTATATGAAGAAAAAGACATGTTTGCCAGCAGTTTATATGCTCCAAATGATGGTGTGGTTACATCCATTGTAGTTCGCAGAGGGATTGCCCGGGTAAAAGAAGGGGATGCGGTAACGGAAGGCCAACTTTTGGTGGACGGCATTCTTCCGATTGAAAAGACAGACGGTACGATAGGTGGCTATCGGTTGGTAAATGCCGATGCAGACATAACCATATCTTATTCGGATACTTATGCAGACAAACTATCCTTTTATGGAGAAGAAAAGGCATATACCGGTGAACAAACAGAAGAGTTTTATATGCGTCTTGGAAATAAAGTCTATTATTTTCATTGGTTTATGCCAAAGTATGCTAACGCAGAAATACAACATGAATATAAGCAATTACAATTGTGGGAACATTTCTATTTGCCACTATGGTACGGTACAAAAGAATATAAAGAATATGAAATAATTAAAGTAAAAAAGGATAAAAAAGAATTAGAGAGCAAATTATACGAAAATTTAGAAATTTTTCTTGAAAGTTTGGAAGAAAAAGGGGTTCAAAATATACAAAAAGATGTTAAAATAGGTACTAGTGGAAGTATGCTTACTTTGAGCGGTAATTTGATTTTAGAGAATTCCAATATGCTCAGGAGGGAAATCAATGCTTCCATAGGAACGGAGTTGGAGAATGGCCAATACAATTCAATTATCAATGGAGATGAGCGCTGAACATATGCAGAATATTTTCGGCGAAAGAGATTCATACATCAGAAAAATAGAAAATGATTTGGATGTTACGATTATCAATCGTGATGGTGTGATCAAAATTACAGGTGACGAGTATAACGCCAAAAAGGCAGTTCGGCTTTTATCGGAGCTTACGGAATTATCTAAAAGAGGCAATACCATTAAGGAACAGAATGTGGACTATGGCATTGCCATGACAAAGGAAGATAAGTCGGATGTGTTATTGTCTGTGGATTCTGACTGTATCTGTCATACCATGAACGGTAAGGCGGTAAAGCCCATGACTTTGGGGCAGAAGGAATATGTGGATGCCATCCGCAAAAACATGATTGTCTTTGGTTTGGGGCCTGCGGGTACCGGTAAAACCTATCTTGCAATGGCTATGGCGATTACGGCTTTTAAGAATGAAGAAGTAAGCAGAATTATTCTTACAAGACCTGCTATTGAAGCCGGTGAGAAGCTGGGCTTTTTGCCCGGTGATTTGCAGAGTAAAATCGATCCATATTTAAGACCGCTGTATGATGCCTTGTATCAGATTATGGGTGCGGAATCGTTTCAGAAAAATATGGAAAAAGGCTTAATCGAAGTGGCACCTTTGGCTTATATGCGAGGAAGAACTTTGGACAATGCCTATATCATTTTGGATGAGGCGCAGAATACCACACCGGCGCAGATGAAGATGTTCTTAACAAGAATCGGTTTTGGTTCCAAAGTGGTAATTACCGGTGACAGTTCTCAGAAAGATTTGCCGGTAGGAGCACAGTCAGGTTTGGATGTGGCAGTTCGTGTATTAAAAGACATTCCGGATATTGCATTTTGCAATTTGACCGGAAAGGATGTTGTGCGTCATCCTTTGGTTCAGAAGATTGTATGTGCATATGACAAATATGAAAAAAAGGAACAGGCAAGAGCAGACCGTAAGGCTGCTAAAATAAGGGAAAACGGCCGTGAAAAGCGCAGACCCGGAGCAAATTAAGGTGTAAGTATGGTACAAATCAACTTTTATGATGAAATAACGGAAGAAATGAATGAGGAAGAGCTTGCTTTGGCACAAAAGGTAATTGAGCATATTCTTTTAAAAGAAGGCTGTCCTTTTGATGCGGAAGTGAATCTTACCATGACAAATGATGAAGGGATTTGGGAAGTGAATCGCGAGTTTCGCGAGATAGACAGACCTACGGATGTCTTGTCTTTCCCCAATTGTGAGTTTGATATTCCGGGAGAGTTTTCGGCATTTCGAGACAAGGCGGTATATTTTGACTGTTTTAATCCGGAAAACGGGTATTTGTTTTTGGGTGACATTATGATTTCCAGAGATAAAATGTTGGCGCAGGCAGAGGAATACGGCCATGGCGTTACCCGTGAATTTGCTTTTCTAATTGCCCATAGTGTGTTACACTTAATAGGATATGACCATATGGAAGAAGAGGAAGCTAAGTGCATGGAGGAGAAGCAAAATATTTACCTGAATGAACTTGGCATTACAAGATAATAAACGAATGGGGAATAATCAATGAGTGAGCGTAGTAAGAAAGTCGGAAGAGGAATTGTTGTGCAGGGCGGAATTTTAGCTGCTGCCGGTTTGATTGCAAGAGCAATCGGAATTGTGCGAAGAATTCCTTTGACCAATATTATCGGTGATATGGGTAACGGATATTATGCGGCAGCCTATGAGCTATATGCAATTATCCTTTTATTATCATCATACAGCCTTCCTTTGGCTGTATCTAAAATGGTTTCTGCCAGAGTCAGCAGAGGTCAGTACAAAAATGCAGCTAAAATATTTAAGGCATCTTTGATGTTTGCGGTATTATCCGGCGGAATTGCCTGCCTTTTTGTTTTAATATTCGCTGATTTTCTTGCCGGAGTGGTAATGGGCGAGATTATGAGTGCTACGGCGTTAAGAGTCCTTGCGCCTACCCTTTTGATTGTTGCAATAATGGGCGTGTTCAGAGGATATTTCCAAGGTTTGGGAACTATGACACCTACTGCAATATCGCAGATTGTGGAACAGATTTTCCTTGTGATTTTCTCCCTTGTATTTGCAAATCTTGCGTTTGGCAGGGGTGAATTATACGGTAATTTAATGATGAGCGATAAGTACGGTCCGGCACAGGGGGCGGCGGGAGCAACTCTTGGCTGCGGAATCGGTGCAATGGCAGGTTTATTGTTCCTGTTTGGAATTTATTTCCTTTCCCGTGGAAACATGGTTCGGGCAGAGCGAAAGGATAGTACCAGAGTATCCGAAAGCTACGGCACGATTTTTAAAATCCTTTTACTTACTGTTTTTCCCGTAATTTTAAGTTCTGTTATGTATAATTTGTGCGGCGTAATCGATCAGGGTATGTACAATGACTATATGACAGCCAACGGCATGGATGATATTAAAAGTATCAACTGGGGTGTATACAGCGGTAAATACAAGGTATTGATTAATTTACCCATTGCTTTGGCAAGCGCCATGTGTTCGGCAATTGTGCCTTCCTTAACGGCCAGCTTTGCAAATAACGATATCATAAGTGCAAGAGGCAAGGTGGCAACAGCCATTCGTACCACTATGATGGTAACCATCCCTTCTGCGGTAGGACTTGCTGTACTTGGTAAACCCATTGTGGACATGCTTTTCAGCGGTGAAATTGATTTGGCAGGACAGATGTTGTTTATGGGTACGCTTTCCGTAATCTTTTATGCCTTATCTACACTTGGTAACGGTATTTTACAGGGAATCGGTAAAATGTGGGTTCCCATTATCAACTCGGCGATTGCTTTGGTAATTCACATTCTCAGTTTTTGGGTCATGTTGCATTTTATGAAACTGGACATTATGGCGGTTGTATTTTCAAACATTATATTCTCTGCCATTATGTTTGTATTAAACCATCTTGCCATTCGTAAGTTCATCGGATATAAGCAGGAGCTGATTCAGACATTTATTAAGCCCTTGATTGTTTCCGCAGTTATGGGACTGTTGTCTTTCGGAGTATATCATTTGTTCCGTTTGTTCCTCCCTGTAACACCCAGCTGTATTATCGCTATTGTGGTTGCAATCATTGTATATTTTGTGGGAATGATTATGCTTCGGGGCTTTTCGAAGAGTGAATTGTCACGAATTCCGGTGGTTGGAAAGCCGCTTGTGTCACTTTTACAGCGATTTGGCATTATGTAATTGAATATTTTTCCTAAAAGAGGCGGATACTATAATCGTAAAAATATGTAAGGAGTAACATATGAATCGATTTTTTAGAATCTGCTTTCTTTGCGTAGCGGGCGCAGTAATGTTTTTTCTTGGAATGTGGTGTTCAGCCTACTTGGAGATGAAAAATACGGTTGAAAAAGCCAATGAAATTCAAATAATTGATGAAATTGCCACACCGGAACCCGAGGAAGATATTCCGATGGTGGAAACTGCCGTAATTCCCACCGTGGATCTGAATACAGAGTATATCATTATAAAAGAAAACATTATAACCGGAGAAACGGAAGAACTTATGGAGGAATTGCCTTCCCGTTTTGTGGGTATGTCTCGAAGCGAACTGGAAGAATATTTTGTTGATTATGCCAAATGCCCGGTATTGAAGGACCGTGAGCAAGGATTTATCAGTGCAAGTGTGGAGAGTTATTCTCCGCAGAAACTTGTTGTAAAAAAGGTATATGAACCCCTTCATCTTGAAGAGAAATTTTACCTGAAAGCAGAAGAAAACTATGTTGTAGTTTATTACGGTGACAACAGTACGGTTTATATGTATACCAATATTCGTATGGACAGTCTTCCCGAAGAAACCCGTAGGGAGATTGAGGCGTGTAAAGAAATTGATACTTACGAGAATCTGTATTCCTTTTTGGAGTCATATACAAGCTAAAAATAGGAGTTGTAGAGTATGATAAAAATTGCAGTAATCGGTGCCGGACCTGCCGGAATGATGGCGGCAATTACCGCAGCAAAAGCAGGCGCAAAGGTAACCGTTTTTGAGAGAAACGACATTGCCGGTAAGAAATTATTGCTTACCGGTAATGGTAAATGTAATTTTACAAATGTAGATATACATGCAGACTATTATTCCTTTCAGGAAGACAGTTTTGCGGATGATATTTTGAATGAATTGACTTATCGTGATGTCTGCGATGTTTTTATGGAAATGGGAGTATTGTCTGTGGAGCGTAAAGGTGGTCTGTATCCTTTTACGGGACAGGCTAAAACGGTGGTAAATGCCCTGGTTCGCGCTATGGAGCGTTTGGGAGTAACTTTATTGACCGGTTCTTGCGTGAATAGTATTACCAAGCAAAATAACTGTTTTATGGTACATACAGACAAAGAGAATACAGAGTTTGACAGAGTGATTCTTGCCTGTGGTGGGAAAGCTGCACCCAAGACCGGCAGTGACGGATTCGGTTATCGCCTTGCCAGAGGCTTTGGGCATACGGTATCCAGAACTTACCCTGCATTGGTGCAATTGATTGCTGACAATCCTAATTTAAAAAATGTGGCAGGTGTACGGTGTTATGCCAATGCTTCGGCTTGGATAAACGGTGAAAAAGTCGTCTCCGATTATGGGGAGCTGCAGCTTACGGAATACGGTTTGTCCGGAATTCCTGTTTTTCATCTGAGTCGTTATCTGTCTAAGGCTGTAGAAGAAAAAGAGAATTGCATCGTAAAAGTGGATTTTGTTCCTCAGATTAGGTCGGATGCATTGGAAGGATATGTTTTAGAACAGCAAAAAGTGTTAAGTGGTTGCAGTTTTAAAGCCTTTCTGGAAGGAATGGTACATGATAAGCTGGCAGACTATTTCTTGAAAATAAAAAAGCAGGAAAGTGCATTTTTATCTTCTGAGGAAGATGCCCGTAAGCTGATTTGTCTTTTAAAAGAAATGAAAGCCTGGGAATTTGTCATAACGGGACATAAAGGTTTTGAAAACGCACAGGTAACCAAAGGCGGTGTGCTTTTGGATGAAATTGATGAAAATATGCAGTCGAAATTGACACAAGGCTTGTATTTTGCCGGAGAAATGGTGGATGTAGACGCAGAGTGCGGCGGCTATAATCTGCATTGGGCATGGGCAAGCGGTAAAAAAGCAGGAGAAGAGGCGGCGAAATGATACGCTTAAGTCAGTTAAAAGTAGTGCCGGGGCAGGAAAAAGATTTGCATTCTTATGTTGCAAAGGCTTTGTCTGTAAAACCGGAAGATATTCTGCAATTACATATTGTTAAAAAATCGCTTGATGCCCGTAAAAAACCGGAGCTTTTCTGGATTTTTACCGTGGATGCGGAGTTGAAGGCATCTGTTAATTTTAAAAAGATATTTAAAAATAAAAATGTCAGTTCCGCACCGGAGCGAAAGAATTATGAAATACCAAAATGCGGCAAAACCGAATTAAAAAATCCGCCTGTTGTAATCGGTATGGGGCCGGCAGGATTGTTTTGTGCCTATTTGCTTGCAAAAAGAGGATTTAAGCCGATTGTTATTGAACGAGGCAATGATGTGGATACAAGAATCCGGGATGTAGAAGATTTTTGGCAGGGAAAACCGTTAAAGCCCGATTCAAACGTGCAGTTTGGCGAAGGTGGTGCCGGTACTTTTTCGGACGGTAAATTAAATACCGGAGTAAAAGATAAAGACGGAAGAAATCACGCGGTACTGGAAATTTTTCATAAGCATGGTGCGCCGGAAGCGATATTGTATGACGGAAAACCTCATATCGGGACAGATATTCTTGTCCATGTGGTAAAAAGCATGCGTGAAGAAATCATTGCTTTGGGCGGATCCGTTCTGTTCGGTCACAAATTTGTGGGCTATGAAACAACTGCAGACGGTGTTTTGCGTGAGATTAAAGTTCAACGCTTATCGGACGGAGCTATTCTTTCAATGGAAACCAATATTGCGGTGCTTGCCTTAGGACACAGTGCAAGAGATACCTACGAAATGCTCTGTGATAAGGCTTTACCCATGGAACCCAAACCTTTTGCGGTGGGGGTTCGTGTGGAGCATGGTCAGGATTATATTAACCGTACGCAATATGGGGATGAATATGAAATGCGTTATGGTAAAAATCTGCCGGCTTCTCCCTATAAGCTTACGGCAAGGGCTAAAAATGGGCGAGGCGTATATTCCTTCTGTATGTGTCCCGGCGGTTATGTGGTAAATGCTTCTTCCGAGGAAGGAAGACTTGCGGTAAACGGTATGAGTTACAGCAAAAGATGTGGTGAGCATGCCAACAGCGCCATAGTGGTTGCGGTGGATGAGAAGGATTTTGGCAGTGACCATGTTTTAGCCGGAATGTATTTCCAAAGAGAATTAGAGCGGAAAGCATTTGAACTTTGTGAGGGGAAAATTCCCGTACAGTTTTATGAGGATTTTAAGAAGAGTATGCTTGAATCCTGCGTATCCGAAGAGTGTAAAAAGACACATTCCGTAAAAGGGCTTTATGAAAGCGGAGATGTAAGCAGTATTTTTCCTAAGACGGTTTCAACAGCCATTGTGGACGGTATGGAGCAGTTTGATTCCATGATTCCCGGCTTTGCTAAGGAAAATCCCTTGCTTTGTGGTGTTGAAAGCAGGACTTCTGCACCGGTAAGGATTCTTCGAAATGAAGATTTTCAGGCTTCTGTGGCCGGAATCTATCCTTGTGGGGAAGGCGCAGGCTATGCCGGAGGCATTACTTCTGCGGCTATGGACGGAATGAAAGTTGCAGAGCATATTATTGTTCAATATCGACCGTAAAGCTGGACAGTTTAAGGATTTTGGAGTAAAATATATTATTTGGAAAATGCTTTTATAACAGAAATTAAAATATATTTTAAAACAAAATAAAATGATATAAAAACGACGGAGATCAAAGATGGAAACATTAAGAGAAGCAATAAAAGATAAAAAGCGTGTTGTTGTAAAAATCGGTTCATCGTCTTTACAGCATCCTGAAACAGGAGACTTGGATTACAACAAAATGGAAGTGCTTGTCAGAGAGCTTTGCAATATCCGAAACAGCGGCAAAGATGTGGTTCTGGTAAGTTCCGGTGCCATTTCCGTAGGACGCAAATCCGTACATTTGGAGAACGACAAATCCGGTAAAGTTTCCGTAAAACAGGCTTGCGCAGCTATCGGTCAGGCAAAGCTTATGATGATATATCAGAAGTTTTTTGCGGAATATAATCAGGTGACTGCTCAGGTTTTAATGACAAAAGATACCATTACCAATACGGTAAATCGTGTAAATGCCCACAACACCTTTTCTGAGCTTTTGGATTTGGGCGTAATTCCGGTTGTAAATGAAAATGATACCATTTCAACTTATGAAATTAAATTTGGTGATAACGATACCTTATCTGCCATTGTAGCAGCTTTGATCGACGCAGATTTGTTGATTTTGTTATCGGATATAGATGGTTTGTATACGGATAATCCCCGAAACAATCCGGATGCCAAGTTCATCGAAGTGGTAGAAACATTAACCGACGACATTATGCACATGGGTAAAAAAGAAACCGGAAGCAATGTGGGAACAGGCGGTATGAATACAAAGTTGCAGGCTGCCAAAATTGCCACAAGTGCAGGTTGTGATATGATTATTGCCAACAGTTCCGATATTCACATTCTTCACAGAATTATGGATGGCAGAAACTTCGGTACTTTATTCAAGGCGAACCGTGATGCGGACTTTTATCTTGCGGATTATATCATGGGAATGAAGGAAGAATCGTAAAATATTTACGACACAGTAAATTGCAGAGGTGTTTTTATGGCAACATTAGAAGAAAAAATTGCTCGTATTAATGAGTTGTATCATAAATCAAAGACGGAAGAAGGATTGACGCCTGAAGAACTGGAAGAACAGCAGAGTCTTCGTGCGGATTATATCGCAAGTTTTCGTGCCAGCCTTCGCGGTCAGTTGGACAATATCGATATTTTGGAAAAAGACGGAAGTGTTACCAATTTGGGCGAGAAGTTTGGAAAAAATAAGAATCTGAATTAATATTACACCGCAAATTCGAATTTTTATACAATATTGTGATAAAAGTTGGATTTTACAGGAGATTTTATGGATATTCTTTTACAGAAAAAAGAACTACGAAAAGAGGCAAAAGCATATCGTAATATTATGTCTGAAAAAGACCGTCTTGCATTGTCTGCCGACATAGGGAATAACCTAAAACATATAAATGAATTCCGTGAAGCGGATGAGATTTTGATTTATGTTTCTTTGAAGGGCGAAGTTGAGACTTTAAAGCTGATACAAGAACTTTTGGTGGAAGGAAAAAAAGCGGTATACTGCCCGCTTACATATAAAAATGAGATGGAATTTTACCGGATTTTTTCTTTGGATGATTTAAAAGAAGGTAATTTTCATGTATTGGAACCTACTCCGATTGCAGAAAGAAAGTTGAAATTTCTTTCGGAACGCTGTTATTGTATGATTTTGCCCGGGCTTATGTTTGATATGAAAGGAAATCGTTTGGGGTACGGTAAAGGATATTATGATAAATATCTTGCGAAAATTTCACATGAAATAAAGATAACAACGATTGGCTTAACCTATGAAGGAACACTTATAAAAGAAATACCGATTGAAAATACAGATCAAAATATTGATTATGTTGTAACGGAGTCTAAAATTATTTTAACGAAAGCATAATGTTAATTGACCTTAAATCATTGTTTTGCAAAAAAAGAAAGTTTAAAAACGGGGGATTTGTATGGAGATTCTAAAATATATAAAAATATTTTTTAATATTTCGATGATTGCCATGATAGCTTTTTTTATTTATGGTCAATTGTTTTTGCCTTGCGAAAAAGAAGTTTTTGCATTTCAATGTGAAGAATATGAGGCAGAGTGGGAATATATTTTAGATACAGGAGAAAGAGTTTCGGCGGAAGTGCCCGGCAAAGTAGATGCAGAAGCCGGAGAAGAAGTTCGTTTGGTTACGGTTTTGCCTGATGATGTTGAAGATGGTAAAGTAATTGCGTTTCGAACCGTTTGGCAAGATGCTAAAATATATGTTGATAATGAACTTAGAACTGAATATTCAACACAAGATAGCAGACCATTTAGTAGAAACAGCTGTTTTCGCTATGTTTTCCTTGAGTTAAAAAGTGAAGATGCCGGTAAGGAATTGACTTACTGTCTTACAACGGATTCAAAGTATTCAGGAACAATTCGAAAGATATATATCGGTGAAAAAATCGGTGTTTTTTTTCGGTTATTTAAAGAGTCCGGCGCAAAAAATATCTTGGCAGCTTTTTTGTTGATGTTGGGTCTTTTTTGTTTGATAATAACATTGTTTTTAAAAGTGGTTTATAAGAAACACTTGACCATAAGCTATTTGATTATGGCGATGATATTGTGTTCTGTTTGGATGCTGTCGGAAATGGAATTCAGACAAATTATATTTCATAATATATCTTCCTTGGCATCTTTAACCTATGTCAGCATTATGTTAATTTCTGTTCCTTTTGTACTGTACATTAATGAAATTCAGAAGGAAAGATATAATAAATTTTTCTTAGTTTCACTTGTTTATGCCATGGCGGTATTTTTAATCGGAGTGGTTTTACAGGTATTGAATGTGAAAGATTTTTTACAGATGTTGCCTCTTGCTCATGTTGGAATCGGAATTGCCAGTTTATGTATTGTTTTAACCGTACTCAATGATGTCAGAATAGGAAAAATAAAAGAATATACAGCTATCGGTATCGGTATTTTAGGTTTGGTTGCCGCATCTTTTGTTGAAATTCTTTTGTATTATATGAATGTTACGACTACCATTGGTGTGGCACTTGTAATGGGACTTATATTTTTGCTTATAATGGCAATCATAAAAACGGGACAGGATTTAATGGAAAATGAGCGCAAAAAGCAGGAAGCGATTATGGCCCGAAATGCCCAGACAAAGTTCTTGGCGAATATGTCGCATGAAATAAGAACACCCATCAATGCGGTCATCGGAATGAATGAAATGATTTTGCGGGAAAGCAAAAATGACGAAATTCTTCAATATGCAACAAATATAAAAAGTGCAAGTAATATGCTGCTTGGACTAATCAGTGATATTCTTGATTTTTCAAAAATTGAATCGGGAAATATCGAAATTGTGAATAATGAATACGATGTGTTTGATTTAATTTGTGATGAGAAACTGATTTTAAATACCAGAGCTTCGGATAAAGGTATTGCTGTGCATACGGAGATTGAGTCTACCCTTCCTTCAAAGCTTTATGGCGATGAATTACATATAAAGCAGGTTGTTACAAATCTCATTTCGAATGCCGTAAAATATACGGAAAAAGGTAGTGTCACTTTTAAAGTGTCTCATAAAAAACTTGATGAAGCTTATGTTGATTTGTATTTTTCGGTTATTGATACGGGAATCGGAATCAAACAGGAAGATATGCAGCAGTTATTTGACAGTTTTAAGAGATTGGAAATCGAAAAGAACCGTACAATACAGGGGACGGGCTTGGGATTAAGTATTGCAAAGCAACTGACGGAGTTGATGGGCGGAGAACTTTTGGTAGAAAGTGAATATGGTAAAGGTTCTTCGTTTACCATGAAAATAAAACAACGGGTAGCTGACAGTAATCCTATTCATTTATCCGGTGAAGATGTTAAAAAAGTCCGAAAGAATGATAAATCCGATAAAAAGCATTTTATTGCAAAAGAAGCAAAAGTATTGGTGGTTGATGACAATAAGATGAATATTACCGTAATCACTACTTTGTTGAAAAGAACTTCAATACAGACGGATACGGCATTGTCCGGCAAAGAATGTATAGAAAAAACAAAGAATAACCAATATGACCTTATTTTGCTGGATCATATGATGCCGGAACTTGACGGAATAGATACGCTTAAATTGATTCGAAACGATGATAAAAATCCGAATAAAAACGGTAAAATTATAGTTTTGACTGCGAATGCGGTTTTAGGTTGCAAAGAGCAATATTTAAGCGAAGGTTTTGATGATTATTTCTCAAAACCCATTCAGGCAGATAAGTTGGATGAGTTACTTTTGAAATATCTTCCGAAGGAATATATTGAATGGAATGACTGATGTTACGACGGCTAAAAAATGTTTTAAATGATGTAAATAATTATTTTTTGGAATATTATGCATAACAGGAGGTTTAACGGAAATGTACCTTGAAGAATTAGGAAAAAAAGCATCTGCTGCCAAATATGAAGTGCAGCTTTTATCCACAGAAGATAAAAATAACGCATTGAAGGCTGTGGCTGATGCATTAATAACAAATACTGATATGATTATAAAAGAAAATGCCATTGATCTGCAAAACGGAGAAGCAAACGGCATGCATCCCGGTCTTATTGACAGATTGCGCCTTACTCCGGAGCGAATTAAGGCAATGGCGGAAGGAATCATGCAGATTATTGACTTGGAAGATCCCATCGGTGAAGTGTTGGAGACAACAACCCGTCCCAATGGTATGGAAATCAGTAAGGTTCGCGTTCCTATGGGCGTAATCGGTATTATTTATGAATCCAGACCCAATGTGACGGCAGATGCCTTTGCTCTTTGTTTTAAAACCGGTAATGCGGTAATTTTAAAAGGTGGTAAAGATGCCATTCATTCCAATAAAGCCATCACGGATACCATTCGCGGTGCCTTAAAAGCGGCAGGTGTTACGGAGGATGCCATTCTTTTGATTGAGAAAACCGACCGTGAAACAACAACTGCTTTTATGAAGTTAAATGATTATGTGGATGTATTGATTCCCAGAGGCGGTGCGGGACTGATTCGTGCGGTGGTGGAGAACAGTACCATTCCCGTAATTGAAACCGGTACCGGAAACTGCCATGTGTATGTAGATGAATATGCTGATTTTAATAAAGCTTTGGATATTATTTATAATGCCAAGACTCAGAGAATCGGCGTTTGCAATGCTTGTGAGTCTTTGGTCATTCATGACAAGGTAAAACTTGCGTTTTTACCTCTTTTGGCTGAAAAGCTTGCTCCCGCCAATGTGGAAATACGAAGCGATGCGGCGGCAAAAGAAGTGTTAAAAGACAGCGTGGATGCAACGGAAGAGGACTTTTATAAGGAATATCTGGATTATATTATTTCAATTAAGACGGTTAACAGCGTGGAAGAAGCAATTGCTCATATCAATGAGCATAATACAGGACATTCCGATTGTATTGTTTCGGAAAATGCTGAGAATATTGCCAAGTTCCAGAAGGGTGTGGATGCAGCCTGCGTATATGCCAATGTATCTACCCGTTTTACCGACGGTTTTGAGTTCGGTTTCGGTGCGGAAATCGGCATCAGTACCCAGAAGCTTCATGCCAGAGGTCCTATGGGCTTAAAAGAGCTGACCTCTTACAAATATTTAATTAACGGTAACGGACAAATTCGCTAGAATGGCGATTTTATAAGGAAAATAATATGTACTCAAATTTAGACAAAACGAAAATTGCCGCAGGTTTATCCGATTTGGATGAACTTGTAAGGCAGAAAGCTTTTATCGAAGAAGCCAAAGGGCTTGTGGCGAAGCTTTCCGAAGAAAAGGGAAGTCCTTTAACCTGTCATGTGGCTACCTTCGGTTGCCAGATGAATGCTCGCGACAGTGAGAAATTGCTGGGAATTCTTATAGAAGCCGGATATGAGCCCATTGACAACGAAGATGCGGATTTAGTGGTGTATAACACCTGTACCGTTCGCGATAATGCAAACCAGAAGGTTTACGGTCGTTTGGGCGTTCTTAACGGTAAGAAAAAGAAGAATCCTTTTATGAAGATTGCGTTGTGCGGCTGTATGACACAGGAACCTTCCGCAGTGGAGAAAATCAAAACCAGTTATCCTTTTGTGGATTTGATTTTTGGTACCCATAACATTTTTACTTTCGCAGAACTTTTATGCAGAATGTTAAAATCCGATAAGCGGATTGAATGTATCTGGGAAAATACCACACAGATTGTGGAAGATTTGCCGATTCAGCGTAAATTCAAGTATAAAACCGGTGTAAACATTATGTTTGGTTGTAATAATTTCTGTTCCTATTGCATCGTGCCTTATGTACGAGGGCGGGAGCGAAGCCGTGCGCCGGAAGAAATTATCGAGGAAATTAAGAAACAAGTGGCGGACGGAGTAATTGAAGTAATGCTTCTTGGTCAGAATGTAAATTCCTACGGTAAAAACTTAGACAATCCCATCTCTTTTGCGGAACTTTTACGCAGGGTGGAAGAAATCGAAGGATTGCAGCGAATTCGTTTTATGACTTCTCATCCCAAGGATTTATCCGATGATCTGATTGATGTGATGAAACATTCCAAGAAGATTTGCAGGCATTTGCATTTGCCCCTGCAGTCCGGAAGTACAAGGATTTTAAAAGCAATGAACCGAAAATACACTAAGGAACAGTATTTGGAGCTTGCTTTAAAAATACGCCGCGAAATACCCGATATTGCCATTACGACGGACATTATTGTGGGATTTCCCGGTGAAACAAAGGAAGACATTGATGAAACTCTGGATGTCATCCGCAAGGTAAAATACGACAATGCGTTTACATTTCAGTATTCCAAGCGTACCGGTACGCCGGCCGCAGCTATGGAGAACCAGTGTAGCGCAGAGTTTGTAAAAGAGCAGTTTGACAGGGTTTTAAGTGAGGTACAGCTTAACGCAAGAAACCAAGTGGCATTGTGGGAGGGGAAAATCATGGATGCCTTGGTGGAAGAGGTAAACGAGCACGACAGTACTTTGGTAACGGGGCGCTTGTCCAACAATACCATCGTACATTTTCCGGGAGATGCAAGTCTCATTGGACAGATTGTGCCTGTGCGCCTTGATGCCTGCAAGGGATTCTACTACATAGGAGAGCTTGTATAATATGGAAAAGTTAAAACCGAAGTTGTTTTCAGTGATGAAAACCTACACAAAAGAACAGTTTATTAAAGATGTGATTTCAGGTATTGTGGTTGCTATTGTAGCCTTGCCTTTATCCATCGCCCTTGCCATTGCTTCGGGAGTTGGTCCTGAGCAGGGTATTTATACTGCAATTATCGCAGGATTCTTAATTTCCTTCTTTGGAGGAAGCCGCGTACAGATTGCCGGCCCTACGGCTGCTTTTGCAACCATTGTTGCAGGAATCGCATTGCAGGAAAACGGTATGTCCAAGCTGTTTTGGGCAACCATTATTGCCGGTGTTTTGTTGATATTAATGGGACTTTTAAAATTTGGAAGTCTGATTAAATACATACCATACACCATTACCACCGGTTTTACCGCCGGTATTGCGGTAACCATTGCAGTAGGCCAGTTAAAAGATTTCTTTGGCCTTACTTATCCGGAAGGATTGGTTTTAATCGAAACCGTAGAAAAAGCGGAAGCTGTTGTGGTAAACATCAATACTTTTAATTGGCAGGCATTTTTGGTTGGTATGATTTGTCTTGCGATTTTGATTGTATGGCCTTTTGCTTGGAATAAGATTGCCAAAGCAACCGAAAAGTCCAATAAGGCGGTGAAAGCCATTGTAAAAGTATTCGTCAGCATTCCCGGTTCCTTGATTGCCGTTGTAGTTGGCGTGCTTATGGTAAAATTGGGCGGCATGAATGTCAAAACCATCGGCGATTTATATACCATTTCCAATGATTTGCCTAAGTTTGTTATGCCGGAAGTTGATTTGCAGTTGATTAAGGGAATTATTCCCGATGCATTTACCATCGCGATTCTTGCGGCAATTGAATCGCTTTTATCCTGTGTTGTAGCGGACAGTATGGTAAATTCAAAGCATCGTTCCAATATGGAACTTGTGGCTCAGGGTATCGGTAATATCGGTTCGGCTATGTTTGGCGGTATCCCTGCAACAGGAGCCATTGCAAGAACTGCTGCCAATGTAAAGAGCGGCGGTAGAACCCCTATTGCAGGTATGGTTCATGCGATTGTATTGCTTTTAATCCTTGTGGTATTAATGCCTTACGCAAGCTGGATTCCCATGCCTACCATCGCAGCAATCCTTCTTCAGGTAGCTTACAATATGTCAGGTTGGAGGGAAATCGTAACCTTATTAAAATCTGCGCCAAAGAGCGATATTTTGGTTCTTTTGGTTACCTTCTTCTTGACCGTAATCTTTGACCTTGTTGTGGCAATTGAAGTTGGTATGGTACTTGCTGCAATTCTTTTCATGAAGAGAATGAGCGATGTAACCGATGTGCAGTCGTGGAAATACATTGACGATGAAAATGACGCCGATCACATTGATTTGAAAGTGGTGCCCGCAAACACCCGTGTATACGAATTGAGCGGTCCTTTGTTCTTCGGTGTTGCGGACAAGATTATGAACATTTCATTGGACGGAGATCATAACTGCCTTGTACTTCGTATGAGAAGCGTAAACGCCATCGATGCTACCGCTATGCGTAATTTGGATAAAATCCGCCACGCATGTAAGAAAAAAGGTATGACATTGATTTTATCTCATGTAAATGAGCAGCCTATGAATGTCATGAAGAAATCAGGCTTTTATGATAAGGTCGGTGCAGAAAACTTCTGTGCTCACATTGATGACGCCTTAAAGAGAGCAGAAAGCTTGGCTGAGAAGTAATAATTAATATAAAAATTAAATGAATATTCTGTGTAAAATATAATTTTATAACAAGACAAATATGTCGAGTTTCGAAAATACGGCTTTTTCTCGTTTTATGTCGTGTTGAAAACCGGCAAAAATTCTATTATTTATTATTGAATTTATTGTTGTGTTTGTGCTTGCATTGTTATTTAAATCAATTCTTACGATGATTGGTGTATAAGATATTTATAAAATCAAATTCTCGGAAGTATCCAGCTGGATGTGCATACTATCCGTGCTGATTTTTAGAAGAAGAAAATTCCGATTTTTTGGTGTGACTTAGTAATTTTGATAACTCAACATAAGATTTAGCATTTCAATTAAGGACCGTTTTTGCCCGTCGGTGCTTAATGAGTGTTGAATGTAAATGAAACACGAATTTAGCATCCGTTACGTGGCAGAATCGAGCGAGAGCGTGTCCGTATTGATTGCTAAATCTTTATGTGGTATACAAACACCCCACCGAAAAATCGGTCAAATTCATAAACAGGAGAGAAAACACATGGCTGAAATGACACCCATGATGCAAAAATATATGGAAACCAAGCAGGAATACCCGGATTGTATTCTTTTTTATCGTTTGGGCGACTTTTATGAGATGTTCTTTGAAGATGCGGTTGTGGCATCCAGAGAGCTTGAGATTGCCTTAACCGGTAAAAGCTGTGGTTTGGAAGAGCGTGCGCCCATGTGCGGCGTTCCTTTTCATGCGGTGGACACTTATTTAAACAGACTGGTGTCAAAAGGCTATAAGGTTGCCATTTGTGAGCAGGTAGAGGATCCCAAAACCGCTAAAGGGCTTGTGAAGCGTGAGGTTACCCGTGTGGTTACGCCGGGTACCAATATTAACCTTCAGGCCTTGGAGGAAAGTAAAAACAACTTCCTGATGTGTATTGCGTATTTTACCAATTCCATCGGTATTTCCGTGGCGGATGTTACCACAGGTGATTATTTTCTTGCGGAAGTGGATGATTTGAAGCGTTTGTTTGATGAAATTTCCAAATACAATCCTTCGGAGATTATCTGCAATGAAGCGTTTATGGTAAGCGGTTTTGATATTGAGGACTTAAAAGGAAGAATGAATACCTCGGTATACACTTTGGACAACCGCTATTTTGACGAGGCAGCATGCAAAAAATGTTTACAAAAGCATTTTAAAGTGAGTTCCCTGATTGGAATGGGGCTTGAAGATTTTCCTACCGGAATCATTGCTTCCGGAGCGTTGATGCTTTATTTACAGGATACTCAGAAGATTTCATTGTCGCATTTTACCCATCTTTATCCTTATGCGACAGGGAAATATATGCTTCTTGACAGTTCAACCAGAAGGAATTTGGAATTGACGGAAACATTGCGTGAAAAGCAGAAACGCGGTTCCCTTCTTTGGGTATTGGACAAAACAAAAACCGCCATGGGAGCAAGAACACTGCGTCATTTTATTGAGCAGCCTCTGATTTACAAAGAAGATATTGAATACAGACAAAGCGGCGTGGAAGCTCTGTTTAAAGACAGTATTTCCAGAGACGAGTTACGGGAATATTTAAACCCCATTTATGATATGGAGCGTCTGTTAAGTAAGGTAAGTTACCAGTCCATTAACCCCAGAGATATGATTGCATTCCGTAATTCCGTGGAGATGCTTCCTCATATCAAGTCGGTATTGGAGAGTTTTGAGACACCTCAACTGGCAGAACTTCGTAATGAAATAGATGATTTAAAAGATGTATTTAAGCTGATTGATGATGCTATTGTAGAAGAAGCCCCCATGCAGTCGAAAGAAGGCGGCATTATAAAAGCCGGATATAACACAGACATCGATTATCTTCGTAATGCCAAAACGGAAGGGAAAACCTGGCTTGCGGAATTGGAAAGTGTGGAGCGTGAGCGTACCGGAATCAAAAATCTTCGCGTAAAATTCAATAAAGTATTCGGTTATTATATTGAGGTAACCAATTCTTACTTGAATTTGGTGCCCGAGGAATATATCCGTAAGCAGACATTAACCAACGCGGAGCGTTTTACCACAAATCGTTTAAAAGAGTTGGAAGACATTGTTCTGAATGCGGAAGATAAATTAAACAATCTGGAATATGAAGAATTCTGTAAAATTCGTGACTATATTGCGGCGCAGCTTGAACGAATCCAGCGTACAGCCAAAGCAGTGGCTAATTTGGATGCCTTATGTTCCTTAGCATATGTGGCGGAGCAGAACCATTATGTAAAACCTACTTTAAACGAAAAAGGTATTATCGATATCAAGGACGGAAGACATCCCGTGGTGGAAAAAATGATTCAGCACGATATGTTTATTCCAAACGATACCTTTTTAGACAATAACAATCATTGTATTTCCGTAATTACCGGTCCCAACATGGCAGGTAAGTCCACTTATATGCGTCAAGCGGCTTTGATTGTACTTATGGCGCAGATTGGTTCTTTTGTACCTGCTAAAAGTGCCAAAATCGGTGTGGTTGACCGCATTTTTACCCGTGTGGGAGCATCGGATGACCTCGCCAGCGGACAGAGTACTTTTATGATTGAAATGAATGAAGTTTCCAATATTTTGCGCAATGCTACAAGTAAGAGTCTTTTGATTTTGGATGAAATCGGCCGCGGAACTTCAACTTTTGACGGTTTGAGCATTGCCTGGGCGGTGATTGAACATATCAGTAATCGTAAGTTATTGGGCGCAAAGACTTTATTTGCCACCCATTATCATGAATTAACGGAATTGGAAGGCAAAATGAGCAATGTCAACAATTATTGTATCGCCGTAAAAGAAAAAGGCGACGATATTGTCTTCCTTCGTAAAATCATCAAAGGCGGTGCAGACAAGAGTTATGGTATTCAGGTTGCCAAACTTGCCGGTGTGCCGGACATGGTAATCGATCGTGCCAAAGAGATTGTGGAGCAGCTTACGGATAACGATATTATCGAGAAAATCCAGAGTATCACCACATCCACAAATAAAAATGACAAGAAAGCTTCCGTGCCCAAATACGATGAAGTGGATTTGGCACAGTTTTCATTGTTTGATACGGTAACGGATGAGGATGTTATTGCGGAATTAAAAGAAATTGATATTACCACATTAACGCCGTTAGACGCTATGAATACGCTGTATCGCTTGCAGAACAAGTTGAAAAACCGTTGGTAAGTATATAAAAAAACGAAAGGATACATCGGATAAATGCCTGAAATTAAATTACTGGATAGTCAGACAATTGATAAAATTGCTGCCGGTGAAGTGGTTGAAAAGCCTGCAAGTGTGGTAAAAGAGCTGGTGGAAAATGCAATGGATGCCCATGCAAAGGCGATTACCGTGGAAATCAAAGGCGGCGGTATTGATTTGATTCGTATTACCGATGACGGCTGGGGAATTCCCGCAGAAGAGTTACCCAAGGCGTTTCTTCGCCATGCCACAAGCAAAATCGAGTCCGATGCAGACCTTTTTTACTTACAGACACTGGGATTTCGCGGTGAGGCATTGGCCAGTATTTCCGCGGTAGCTCAGGTAGAAATGATTACCAAAACAGAAGATTCCTTAACCGGAACACGAATTGTAATTGAGGGTGGTGTGCAGAAAGAGTTTGAAGAAATCGGTGCACCGAACGGTACTACGATTTTGGTTCGTAACCTCTTTTATAATACGCCTGCAAGAAAGAAATTTCTGAAATCTGCCATGACGGAAGGGGCTCATATTGTAGAATTGATGCAACATATGGCTTTAAGCATGCCTTCCATGTCTTTTAAGCTTGTGGTAAACAATGCGGTGAAGTTTCATACTTCCGGAAACGGTGATTTAAAAGAAGTGATTTATCGTATCTACGGTCGTGATACCACCAAAGCATTGATTCCCGTAAGCGTGGAGCAGGATGGAATCGCAATTGAAGGCTATTTGGGCAAACCGGAGCTTTCCAGAGCTAATCGAGCCTTTGAAAATTATTTTGTAAACAGACGCTATGTGCGCAGTAATTTTATTTCAAAAGGCATTGAAGACGGTTATAAGGGATTTATGATGCAACATCAGTTCCCTTTCTGCGTACTGCATATCAATGTGGACACTACGGCGCTGGATGTGAATGTGCATCCTACCAAAATGCAGGTGCGTATGTCCAATCAGGAACAATTGGTGCGCTGCCTTGTGGATAATATTCGTAACAGCTTAACCGGTAGGGAAATGATTCCCGAGGCGAAATTGGTACAGGATGAGGTGGCTGAGGAACGAATTACCACGCCGGAACCTTTTGAGAAAGAGCGTTTAAAAGAGTGGAAGGAAAACGAAGCCGCGCGAATTCATAAAGAACAGGCCGGGGCGAGAGACTATTCTGCTGTCACAAAGGCGGAAGAGAGTGTTGAGAAGAAAGAAATTGACCTCAATAGCATAAAACGACCGTTTTCCGATCCTGAAATTATTTTAAAATCTGCCGAAGATGAGTTTTCGTCAATAAGTTCTAAGCCTATCGTATTAGGGGAAACCGGCAAAAAGCGTTTTGAAAGCGAATTGTTCTTTTCGGAAGATGAAGAAAAAACATCATGTGTTGAAAAAGAAGACAATACGCAGACCGTTGAGTCTCAAACTGTCTTAGAGGATGCGGAAATTTCAAATGTTAATACCGATACTTCACAGTCCCCTTTTAACAGTGAAATCATCATTGAGAAACCGGAACAGCTGGATTTGTTTGAAGAAAAGATTTTAACTGCGGACAGACGACAAAACTTTGTGGTTTTAGGACAGATTTTTAAGACATATTGGTTGATTGAGTATGACGGAAAGCTGTTTTTCCTGGATCAGCATGCTGCGCATGAGAAGGTAAAGTTTGAGGAATTTATGAAAAAGTACCGGGAGAAAGAGATTTTATCTCAGAATTTATCCCCGGCCATTGTGGTAAGTTTGTCTCAAACAGATGCTTTGGTTTATGAAGAACATAAGCAGGTTTTCGAGAATTTTGGCTTTGAAATCGAGTCTTTCGGTGGAGATGAACTGATGCTTCGTGCCATTCCTTTGGACTTATACGGAGCCAATCCCAAAGAAATGTTTCTTGCCATTTTAGAAGAATTGGCACAGGTGCATTCGGCGGCAAAAATTGATATTATTGAGGATCGAATCGCAACCATGGCTTGTAAAGCTGCTGTAAAAGGGAACAGTACCATGTCGTTTGAACAGATTTCGGTACTTTTGGATCAGTTGTTGACTTTGGAGAATCCTTATCAGTGTCCTCACGGCAGACCTACCATGTTTTCCATGACCAAGTACGAGATTGAGAAGAAATTTAAGAGAATTGTGTAGTTTTTAAGCATATTTATGAAACAGGAGTAATCATGCAGAAACCCAAATTAATTATCCTTGCCGGACCTACGGCGGTGGGCAAAACAGACAATTCCATACGACTGGCAAAAGTGGTAAACGGCGAGATTATTTCTGCGGATTCCATGCAGGTATATAAGCGCATGGATATCGGTTCTGCAAAGATTACGCCGGAAGAGATGCAGGGTGTTAAGCATTACTTAATTGATGTATTGGAACCTACGGATGAATTTAATATTGTGCGTTTTCAACAGATGGCCAAAGCTGCCATGGCTGAAATCTATGCCAAGGGCAAAATTCCCATTCTGGTGGGCGGCACAGGCTTTTATATCCAGTCTCTTTTATATGATATTGAATTTAAAGAAGAGGAAGAGGCGAATATTGCTTTGCGTGAAGAATTGCAGCGTTTTGCCGATGAAAACGGAAAGGAAGCCTTGCATGAGCGGTTAAAAGCCGTAGATCCTGAGTCTGCGGAAGCAATTCCTGCGGGCAATGTAAAAAGGGTTATTCGCGCCTTGGAGTTTTATGAAACGCACCATGAAAAGATTTCTGCACATAATGCAGAGCAAGCAGAAAAGGAGTCGCCTTACAATTATGCATTCTTTGTACTGACCGACGACAGAAAGCTTCTTTATGAGCGTATTGAAAAGCGAATCGACATTATGCTGGAGAAAGGTTTAATCAATGAGGTAAAAGCCTTACAGGCGGAAGGCTTGAATCGTAATTATATCTCCATGCAAGGATTGGGATATAAGGAGATTCTGGCTTATTTAGAGGGGGAGATTTCCTTAGAGGAAGCGATTTATATTTTAAAGCGCGATACGAGACATTTTGCCAAGCGCCAGATTACCTGGTTTAAGCGGGAAAAAGATGTAAAATGGCTTGATAAAAGTAGGTTTGGGCATAATGATGATGCGATGTTTGAAGAGATGATGGTTTATCTGAGATATAAAGATATTGTGTAGGAAAAAGGTATACATATGATAGATTTAAGCAAATGGAATGAATATACACCGGAACAGAAAAAGAGAAAAATACCTTGGATTATTTTTTTGGTTTTAGTTTGGTGTGTGATTATTGGTTATTTTATTTATGCGATTATTACAAATCAATAGGAAAGGAGTACATGAATTTGTTTTCAACAAATTCAATTATTCGATATGGCAATAAATTTTGAAAAAATCAGACAAGAAGGCTACAATTTAATGAAAGAACTTATAGAAGTATCGAAAATTAAAGAAGGACAAATTATTGTTATCGGCTGTTCCACCAGTGAAGTGGCAGGACGGGGAATCGGTTCCTTTTCAAGTCCTGAGCTTGCGGAGAGTCTATTTGAAGGCATTTATGCAGCAACGAAGGAAGCCAAGGTTTATCTTGCGGCTCAGTGTTGTGAACACTTAAACCGTGCCCTGATTCTTGAAGCAGAGGCGGCAGAAAAGTACGGTTATGAAGAAGTAAATGTAATGCCGCAACCCAAGGCCGGAGGTTCATTTGCTACTGCGGCTTATAAGGCTTTTACAAGTCCCGTAGCGGTCGAACACATAAAAGCTCATGCAGGTATGGATATCGGCGATACCTTAATCGGAATGCATCTGAAAGATGTTGCGGTGCCGGTACGTTTATCCTCCGATAAAATCGGTGAGGCCCATGTGGTTTGTGCAAGAACCAGAGCAAAGTTTATCGGCGGTGTGCGGGCAATCTACGACGAAGAGAAGTTGTAAGTATAAAGTTATATAGCATATTTGTTAATTTTTTATAGCGAATACAGAAAGAAATTTAATCATAAATCACAAAGGTTTGGTATACAATAATGACTGAAAACATTTACAGAAACATGGGCATATCCGATGCTCTTTACAATTATGCATCCGAGGTGTTGAAGGAACTGGAACCCCGATTTGCCGAGATTGATAAAATTGCAGAAATAAACCAGATGAAAGTGCTTGCTGCCATGCAGAAGAATCAGGTCAGCGAAGCCTGTATGCTGGGCACCAGCGGTTACGGTTACAGCGATATCGGTCGTGATACCTTAGAAAGAGTATATGCGGATGTATTTCATACGGAAGATGCCCTGGTGCGTCCTCAGATTACCTGCGGAACCCATGCCCTTGCCCTTGCTTTAATGAGCAATTTACGCCCGGGAGATGAACTTTTAAGCCCGGTAGGTAAGCCTTACGATACTTTAGAAGAAGTAATCGGCATCCGTGACTCTAAAGGTTCCTTAAAAGAATACGGAATCAGCTATCGTCAGGTGGATTTGCTTGAGGACGGTATCTTTGATTATGACAATATTGCCAAAGCAATCAATGAAAAAACGAAGCTCGTTACCATTCAGCGTTCCAAAGGATACCAGACAAGACCTTCTTTTGGAGTAAAAGAAATCGGTGAATTGATTAAATTCGTCAAGAATATCAAACCAGATGTCATCTGTATGGTGGATAACTGCTACGGTGAGTTCGTGGAAACCTTAGAGCCCAGTGATGTTGGAGCCGATATGGTGGTTGGTTCCCTGATTAAAAATCCCGGCGGCGGTTTGGCGCCTATTGGCGGTTATATCGCAGGAAAACAGTCTTGCGTGGAAAATGCCGCGTATCGTTTGACTTCTCCGGGACTTGGTAAGGAAGTAGGTGCTTCTTTAGGCGTGTTAAAAGACTTTTATCAGGGATTTTTCCTTGCGCCTACCGTAGTTGCCAACGCAGAAAAGGGAGCAATTTTTGCAGCGAGTCTTTATGAAAGATTAGGCTATCCCGTAATTCCTACAGGGGCGGAAGAACGCCATGACATTATTCAGGCCATTACCTTAGGTTCTCCGGAAGCGGTAATTGCCTTCTGTCAGGGAATTCAGAAGTCTTCCCCCGTAGACAGTCATGTATTTGCAGAACCTTGGGCAATGCCCGGCTATGACAGTGATGTCATTATGGCGGCGGGAGCTTTTGTGTCCGGTTCTTCCATTGAATTAAGTGCGGATGCCCCCATAAAAGAGCCTTATGCCGTGTATTTTCAGGGCGGACTTACATGGCCTCATGCAAAATACGGCATTATGATGTCTATGCAGTCCTTACTAAATGCCGGTATCCTTGTTGTGGATGAGACGAGTGGTAAAATTATGCGAAAAATGTAGTTTTTGAACATAGAATGAAGTCGAAAATTTTTCATCATATTTGGTGTACATGATATTTTTTCTATGCTAAAATAACTATGTTCATACAAAAAGAAATGACTTTTTTATAAAATAAGTTTGTTTGCAATCTATATGCTTGAATTGTCAGGCAGATAAATTACAAAAGAAAGGTATATCTTTATGGTTAACAGTGTTTACGGTATCGATTTGGGTACAAGCAATATCAGAATTTTTAATGGGCGTACTTCCAATACTATGTTGGAGAAGAATATGATTGCCATTGAAAATAAAAATAATGTGTTCGCATACGGAGATTCTGCGTTTGATATGTATGAAAAAGCACCGGACAATATTCAGGTTACATTTCCCCTGACCAGCGGTGTTATTGCGGATATTAAGAATATGCAGATTCTTTTGAGATATTTTATCAATGACGTATCTAAGGGAAATTATAAAAACTCCGAATTTTACATTGCCGTTCCTACCGATGTGACGGAAGTGGAAAAGCGTGCTTTTTATGATTTGATTAAGGATGCCAACTTGAAGCCCAAGAAGATTTATATGGTTGAAAAGGCTGTGGCAAACGGAATCGGACTTGGCGTTGACGTAAAAAATTCCCAGGGAGTTATGGTTGTTGATGTTGGATATAATACAACTGAAATTTCCATTTTGTCATTGGGCGGTATTGTTTTAAGCAAGTTGATTAAGACCGGCGGTTATAAATTTGATGATGCGATTCGTGCAGCTGTAAGAAGAGAATTTAATCTTTTAATCGGGTATAAATCAGCTGAAAAGTTAAAAATGAGCCTTCATGAATTAAAAAAGAAGAATGAAAAAGCCGTTGTATATGGCCGTGACATCGTTTCAGGTCTTCCCATGGAGCGTGAAATTCCTACGGAATTGATTGATGAGTGCTTAAAAGAACATTTTAAAACCATTATCGACAATGTAAAGATTATTTTGGAAAGAACTCCGCCTGAGTTGTCTGCGGATATTTACAGACATGGCTTGTATTTAACCGGAGGTGGTTCGTTGGTTAGCGATTTCGGAACAATTTTGGCCAACGGAACCGGTTTGAAGGTAAATGTTGCAGACCAGGCATTGGAAAGTGTTATTGACGGTATTGCCGAAATTATTAAAAACGATAAGTTTAAGTCGGTAGCCTACATTCGTTAAAAGGAAAGAATTCAATGAGCCCTCTTGTTAAAAGAAAAAAAGAAAGGTTTAAGCTCCCAATCAAATACTGGCTTTTGATTTTATCGGCCCTCAGTGTTTTGTTGATGTTTTTTACCTTTATGACTGATTTTAAATTTAATACGGCTAATTTTATTGTGGGTTACACGCTTGTGCCTTTCCAGGACGGTTTAAGCAAAGTGGGAGGTTATCTTACGGATAAAGCTGAATTGATGGGGCAGATTAAGGATTTGATTGCCGAAAATGAAGCACTTCAACAGCAGGTAGATGAGCTTACCATTGAAAATACGGCTTTGATGCAGGATAAGTACGAGCTAAACACATTAAGAGAACTTTATGATTTGGACCAGCAGTATTCCGATTATGATAAAGTCGGTGCCAGAATTATTATGGGCGGATCCAATAATTGGTTTGATACCTTTGTAATTAACAAAGGTGCCAATGATGGTATTGAGCCCAATATGAATATTATGGCCGGTAGTGGTCTGGTTGGAAGAGTGGTGGAAACCGGTCCCAATTGGGCGCAGGTGGTCTCCATTATAGACGATACATCCAATGTAAGTGCCACTGTTTTGTCCACATCCGATAACTTGATTGTAAGCGGCGATTTAAAAGCTATGGAAAACGGCTATATTCGTTTTAGTCAGTTAACAGATTCGGATGATAAGGTAGTGGTAGGCGATAAGGTGGTTACTTCGGATATCAGTGACCGTTATCAGCCCGGAATTCTGATCGGATATATCAGTTACATAGAAGAGGATTCCAACAACCTGACAAAGTCGGGTTACATTACACCGGCAGTGGATTTTGAACATCTCAGTGAAGTGCTGGTTATTACAGAACAAAAGCAAACCATTGATTAAGGCAGGATTATGAAAAAAGTCATTACCGCAGTATTATTGATTTTAATATCGTTTGTATTACAGTGTACGGTTTTTCGTGCCCTGGCTGTTCAAGGTATTGTGCCGAACGTTTTGATTATTCTTACGGCCTGCAGCGGTTTTATGCAGGGGGACAGATATGGGGTTTTTGTAGGCTTTTTCTGCGGTTTGCTCATGGACTTATTTTTCTTTGAAATCATCGGTTTTTATTCGCTTTTATACATGTATATTGGCTACATGAACGGATTGTTTCATAATATCTTTTATCCGGATGACATTAAGCTTCCTTTGATTATGATTACATTAAGCGATTTATTGTATTCTATGGTTGTTTATGTTTTATTATTCCTTTTAAGGAGCAGATTTGATTTCGGATATTATTTGTTAAATATTATTTTGCCGGAATTGGTATATACAATTTTGGTTGCGGTAATTGTTTATCCGCTATTGTTGTTGATTATGGATTTGTTTAGGCGTGCAGAGAAGAAAGAGGAGTAAATACCTTTGTTTAATAAGTGGAAAGAATCAATTTTAACAGTAATTACATCCAGACTTTTTGTTATTCTGCTTGCCTTTATCATTCTTTGTTCTACACTTGTATATAGAATTTTTGATTTACAGATTGTTAACGGTGAGAATTATTTAAATAACTTTCGTCTGAAAATTGTCAGAGAGCGTTCGCTACCAAGCACCCGAGGAAATATTTATGACTGCAACGGTAATTTGCTTGCTTACAATGAGTTGGCTTACAACATTACTTTGGAAGATGTTTTTGAATCCGGCAGTGATAAAAATGCACAATTAAATGATACGATTTATCGTTTGATTAAATTGATTGAGAAAAACGGTGATGATATCATCAGTGATTTTAATATTCGCGTCAATGAAGACGGTGAGTATGTTTTTACTGTGGACGGAACCAAATTACAGCGATTTCTTGCAGATGTTTACGGTAAGGTATATATATCGGATTTGGAGTATGATGAAAAGACCTCAACACCTGAGGATGTGATCGAATTTTTATGCAGTCGTAAAAAATACGGCATCGGCTACTATGCGGAGCCCGGTGTAAATTCCTCTTTTGTGCCCGGCGGTGGATATACAAAAGAAGAGATTGTACAGATTATTACGGTTCGCTATGCCTTGTCCTTAAACAGCTATCAGAAATATATTGCAACTACCGTAGCATCCGATGTATCAGAAGAAACTCTTGCGGTTGTAATTGAAAACAGTGATGTTTTACCCGGTGTAAGTGTTGCTCAGGATACCATTCGCAGATACAACGATCCGGTATATTTTTCTCAGATTATCGGATATACCGGTAAAATTTCCACGGATGAATATGCTGTATTGTCGGAAGAGAATGAGAATTATTCCTTAAACGATTATGTAGGTAAAACCGGCATTGAACAGTCCATGGAGAGTCATTTACAGGGTATTAAGGGATCCGAAACCATTTATGTAGATAATATGGGTAAAATCATTGAAACCGCGGATTATGTGGAACCCATTGCGGGAAATGACATTTATTTAACCATTGACAGGGACTTGCAGATTGCTGTTTATAACATATTAGAGCAGAAAATTGCAGGTATTCTTGTAAATAAGATTCGAAATACCAAGGTCAGCCCTGAGGATGAAGATTCCAAAGATATGTATATTCCCATCGATGATGTGTATTTTGCCCTTTTTAACAATAATGTCATTAATACATCACGATTCTCGCAAAGTTATGCCAGTGAAACGGAAAAAGCCGTATATGAGGCATTTTTAACAAAAAAAGAGAATGTATCTCTTGAATTGCAGGATGAATTACTGGTATCGGCGACGCCCTATAACAAATTATCGAAAGAATATCGGAATTATGAAAGTTATATTGTGTCTATGTTAATGTCGGAAAACCACGGTATTTTAATTCGTGATGAAATCGATACATCCGATGCGACATATATTGCATGGACGAAGGACGAGACCATTAGTTTAAAAGAATACTTAAACTATGCAATTTCCATGAATTGGATTGATACTACCAAATTGGATTTAGAAGTACAGTACTCCGATTCGGATGAAATCTATGCGGGCTTGGTTGAGTATATTATTGATGCCTTACAAAACAATACGGAATTTAACAAAAGGCTTTATAAATATATGATTGCCAACAATAATATTTCCGGTAAGCAGATTTGTATTATTTTATGGGATCAGGATATTATCAATGTAGAAGAGTCTCAGATTAAAAACTTAAAGAGCGGAAGAACATCTGCCTATGAGTTTATTGTTCAGTGCATTTCAGACCTTGAAATAACACCGGCACAGCTGGCACTTGACCCTTGTTCCGGCTCCTGCGTTATTACGGATGTAAATACCGGAGATGTAAAAGCCTTGGTTTCTTATCCGGGGTATGATAATAACCGCTTGGCAAATTCGGCGGATGCGGCATATTTAGCCCGATTAAACAGTGATTTATCCAGACCTTTATGGAATTATGCCACTCAGAACCGAAGTGCGCCAGGTTCAACATTAAAAATGCTTGTTTCGGTAGCTGCCTTGGAAGAAGAAGTGGTTACTTTGAAAGAAGATATAAAATGTGAGGGTAGTTTTACCAAATTGACCGGAACCATACATAATTGTTGGATTGCACCCGGTGCTCACGGCAGATTGGACATTACGGAAGCCATTGCCAATTCATGTAACTGTTTCTTTTATGAGGTAGGTTATCGTATGTCTCAGGATGAAGACGGTTATAACGCCAATGTAGGAACGGATACCCTTGCGAAATATGTGGATCTATTTGGTTTAAGTGAAACTTCCGGTGTAGAAATTTCCGAGACAAGTCCTTATGTTTCAGATGTATTCCCGGTACCGTCCGCTATCGGACAGGGAACACATGCCTATACTACGGTTGGTTTGGCCAGATATGTAACTGCGGTTGCCAACAGCGGTACCGTTTATAATTTAACTTTAATTGATAAAATAACGGATACCAACGGCAATTTGAAGTTAGATAACAGCGCAGAAGTTCGAAATACCATTGAACTTTCCGATGATGTATGGGATGCCATTCATAGCGGAATGCGTCAGGTGGTTTTGAAAAAGTCATATTTCTCAACTGTGGCAATTAATGTTGCGGGTAAGACCGGTACGGCGCAGGAAACAAGTTCCAGAGCTGACCACGCTCTTTTTGTGGGATATGCGCCCTATGAAAATCCCGAAATTTCCATAGCAATTCGTGTTTTAAACGGATATACTTCGGATTATGCTGCGCAGATTACAAAAGATGTTGTAATGTATTACTACGGACTTGCGGAAGAAGATGAAATTATTACCGGTACGGCAGAACAGCCTTTGACGGCAACGACTGCCGGAGACTAAAAACGGAGGTGGCCGAGATGAAACATGCAGTCAGAATAAAAAATACATCCGGCGGGATGACTGTTTATCTGAATAATGAGCTTGAATTTGAAGTTCTTTTATCTGAAATTGCTAAGAAGTTCGGCGAAGCTGCTAAGTTTTTCGGTAATGCCAAGACTGTACTTTCATTAGAGGGAAGAGAACTGACAGATGAGGAGGAAGCACGAATCGTTGAAGTGATTACGGAATCTACCCAATTGGAGATTCTGTACTTAATCGGCAAAGAGCAGGAACCGGAGCCGGAAGTAATCGAAGAAGTACCGGAAGAAATTCCCGTGCAGGAAGAAACACCGAAGGAAGAAAGAGTAGTCTTTTATAAAAGATGCATTGAGCCGGGGGAAGTGATTAAGGCGGACCGTGATGTTGTGATTTTTGGTAATGTATCACCTTGTGCAACCATTATATCCACCAACAGTATTTATGTATTGGGCGGTTTATACGGGGAGGCGTATGCCGGCGTGGATAACGGTAAAGATTATGTGGTTGCGGCCATGGATTTTACACCTCAGAAAATCGGAATCGGCAGTTATGAATACATAGGTAAAAAGGCTTCAAAGTGGAAAAAGAAAAACTCCTATGAGCCGCAGATTGCGTATGTAAAAGATAAAAAGATTATAACGGAGCAAATCACCAAAGAATTACTGAATAGTCTTGTTTAGGCATATCAGATGACAAATATTTCAATAATACGTTCGCTTTTCCCTTAAGGGAAGCAGAATAGGGAGGATTGTATGAGTGAAGTAATTGTCGTTACATCAGGAAAAGGTGGGGTTGGTAAGACCACAACCTCAGCAAATGTTGGAACAGGTCTTGCTTCTTTGGGGAAAAAAGTTGTATTGATTGATACGGATATCGGTTTGAGAAACCTTGATGTTGTAATGGGGTTGGAAAACCGTATCGTATATAATCTGGTGGATGTTGTAGAAGGTAATTGTCGTATCAAACAGGCGTTGATTAAGGATAAAAGGTATCCGACTTTATATTTAATGCCTTCTGCGCAGACCCGAGATAAAACTTCGGTTAATCCGGGACAGATGATTAAAATGATCGGTACACTGAAAGAACAGTTCGATTATATTATTCTGGATTGTCCGGCGGGGATTGAGCAGGGATTTCAGAATGCAATTGCCGCTGCGGACCGTGCAATTGTGGTAACAACACCGGAAGTGTCTGCAATTCGTGATGCAGACCGCATTATAGGGCTTTTGGAGGCCAATGATTTTAATAAAATTGATTTGGTGGTAAACCGAGTTCGCAATGATTTGATTAAACGGGGAGATATGATGTCCATAGATGATGTGGTGGATATATTATCAATTCCTCTGTTGGGTTTTGTGCCGGATGATGAAAATGTGGTAATTGCCACCAATCAGGGCGAGCCTTTGGTAGGTTCCAATACTTATGCAGGTGTTGCTTACATGAATATTACAAAGCGTGTTACCGGCCAGGAAGTTCCTCCTATGGAATTTCCCAAAACAGTTACCTTTTGGGCTCGGTTTTCCGACATATTCAAAAAGAAACAGGAGGTGTAATCGTGAAGAATATATTTTCTGTTTTTAAAAGAAAAAAATCAAGTGAAGTGGCAAAGGATCGCTTAAAGATTCTTTTGATTTCGGATCGTGTCAATTGTTCCCCCGAGGTAATGGAACGAATTAAAAAAGATATTGCGGATGTTATATCCAAATATATGAAAATTGATGTAAATTCAATGGAAATACAGATTTCCAAAACCGGAATGAAGAGTATGAATGCATCGAAAACACCAACGCTGTATGCGAATATTCCGATTTTGGATTTAAGAAACAAATAAGCTGACGGAGAAGAGGAATGCTTAAAAAATACCGTATAAAAGATTATGATTTTAAATTGGTATTTATGCTGATTGCTTTAAGTGTTATTGGAATTTTAGCGGTCGGCAGCGCCGAAAAAGAACTTCAGCAAAAACAACTTATGGGGTTTTTGCTGGGGCTTTTTCTGATGGTTGTGATTTCTCTTTTTGATTATGGAGTATTTTTACGATATTGGTGGATTATTTATGCCGTTAACGCCATATTGCTGGTTTTGGTGCTTTTTATAGGTGTAGAAGTAAACAATGCCCGCAGATGGTTAGACTTCGGTATTCAGTTTCAACCATCCGAATTGGCAAAAATTCTATTGATTCTATTCTATGCAAAGTTTATAATGAAGTATGAGGAAAAGATAAACGATATTAAGGTTTTGTTCTTTGCTGTTGTATTGGTGGCGCCGATTTTGTATCTTATATTGGATCAGCCGGATTTGTCCACAACCATTATGGTTTTTATCGTTTTTTGTGTTATGTTTTTTGTGGGTGGAATATCCTACAAGTATGTTTTTGGAATTCTTGGAGTGGCAATTCCGGTATTTGTAATTCTTTTTATGCAGATTTTACAGCCGGATCAGCAAATTATCGAGAATTATCAGCGTAATCGTATTATGGCATGGCTTCATCCCGAGGATTATGCTACGACGGAAGCATATCAGCAGTTAAATTCCATTATGGCAATCGGTTCCGGCCAGTTAACCGGAAAAGGATTAAACAATAATGTAGTAAATTCCGTTAAAAACAGTAATTTTATTTCTGAGCCGCAAACTGACTTTATTTTTACGATTATTGGTGAAGAATTGGGATTTATAGGCGGATGTCTTGTTATATTATTGGTGATTGGTATTGCGTTTGAGTGTGTTGTTATAGCATATAAAGCCAAGGATATGGCTGGCAAGGTAATAGCGGCCGGTATGGGTGCGTTAATCGGCTTTCAGGGCATTTTGAATATCAGTGTTGCAACGGGATTAATGCCTAACACAGGTATTCCGCTTCCGTTTGTAAGTGCGGGTTTGACATCAATGGTTGCATTGTATATTGGTATGGGGTTTGTATTAAATGTACGTTTGCAGGCTGTACGAAAATATAATAATTAATGGGGTATGTATAGAGAAGGGAGAAAAATATGAATATTGCTTTAATTGCGCATGATGCGAAAAAGAAATTAATGCAAAATTTTTGTATTGCATATAGAGGCATTTTATGCAAACATGAATTATTTGCTACCGGAACCACCGGAAGACTGGTGGAAGAGGTAACCAATTTAACAATTCATAAGTTTCTTGCGGGACATCTCGGTGGGGAGAAACAGATTGGTGCTCAGATTGAACATAATCAGATTGACTTGGTTATTTTCTTGCGTGACCCTTTGAATCCCAAGTCTCATGAGCCGGATGTTAACAATGTTGTAAAATTGTGCGATATGCATAATATTCCTTTGGCAACCAATCTTGCAACAGCAGAACTACTGATAAAGTCTTTGGATAGAGGAGATTTAGAGTGGCGTGAAATGTATAAATAAGATTAGAAAGTATGTTGCGGTTCTTTTGATTATAGGTTGCTTAATGCCTATAGTTGGGTGTGGTTCGGAAAGCTACGATATGGCTTATTCGCGACAAATGCCTTCTTCGGCTTATATGGTAACCAACAGTTCTTTTGAAACCGATACGCTTCCTGCTTTTTCTGCCGATTTGTGTGTGGACAGTCGCGAACAGATTGCTATGCAGGGCGTAAAATTGGAATATTCCTATGCTTCGGGACTCTTTGATTTGAATAACAAGGAAATTCTATATGCAGAGAATATTTATGAACAATTGTCACCTGCAAGCATTACGAAAATTATGACTGCGTTGGTGGCACTCAAATACGGCAATCTTCAGGATGAAATTGTTGTAACCGAGAATTGCAAAATTACGGAACCCGGAGCTACTATGTTTGGTTTTAAGCCGGGAGATGTTATTACATTGGATCAGGCATTAAATGTGCTTTTGATTAATTCCGCAAATGATGCTGGTTTGATTATTGCAGAGCATATCGGAGGAACCGTTGAGAACTTCTGTGCAATGATGAATGCGGAAGCGCAGGCGTTGGGTGCCACAAATACAAATTTCTGCAATCCCCATGGATTGACGGAAGAGGAGCATTATTCTACCGTTTATGATTTGTATTTGATATTTAACGAAGTAATTCAGTATGAGCGTTTTCGTGAAATTATACAGTTGACTTCTTATACTTCTGTATATAGGGATGCTAACGGCAACCAGAAAACAATCGAAGTAAAAAGTACCAATCAGTATTTTCAGGGTAATGCGGAAGTGCCTGAAAACATTACGGTTTTAGGCGGAAAAACCGGAACAACCAATGCGGCCGGAAATTGCCTGATTTTGTATGTAAAAGACAGCGCGGGGAACCCTTTTATCTCGGTAATTCTTCGTGCCGATCAGCGACAAAATCTATATATAGATATGAGTCGTTTGCTGGAAGCTGCCGGAAAATAAATATACAATATTTTCACTAATATTAGAGATAAAAAGGTTGTCTTTTTTGGGCATATCGACTATAATTAAGAGGAGCGGAAAAGTATCATAATTTTTTCGTAAAATCGTTTTATACATAATAAAATGAAAAATAATACTATGGGGGTGTATGTCATTATGGTTCGTATGATTATTGGCGATAATGGTAAGGGAAAGTCTAAGGTTTTACTTGAGAAGGTAAACACTGACGTGAAGGAGATTTTAGGTAATGTAGTGTTCCTTGATTCTTCCACAAAACACATGTATGAATTGAATAATAAGATTCGTCTGATTAATGTATCAGAGTATCTTGTGTCTAACAGCGATGTTTTTGTAGGTTTCCTGTTAGGTATTATTTCACAGGATCATGATTTACAGCAGATGTATTTTGATAATTTCCTGGAGTTGGCTAATATTACAGTTGATGATTTGGAAAAGGTTGTTTCCGGCCTTGAAGTAATCAGTGATAAGTTCAATGTTGATATGTTCCTTTCTGTTTCAACATCCAAGGGTGCTATTCCTGAGGCTTTAAAAGACAGAGTTATGGTTGAATTATAAATCGAGTTTGATTAGCAATTCTTTATTGAACATGTAACAATGAAAGCCTCGGGGCTCCGGGGCTTTTTATTTTATGAATTGACATTAGTTTGAAAGGCAGAAATTATGGCTTCAAGAACGAATAATAACAAAATTGTAAGGTATCGCAGGCCTTTTAATTTGAATATAGGTATGGTCATTTTTGCAGTAATGGCGATCTATATTCTTATTTGCGTTGTCATATATATTCGTTCCAATCCTATTGTGGGATATGAAGTAAAAGTTGGTTCCCTTTCCGTAAATAATATATATACGGGTATTGCGCTTCGGTCAGAAGAAATTGTAAAAACCCAAGAAGCGGGATATGTTAATTATTATGCAAGAGAGAGTGAAAAAGTTGCCTGTGGGGACTTGGTATATACGGTTGACGGCAGCGGTAAACTGGCTGAATTAATGCAATCGGATACTATGGGAGAGAATAGTTTATCGGATGCGGATTTAAACGAAGTAAAAGCAGATGTTGTAAGCTTTGTAAAAGACTTCTCTCCGGAGCGTTTTTCGGATGTTTACAGTTTTAAATATGATTTGCAGGGTACAACCCTTAAATTGTCAAATTTGAACATTTTAAACAGTCTGGATGAGCTTCAAAGCGGTGCAAACGGCTACGGTGTTAAATTATGTAATGCCCATAAAAGCGGATATATCGTATACAGTACCGATGGATATGAAGAATTGGAACCTCACGAAGTAACTAAAGATATTTTAGAAAAAGAAGATTATGAGAAAGTCCAGTTGGTGAACAATGAATTGGTTGCTCCCGGGGATTCGGTATATAAATTTGTTACTTCCGAAAAATGGTCTATTGTAATCGGCGTTACTCCTGAGCGTGCAAAAGAATTGGAAGAGGCAGAGTATGTTCAAGTGAAATTTTTGAAGACACAGAATGTATCCTGGGCATCCACAGAAATTTATTCGATGGGAGAAGATTATTTCTGTATTTTAGGTTTTAATAATTCCATGGTAAATCATTGTACCGAGCGTTTTATTGATATAGAAGTAATTACTAAAGAAGAAATAGGATTAAAAATTCCCAATTCCGCAATTGCTGAACAGGAATTTTTCTTGATTCCCAAGGATTTTATGGCTGAAGAATCTGCAAACGATGGCGTATATTGTTTCCTTCGTGAAACTTATTCTGAGGATGGTGCCATAACCACACAGAAGATTGATCTTACAATCTACAGTGAGAACGAAGAATATTATTATGTAAGTGATGATATGCTTAGAATCGGCGATAATCTTATAGATGAAGATTCCGGCGAGAAGTTTGAAATCAGCAAAAAGGCTACTTTGGTTGGCGTTTATAATATGAATAAGGGATATGCCGATTTTAGACAGATTACTATTCTGTATCAGAACGAAGAATATGCCATTGTAAAATCCAATACGGATTATGGTTTAAGTGCATACGATTATATCGTTTTGGATGCAAAAAGTGTCGAAGAAGACAGTCTTGTCTACGAATAAATGGAAGGGAGCATGTTTTTGTAAAATGTGTGAGTCGACGATAAAAAATAATTATGAAAATGTGTTACAGAGGGTAAAAGACGCATGTGTGCGTTCAAACAGAGAAGTTAATGATGTAACATTGATTGCCGTAAGTAAAACAAAGCCGGTTGAAATGCTACAGGAAGTGTATGATTGCGGATGCCGTGACTTCGGTGAAAATAAAGTTCAGGAAATCATGGATAAGTATGAACAGCTTCCTTCAGATATCCGATGGCATATGATCGGTCATTTGCAGACCAACAAAGTCAAATATATTGTTGATAAAGTATACATGATACATAGTGTAGACAGTGTAAAGCTTGCTAAGGAAATCAGCAAAGAAGCCCGTAAAAAGGGCGTTGTTGTTAAGATACTCTTAGAGGTAAATGTTGCGAAAGAGGAATCAAAATTCGGAATAATGTCTGAAACAGTCAATGACTTCTATAAAGAGGTAGTTGACTTGCCCGGTCTGGAAGTGTGTGGTTTGATGACAATAGCACCATATGTTGAAGATGCCGAATTAAATCGTCAACATTTTGTGAAATTAAATCAATTAATGATTGACATAGCACAAGAAAAAACTGATAATATAAGTGTCGGTGAATTGTCTATGGGTATGACCGGAGATTATGAAGTTGCCATAGAGGAGGGCGCAACCTTTGTAAGAGTCGGCACCGGCATTTTTGGCGAACGAAATTATAATGTTTAATTTAAAATGGAGGTATTTTACATGGAAAACAATAACGGCGGAGAATCAAAACAGAATACCAGTTGGGCAGCTAAAATTCCTGAGCTTATTTTCGGCGATCCCGATAAAAGAGGATATGAAATAATCGAAGAAAATGATGATTATGATGAGCTTTCATACAGAGATGAGAAGCCTCGTAAGGTATTTGGTGGCAGACCGACAAGAAAGAACAATGCGAATTACAATTCAGGTGGAATGGATGTATGTGTATTCAGACCTGTTTCGGTAGAGGATACAAGAGAAATTACCGATATTTTATTAGATAAGCGTGCAGTTGTCTTGAACATGGAAGGCCTTGACTATAGTATTGCGCAGCGTATTATTGACTTTGTATCCGGTTCATGCTATGCAATTCGCGGAAATATGCAGAAGATTTCTAATTTTATCTTTTTAATTACCCCTTCAACTGTAACGATTTCAGGAGATTTACCTGAAATTCTCGGTGGCGGTTCCGTTGATGTGCCTGATGTGCAGTAATTGAACGGTTATCAATATCAGAATGATTAAATTACTTCCCGCCTAAAAACGGGAAGTTTTTATCTTAAAAGATAAAATATAGTAAAAAAAGAAATGGAAATAAACCATGTGTGAAACAATTTATATCGAAAAAAATAAAACAAATCGTTATGGCGTACATTTTTATAATGATTCATCGGATTGGAAGCTTTTCCTTGATATATGTGGAGTAAAAGATGACAAGCTTGCGGTTATCTATTCTTCCGAAATTGCCAATGAAGCATGGAAAGCATATGTACATAATTTTACGGCAGAGGATTCTTTGTGCTTAAACAATAAAAATGAAAATAATGATTTGGAAGCATTCATTAAAGATAAAATTGCAGAATATACTTTTGTCGTTCTGGCGGAGCCTTTTATAATGGATCTGCTTTATGAGGTTATGACGCAGGAGTATGCTAAAATGTCATTTGTATGCGTTCCGGTTACTCCCGCAGCTCATTTTAGCGGTGTATCTGTTCGTCCTAAGTTTGATAAAACCGGCGAAATGATTTGCAAAGAAGTATTTCCCAAAGCCGTATATGTAGATATGTCTGTGCTTAAAGATGCCACACCACTTGCATTTCAAGAGGGGGTTGCTGCGGCATTTCGTCTTGCAATAGCCAATAAGGCATCTATGTTTGAATGGATGATTTCCAATATGTACGAATTGACGGACGCCGAACCTGAGGCTATAGAGGAATTTTTACAGCGAGGATATCTTGTTCAAAAAGAAAGAATTGAAAAAGATACGGCAAAAGAGCGGGCATTACCGGTATTTGGTGCGGAATTTTTAAATGTATATAAAAATGCAATCGATGGTATTACGGAATCGGATGCGCTTGCGCTTTCGATTGTTTCACAAGCTTGTTTATCTTGGAAAAAAGACCTTCTTTCTATGGATGAATTCTATGAAATTCGAGATATGCTTGTATTCTTTGGACTACCTATTACGGAAACAGAATTTGCTACGGAAGATTTTATGGCATATATTGATACAAAGAATCCATGGAGCGAAACGGACGAATTTGTATATATTCGTAAAGTAGGAAAAATCGTAGTGGGTGAAAAGCCTTCTGCAGAGATTTTAAAAGAAGCCTTTTCACAGATTTATTATGATGAAGAAGCAAATGAATAAGGTAAAATGTATTTTTAGCATTGCATTATGGAGTTGAGCATGGAAAAAATGTTCTTTCAGGTTCCCCAGGAGATGGAGGGAGAACGACTGGATGTCTTTATCAATGAGTGGATTGATACCGTATCCAGAAGTTATCTTCAAAAATTAATAAAAGATGGTCAGGTCACCATTAACGGTAAGGTTGTGAAACCCAGTTTTGATGTAAAGACGGATGATGAAGTTGTAGTATGCCTTCCTGAGGCCGTAGAGCCTGAAATTAAGGCCGAAAACATTCCGCTTGACATTTTATACGAAGATAAGGATGTTTTGGTTGTAAATAAGCCTAAGGGAATGGTGGTTCATCCCGCAGCGGGACATTATGAGGGAACGCTTGTAAATGCATTGATGTATCATTGTAAAGATGATTTATCCGGCATTAACGGAGTAATGCGTCCGGGCATTGTGCATCGAATCGATCGTGACACTACCGGTTCCTTGATTATTTGTAAAAATGACTTTGCTCATCACTCTATTGCAGAACAGTTAAAAGAGCATTCTATTAAAAGAGTTTATAAAGCTATTATTACCGGCAATTTTCCGGAATCGGAAGGAACGATTAACGCACCCATCGGTCGTCATCCGGTGGAGCGAAAGAAAATGGCTGTTGTTCCCAACGGAAGAGAGGCAATTACACATTATAAAATTTTACAACCTTTAAAAGGTTATGCATATGCTCAGTTTCAGCTTGAAACCGGAAGAACACATCAAATTCGTGTTCATATGGCAAGTAAGGGACATCCTCTTTTGGGTGATACGGTTTATGGTAGCGGCAAAGATCCTTATCATACCAACGGGCAGGTTTTGCATGCTCAGACCCTGGGATTCATACATCCCAGAACAGGAGAATATATTGAAGTAAACGCTCCTTTGCCGGAATATTTTGAAAAACTATTAGTAAAGTTAGAGGTATAAAAATGGGTTTTCTTGAGTAAGATGTCCCAATTATCTTGGCGAAGTTCTTTTTTGGACCGGAGTTTTTGTTTCGGGAATTAGTATTTATGCAAGTGTGTGGCAGTGGATTTCGGCTGCATTTGGCTATATTTGTATTGTTTATATTATGTTTGGCGGCGCCAGACGCTTGGAATTACGGCAAAATCGAAATTATGGAGACGATCCTGAGTATCAGGCATATGTTAAGAAGACTCCGATATTAATTCCATTAATTCCGTTGTACAGTGTTGCAAAGCATAAATGGCTTGTTGGATAATAATAAAAAGTAATTTAAGTTTTCTGATTCGATACTTTAATTACTTTTTTCTTTTATATATCTATAAAAAACAGTCGAAATCATAGTACTTTTATGGTATAATTTTAGTAGGGTTACAAAATAATAGGGGGAGATTATAATATGAAAAATAATCTGATTATTACAATTGGAAGACAATATGGTTCCGGTGGTCATGAAATAGGAGAGAAGCTTGCAAAAGCATATGATATTCCCTGCTATGACAAAGAATTGCTGGCAAGAGCAGCCAAGGAAAGTGGTTTTTGCGAGGAAATGATTAAAAATCATGATGAAAGACCTACAAATTCTTTTCTTTATAATCTGGTTATGGATACATATTCTATGGGTTATTCAACAGGTGCCTATGTTGATATGCCTATTGGACAGCGTGTTTTTCTTGCTCAGTTTGATACAATTAAGGAAGTGGCAAAAGAGGGCTCGTGTGTAATCGTTGGTCGATGCGCCGATTATGCGTTAAGTGAATGTGCAAATTGCATTAATATCTTCATTTATGCAGATATGGATGTCCGTATTAAGCGTATTATGGAAAAATATAATCTTTCCGAGAAAGAGGCCAAGGATTCTATTGTAAAGAAGGATAAACAGCGTGCAAGCTATTATAACTATTATTCCAATAAAAAGTGGGGCCAGGCATCTTCTTATAATTTATCTGTTGATAGTGGTGTTCTTGGAATTGACGGTACGGTTGAATTGATTAAAACTTTTATTGATTTAATCGGAAAATAAATTTATGGATTAAATTTTAGATTAAAAAGGGGACCGGAATATAAAAACGGTCCCTTAATTGTTTGTGCAGGTATAAAAACATATAAATTTTCTATTTAAATATAAATTAAGCAGAGGAAAAAACGAGTTAAGAGAGTGATTTTATAGAGACGCAACTCTTCGCAAAACACAACTTTAACACACATCATATATACTTGTCAATACTTATTTTGAAAAAAGAGTAGAAGTACCGCATTTTATATTCTATTTTCGCTTGAAAAAAGTTTGCAGCACTCCGTTTTCACTTAATAGTCTATAAAATGCGGAAAATATCAGAACAAAAAGCCATACACAATACACACACTCCGCTAAGTCGTAGTAAGCGGAGTGTGTACAAGGGGTAAATAAGAGGTTAAGTAAATCGTTGTTTTACTTAACCTCTTAATATATGGTTTTTATTATTGATTATGTCAATGGTTGCCCTACGGCGTATCGAGTGGCAGATGCCACTCTTGCCCATTGACATAAGCCTAGTTTTTTTTATATATGAAGCCTTTTATAACTGTATTGTTTAAAGTAGAGTATATTGGAATAAATACACCATAGGGAGTAATATATGTGTTTGTTTCTTCGTCATAATATTTTTTATAAATAAAAACACATCCATTACAAGCAAAATGTTCTTTACCCTCAAAGCTAACTTTCAGTTCTTGCGGATACTTAAAAAATCGGGCAATTTTCCACAAAGTAGAACATAAAATAAAAGTGGGTAACAAATAAATAATAATAGCAACAATAATACAAATAATAGTAGTAGTACCACCATACAATAATAAATCGTTAAACATAAAGAACTCCTTTCTTTTTTTCAGTATAAAATAAAAAGCACTTCTGGGCAAGCCATGAAGTGCTTTTTTCTTTTATGCTGATTTTTTAATTTTTGAAAACCTTTTTTTCTTCTTCTTTTCTTCCGGTACTTCAATATTAAGAGAAGAGTTACACTGCAAATCAAGAATTTCTTTATCACTGAGCATATCGCCAGTTTCCCAAGATTTTACAAGCTGACCGACCACCGCAAGAGTGTTATAGTTGGCATAATCTTTATTGTGAACAAAGAAACCAGTTCTATATAACGGTCTGATTTTAGTAATATCATTTGTATTTTCAAGTTCATATGCATCATATACATACTGCCTTTGTAAGCGCCAAACTTTGTTACACTCAATAACTTCTTGTGTCACTTGACGAATCAATGCATCAACATGGCCGAACCGCTGAGCAGTACCAACGATAGACATATGATAATGACGGCAACAAAGAATCGTATTCAATAACTGACCGTTAATATTCTTCTTAAATTCCCTTGAATTAAGCTGCACAGACATCTCATCAATTAAGGCAATAGTAATAGTGAGAGTATCATTAAGCTTGTCAACTTCGGCATTATTTTCAGCACATTTAACAAGCTGTTCCAAAGAAACAAGCTTTTCATAAGGGATACCTGTCAAATCAACATTAGATAGCACTTTAACCTTTTGGGTAACAAATTTCTTTCTATCTTCGCACCATACTTTTTTATTATTATACCGCTTATAATAACTAACTACTTCATGTACCGCTGAGAGTGTTTTGCCTTTTCCGAATAAGCCAGTAAAGATTTTTAACTTACCCGTAGGGGCTTTGTTTTTTTCGGAATATTTAAAATAATGATATATATCAATAACACCATTTCATACAACAAAGGGAAAGTTATTGATTACCAAACGCGCATTAAGGCTAAAAATATAAATCAATACAAATGCAAGGACAAATAACCATATCATATTAATACCCCCTTATCTCTTAGCAACATACATCAGAATGGCACCAAGAGAAAATACACCTTCCAATACTGCAAAGACAAAAAGAAGTCTTATAAAAACTTCGGGTGTCCAAGTAGTAGCACCATTCATAATAAATTCAACAATATTATCCATATTCCACCTACTTTCCCATAGATCTAATAGAATCCAAAAAATGAACTATGTATGTTTTAAATAAAATAAACAACAGTACAATAAAAATAAAAGTGAGCATATCATAATTAGACTGCAATAAACTATTCTGTGTCTGAATTTCTGCAAGTAATTCATCAGATACAACTTCGGAATAAATAACAACCTCTTCCGTGATTTCTTCGGAAGTAGTAGTACTTTCTTCTTCCGTGATTTCTTCGGAAGTAGTAGTACTTTCTTCTTCCGTGGTTTCTTCGGAAGTAGTAGTACCACCACTTAAATATTCTAAATCTTTATTTAACGATTCACTCATGCAAGCACCCCCTATTTACGAATCACAATAGAATAATCATTAACTAAATCATGTAAAACATTCATATAAGGGCATTCAACTTCAGCAATGCTTAAAGCTTCCCAAACGCCTACAATACCGGCTATTTCTTTAAAACTCTTAAATCCACTAGGGGCTACAAGAACCGCATGAGGACAAAAACAACAATTAACTTTACTCTGACATTCTTCTTTTGTCATTATCATATAAAACCCCCCCTAATCATCAGTATACCAAGCAAAAAGAGCATTAATAAATCCCCATAATATAGAGCCAAGAAGAACAAATAACATAACTTCCCACATAGTGAAAGAAACTCCATAAATATTAAAAGATATATTCATTGCATTGTAAGCAAAATCTATACAAACCTTAAAAAAATTAAGAATTTCATACATACAAGAACACCCCCTAGCCCTTAATAACTTTTATTACTCCAACAATTACCATAACGGCAATACCAAGCCACAACATAGATTGAATTTCAACCGGAATAAAGCCGAATACAGTAGCAAATAATGTAGCAAAGTTCCCCATAGACAAATCAATATTATTAATTGTTGCTCGAATATAAGAAAAAAGCTCATTTGGATTATTAAGGTTGATATATTCAGCATTGTTAGAATATGAAATATTACCGCTAGTATCTTGTTTACCATTTTCGGTAGGGGTTTCTATGATATCGCCGTTGTTATTCTGAAAAATGCCACTTTTAACAACATTTCCGTCAGAAAAATATGTATAACTTGCCCAAGGCCCATAGTGCCAACCGCTAGAATCATCAAAGTAAAAAAATCTTACCTTATACTGCGTATAGGCATTTGGTATATCATAGGGAGTAATTTTTGCTAATTCAGAAGCGGAAACTTTTGTATTATGATTAAAAAATACAGCTTGTTTACCAAAAGGTAACCCCCAAATATTATATAACTCTGAAGCTTTCCAAACTCTATCAACCCCTTTTGTATAATCATAACATGACGGATAAGTTGTATAGAAAGAGTTGATAGAAGATAGAAGAGCAGTATTATTATCAACAGAATACATCATATTTAAGTCAACAACGGAATTATGATAATATGCTTCGCTATTTTCATTAATCAAACCAAAATTATTGACAAATAACGCATCTGATATATTATGTGTTCCGTCAACATAATTTGCAGGAGTTTCTATACCGCTTTGCATATAGATTTCAAGTAAGAATCTAGCGTCAGTATCAATATTATCTACTGTGAATCCCTCATGCGTAATATTAGAAAGCACAGGAAGAACAATATCAGAATCATTAATTTCCAAATCCTCAAAAGGACTAACCCAATTTCCATTATTCCATACTTTGTTATAGTTTACTGCATTTTCAATACCTAAATCGCCGTTACGATATGAAATAGCATCTTCATAACTTGAAAAAATTGGAAGATTAGTTAAAAAATAAACATCTGAACAACTTTCATAAATAGAAGTATCCATGTACTTAATCGGTTGAACATTAACACAACTTTGATTAGTATACTCTGTACCATCAGATTTTAAATCTTTATAAAGAATCTCAGTTCCAGCGGGAGTACCAATTTCACAAAGTTTTTGTCCGGTAGAAGATAAAGAGTAGGGCTCATAATATAAACACATCATTTTATTAGATTCAGTAATAGTAGTGCGCATATCCATAGCCCAATGATACTCCGTACCGCGATAAATATATGTAATTTCGCAAGTATAATAAACATCATCACCAACTTCAAAAACACTATCTAAATAGTTTTTTTCTTCTTCCGAAGTTTCAGCATTAGCAAAAATCGAAAAAGAAAGAGTAAAAATAAGAATAAAGCACAATAATATATATTTTTTCAAATCAACATCTCCTTTCAAAAGTAAAAGGGGAGTGAACGAGCCACTCCCCAAAAACTACTATCTGCGTGCGGAGCGCTTTGCCATACGGAAGATACCGAAGCCAATACCGACCAGTGAAGCAACAAGGAATACATTTAAAGGAAACTCAGTAAATAATCCCATAGTTGTTTTACACAAGTCAATTAACTCAGTAACGATAGCTTTATCAATCTGTGTTGTACCCGAAGTTGCCACAAGGCTAAGTAAATATGTATAATTCATCATATTTTATTTTCCCCCTTTCGTAATAGTAATATGTTCAATGCGGAACTTATTACCATAGCCAGTAGGCTCGTAGCATACATCCGCAAAAGAACCAAGAGCAAGATTTTCGATACCGATAATGCGGTCTTTTGTGGCTGCGACTTCTTTAACTGCATTACCATTAATACCGTATTTTGCATATGTACCATGGATTTCAATCCATTCACTTTTATCTGAAACTTTAAAACCTAAAACATTAATTTTCATTTTTTAATCTCTCCTTATAATTGATATAATCGTTATGTTCACCTAACATCATATTAAAAATAGCACCGGCACGACGATATACATCCCAATAACCATTAGATGCACAATATGTCGCAAAATTAGTCACTGAAAGAGTAATAGAAGAAGTAGTTATATAACTAATCAAATCACATACTTTTTCGTTTTCGTCTTTATCGCGAGAATTTATAATTTTTTTTAAAGAAACACAAAGACTTCCAAAAACTTCCGAAATATCATATTGATATTTGTCCTCATGGTCAAAATGAACAAGATATGCCAAAGCACCATTTAAGTTACAACCGCGAACAAATCTTTCTTCAATTCCAAGTTCATCCGCTACATTATCCCAAAAGCGAGAATTTTTAAATTGAACAACCGCGTGATAGTGAGGCTTCTTAAAATCCATATCTTCATCATCAATATAAATATCTTTACTATGTGTATCTTTATCATGTAAAATATAAGCAACAGACGAATAAGATTTAAGAATATCTAATGCTTTCATATGTTCCGCATTATCAGCCCAAAACAAAATCATAAAATTACGATTAAATTGTAGCTTATTATTGCGGTTACGCGCGTCACTCATCATAACGCATGAATAATATTCTAAAAGAGTAGTACATGCTTACACCCCCCCTTCTCTTCAACTCTTCGCTAAACACAACTTTAAC
>JAGAMF010000010.1 GCA_017624855.1 Lachnospiraceae bacterium
TAAGCAGCTGAACGGTCCACCTTGGTACAGTCCTTACCGGAGAAAGCACCACCGCCGTGACGGGCATATCCGCCGTAGGTATCTACGATAATTTTACGACCGGTCAAACCTGAGTCACCGTTAGGTCCGCCGATTACAAAGCGTCCTGTGGGGTTGATAAAATACTTGGTATTTTCATCCAAAAGTTCCACGGGAAGTACCGGTTCAAACACATACTTTTTAATATCTTTGTGAATCTGTTCCTGTGTCACATCGGGATCGTGCTGAGTAGATAAAACTACCGCTTCCAATCTGATGGGCTTGCCGTTTTCGTCATATTCTACAGAAACCTGACTCTTACCGTCGGGACGAAGATATTTTAAAGTTCCGTCCTTTCTTACTTTGGTAAGCTGTAAAGTCAACTTATGTGCCAAAGAAATAGGATAGGGCATATATTCTTCGGTTTCGTTCGTAGCATAACCAAACATCATACCCTGATCACCTGCACCGATTGCTTCAATCTGGTCATCGCTCATTTTATCTTCTTTTGCTTCAAGAGCCTTATCAACGCCCATGGCAATATCAGCAGACTGCTTGTCCAAGGATACCATTACCGCACAGGTATTACCATCAAAACCATACTCGGAACGGTCATAGCCGATGTCTGTTACCGTCTTACGAACAATTGCGGGAATATCAATGTTAGCCTTGGTGGTAACCTCACCCATAACCACTACAAAACCTGTATTTGTGCATGTCTCACAAGCAACACGGCTCATGGGATCCTGTTCCATTAACGCATCCAAAACCGCATCGGAAATTGCATCACAGATTTTATCGGGATGTCCTTCGGTAACGGATTCTGAAGTAAATAATCTTTTTTCCATTTTTCTGTCCTCCTCTTAAAAATAAATGATTGAATAAAAGTTCGAAACGAACATTTCTCATGTTATGAAATTGTCCCATAACATAAAAAAACCGCTTATCAATAAGCGGACCTGACTTCACATACATATCAAATCCTCTTATTGTTCGACGCATTGCGTAAGCAATGCCACTCGCTCAGGTAGGCACCTTCCTTCTTAAAAGGGGTTGCCGTGGCTTCATCGGTCCTCTGTACCTCCACCACTCTGAATAAGAGACAACTTAACCTTACAACGACACGACCAAAATGTCAAGCAGTTTACATCATTTTACAAATTCTTCTTTTTTTCACATATTACAATTCGTAGTTTCATTGACTTTATAGCATTTTTTCCATATAATGATAAAAGAAGTTTATTTAGGAGGGAGGAACAGCGTGAGACGAGTCAGAACATCAGAACTGATTCCCGGCATGATTACAGCGGAAGATGTTTATAACTATACCGGACAACTGATACTCCCCAAAGGTCTTACTCTTACCGACAAAGCCATTACCCGTTTGGAATTTTATTCCATCCTCAGTGTGCGAATCAATGATTCCGCCGCTGAAGAATTGGAAGTTGCGGAAGACAACCGCTCCCATTCCGAACGCATTCGCGAAAGTGTGGAGTTCAAGAAATTCCAGGAAAGCTTTGACGAGAATTTACAGAGCTTCAAAGACTCCATCAATGACATTGTGGATTTGAATGCCAAAATCGATACGGACGCCATGTTAACCAACACACTGGCCATTCTCTCAGAAGCCACATCAAGCTACCATGCTTTTGATATGTTGCATAACATGCGCCAATATGACGACTTGACTTTTGCGCACTCCATGAATGTTGCTTTGATTTGCAATATTTTTTCCCAGTGGCTCAAATGGCCCGAGCAGGAGCAGAACCTTCTGACCTTATGCGGTTTGTTGCATGACATTGGTAAGCTTAAAATTCCCGATTCCATCATCAAGAAGCCGGACCGTCTGACAGACGATGAATATAAAATCATCAAAACCCATACCGTGGAAGGATTTCACATTCTTAAGAGCAGAAACATTAATTCTCATATTATGAACTCTGCCCTTATGCACCATGAGAAATGCGACGGAACAGGTTATCCCTTAGGTTTATCGGCAGATAAAATCGACCGTTATGCCAAGGCCGTTGCCATAGCCGATGTATATGACGCTATGACTTCTGCCAGAATCTATCGCGGTCCGTTGTGTCCGTTCAGGGTAATCGAAATTTTCGAATCGGAAGGTTTGCAGAAATACGATCCCGAATATATTTTGGTATTCCTTGAAAACATCGTAAATACTTACATACACAATGAAGTTTTACTCAGCGATAACCGTGTTGCTTCCGTTGCTTTTATTAACAAACAGCAATTATCCAAACCCATTGTTAAATGCGGGGATGACATTATTGATTTATCAAAAGAAGATGACCTGCATATAGATGCAATTTTATAAGAAACGCTTTTATAGGCAATATAAAAAGGACATTTCACTACGAAATGTCCTTTCTTTTATGATACGCCGAATTCAATTCTTTTTAATTCTTTCTGGTCCCTAACCTTGGCAATCTGCGCTCCGAGATTCTTCAGTTTCTCAGGGAAGTCTTCATAACCTCTCTCAATGTATTTAATATCGTCTACCACGGTGAGAGACTCAGCTGCAAGACCCGCAAGCACCAACGCCGCACCGGCTCTTAAATCGGGAGCCGAAACATTTGCACCGCTATATCGGGGCACGCCTGTGATAATGGCAGTATTTCCTTCCACCTTAATGTCTGCACCCATTTTAATAAGTTCATCCACATATTTAAAGCGATTATCAAAAATACTTTCCGTCACGATACTGATGCCTTCCGACAAGCCTAGGATTACCGTAATCTGAGGCTGCATATCGGTAGGGAAGCCGGGATAAGGCAAGGTCTTAACCTGCGTATTGTTCAAACGCTTGGTTGCAACCACTCTTACCGCATCATCGGATTCTTCCACCTCACATCCGATTTCAAGAAGCTTAGCCGAAATACACTCTAAATGCTTGGGAATTACATTCTTAACGGTAATATCGCCCTTTGTAATGGCTGCCGCCATCATAAAAGTACCTGCTTCTATCTGGTCGGGAATAATTGCATATTCTGCTTTATGAAGCTTGGGAACTCCATTAATACGAATTACATCGGTTCCTGCGCCCTTAATATTGGCTCCCATACAGTTAAGGAAATTGGCCAAATCTACAACATGAGGCTCTTTTGCCGCATTCTCAATCGTTGTTCTTCCTTCTGCCATTACTGCTGCCATCATTACATTGATGGTCGCTCCGACAGACACCTTATCCATAAAAATATGACCGCCTTTTAATTTTGTTGCTTCTGCCACAACAAAACCATGCTCCACGCGAACATCCGCACCCAAAGCACGAAATCCTTTGATGTGCTGATCAATTGCTCTCGTTCCTAAATTACAGCCACCGGGAAGAGGCACTTCCGCATGTTTATATTTACCAAGCAAAGCCCCCAACAAATAGTAGGAAGCTCTGATCTTTTTGATATGTTCGTCATCAATCACAAGGTTATCAATCTTTGAACCGTTAATTTTAACCGTATGGCGATCGGTTTTTACCACCATGGCACCAACACTTTCCATTGCCGCCATTAATACATTTGTATCTCGCACATCGGGAACGTTCTCTACCGTAACGGTTTCATCTGTCATGATTGCCGCAGCAAGGATTGCCAAAGCTGCGTTTTTCGCACCGCCAATCTCAACTTCTCCGACCAGAGGTACGCCACCTTTCATTGCGTACAGTTCCATAAAACACCTCAACTTATTAGGTTTTGTAAACCCATTAACCCAATCATGCTTAGTTTATTATATACTAAAACCCGACTGTTGTAAACCTTTTCGGTTTGAATTCAGACTACTTACAAATAATCCAGCGGGTTAACCTGCTTTCCGCCGATTAAAATTTCAAAATGCACATGAGGTCCGGAACTTACACCGGTATTACCGCTGAGTGCGATCTTATCGCCCTGCGAAACCGTCTGACCGGGAGATACAAGCACCTTGCTAAGGTGAGCATATCTGGTCTGTCGACCGTCAGGATGATTAATATATACCACATAGCCGTATCCACTACCCCAACCGGCTTTGGCAACAGTACCACCGGAAGACGCATATACCGGAGTGCCCACAGGTGTAGCCCAGTCAACACCCTTATGATAGGTAGACGCACCTGCCGTAGGCGCACTTCTTCGACCGAAGCGTGAAGACAAACGGCCACCGGAAATAGGCTTCACATAAGTAGGCGGTACAATGGTTCCTCTTTCCACAATTTTAGGTACCGCTTCCATAATAACTTCTTCTTTTACTATATTTCGTGCGATTTCGTCATCGTTTTCATAAGTAACATCCGCAACCACTTCTCTAAAACCTGCGGAAGGCTCCTGCAAAGTTACCATCTGAGTTGTATACCATTCATCATTGGGGATATAAATAATCTCCGCCTCATAAATTTCTTTGTAATGTTCACGGTTTGTCCAGATTACGGAAAGTTCCGGTTCCGGCACAGTAATAATCAACTCATCACCAATGTTCAATGTAGAATTTACATTGTCCAATATGTGACCGTTCATTTCTACAATGGTTTCCATGGGAATGCCCACTGTAATAGAAATTTCCGAAAGGGTATCACCGCTTTTTACTTCATATATCTGCTGAACTTCCTGCTCTTCTGTCAGCAGGTTGATGGCTTCATCCAGAGTACTCAATTCTTCTTCCAGGATATAAGCTTCAACCACTTCAACCTCTTCCGAAAAAGCGATTTCTTTTATACCAAGTTCAAAATCGTCAAAATCCATGTACTCGGTAACTTTTTCCGGGTCCACTTCATGTGTTAATGCAGCACTCACTCCGGCCTCCGTATCCCAGCTCTGACGCTCGCTTCCGCTTCTGGTTACATTGGCTGTCAATACATTCAACTCACGATCCGGATTCAAATTCATTGCCAATTCGTACTGTCCTTCCGTATCATAAGTCGCAATTGTACGGGATAAAAGTTCGCTTACTTCTTCCGCGGTTCGTAAATTAACCGTTTGACTGTTAACTTTAACTGTATAAGCGCGAATTAAAGTTTCTTTTTCATGCTCCGCCATTACAGCCTTAATATTCTCAGTTACAGTCTTTTTATCGTCACATTTACTCCAAAAGGTTTCTTCACCTTCTATTATAATTTCAGGCTCTTCCACAATGTACAAGCCCTCGGACTCAGATGCCAACTCCCGTCGCGCCTGACGAATACAATCTTCTATCATATCCGTATTCGCCACATAACCAACCTTTTCTCCATACAAATAAACCGTAAAACGATTGTCACCCGTAGACTCGTAAAATTCGATACAAGGCAGGAAAAAGGCCGCAACAAACCATGCCCCCAATAATACCTTGAGCGCATGGATCTTTATTCTTTTATGAAAATGTGTAATGTATTTCATGGATTCATTCTCCGACAAATTCAAATAACGAATAAAATCCGTCTTTTTCTACAAACTCCCCAATATAACACTTCATTTTAACATCCAAATCTAAGCTGCGTCAAGTTAAGGTTTTTTAATCCTTTTTCTTGACTACATTAAAAAAAGAGAGTATGTTAAATATTGTTTTGTTTCTTTTATGTATTATATATTATTGATACATTCACGAAAAAGTCATTAATTTTAAAATTTTATCAATATATTTTTGGAGGAAAAAACTAATGAATTACGCAGAAGAATCACTCAAAAAGCACGGAGAATGGAAAGGAAAAATCGAAGTTGTAAGCCGCGTTCCGGTTTCTACCAAAGAAGACCTTTCCTTAGCATATACTCCCGGTGTTGCAGAGCCCTGCCTTGAAATCCAGAAGGATGTAGAAAAGAGCTATGACTACACTCGCCGTTGGAACACATGTCTCGTTGTAACCGACGGTACAGCGGTTCTCGGCTTAGGCGATATCGGTCCCGAAGCAGGTATGCCCGTTATGGAAGGCAAGTGTGTTCTTTTTAAATCTTTCGGTGATGTAGACGCATTCCCTCTTTGCATTAAGTCAAAAGATGTAGATGAAATCGTAAATACCGTTTATTTGATTTCAGGCTCTTGCGGCGGTGTAAACTTAGAGGATATTGCAGCTCCCCGTTGTTTCGAAATCGAGAAGAAGTTAAAAGAAAAATGTGATATTCCTATTTTCCATGACGACCAGCACGGAACTGCAATTATCACATTGGCAGGTCTGATTAACGCATTAAAGGTTGTAGGAAAGACAAAGGAAGAAATCAAGGTTGTTGTAAACGGTGCAGGTGCTGCCGCAACAGCAATTACCAAGTTGATTCTTTCATACGGTGTTAAAAATGTTATTATGTGCGACCGTACAGGTGCTGTATACGAAGGTCGTAAAGAAGGCATGAATCCTTTTAAAGAAGAAATGGCTAAGATTACCAACTTAGAGAAGAAGTCCGGCTCTCTTGCCGATATGGTAGTAGGTGCCGATGTATTTATCGGTGTATCTGCTCCCGGCGCATTAACCACAGAAATGGTTAAGACCATGAACAAGGATTCCATCGTATTCGCATGTGCTAACCCCACACCTGAAATCTATCCCGATGAAGCAAAGGCAGGCGGAGCAAGAGTCGTTTCTACCGGTCGTAGCGACTTCCCCAACCAGATTAACAATGTACTTGCATTCCCCGCATTGTTCCGTGGCGCATTTGATGTTCGTGCAAAAGACATCAATGAAGAAATGAAGATTGCTGCATCTCTTGCACTTGCAAACTTAATTTCTGATGATGAGTTAAACGAAGACTACATCATTCCCGCAGCTTTCGATCCCCGCGTAAAGGAAGCAGTTTCCAAAGCGGTAGCTCAGGCCGCAAGAGATTCAGGCGTTGCCCGCTTATAATCTTCTATCATTACAATAATAACAATAAAACGCTGTGGTTTAATAAAACCACAGCGTTTTTATATTATCTTTTATAAATGTTCCAAACAACTTCTACTGCTCTCTGAAATAATCATATAAGCAGGAGAATGTTTCAATATTAGCATCATATACAGAATCTACTCCTGTAATGGTACCGGCATAATATCCGTTCTCCATTTCAAAAACAGCTACCTGACCCTTAAATACATAGCCCTGCGCTTCCATCTCATAATAGTTTGCAGAATACTTTAAAATATCATCATTGTCAAACTCTAATTCCTGCGGAACACCTTCTCCCATAGAAGCAGTAACACCATCCATGTAAAATTTTTGGAAGGATGCAAAATCACTATACGCATGGGATTCTTTGGGGAATTTCTGCATCATTACGGTAAAAGTCATGTCCGAATTATCAAGTATGAGATGGTCACCGTTTCCCACTTCGGGATATATATTCCATCCGCCTTCAATCTCGGGAATACTCACAACATAACTCTCAAGCTCAGGCATGAATTCCTGTAACTCAATATCCGCTTCAACCACATCCTCGGAAACACTTTCGTCCGCTCCGGATACAACGCTTTCCGGCTCATCATCCGAAGCCGAAAGAGCACTACCGCAACCCATCATAAAAAATGTTGCAACCGTCAAAGTTACCAAAATAATTTTTTTCATCTTTTTCTCCTTTTACAATAAAACATCTTTTATTTTTCATAAAAACAGGCCGATATCTCTATCGACCTGCTATAGTAATTCTTTATACAATTCCTAAAATCGAAAGAACGGTAAGTACAATGTTTGCCACACCCAAAATAATTGCAATAATCACCATGGTCTTGGTTGATTTCATCTTGGTGTACAATTCCTGATTATGTTTTGTCAAACCTTCTGTCTGGTTCTTAAGTTCGTCAACCACAACAGCCTGCACATTACGATATACCTTAACATTCTCTTTATGTACAAAGTCATCGGACTGGCGGAACAACTCTTCCAAGGTTTTCTTATTTTCTTCTTCTCTTGCGATTCTTGCTTCTTCTCTCTGCTGTTCTTCCAGCTGTCTGCGCTGCTCTTCTTCTTCTTTGCGAAGTTCTTCTTCCGGTGAAGGCTTATGAATCGTATCCACCGTAGAACGAATATATTCCAAGTGATCCGCAATTTCACGATTCTCGCGTCTTATTGTCAATAAAGCGTTATCAACCGATGTCTTAACAGATGACTTCAAATCCTCGGTAGAATGCTTTAAATCTTCCGTAGTCGCCTTAATTTCCTCAGTAGAAATCTTCATATCTTCCGTAGAAATCATCACGCCCTGTACGGTTGAGCGCATCTGCTCCATGGATTCCTTCACTTCATCCGCAGAAGTTCTTACTTCCGCAACAGCAGTCTGCATACCTTCTACGGAATTCTTAACTTCCAAAGCTGAACTTGTAACATCATCCGCAGAAGTTCTTACCATATCGGATGCATATCGAATTTCGTCAGCGGTTGTTTTAACATCTTCCGCAATCTGGCGAACAGCCGCAACCGAACCGGAAACCTCCTGTGTTGACTGCTTCATCTGATCAACCGGAACCATCAATGCTCCGCTTACGGATTCATTTAATGCAGTACCTACGGTAGTATCCAAATTGCTTAACGCTTCATCCAAAGCCGCCATAATAGCACTGGATAAATCAGCAGCTACCGCGCCTGACTCTTCATCACTTTTATGTATTCCCTGAACCTTACTGATACTTTCATCTACCAGGGCGTAAATACGATCCGTAAGTTCTGAATTCTTATAATTCAGCTTACGCATATCCTGTAAAATGCCTTCATACGCCGCAACCTGCTCCTGAAGACGCTGCATCTCGGATGCTTCCGCCTGAGCGTTTGCTCTAATCATTTCCTGGGCATTATATTTCTGTGCTAACTTGTCCATAAAATTGTCCATTGTTGTCCCTCCAACTACCCCATTCGTCCAAATAAATACGAATACATAGATTTAATACATTTTATCATTTTTTATTGCTTTTTACAACATGAAAGTGCTTAAACTTCCCTTTCACATTTAATAAATTTAGCAAACTTTCTTTAATATAAAACAAAAAATTGATTTACATAATTTATTTCTTTATTTTTAAAACTACTTTTACTTTACGTTCATTTTTTATTCATATTTATTGTCTATACTAAATAACAGATAGAAAACAATCATTCAAGTGACATTTACATTGCTAACAATTTTTTTCATAATGCCTCGGTGTTCAAACGAACATCGGGGCACTCCTCATTTTATGGAGAAATTCTTGGATTATGTTTATTCTTTTGATATAATGATGATTCGGATAACACTATAACAATTTGCCCCTTTTCGCATTACTATAGCGATTCCATTAAATATAATCTGCCGAGGTGATACCATGTTTAAATTATGGGTAAAAATCATAAAAGAAAACCGCTTAATAAAAGATACCATTATAGAAGATGCTACGGAAGACACCCGTACGCATAAGATTTTTAACGGCTTGGAAGAAGCCTGTAAAGAATTTGACTTGGCGAAACCGATATGGCTCGATTCCACTATCGCAGATTTTAAGCGCTTAAACAAAGCACGCTTTACCAAAGATAATTTCATTGAGCCAATCGATTTTGATTACTTAGAGCTTTTGGTCCTTGAAGAAGATATTTTATAATTCCATTTGTTTTCCGAGAAAAGCAGCGGCAGAAAGAACCAGTTTGCGTTCCACATCGCCGATGCTTTCTTTTTGCTCAGTGCTTAAAAGAAAAACCGCACCTACCACATCGCCTTCGCAAATAATGGGGGCAATAGCCTGCGATACGCAATCATTCTCATCTTCCGCCAGTGCGACGAAATTTTTCTCGCCCAGCTTAGCCACCACGGTTTCTCTTTTCTCCATTTTGCGTTCCACATCTTTGCTCACATGTTTTCCGAGAAGATTTTTCATTCCGCCCGAAACCGCAATATAACGGTCCCGGTCTGCGATTACCGCAATTCGACCCGATACTTGCGCAAGGCTGTCACTATACTGCTTCGCAAAGCTGTTCATCTCACCGATGGAAGAATATTTTTTAAGAATGATCTCGCCTTCCCGATCTGTAAAAATTTCCAGCGGGTCACTCTCTCTAATCCGTAAAGTTCTCCGGATTTCTTTGGGAATTACAATCCGTCCCAAATCGTCAATTCTACGCACAATACCAGTTGCCTTCATAACTTTTTATGTCCTCCGTTTCCATTACCTTCTGTTTTCCAATCAATTGAAATTTCAAATCTTTGGATACGGAGTTATTATGTGGAAATTTTATGGAATTATACCATGAGATTGACAACGCTTTTTACTGTAATTTATCTTTTATATCATTTTTCTGATAATATATTTTCTTCTCTTCGTACATACGGCTGTCCGCTTCGTAAAGCTGCTCTTTTATATGCACATTTTCATCCCTCCAGCTGCTGCCGATGGAAATTTCAATATCCGCTTCCGCCATCTTTTCACGCAATTTTTCGGTTTTTTCCGCCAATTCCGCTTCCTCTGCATCAACAAGAATAGCCACGAACTCATCACCGCCGATTCGATAGGTATCCTCGCCAAAAACCTTTTTAAAAATTTTAGCCGTATTTTTAATCAGTTTATCGCCGTAATCATGCCCCAAAGTATCATTGGCTTTTTTCAAACCGTTTAAGTCCATATAAATAATACCCAGCTTCTCGGGAGGACGCTTTTTCAAGGCATTGCGCACCTCATTATAGCGGTTACGGTTATTCAACTTAGTTAATGTATCTTCATAACTTAAACGCTCCAACTGCTCCATAACACGGCGTTTCTCCAAGTCGTTCTGAATAAAGTACAACACCGAAGTAAGCAAGTCAAAGTCTACAATGTTATCCGCAGGATCGTCAACGCCCAAAAATCCTACGATTTCGTTATCTTTTACCACCGGCACGGCCAAAAGGCTTCTGATTCCCTGAGCCTCTAAAATACGATATGTAGATGTTTCTTTTGATACATCCGCATCCAAATCAGAGATATAAAACATCCCCTTCTCATTAAACATATCCAAAAAAGGTTGAGTCGCTTCCATAGGCACATTTTGCAAATTATCCAATTGCGCAGTAACGCCTTTCGCTACCCATTCATAGGTATTGGATGTGGTTTGCGCCTGATAATCGATTTCAAACAGGTAAGTTCTGTTTGCTTTGTAGTAATCACCGATAATGGCAAACAGATTGTTTATCGCATCCTTAACTTTTAACTTTAATTCCAAAGTCTTGGCACAACGGATAAGCACGCGCTCACGCTTCAACTGATGCAGGGTATCTTCCTGCGCCTTAATCTGCTCTGTAACTTCATCTGCAATTTCCAAGTATAAAATTTTATCTTCTACTTCAATGGATTTCCAACGAACCCGAAAATACTCGTCATGCTCCTCATTGTGATACAACACATTGGTAAAACGCTTCGTATCACACCCTCCGCAGCTACGGCAATTCTCGCAGGAATGGCTGATTTCCCGCAAAACTTCATGACACTTTTTACCAATATAAGAGTCATCATCCTCAGCCAAACCGACTTTCTTCTTCATCTCGCCGTTCATATATACAAGTGCGCAATCCTTGGTATCTGCCACAAATACCAAACTGCCGCATTCTTCCGGAATTCTTGATTTTAATGTATCTAAAAGCATCTTCTGTCCTCCGTATCCTATGTTTCTCTCAGATAGTTGCATATATCTAAAATATTATACCATAAACCGAGGCATCCCAAAAACAACTAATTGTTAAAAGAATGTGTTCTGCCATAAAATTATTTTTTACCATTATATCATGAGCAGACAAAGTTATAAAGTAGGACATGATATACAAAAAGGACATTCCCAAACGGAAATGTCCTTTGCATGCTTTCTAAAAGCAATTATTTGTTTTTCTGAGCAAGATATGCTGCTCTACCGTCTTCGTAGAGGTTCTTTCCTTCGCTGTCAATAATAACAACCAAAGGCATATCTTCCACATACAATTTTCTTAACGCTTCTGCGCCAAGATCTTCATATGCAATAAGTTCGCACTTTTTAATACACTTTGCAAGCAATGCGCCGGCACCGCCGATTGCGCCGAAGTAAACACCGTTGTACTTCTTCATTGCTTCAATTACTTCAGGAAGACGAGCTCCCTTACCAATCATACCTCTTGCGCCAACTGACATCATGGTAGGTGCATAAGCATCCATACGACCGCTGGTTGTAGGGCCTGCAGAACCGATTACCTGACCGGGCTTAGCAGGTGTAGGACCTACATAGTAGATGGTTGCATCTGTAGGGTCCATGGGAAGAGGCTCACCCTTTGCAAGGGATTCGCACATTCTTTTATGACCTGCGTCACGGGATGTATAAATGGTACCTGTTAAATAAACGGTATCACCTGCATGTAATGTTTTTGCTAATTCTTCTGTTAAAGGTAATGTAATATGCTTCTCCATTAGATCACCTCCGATTTATGACGGGTTACATGGCAGTTAATGTTAATTGCGCAAGGCATACCTGCAATGTGTGTGGGTAAGGTTTCAATGTTAAGACCGATTGCTGTGGTTCTTCCACCGAAGCCCTGAGGTCCGATACCAAGTTCGTTAATCTTTTCAAGCATTTCTTTTTCAAGGTCTGCATAGTAAGGATCGGGATTCTCAGAATCGATAGGACGCATCAATGCCTTCTTAGCAAGCAATGCAGCCTTATCAAAAGTACCGCCGATACCAACACCTACTACCATGGGAGGGCAGGGGTTGGGGCCTGCTGTTTCAACAGTCTCAATGATAAAATCCTTGATACCTTCAATACCGTGAGAAGGTTTGAACATTCTGATGGCACTCATGTTTTCACTACCAAAGCCCTTAGGACCAACGGTAATTTTTACATTTTCACCGGGAACGATTTCTGTATAAATCATAGCAGGTGTGTTATCGCCTGTGTTACCGCGTCTTACGGGATCTTTTACTACGGATTTTCTTAAGTATCCTTTATCGTAACCGCGACGAACACCTTCGTTGATTGCATCTGTCAAGTCACCGCCTACGAAGTGAACATCCTGACCGATCTCTAAGAATACACAAGCCATACCTGTATCCTGGCAAATGGGCACATTTTCATTGTCTGCGATTTCAAAGTTTTCGATGATATTGTCCAAAACACCCTTTGCAATTTCACCGTCTTCACAAGCACGGCAGTTCTTGATGGCACATTTTACATCTTCGGGAAGATGAGTGTTGGCATCAATGCAAAGCTTTTCAACAACATCCGTAACATTACTTACATTAATTTCACGCATGGTTTTCTCTCCTTTTAGAATAGTTTTAATGGGAGCATTGTACATTCTCAAAATCGCGTCTTACGACGCTTTCCTCACAAACTTGCAATGCTCTGAAATTAGAATAAAATAATCAAGAACTGTGATACAAGCACAACAGAGATTAATGCGATAGGATATGTAGCTGCATAAGCTGCTGCAACATCTTCTGTTCCTGCTGTGTTGATTAAGGTTCCGAGAGCGGGGGTACTTGTCATACCGCCTGTGATGGAACCAAGGTTGTTAAGAAGACTTAACTTAACAACATATTTTGCGAAGATGAATCCGAGAATCATAGGAACGATTGTCATGATTACACCGTATACAAAATATAAAATATGGAACTGTGCCACGAATTCAGCGCCGCCCGGAATACCTGCACCGATTAAGAAAAGCATAAGTCCCAATTCACGGAACACTTTAAGGGTTGCTTCGGGGGGCGTAAAACTGATTTTGCCGATTCTTCCAAAGTGACCAAACACGAGAGACATTAACAAACATCCGCCTGTTGTAGTCAATGCAAATGTTGTTCCGCTTAATCCCTGTGCGCTTAAAGGAATCTTAATCATACCTACGAAAATACCGCATACTGCTGCGAGAGCAAAAGGTGCAATTCCAAAGCCGTCAAGTTCAATTAATTTGCCGTCATATTTCTTTGATTCACCGTCAGAAGCCTGAACCAATTTCGCTCTTTCTTCTTCCATATTGGCTTTCATAAACTTAGGCATAAGCTGTACAAAAAGTACTACACCGATAACACCGAAAAGATATGCAATACCGTGACCTACGGATACAACACTTTCCAAAGAAGCATCTACGGTAGCTTTCGCCGCTGAGAATGCAGGAGTTGATGTTAAGGAGCCGGAAAGAAGTCCAACCACCATTGCAGTCATCTCATCATGAGGCACATCAGGCTGAAGCCATCTGCCTAAAAAGATACAACCAACCGCAGCAAGACCACCTGCAATAATAACTACAAGTCCCAATGCAACATATGACTTGAAGTTTTTCTTCATGTTACCGAAGAACTTAGGACCTGCAATAAAACCAACTGAGGTAACGAAGAAAATCAAACCGAGGTTCTCGATGATTTTTAACGCGTTTTCTGCATAATTTACTGCAGTACCGTCAGCCATTTTTACTGTAAGCTGTGCACTCAAGGGCTCGTAGAAAAAGCATCCATAAAGAAGCGCTACGATAAATACGCCGGCTGTACCAAGGTTAACTCCCTTAATGGAAATACGACCAAGCGCATAACCAACAAAAGTGATAATCAAAAGACTAAACATTAAAAATGTAATTCCCGTAATAGGAATAACACCGCCAAAAAGTGACATAATTTTTTTCCTTCCTCATGCTATATATTTACGCATTGCGGGGCGAAAACGCATTTTGCGCCTTCGCCCGACAAAAACATACATTATTTTTGACCAATTATTTAAATAAAATTTTATCTCTCGTGACGAGCATACTTAGGAAGAAGAAGAGGTGAAACATCGTTTGATTCGATGCCTGCTGCCTTTAACTCTTCTGCATATGCAGCCACATGGTCAATATTCATGGTTCCCAACTCAACTGTCTTCGCCTTAGCTGCTGCAGCCTTACCTGCGTTACGGCCGAATACAATGATGTCAAGTAAGGAGTTACCCATAAGACGGTTTCTACCGTGGATACCACCAACAGCTTCACCAGCTACAAGCAAGTTGTCAATTGCCTTGGTAAATCCGTCGCCGCCGATTTCCAAACCACCGTTCTGGTAGTGAAGTGTAGGATAAATCAAAATGGGTTCTTTTCTCATATCGATGTCGTAGTTTAAGTACATACGAAGCATCGCAGGAATTCTCTTTTCGATGGTTCCGGGTCCGCCGATCATTTCGATCATGGGAGTATCCAACCATACACCGCTTCCGAGAGGTGTGGTTACACCCTTACCTCTGTCAGAGCATTCACGAATAATGGATGCTGCTGAAACATCACGGGTCTCAAGGGGATGCATGAATGCTTCACCATCTACGTTAACAAGCATAGCACCAAGAGAACGAACCTTCTCTGTTACCAACGCACCGAAAATCTGTGCAGGGTATGCAACACCTGTAGGATGATACTGGATTGTATCCTGGTATAAAAGGGGAGCACCTGCACGGTATCCCAATACCAAACCGTCAGCAGTAGCGCCGTAGTGGTTTGATGTAGGGAAGTTCTGGTAGTGAAGACGGCCTGCACCACCTGTTGCGATAACAACGGTTTTAGCCTTAGCTACCAAATAGTCGCCGGTTTCCATGTTGAGGAGAACTGCACCTGCAACCTGGCCCTTTTCATCTTTGATTAATTCAACTGCTGAAGTAAATTCAACAACGGGAATCTGGCGGTTGATTACTTCGTCACGAAGTGTACGCATGATTTCTGCACCTGAGTAGTCCTTACAAGCATGCATACGCTTTCTTGAAGTACCACCACCGTGTGTAGTTACCATTCTTCCGTCTTCGTCCTTATCGAACATAACACCTAATTTGTTTAACCACTGGATTGCATCGGGAGCTTCCATAACAAGGCGTCTTAAAAGCTCGGGTCTTGCAGCAAAGTGTCCGCCACCGAAAGCATCAAGATAGTGCTGAACGGGTGAATCGTTCTCTTTGTCAGCTGCCTGAATACCGCCTTCTGCCATCATGGTGTTGGCATCACCGATACGAAGCTTGGTTACGATCATTACATTAGCGCCTGCTTCGTGTGCTTCGATTGCTGCAGAAGAACCTGCACCACCGCCACCGATAACAAGTACATCAACATCGTAATCTACTTTGCTCAAATCAACCTTATCTGTTAAAAGACGGCTGTTTGAGTGAAGAAGGTGTCCTAATTCTGTGGGAACCTTCTGGCCCTTGTTGGGTCCGATTTTAATTTCTACAAATCCATCTTCTCTGTAGTCGGGATGGTAAGCTTTCAGAAGGGTATCCTTTTCCTCAGCGGTCATACGTCTGGGTTCGGTTTTCATACGTTCTGCTCTGGTTGCTTCCACCTTTTTAATGGATTCCTGCATTTCTGCTGTAAACATATTTATCCCTCCTTATTTTTCAATCTCTCTTGTGTTGTATAATTCCTGCATCTCAGTGATGGGTTTCTGCATAATCTGCTCGATTAACTCATCATATGCACCACTGTTGATTTCCTCAACACGGTTTGCCAAATGCTCTGTTTCGGGAGCAATGTACTTACCGGTGAGACGTCTTGCAAGAAGACCAACCATGGGATGAGAAATACCTGCGGGACATCTTACTGAACAGCATCCACAGCTTACACAGTCGAAAGACTCCTCAGCACACTTCTCGAATTCGCCTCTCTGAGCATATGCAATGTACTGCATAACATTCAAGTCCTGTGTACAAGCCTTTGTACAAGCATTACATCCGATACAGCTGTAGATTTCAGGATAAAGTTCCATCATAATCTGCTGTGTAGGCTTAATTTCATTAATGTCATATGTTCTCTTGTCAGTAGGGAAGAAGGGAATGCTTGCTACATACATACCTTCCTCAACCTGTGTCTGACATGCAAGACAGGTTTTTAACTCGTTCTTGCCTTTAATTCTGTAAATAGTTGCACATGCACCACAGAAACCGTGACGGCAGCCGCATCCTCTGTTTAAGGTATAGCCGGCATATTCCATAGCTGTCATGATTGTTAAATCTGCAGGTACACTGTATTTCTTACCAAAAAAGTATACATTTACCATATTTTCCATTTTGGAATACCAGTCCTTTCGTTTTTTATAAAAGCCTCTTAATACTCGTTAGGCAGCTCATCGATTTCGTCGAAACGGAATACGGGGCCGTCCTTACATACATATTTAGAACCAATGTTACAACGTCCACACTTACCGATACCGCACTTCATACGAAGTTCGAAGGTTGTGTAAATCTGTTCATCCTTGAAACCTAATTCCTTAAGTCCCTGAAGAACGAACTTAATCATGATAGGCGGTCCGCAGACAAGAACTGTTTTATCTGTAGAGAATTCCAGCTCTTTTAAGTATGCAGGTACGAAACCTACATGTCCGTCCCAGCCTTCCTGTTCACGGTCGATGGTTAAGTGTACATTAACACCTTCCGTCTTCATCCACAATTCCTGGATTTCTTTTAACTGAACCAGGTCATCAGCGGAACGTGAACCGTAAAGGATATCGATGGTTCCGTAATTCGCTCTGTTATCAATTGCATAATTGATTACGGAACGAAGAGGCGCAAGACCGATACCACCGGCGATGAATAAAAGGTTCTTGCCTTTTAATTCGGTTTCAACCGGGAAATGATTTCCGTAAGGTCCTCTTACGGTAATTTCATCACCAACCTGGAGGCTGTGAAGATAATCTGTAAGCTGACCGCATTTTTTGATACTGAACTCCTGGAATTCCTTATTCGTAGGAGATGATGTAATAGAGAACATTGCCTCACTTACGCCGGGAGCACATAACATTGCACACTGACCGGGCATATGCTCAAATAACTTACCGCCTTCGGGAGCGTTTACACGGAATGTTTTAACATCCGGTGTCTCCTGACGGATATCTGTAATTACACCAACCTTAGGAATCAAAGTGTCCAGTTCATAATTGGTATGACAATTGCATTCACACATTATTCATTACCTCCCTGATTCTCAAAAGCTTTAATTACTTTTACAATGTTTAAGGATGAAGGACACTTGTCAACACAACGTCCGCAACCTACGCATGAGTACATGCCGTCATTGTTTGCAGGGAAGTATACCAACTTATGCATGAATCTCTGACGGAATCTCTGCATCTGGCTTGTACGGTTGTTACCGTGAGCCATCATTGTAAAATCTGAGTACATACATGAGTCCCAGCAACGATAACGCTGTACGCCGTGACCTGTATCATAATCCTTAATGTCATAGCACTGGCAGGTAGGACATACGAAGGTACAAGTACCACAAGCCAAGCAGGGCTTGTAAAGCTCTTCCCAAACGGGAGAGTCGAACTTCTCCATAAGTACATCGCCGTTCCAGCCTTCCAAGGAAAGATCAGAGTAAGGAAGTTTCTCAACGATAGCGCGGATAGCTGCCTTTTCTTCTTCTACCTTAGCTTCATCAGCATTAACAAGTAATGATTCAACAGCCTTGGTTAATGCTTCACCCTTTTCAGTAATGGCTTTCCAGTAAAGTTCACCGTCAATCATCCATGTTGCAACATCGGCAACGGGATCTGCACAGTCTGTACCGAATACCTTACAGAAGCAGGTTTCTTCGGGCTCATGACATGCCAAAGCAACAATTGTGCCATGTGCACGTCTTGCAGCATAAAAGGTATCTACGGGGTCTGCAAGGAATACCTTGTCTAAAACCTCTACACCCTTAATATCGCAAGCCTTCATACCGAATACTACAAAGTTCTGTGACTGTAATTCTTCGGGGGTAATTTTGATCTTTTTATCTTCTTTTGTACAAGTGTATAAGTTTTCACTCTGAGGGAAAAATGCGTCCTTAGCGGATTTTACGGTTTTTAATGTATCCAAATCCACATCTGCTTCTTCCGACCAGTAACCGAAGTTTGTCTGGTTTGCCACTTTTACGGGAAGAATCAATTCATTGTTTTCCGCAATCTTGGAGAATAATGCGGAAAGATTTTCTTTTGCTATCTTAAACATACATTATCTCCTTTCTGTTACGATGCTGGGTTCGCAATCTTCAAATGTAAAGTTGGTAAGAGGTCCTCTTGCTTCGCTGTCGGCACCGGCCTGGAACTCACCATAAAATTCGTTAATGTCCTTAATGAACTTACGGTTGAACAAGTGAAGAGGAATACCCTGAGGGCATACGCGGCTACATTCGCCACAGTCTGTACATCTGCCTGCCACATGGAATGCACGGATAATGTGGAACATCTTCTCTTCGAAAGAATCCACATTTGCCTTCTGTGCGGTATCAAACTTGGTACTGTCGAATACACACTTACGGCAGCTGCATGCAGGACAAACATTTCTACAAGCATTGCAACGGATACATTTGCTTAATTCGTTACGGAAGAAAGCAAACTTCTCTTCGGGGCTCATTGCCTCAATTCTCTCTACCTCTGCAAATCTCTCTGCATCCTTGGTATCTTTTGATTCACCGATGATTTCATCGTAAATCATGTGTTCCTTGCCCTTACATACATGACATCTTTCAAGCATTGCCTCTGCATAAGAGCAGGTCTTTTCACCGTAAAGGGTCTGAATGGTTAAAGTATCGCAAGCGTCAGACATTTCAGCACCGGAAATACTCTGGATACCTTTGATGCCTTTTTCTTTGATTTTATCAATATTCAATTTACCCTTGCAGCCTACACCTACGATGTAAGCCTTTTCACGGTCAACACGGTGTTCCTTAATCAACTGATTAAAGCTGTATGTATCACAAGGCTTTAAACATACCATGGTCTTGCCTTCCAACTTAGAAGCTTCGATCATGTATTTGCTAAGGTTCGCACCACAGAATCCGTTATATACGAAATTGTCTAATTCTTCAGCGCTAGTGAAGTAAGCCGGTTCAGGATTGTAAGGCAAATCACCGGCTTTCCAGCCAAGTACACGAACTACGGTACCGTCGGCAAGAAGTTCTTTTGCGCGGTTCACTAATTCTTGCATCTTAAATCCTCCAATCTTACGTTTTCACCAAGAGAGTGGATTTTCTCTACGAATTCATTCATAGTTGTAGAGAACTTCACACCTTCTGCAGCAGATACCCATTCAACACGGGTACGGCCGTTTTCCACACCGATATAATCAAGCATGGAGAATAATAATGTCATACGTCTTCTTGCGTAGTAATTACCTGTGCTGTAATGGCAGTCTCCGGGGTGGCAACCACACATGATAACGCCATCTGCACCCTTCTGGAATGCACGAAGGATGAACATAGGATTTACACGGCATGAACACGGTACACGAATAATTTTAACATCAGCAGGATATGCCAAACGGCTGCTACCTGCAAGGTCAGCACCTGCATAACTACACCAGTTACAGCAGAATGCAACAATTTTAGGTCTAAATTCTTTTTCTATCGACATATCGCATCCACCTCCGCAAGAATCTGTCTGTTAGAGAATCCCTGAAGGTCCATAGCACCTGAAGGACAAACAACGGTACAAGCACCACAACCCTGACAGAGTGCGTTGTTAACAACAGCGATTCTTCTGTCTTCACGGATACCGTGGTCATTTACCTGTTTCACTTCATAAGTGATTGCACCGTAAGGACAAACATTAGCACATGTTGAACATCCGTTACACATAAGCTCGTCAGCCTTTGCTGTACAAGGGTTGGTCATCAGCTTATCTTTTGCAAGAAGGCCGATTGCCTTAACCGCAGCAGCACCTGCCTGAGCAACAGTTTCGGGAATATCCTTAGGTCCCTGACATACGCCTGATAAAAATACACCTGCTGTAGGAGATTCTACAGGACGAAGCTTGGGATGTGCTTCTGTAAGGAAATTATTGGTATCAATACTTGCTGTAAGCATTGTTGCAATCTTTCTTACGGAAGGATCGGGCTCGATTGCAGTTGCAAGAACTACCATATCAGCCTCTTTTAAAATCTGCTTATTGTCGATTAAGTCTGCACCCTGTACCAAAAGCTTACCATTGGGAAGAGGAGCAACCTTACCAACCTGACCCTTAATGTAATTTACGCCGTACTCTTCAACCGCTCTTCTGTAGAACTCATCGAAGTTCTTACCGGGTGTACGCACATCAATGTAAAATACGGTTACGTTTACATCGGGATACTTGTCACGAATTAACATTGCATGCTTAGCTGTGTACATACAACAAATCTTAGAACAGTAGCTCTTACCTCTGTTGTCTGCGCAACGGCTGCCTACACACTGAATGAATACCATCTCCTTGGGAGCCTTACCGTCTGAGAGACGCTCTAAATGACCCTTTGTAGGTCCTGCAGCGTTCATGATACGCTCTAATTCAAGAGAAGTGATAACATCCTTGCTCTGGCTGTATGCATATTCATCGTACTTGTCAAGCTTGATGGTATCAAAACCGGTAGCAACTACGATTGCGCCGTACTTTTCGGTAATGATTTCATCCTGCTGTGCATAATCGATTGCACCTGCCTGACAAACCTTTTCACATAAACCACACTTGCCGGTCTTGAATTTAAGACATGCATCGCGGTCAATTACAGGCACATTGGGAATAGCCTGTGCAAAAGGAGTGTAGATTGCGCTTCTTGTGTTAAGACCGCGGTTGAACTCGCTGGGAGCCTTTTTAGAAGGACATTTCTCCTGGCAAACACCACAACCTGTACACTTATTCATATCTACGCTTCTTGCTTTTTTACGAATATCTACGGTAAAGTCACCAACGAAACCGGTAACCTTTTCTACTTCACTGTAAGTATAGATATTGATCTTCTCATGAGCAGACGCTTCCACCATCTTCGGTGTAAGGATACATGCTGAACAGTCCAATGTGGGGAATGTCTTGTCTAACTGTGACATTCTACCGCCGATACTGGGAGTCTTTTCAACGATATCTACTTCATAACCTGCATCTGCAATATCAATTGCAGTCTGAATACCTGCAATACCGCCACCGATAACCAATGCACGCTTGGTTACACGGCTCTCGCCGGGCTGAAGAGGAGCATTTAAGTTAACCTTAGCAATCGCTGCTCTTGCAAGAATAACAGCCTTCTTGGTTGCCTCTTCCATATCTTTATGTATCCATGAACAATGTTCACGAATGTTGGCAATTTCTACCATGTAAGGATTTACGCCGGCACGCTCAGCAGCCTTACGGAAGGTTGCTTCATGCATACGGGGTGAACAGGAACATACAACGATTCCTGTTAATCCTTTTTCTTTTACTGCTTCGAGAATCTTAGCCTGACCTGCTTCAGAACACATATACTGGTAATCTTCTGCATGGACAACGCCGGGCTCTAACAGTGCCATTTCAACTACTTTTTTAACATCTACCGTAGCGGCAATGTTGCTACCGCAGTGGCAGACAAATACACCTATCCTCTGCACTTGAACTTACCTCCTGTATCTTCTGAATGCACTTACCAATAACTGCTGAGGCAGATCCGGATCAAGAAGTTCCGGAATTTCATTGGGTGACAGGTAATCCTGTCCCTTCTGACGCACAACAACCTGTCTTGCTGCATCGATTAACTTGCCGGGCTTAACATCTCTGGGGCAACGCTCAACACATGCAAAACATGAAAGGCATTTCCATAATGATTTAGAATTAACGAGAGATTCAATATCTTCGTTTACTACATATGATACAAACTGATGAGGTTTGATGTCCATTTCGTTGTAGGAAGGACAAGATGCGGAACACTTACCGCACTTCATACACTTAAGAGGATTCACGCCGCTGATTTCTTTAATCTGTTCAGCCTGTTTTTTAGCTGTATTCATTACTTAGCCACCTCCTCTTTTACTCCTAAAGCTTCTGCAAGTAACTCTGTAAAGTAAACTACGGGAAGCTTGTCATTGCCGTTTTTCTTTAAGTTGTAAAGACATAAAGGACAAGCTGTAATAAGCATTTCTGCTCCCATACCGTCTGCGCTGTCCATAATGCGTTCGCACATAGACTTAGACATGTCTTTTTCTTTTAAAGAAATGTAGCCGCCGCAACATTCGTTACGATAAGGATACACAACGGGCTCTGCGCCGATTGCACGGATAAAATCCTCGATGATAGTAGGATTCTCGGGATTATCAAATTCCAGAATCTTGCCGGGGCGAAGAAGGAGGCATCCATAGTATGCACCAATCTTCTTTCCTGTAAGAGGATTTACTACCTTTTCTTTGATCTTATCGAATCCAACGCGGTCACGGAGTACTTCCAAAAAGTGAAGCACTTCTGTTTCACCTGCATAGGGTTCTTCTAACTGCATGTAATTGTTGGCTCTGGTACGAATGTCGTCCACATTCTTCATGTCGTCGTTTACACGCTTAATAACATGATGACATGCTGAACATAAGGTTACCAGATCCTGACCTTTTTCCTTTGCCTCATTTAAGGCACGAACAGAAGAAAGCTTGCTTGCGATTTCATCGGAGCCCAAAGGGTAAACTCCACCACAACACTGCCAGTTTTCGATTTCTTCCAGTTCGAATCCCAAAGCAACCGCAGAAGCTCTTGCATATGCATCCAAGTCTTTTGCCTTGGTTCTAAGGGTACATCCCGGATAGTAACTGTACTTCATAGTTCTATTGTCCTTTCCCATATTATAGTAAAAAGTATTTCAACCATTCAGAGCCTATTCGCATAATCGTCAGCTCGCGGCTTTTGAATCTGCACGGCTCTGAACGGTAAATATATTATAATTCAATCTGAGCAATAACTTCTTTTAATGCATCTGCACTTGCTTTTAACTTAGCAATTTCTTCGTCGGTTAACTTCACGGGAACCTTACCCTGAATACCCTTAGGTCCAACCAATGTTAATGTACTTACACAAACATCTTCGATACCGTATTCACCATGCATCATAGAAGATACGGTTGCCATAGATTCGTCAGAAGCTGCCAAAATAGCGCAAAGTGCACAAACAGATGCTGAAACCGCATAGAAGGTTGCACCCTTGTTTGCAATTACCTGTCCGCCTGATTTACGTACATAAGTAATCATAGCTTCCTTATCTACTTCTTTTACATCCTTATCGATGTTCTTAACAAGTTCTACATACTCGTCTGCAGGTACACCGCACACATTTGCGATTGACCAGGGAATGAATGATGTATCACCGTGCTCACCGAATACATATGCGTGAATGTTCTTCTGTGCAATGCTGTAATGCTCAGAAAGTCCGCAACGAAGACGAGCAGTATCAAGAATTGTACCTGAACCGATTACCTGATTCTCGGGAAGTCCTGAAATCTTGGTAAATACATAAGTCATAATGTCAACCGGGTTACTTACGATAATGTAAAGTGCGTTGGGTGCATACTTTACGATTTCGGGTGTAATGCTCTTTAAAATGTTAACATTGGTCTGTGTAAGCTCAATTCTTGTCTGACCGGGCTTACGAGCGATACCTGAAGTAATAATAACGATATCGGAATCTGTTGCATCCACATATTCACCTGCGGTGATTTTAATGGGATTACGGAAGCAGGTACCCTGCTCGATATCCATTACTTCTCCTTCTACTTTCTGCTTGTTAATATCAATCAGAACGATTTCTGAGGCGATATCCTGCTGAGAAAGTGTGTACGCAATTGTGGAACCTACGCTACCGGCTCCAATGATTGTGATTTTTTTGCTCATACTTGATTATCTCCTTTGTTTATTTTTTAACAATCTAAGTGTCCGTATATAGAATATCACAATAAAAGGCTTAAAACAAGGACTTTTTCGACGGATAATCATGTTATTTGCTAAAAATTTACCGGACTTTTTTGTGCACTTTTAAGTTAGTTTTTGCTAACCACTCATATCCGGATTGCACCTCTCTGAATTTGAGCGAGATTACAAAAAATCCTCCACCCGTCAGGGTAGAGGATTCCTTTATTTTATTATTATATTCTTTTACATATCCACTTTTGACAATGCCGCAGCATCTGCAACCACGGTACAATCCGGATGCAACTGTAAAACAGATGCGGGAACTTCCGGTGTAACAGGTCCGAAAAATGCCTTCTTAACAATGTCAGCCTTATCTTCACCGCTTACCACTACAAGCACTTTTTTAGCCTGCATAATGGTCTTGATGCCCATGGTGTATGCCTGCTTGGGCACATCATCATAAGACGCAAAGAAACGCTGATTTGCTTTGATGGTAGATTCTGTCAAATCTACACAATGTGTCTCCAAAGGAAAATCTGCCGCCGGCTCGTTAAAACCGATGTGGCCGTTATGACCAAGTCCCAAAAGCTGTAAGTCCTGACCGCCTACGGAATGAATGATTTCATTGTAAGCGTTACATGCCTTGTCGCTGTCGGGTTCCGTTCCGTCGGGAAGGAAGGTTCTTTCCTTGTTGATGTTAACGTGGCTGAATAAATTATCGTTCATAAAATAGTAGTAGCTCTGGTCATTTTCTTTGGTAATACCCTTGTACTCATCCAAGTTTACGGTTGTTACCTCGGAGAAATCCAAATCTCCCACTTCGTACTTTGCTACCAGTTCCTTATATGTACCGATGGGTGTGGAACCTGTTGCCAGACCCAGCACACAGTTCGGCTTCACATAAATCTGTGCAGCAATGAGGTTTGCAGCCTTGCGGCTCATTTCGTCGTAATCTTTTGCTTTGATAATTTTCATAAATTTTCAAGCCCCTTTATAGTAAGATTTTTTACAAGGGAATTATACACCTATCTTTTTTTCAGCACAATTATTTTTTTATAAAAATTTCAAAAAAATTACAAACATCATTATGAACGGTTTTTATAATAAAAATCAGGGAACCACTCCTATCCCAGCAGATAATCCGTCACCAACATTACACAGAATCCCACCAGCAACGCATAGGTTGCTCCACGCTCATTTCCGTGAGCATGAGTCTCCGGAATCATTTCATCGCTGATGATATATAGCATGGTTCCTCCGGCAAAAGCCAGAGCAAAAGGCAAAATCGCAGTTGAAATACTTACCGCGAAATATCCGATTAAGGTACCCGCAATTTCCACCATACCGGTTAATGCCGCAATCATAAAAGTTTTCTTGCCGCTGACCCCTGCTGCCAGCATGGGTCCGATAATGACCATACCCTCGGGAATATTCTGCAAAGCGATACCGCCCGCAATCAAAAACGCCTGCGCCATATCTTCGGAGCCAAAACCCACTCCAGCCGCAATACCTTCCGGCAGATTATGAATGGCTATGGCCAACACAAAGAGAAGCACTTTATTCAAATTAGCATTTTTATGTTCTTCCTCTTCTTCCGGAGAGCCTACAATTTTATGAAGGTGAGGTACCAGCTTGTCAATAAGATTTAAAACTACCGCACCCACAAAAATTCCGACAATCGTTACCACAAGCCCCGTCTTGCCATCGCCGTAATCCAGAGAAGGCACAATCAGTCCCAGTACCGCAGCCGCCAACATAACGCCTGCCGCAAAGGACAATACAATATCCGCAAATTTATGAGACAGCCCCTTAAAAATAAAACCGATGCAGGAACCAAAAATGGTTGCACCGCCCACTCCTAAGGCTGTAAGAAAAACCATTTCCATATGCGTCTTCTCCTCCGGGCAAACCCCAAATACTACTTTTTTATCGTAAAATAATCTCTGTCCTACTGCGCAAAATACGCATCAATGCCGTTGGCAATTCCCACCGCCATTTTCTGCTGATATTCCGGCGTAGCCATCAAAGCATCTTCTTCCGGATTGGACATAAATCCCATCTCTACAATGGTTGCCGGCACGGCACACCAGTTAATGCCGCTCATGGTATCCGTCTCGATAATGCTTCTTTCTTTACATCCGGTATTTCCCACCAGTCCGCTCAAAACGCACTCCGACAAATCCCGGCTTTGATCATACAAATATCCGTTATAAGGATTGGATGGTGTCTGGCACATGGTTAACGCTCCGTGCACCGACGAATCCTCCGAGCCGTTGGCATGAATCCTGATAAAAGCATCCGCATTGGCCTCGTTTGCCACCTGCGCCCGTTCACTGTTACTCATGTTTACATCATGGGTTTCGCGCACCATAATAACAGTATACCCTCTCGCTTCCCATTCATCCCTTAACAAAAGCGATACCGCAAGATTTAATTCATATTCCTTTAGTCCCGTAACGCATCCGGTGGTACCGCTTGATACCTTAGGTTTTGTCTCGCTTGCCCCGGGACCGACAGGCTCATGCTCGCTGTTGCCCTGCGCCTGATGCCCTGCATCAATCACCACAACACGACCGCCTCCCGTATTGCTTACAGGTGCCTGCGGTTCGGTATTCTCAGGAGGTGTTGCCTGGGAAGTTACTTCCTGCTCCGAAACCGGTTCTTGTGCATCCTGCATATTTTCTGCGCTTCCGCTGCTTTCGGCCGAGTCTTCTTCGCCGCCCTGCACGGATTCATTCTCCAAACCTACATCGACACTTTCATCAACAGACACATCCTCCATAATATCGGTCGCGTCTGCATCTTCCTGCATTTCGCTTTCCTGAACGACTGCGTTTCCTTCCTGCACAATGCTCTGCTCCGCCGTCTGCATACATCCGGCCAACATCACCGCAATCATGATAAAAGCAAGAAAGCAAGCCAATCTTTTCACATGCTTATGCATTTTATTCCTCCTCAAAATATCCCTTGTACTCTACTTTTAAAGTACTGTCAGGGAACAAATAGCGGAACAATTCCACAAAATAATCATCCGTCATGCTGGCAATGTAATCCACTACCAGTTCATCCGGCGCTATTTCACTGTAGGCCGGACCGCGTCTGTAAGTTTTCGTGATTTCTTCAATATAAGAAATGTGATGCTTGTACAGCATACTATCTTTAGTCAAAGACTTCGCTTCTTTTAAAAGGTACTCATACATCTTCGCAATCATAGGATAAATGGACTCTTCATACACCTTTTCCAAATCTTTTTGCTTATAAATGCGCTGATAATTCTCTTTCTTTGCCAGCGAAAATGCCTCATAATAAGCATCGTCCATTTCCAAATGGTCCTTGCCGTAACTGTTTTCAATGATATTCACAATCATATTGTTAATGATTTCCGCATTGGTCTTACCGATGATTCCACCACTGAAGGCCTCGCTGTCCTCATAAATTCCAAGGCGCTTGGCATCCTGTCTGTCCTTACCAAGATACGCAATAATATCCGATACTCTTACCACACAGGCTTCCAGCGTAGAGGGCACCAGCCTTTTGATTGCCCTTGCGTCCAAATAACACTCTTCCATCTTCGCATCAAAAGTTGCAAAATCTTCATAATGTTTTGGCTTGTAATTTTTACACTCCATCTCTCCGTTGTGGCAGATAATACCGTCTAAGGTCTGCAAACTTAAATTCAAAGGGAAAATCACATCCAACACTCTTGCACTCTGAATATTGTGGTTAAAAAGTCTGCCCGTATTGGCGCAGTAAATCTCACTTAACTTATACTCGCCCGGATGGCCGAACGGAGTATGGCCAATATCATGTCCCAGTGCCGCCGCCTCTATTAAATCCGTATTCAGATTCAATACACTGCCGATATTTCTGGCAATTCTTGCCACCAACTGCACATGCTGGGCACGACGGGTAATATCATCATTGTGATACAGCGAAAACACCTGGGTCTTGTCCATGTAACGACTGTAATAAGGAATATGCATGATTTTCTCCACATCCCTAACAAAAGCCGGCCGCCAGATATTTGCCTTATCGTGACTCGGATCGCGACGAATAATATCCTCATCCTTACATGCATAAGGATTTATCTTATGTTCCGCCCTGTCTTTTGCAATCTGCTCCTGCAACTCGGGAGTGAGCGACTTATAAGTTCTGTTATCATTGGAAACTGTCATTGATATCTCCTTTTTACACATTCTAAACTCGATTGCCTACATTACCCTGCTGATACGCCTTCAAAAGTTGCTCCAAATCCGCAATGCTGCTCTTTAAACGTTTACCGATATCCGTATCCGCAATGTACATTCTGCGGGCAAATTTTTCTATTTCCAATGTATCGGAAATAATGTCCGTTTCTTCTGTAATCGCCTTCTCCGTTGTTTCAAACTGTTCGTGAGCAACCAGACGCATACCGTGGGAATTGGATACCAATGTATATCCCGCAATACCGGTTTTGTCGTGGTATGCCTTGGAGAAACCGCCGTCAATCATTAATACCTTACCACCACACTTAATAGGTGTTTCACCATTCTTGGTTTCTACGGGCACATGGCCGTTAATAATATGTCCTCCGGTTACGGAAGCTCCGAATTCCGCAAGAATTTTATCTGCGGTTTCCGTCTTTTCAATCAGGTTATAATAAGCATCCTTCTCTTCCTTGTGAGTTGCCTTATCATCCACAAACAAGCGCTCAAAAGTAGCCATCTTGGCACGACCGTAAGCAGGCGACTTGGGACCGTTCCACAAGTACCACAGAATATCGCCGCCCTTCTGATGCTCGTCGGTTCCGGGCTTACCAAAGAATCCTTTGCGTGCATGCTCTTCCAACACATCATACATCTCTTTACCGCTGACTTCTTTCTCTCCGATAAAAGTCTTGGTAAACTCACCGTTTTCTTCCATAGGCACACAACCGTGGAATAAAAGGTTACCGTTGGAAACCCGATATAAACTTCCCTTCTGATATAAAAGTCTGATATGTTTCTGCAACTTCTCGCAATTCATAAAAGCCTTTTTCAAATGCTCTACAAGCTTCCACTCATCCTCTGTCAACTCATAAGGATTTGCCGGATCTACCGTAGGGAAATCGCAATCTTTTAAGGGGTATTCCACACCGTCAATACATACGGTCTTTTTATCATAATCAATTTTATCCAGTAAAAGGTTACCCTCCATACCAAATTCCGGATTGCGCTGAATTAATCTGCCTTCCAGTTTAAACTGTAACATGGTAATGGCCTTATACATGCGCATTTCCACTTCGGATGCATTGGTGAACTGTCCCTTGCTGTCCTCTTTTAAACGGAAGCAGGAGCAATCCGTATCTTTATAAAAGTGCAAAGCAAAGCTTGCCAAAGGCAAAAGATTAATGCCATAGCCATCTTCCAATACGGACAAATTGCCGTAACGGGCCGACATACGGATTACATTGGCGATACATGCCGCATTACCGCCGGCAGCACCCATCCATACCACATCATGGTTACCCCAGACAAAATCCAGAGAATGATAATTGCATAAAGTATCCATAATAATGTGAGGACCGGGGCCTCTGTCATAGATATCACCGATAACATGTAAGTGATCCACAACCATACGCTGAATCAATTCGCACAAAGTTACGATAACCGCATCCGCCTGACCGATTCTTACGATGGTCTGCAAAATACGATTATAGTACTGCTCCTTGTCGTAGACTTCTTCCTTCTCCGTAATCAATTCTTCCACTACATAAACGAACCCCTTGGGAATCGCCTTACGCACTTTGGAACGGGTATATTTGGAGGATACACATTTTACCACCTGCACAAGATGATGCAAGGTCATCATGTACCAGTCTTCAATATCCTCTTCCTTCGCTTTTACGATTTCCAATTTCTCCTTGGGATAGTAAATCAAAGTGGCCAACTGTTTTTTATAGCTGTTGCTCACCGTCTTTCCCATAACTTCATCTATTTTACGACGCACGGAACCGGAGCCGTTCTTTAACACATGGACAAACTGCTCGTATTCGCCGTGAATATCCGTAAGGAAATGTTCGGTTCCCTTGGGCAGTGCAAGAATTGCCTGAAGGTTAATAATCTCTACTGCTGCCGCATTTTCCGTAGGATACTGTTTTGCCAATAAGGATAAATATTTTTCGTGTTCTCTCTGCATCTTATTCTCCTATTGTTGTTATTCTTTTACTATTTTAGCACAGCCCTGATAATCTTGCCATGGCATAAAATTTCAATATGTATAAAATGTATAAAAAATGCACCTCGGATTTTTCCCATAAGGTGCATTTTTACTTCCCAAATATTAAGGAAGGCTCATGCTTCCTACAGTCCAAAAACTCTGACAAAATTATCATATAAAATCTTCTCGTTTGCTTCCTTGCCCAACTTCAAATCAAGAAAACGCTCCAATTCTTTCTTCGGCTCCCACATAGGAAAATCCGTACCGAAGAAGAAATGGTCCTCACCGAAACGGTCTATCAAACGCAATGCCTCATTACGGTCAATGAAGGGCAACGAACTTGAAGTATCATAAAATACATTTTCAAACTTCGGATTGCGATATGCATCCTCCCATCTGTGATAGCCGCCAAAATGAGAGGCAAGAATAATCAATTCCGGAAACTCTGCCGCAATCTTTGCCATTCTCTTGGGAGATGAATAATCGTATCTGTCATCACCCATATGTAACAAAAGCTTCATTCCCTTATCGCTCATAGCCCTGTAAATCGGATACATCTTCGGGTCGTCAATATCGTACTGCTGCATATCATTGTGGAACTTTACACCCACAATGCCCATCCCTTTCATACGGTCAAGCTCTGCATCATAATCTTCGTAATCCTTATGCATACCGCCGAAACCGATAAATTTAGGATGTTCCTTACACTCTCTTGCGATAAAATCATTAATGCTTGTCACTTGAGCAGGTGCCAACGCGGAAGAACATACAAGAATTCGTTCCGTTCCAATTACTTCTTCTTTTTCAAGAAGGCTGTGACTGGATGCGTCGGAATACATGGGAATATCATAAAAGTGTCCTATAGACTCCGATGCCTTCACTGCAATTTTATCCGGAAATATATGTGCATGCGCATCTATAATTTTCATCTTATTGCTCCTTTGTCTCTTTATATTAAAATATTAAAAGACTTCTATTCCTTATTTTCTTCCGTAACCTTATCTTCTGTATCTGCTTCTACGCTTTTCTTCTTCCAAAAAGGAAACATACGCTCAAAATCTTCATCTGTATACTTAAAAATGGTGTATACAACCATCAGGACGAATCCTACACTGATAAAAGAATCTGCCACATTAAATACAGGGAAATTAATGGCGCTGACATAAAACATATCCACCACATGTCCCTGTCCGAATTCCCCACGGAACATTCTGTCAAGCAGGTTTCCGATAGCTCCGCCGGCAATCATTACTTCCATAATTCGAAATTCGATGAAGCGTTTTTCAAAAGGCATTTTGACATATTGCCATATCACCGCTCCCAACACAATGGGAGTCATGATAATAAAAAGCCACTGTTTGTTCTGAAACAATCCCCATGCCATGCCGTAATTTTTTACATAAACAAGTTCAAAAATGCCATCAATTAACACGATGCGGCCATGTTCGCCAATCTGTGTCACCGTCAAGTACTTGGTCCACTGGTCCAAAAGAACCACCGCAATAACACCCAGCACCGGCAAAATATATCTGATTAAAACTTTTTTCATTAAAATAAACTCCTGCAAAATTAAGCTTATCCCAAGCCTTATAAAATATTCACGCCGTGAGCCTTGGCAATCTTATGGACTTCTTCGGGCCAGATAGACGACTGCACCTCGCCGATGTGAGCACGCTGCAAGAAGAACATACAGATTCTGGACTGTCCGATACCGCCACCGATGGTGTAAGGAAGATTTGCCTCCAATACATCCTTCTGGAAGGGCATGTTTGCTCTGTCTTCACAACCGGAAATCTTTAACTGTCTGTCCAAAGCTTCCTCATCCACACGAATACCCATGGAAGATAACTCCAACGCCATATCCAATACAGGATAATATACCAGAATATCACCGTTTAACTCCCAGTCATCATAATCCGGCGCACGACCGTCATGTCTCTCACCGGAATCCAAAGCACCGCCGATTTTGGAGAGGAACACCGCACCTTTTTCCTTGGTGATTAAGTTCTCGCGCTCCTTGGGGGTTTTATCCGGATACATATCCTCCAACTCCTGGGTTGTGATAAATGTAATTTCATTAGGCAGGAACGGATCCATAAAATGATATTTCCCGCACATGAAATACTCTGTCTGCTTTATAGCCATAAAAATACGAAATACGGTTTCTTTTAAGGTTTCCTCATTTCGTTCACTTTTATCAATGATTCTTTCCCAGTCCCACTGGTCAACATAGATGGAATGAATGTTGTCCGTCTCTTCATCGCGACGAATTGCCGTCATATCGGTATAGAGACCTTCTCCCACTTCAAAACCATATTCTCTTAATGCAAGTCTTTTCCACTTGGCAAGGGAATGCACGATTTCCACTTCTGCGTCATCCTGCTCTTTGATACCGAAAGAAACCGGTCTTTCCACACCGCTTAAATTATCGTTCAGACCGCTTTCCGGCTTTACGAAAAGGGGCGCAGATACACGGGTTAAGTTTAACGCCGATGCCAAAGCACGCTCAAAATAGTCTTTTACTTCCTTGATTGCTATCTCGGTTTCTTTAATGGACTGAGGGCTTTTATAACCCTCGGGAATAAAAATTTTACTCATAAAAATCGTCTCCTGATTTTTTTATGTTTTAGATTATATGTAGCATCGATTTCTTTTATCATCATCGGCCAAAATCACCTATGTATAATAACAAAGCAAGGGTTGAAGCAATTTTCAACCCTTAAAACTTCTTATAAATCGCAGTTGTTTACGGTTCTGGGGAAAGGAATGACATCGCGGATGTTACCCATACCGGTTAAGTACATTACGCAACGCTCAAAACCAAGTCCGAAGCCTGCATGTCTTGCAGAACCGTACTTACGAAGATCAAGATAAAAGTCGTAATCTTCTTCCTTAAGTCCAAGCTCTTTCATACGGGCAGACAACTTCTCGTAGTCATCTTCACGCTGGCTGCCGCCGATGATTTCACCGATTCCGGGAACAAGGCAGTCCATAGCCGCAACGGTTTTACCGTCATCGTTTAACTTCATGTAGAAGGCCTTAATCTCCTTGGGATAATCGGTTACGAATACAGGACGCTTAAAGATTTCTTCTGTAAGATATCTTTCATGCTCTGTCTGTAAATCACAGCCCCAACTTACTTTATAATCAAAATTGTCATTGTTCTTTTCAAGAATTTCAATTGCTTCTGTGTAGGTTACATGACCGAATTCGGAATTCATAACACCTTCCAATCTTTCGATAAGACCCTTATCGATGAAGTTGTTGAAGAATGCCATTTCTTCCGGCGCATTTTCAAGCACATAACGAATTACATATTTAATCATGCTTTCTGCAAGCATCATATCGTCTTTTAAATCCGCAAATGCAATTTCCGGCTCAATCATCCAGAACTCTGCCGCATGACGGGTAGTATTGGAATTCTCCGCACGGAAGGTAGGTCCGAATGTATAGATATTGCGGAATGCCATAGCGTAAGTTTCACCGTTTAACTGACCGCTTACGGTAAGGTTTGTATTCTTACCGAAGAAATCCTGAGAGTAATCCACTTTACCGTCTTCTGTCTTAGGCAAATTGTTCATGTCCATAGTGGTTACAGTAAACATTTCGCCTGCACCCTCACAGTCACTTCCGGTAATCAAGGGAGTGTGAACATATACGAAATCTCTCTCCTGGAAGAACTTATGAATTGCATATGCGCAAAGTGAACGCACACGGAACACAGCCTGAAAAGTATTGGTTCTGGGACGCAAATGAGTCATGGTGCGAAGATACTCTAAGGTATGTCTCTTCTTCTGTAAAGGATAATCCGGTGTGGATGCACCCTCTACCATAATCTCTGTTGCCTGAATTTCGAAAGGCTGCTTTGCTTCCGGTGTTGCCACCAATTTACCTTTTACGATTAAAGCAGTACCAACGTTTGCCTTGCTGATTTCTGCAAAGTTGTCCATGGTATCATGATAAACCACCTGAAGCGGCTCGAAGAATGTACCATCATTTAATACGATAAAACCGAAAGTCTTGCTGTCACGGATACTGCGCACCCAGCCGCCTACTTCGATTTCTTTGTCCAAATACTGCTCTCTGTTTCTGAAAAGTTCTCTTACTGATATGAGTTCCATGCCGGTCTCCTTGTTTCTTTCTATACTGTATTTGCTATAATTTATATTATTGTCATTTTATATCGTGTTTCAGATAAAAAAGCAATACAACTTGCCGTATAAACACTTCTCACTTATAACACAAACTTGATTATACCGCAGAAATGTCCAGTTTACAAATGTTTTTTATTTTTTATTCCGTTGTTTTGCTTATTGCGCCAGTTTATACAACGCAAGCTGATTCAAACTCACTCCTTCGCGCTCTGCCTCAATGACAAGACGCTGGTGCAATGTTTTAGGAAGTCGTACCACAAATTTTCCACTATAGTTTCCTACAACATCAGGAACAGGTATGGATAAATTGTTTTCTATTTTTACTTCCAAATATAATTCCATTGCTTCATTCAAACTTGCGTATAATTCTTCTAAAGTATCAGCGGTACTTTGACAACCATCCAGCTCAAGTATTCTTCCATAAAAATAATGACCGCTTTCATCATTCATTTCCTGCACCAGTCGGGTATAGGGTAATTTCATATAATCTTTAAGTTCCATCTTTTCACTCCTTTCTTTTATATTATATCCCATCAACACTTTTTATTTGCCAATCCGATTTAAAATGTCCGCTATGTATGCCTTCTTCAACGGATTTTCCTGCTTAATGGTAATCAAATCTCCGGTTTCCTTATTCAGATATTGCTTATGACTGCCCTTTTGTCTTACAGCCACATAGCCAAAAGCGCCCAGTACTTTATCCGCTTCCTCAGGACGTATTCCATGGGGTTGCCGCTTCATCTTCTGTAGAATCTTTTCAACATTAGGCATTCTACCTCTCCTTTCTTTATAGTACTACACTTGATACTATTTGTCTATTCGTTTTGTTTAAGGAAATTAAAATCGAATTATTTTTAGAATTATCCTGCACATGTAGCGCAAATAATTTGAGAATATAACACTAAGAATTTACAGAAACTGTATATCAGCTCTCACATTATATAAAAATAATTTATTATTTTCAATATAACATGCATCGGAACTTTGGTCTATATTGTGAATGTTTTATGTGCATAAAAAAGGAATTATTGTGCTTTACAATAATTCCTTTTACTTTTCATGTTTATAACATTTTTATTAATTATTCTTTTCTCCTACCGAAAAATCAGTCTTCGTTGCAACTCTTCTTTCAGTATATTAAAGTTCAAAATCTCACTGCCTAAAACAATACTTCCATATCACACAGCAACTGCTCTGTCTTTTCCAGTAAAAGCATTTCGTCCTTTTCGATTAAGCCGTCCTTTTCATACTTGTATTCAAAGCCCGGTCCTCCTGCGGTAATAAAACGCATTTTACCTTTATACTGAGAAAGAAAGCCTTCCAGATTCTCCGTTTTTACCGGTGCGTCCTGCTTAACCGTGATTTTTATTTTACCGAAAGAGCCTTTGATTTCCGTTACATACATGCGGTGAGCCTTGCTGCGAATTAAAGAAATTCGCAAAAGGTGTGCCGCCGGTTTCGGAATGGTTCCAAAGCGGTCCAACAATTCTTCCTCTACCTGCTCTGCATCGGTTTTGCCTTCAATCATGGCAATGCGCTGATACATTTCCAGCTTCTGTACTTCATTGACGATGTATTCCATGGGGATATATGCATCCACATCCAAATCCACCAGAGTCTCAAAATCCTCCTGTACCGTCTCGCCCTTCTGCTTCATTACCTCGGCATTCAACATTTTACAATAGAGTTCGTAACCTACCGCCTCCATATGTCCGTGCTGTTTCATGCCCAAGATATTACCGGCACCGCGAATTTCCAAGTCACGCATACTGATTTTAAAACCGCTGCCAAGTTCCGTAAATTCACGAATTGCCTGAAGACGCTTCTCCGCCACTTCTTTTAACATTTTATCCTTACGATACATGAGAAAAGCGTAGGCTGTCTTATTCGAACGTCCCACACGACCGCGAAGCTGGTACAACTGCGATAAACCTAAGCGATCGGAATCATGAATAATCATGGTATTTACATTGGAGATATCCAAACCGGTTTCAATGATGGTGGTGGACACCAATACATCAATCTCCCCGTTGATAAAATCATACATGATCTGCTCCAGGACTTTTTCGTGCATCTGTCCGTGAGCATAAGCCACTCTTGCTTCCGGAACAAGTCGGGAAATCATGGCCGCCACATCATCAATATCACTGATACGGTTATAAACATAATATACCTGTCCGTTTCTTGTCATTTCACGAACAATGGCTTCACGAACCATCTCCTCATTAAATTCCATGACGAAAGTCTGGATGGGCAATCTGTCCTGAGGCGGTTCCTCCAAAATGCTCATGTCGCGGATTCCGATTAAGCTCATATGCAAAGTTCTGGGAATGGGTGTCGCCGTCAAAGTCAGTACATCCACATCTTCCCTTAACTTTTTAATCTTCTCTTTGTGGGCAACGCCGAAGCGCTGTTCTTCATCAATGATTAAAAGGCCTAAATCCTTTAACGCCACATCGTCGGACAATACCCTATGGGTTCCCACAACAATATCGATCATGCCCTTCTTTAAATCATCTATGGTCTTCTTATTCTGGGCATTGGTGCGAAATCTGCACAACAATTCCACCCTTATGGGAAAGTCTTTCATTCGCTGAGCAAAGGTATTGTAATGCTGCTGAGCCAAAATGGTGGTAGGTACCAAATACACTACCTGCTTTCCTTCCATAACTGCCTTAAAAGCCGCGCGAATGGCAATCTCAGTCTTGCCGTAACCTACATCACCGCAGATGAGACGCTCCATAATTTTACCACTTTCCATATCGGCTTTGGTGGCTTCAATTGCCGCAAGCTGATCCTCGGTTTCCTCGTAAGGGAAAAGCTCCTCAAACTCTTTCTGCCACACCGTATCTTTGGCGTAACGGTATCCCTGGGTCTGCTGTCTCTTGGCATACAATTCCACCAGTTCTTTCGCCACACCGGCAACCGCCTGGCGAACCTTGGATTTTGTTTTGTGCCACTCCTGCGTGCCCAGTTTGTTAATCTTAGGCTTCTTCGCATCGGCAGATGCATATTTCTGAATCAGGTCAAAAGCCGTGGCAAGCACATAGAGATTGGCTCCGTCACGATACTCAATTTTCATATAATCTTTGGTGACGCCGTCGGTGGTAATTTTATCAATACCACGGTAAATACCCATACCGTAGTTTTCATGTACCACATAGTCACCCACTTTTAACTCCGCAAAGTCCTTAATCTTCTGACCGGAATATGCGGAAACTTTTTTCTTCTTTTTCTTTCGCTCCGCACCGAAAATATCCGTATCGCAAAGCACAACAAAACGAATCAGAGGATATTCAAATCCCTGACGCGCTCTTCCGTAGAGAGTCATAATTTCACCGGGCTGCAACTCTCTGTCTTTATTTTCACTGTAAAAAGCCTGTACGCCCTCATCCGTAATATCTGCTGCCAGACGCTTTGCTCTGGTTCTTGATGAAGATATGACAATCACACGGTAGCCTTTCTTTTTAAAATGCTTTAAGTCCTTCATCAACTGCGCCACATTGCTGTTATAAGGAGATACCGAAATCACCTGAAGCGGAATTCTCTCAGCAAAACGAATGGGCGATTTTACATAGTCCAATACGGACATGGATACCAACGGAAGCTTCTGCAAATCCCCATAGGCTTTCTTTAAAGGCTGTAAAATCTTCATCTGCCCGGGAAGCACATACCCCTTCTCTGCACGGTGGCTCATGCTGTCGGCAAACTCCGCCTCCACAGTACGGCCGTGGGCGTCCACCTTGGATATCTCATCCATAAAAATGCAGATTTTACGATTGGCAAACAAGTCAAGAAGCTTGCCTGCTTCCGGATAGAAATATAAAATATAGCTTTCCAAATTGCAGTGATTCTTAAATTCCACAATCTGTTCTTTTAACTCTTCAAACTGCTTTTTTACCCGATAGGCTTCTTCGGTCTTAAAATCATCACGCAGTACTTTTTCATTCTTCTTGGCATCTTTTTCAATGCGCTTTAAACCCTCCTGTAAAATGCTGTCGGTTACAAACATTTCTACGGCAGGATATACGGTTATGCTGCGAAGCTTCTCAACGGAACGCTGGCTTAACACATCAAAGCTTCGAATGGAATCCACTTCGTCGCCCCACAACTCAATACGGTACGGATTTTCTTCCGTTAAGTCAAACACGTCAATGATGCCGCCACGAATGGAAAACTGCCCCGGTTCCTCTACCTGATGCACATTTTGATAGCCCATGGCACTTAGACGATACGCAATCGCCGCCTCTTCCGTCACGGCGCCCTTTTGCAGGCTCAAAGTATTCTTCTCATACACATCCAAAGGAATCACCGGATGCATAAAAGAATCTATTGTGGTTACAATTGTAATTGATTTACCTTCTAAGATTCTGCGGATTACCCGCATACGCTCGGTGGTAATCCTGTTTCCGAATACATCGGCCTGATAAAAAATTAAATCCTTGGCAGGATAGTAACACACGGACTTATCATAAAAAGAATAGTCCTGCACTATTTCCTTCGCTTTCAACTCGTCATAAGTCACAATAAGCTTTACATCATAATCAGCGGACAAACCGCTGATAAAATGCAGCTTCTGACTTTCTACACAGCCGGTGATTTCCACCGCGCCGCTGTTTTTGCGAAGGATATCCTGCACTCTCTCAAACTCCGCCAATTCACGAAGCGGTGCATTTAACAAATTCATAGTTACCTCGCTTTTACTCCTGTGCAACCTTACGGTTAAAACGGTTCATGGCCTCGTCCACTTCGTCCGCCATAATCAATTTTACGGCTTCAATGCAACGCTCTGCCGCGTCCTTCTCAGCTTTAATCTCATCCTCGGTAAAATGGCCGAGCACATAATCCGCCAAATCCATTTTGGAAGGTTTCTCGCCCACGCCTACTTTGATGCGCAGGAAAACATCATTTCCCAAATGCTGTAAAATATTCTTTATGCCGTTGTGTCCGCCGGCACTGCCTTTGGTGCGGATGCGAAGTCCGCCTACGGGAAGACTGATATCGTCATAAATGACAATCAACTCACTTTCAGGGTCTACCTTATAATAGTCTATGAGTTCGCGAACACTTTCACCACTTAAATTCATAAAAGTCTGAGGCTTTGCAAGAATGACACGCTGTCCTTCAATCACGCCTTTGCCTACCAAAGCCTTGTGCTTTTTATCCAAAACATCAATGTTATATTTATTTGCAAGAGCATCAATTACCGAGAAACCGATATTGTGTCTTGTATTGTTATATTTTAATCCGGGATTTCCCAAGCCTACGATAATGTACATTTTTTCTCCTCTTTCTTTGATCCAATCGGGAATTTCGATTATACTCCCTGTGGACATTTGTTGCAAGCGTTCGCCGAGAGTATTTTTCATATCAAATATCCTTTTTCAATGAAACATGGTTTATGATTTCTTCAAATCCATTCTTCCGATAAAAGGCAAACGCCGGCATAAAATCTCTCCTACTCCAACCACTGAATAAATGCCGTTTTATCCGCGGAATTATATCCAGCACTTTTATAAAAGTTAAGCGTCGCATCCTCTTTTGCGCCGGTCAGCAGCATCATTTTATAGCAATTCATCTGCTTTGCTATTTCTTTGGCGTAATTTAAGCATTCCTTCGCATAACCTCTACCGCGATAATTCGCATGCGTCACCACATTCTCAATAAAAGCGTAGGGCCTTATGCCTCGGGTCAAATTGGGAATAATTACACATACGCAGGATGAAACGATTTGATCATCTACGATTTTTACGATAATGTGGTGATTCGAATCCTGCATAATTGCCTGCCAGGTCTGCTTCAAATGCTCAGATTCTTCGGGCACGGAATCTTCATGCAGATGAGTATATAGTTGTAAAAGTTGATTTAATTCATTTTGTTGGATTTCTCTAACCATTTTATTGCCCCCACATTTCCCTTTTGACTGCCTTTATAATATTCCATTTTGGGCTTCATTGCAATTTTTAATAAAAATACGCTACAAAAATATTTTAGGGGACTTTTTGCAACAAATCTTTTTTTTGATGCTCTTGCATATTTTTTGAATTGCTTTCTTTTCATAAACGGCATCTTTTTATGGTATACGCATCCCCCTCTTTTAATTTTTCGAAATATGCCTTACATCCTCCACATGTGAAAAAATATGTTTCCACAAGTTCGCGACTTTCCTTGGATAACACATCGGCAACATATAACAGCACAGGTCCTTGATTACCTCACATTTTATAAAAATAGGACCGAAAATTGCAACCGGTTGCATTTTTCAGTCCTAGAATTGCCTTGCGATATATTTTTAAGCTGTTTTATTTATATTTTTCCTCAAGCCATTTAGCAACACCGTCTTCATCATTGGATAAAACAATCCCTGTCGCATATTTCTTTAAATCCTCATGTGCATTTGCAACAGCATAACTTTCGTCTGCTATCTGAAACATATCTATATCATTTTTACCGTCGCCAAATACAATTATCTTTTCACAATTTAACATTGCCTGTAATTGCTTAATTGCATTGGACTTCGATGCTTCTGCCGGCATAATCTCCAGCCACTGTTCATTTGTATAGATATCTGTTTGATATACGCAATGATATCTGTCTTTATATTTTATGTATATGGGTTCAAGTTTTTCCGATTCATCAATGCAGGTAATATAAAAAATATTACCTTCTTTTAGACGATGTAACGAATCTACTTCATTGGTTCGAATATCGCCTTTGCGACTGTCGAGAAACATTTTCATACCCTTCGTACACAGTTCCGGCACAAACGAAAACTTTTCCTTTCCGTTGATATATGCATAAACTATCGGGTATACACCATTATTAAATAAGTCTTCTAATACAGGCTGAATAGAATTATCAAAATAATTAGCAATCAATATTTTCTCTGTAACATTATCCACTACAAATGCTCCATTGTACACTATCAACGGAATTTGGGCCTTAATTCCGTTTGTCACCTTTTTTGCAGTAATCAAGGACCGCGCAGTTGCATACGAAAAAATCATTCCCTTATCTACCAAGGAATTAATAACAGCATTTGTATATTCGGAAGTTGTTTCATTGCTTCTCAACAATGTACCGTCTAAATCAGAAACATATAACTTTCTCATCCTTAGTTCCTTAAATTACTCTCTTTATTAAAAAATGCCCTCTCAAGCATTTCATATTCTGCCGGCGTGCAAACTTCTTTGCTCACCTTTTGATATTCTTCTGAACGCAACAGCATCTGTGAAATTTTCTCACAGGGAAAATCCTCACACTGATTACATTTTTCTACACAGTGTTCCTTCGTGCACTCCACTAACTTGTATGTACATTGTTTATGGGAATGACACCCCTCGCATTTTATCTCTTCGTTTGTAACGATTCTGTCTCGCCAGCCGACTCTGTACCACAACTCTGCAACTGTGCGTAACTCTTCATCAGTATGCGCATTGTATCTCGGACACGCTATGCAATTGTCTCCGCATAATGTAATTTTTTCTTTCATAAAAAAGCCTTTCTACAATACCCGTTTCTCTACTCATCACACCCCATAAACAACAATACCGGCCACTGCCGAGATTACAATGAGAATAATCGGCGATAACTTCTTTTTCGCAGCATACTGATATCCAACCATGGAAGCCACAAGAATTCCTGCGATAATAATTGCCTGCACATTTACTTTTATGGCACCTATGCTTCCAAGTAAGGTACCAAACAACATAAAAATACCCGTCGCAAGTACAATACCGATGATGCAGGGTTTCAGTCCACCCAAGACTGCCTGTACATACTTATTTTTCAACAGGCTTTTCAGTAATGCCATGATTATCAATATGATAAAAAAAGAAGGCATAATAACCGCTGTGGTCGCAATTAATGCGCCTAAAAAGCCCGCCTGCTGACTGCCCACATAAGTTGCAAGATTCACCATAATCGGTCCCGGCGTACTTTCACTGACCGCAATCATATACGCAAGCATCTCTTCATCAATCCAGCCATAGTCCATAACTACATCACGAATCAATGATATGGCGGCATAGCCTCCGCCAAAGGAGAAAAAGCCTACTTTCAGAAAGCCGAGAAAAAGCTCTAAATATATCATTCCTCTTCACCGCCTTTCTGCTTAGCTCCACCACTTATTATAAACAGAATCAAACTCACAGCGGCCGCTATCAACATCATACTGATGGCAGAAAAATTCCATGCAAAAATATTAATTGCTAACATTGCAACGCAGGAACAAATCATAATAATCACTGCTTTTTTCTTTTTCGACATCTTTTTTACCATGTTAATTCCCGCATTAAGAATCAATATACCCACACCTACTTTTATCCCCTTAAAAGCATTGGCAATTATGGTAATTTCCAGAAAATTATCCAAAAACATAGAGATCAAAAATATCACAACAAAGGAAGGTACCGCCATTCCCAGTGTTGCAATCAGTGCCCCCATAAATCCTGCCATTTTATATCCAGTATAGGTGGCACAGTTAACAGCAATCGGTCCCGGTGTCGATTCGGCAACAACCAGCATATTTGACATCTCATCATGGCTTATCCACTTTTTACGCTCCACGCAATGATTCTCTATGATTGAAATCATGGCATATCCGCCACCAAAAGTAAACAGACCGATTTTTGCAAATGTTAAAAATAAATCCAGCAAAATGTTCATAATTTTACCCTATTCTTCAAACTCCTTCGCCAACATGGCATACACATAAAAATCCTCGTACTTATTTTGATCCGCTTTATTCGGGAAAATTTCTTTATGTTCTGCCTCACGACGCATGCCCAAACGCTCCACCAGTCGGTTAGATTTATCGTTTCGCGTATTTACTTCCGCAATGATACGACGCACGCCCATATTCTTGAAAGCATAGCCCATCATGCCTTTTACACTCTCACAGGCATAGCCCTTGCCTTGAAATCCCCCATGGAAAGTATAACCGATTTCATAAGTTCCGAAATCTCTCTTGGAAAAATAAATTTTACCGATTACTTTATTGTCCAAAACCACGGCATAGAATTCATCACTTTCCGCAAAGGAAGCCGCCTCCTTCACGCAGGCCTCCCTTGTAAAAGTCTCGTATGGCTCAAAATATGTCACCTCCGGATCGGTTAAGATTTCTGCTAAATCTTCCCAGTCCTCCGGTCTAAATTTTCTTACGGTTAATCGTTCTGTTGTAAATAATACAGACATGTTTTTTCTCCTCTTTACAGTGTCTTACCGGATTGATTTTATATCCCGCTTCACTTTCCTAATATTCATTCCAACCAACTTACCATAACAGTCGGTATACAACTTTTTATACTCATCAAAATTCAGTTCACAATCATAGCCCATGCTTACCAACTCCACACCAAAGACCTTGGCAACAACTCCAACTTCCTTCATTCCGTTTCTCTCATAAAAGGCTTTGCGCCCAAGGCGCTGCTGCATATTCTTGGCTTTAACATAAACACTTTCGATTTCCAAAAAGAAGCGGTACTCTTTGTACTTCTCCTGCAACCGGTTCAGACAACCGGCGCCATAGCCTTGTCCTCTTGCATCTTCTGCTACCGCAAAATAATCAAGCATCACCAGATCTCCACTGTTCATGGTAATTGCAAAGCCTTTAAATGCGCCTTCATCCTCAATCAGCCATACATCTGCCTTATTCTTTTTATGCGTAGCACGAATCAGCCATAAAGGTTTTCGCTCCGAAAGAGGAAAGGCTTTTTTATATAATTTAGAGATATTATGCCAGTCGGCATTTGTATTGATTTGCCTATAGTTTGTCAATGATACTTCATCCTTTACCACAATAATTACTCATATTATATGTGCTACATTTAATCTTTCATCATTTCAATCGTTACACGATTCCACTGATACTTCTTCATATCAACTCTTCCACCCACAAACTCCACACCTTCATTTTTCAGAAGTTCAATCTGCCGATTCTCACCACCGAAAGCAAAGGCTTCTGAGACTTCTCCCAAACGATTCACCACGCGGTGACAGGGAATTGTTGTCGGGTCAGGGTTGACATGCAAAGCATATCCTACCACACGGGACCACCTTTTATTTCCTGCAAGGGATGCGACCTGTCCATAGGTTGCAACCTTCCCCTTTGGAACTTGTTTTACAACATCATAAATCAATTCGAAGGTAGATCTTTTCATCGCATATCCTTTTTTATCAAAACATTATACTCATCTTGCGAAATCTTTTTCATGATTTCTGTAGGATGTCCCATACACTCAAACCCTTTTTCATATGCCTTGTCAATATCCTGCAAGTCTATGATTTTAACATACGGGCCATCACCCTCACAAAAATAATTCACAAATAAAGTGCATCTCATTCCTTCATATGTAACAATCATGATATTCTCCTCGCTATATATCCAATCTCGTCCTTGTCTATCCGAATGACAAAAGGAAACCTGTCATACTGAATACACATCCAAAAATCCGCCGTGGGAAAAACCTCTCTCTGCGCTTCATCAAAGAAATGCTTGCCACCGGTAAACTGTAATTCTTCCGCTCTCTCTTTTATATCGGTTAATTCGTTGCCTTCTAAAATACTTTTGATGTACTCTGCACACAGTTCGTCTTCCAAAGCTTGTGTTACGCCGTTGTTTCCCATGCAGACCAAAGAAACCACTTCGGGATTTTTACTTTTAATGTACTCGGCAACCGCCCTTGCATTCACAAGACTTCCCGTAATGATTTCACTTGCTCCCACGGCGTTCACAATACCCTGGGTGCCTGCGCTTGTGGTATGAATAATGGTTTTTCCTTCCACCTGTTCACGACTTACAGAAGAAGGCGAATTGCCATAGTCAAAACCTTCGCACATTTTGCCGCGACGCTCGCCTACCAAAAGACTGTTGTCCAAGGTATCTTTTAATCGAAAGGCTTCCTCAATTGTGCCTACGGGACGGATTTCTTTTACTCCCATGTCATACAGGTAACATTCCAAGGAAAAAGCACGGAATACATCAATGATAACCGTTAAGCCCTCTGCCTTTTTTGCGCCTTCTATATAGTGTAAAATATTGATTCTGGTCATGGAAAATACTCCTTTGATTGAACTGCAAACTTCTTAAATCTATCTTCTGTGTCGATATTTGTCGATGAAATCTATCTTCTGCTGCTCACATATTACTGATATAATAAAGCCGGTAGTTTTTCTACCGGCAATCGTGTTACAGGGCTCACATTTGTATTTACATTTTGTCAGTAAGGCTACATAAACAAAAAACCCTCCCTGTACTTTGGACGGTGTAGGGAAGGTTTTTTCCAACACGAGGCCAACCACTCTGTGGCGATTGCCTTTTTATGATTATATTATAACAAAGATTATAAACATTACAAGAATTTTTTTCATCGACAACATTTTCCCTTTTACAATGTAATCATGTACATCTGTGCAGGTTTTCCTTCTGCCTCAAATTCCCGTTCCGCAACACCGCCGTTTTTTACAATGGTTTTTACGGAGGCAATATTATCCTTAAAAGTTGCCATATGCAATTCCGTCATTCCTGCATTCCTTGCTACATCTTTTAACTGTCGAAGCATCTCAGTGGCATAGCCTTTTCTTCGCTCCGAAGGGCGCACACTGTAACCGCTGTTGCCAAAATCCTGTAAGAAATCATTTAGTGTATGACGCAAATCAATGATGCCTACGATTCTTCCTTCTTCATTCACCGCAAAGAAAGTATCCGTTACCACCCAGGCAGGATTCACCGTCTCAGGCGATGTATTGTTGCTCACAGACACCAACCATTCCTCATAAGAATCCATTTGATCTAAAAGCTCACTGCCGTTTATTTCCGTATCACCGTATTCAAAATGTTCTCTTTTATATTCCAGCGCAGCCTCCTTCATTTCGGCCGTGGGACACACCAATTGTATCATCTTAGTATTCTCCTACCATTTTTTCAACAACACCGCAGGTTCTGATTCACTGCCCGCCAAAACAGATTCACTGCCGCGGTTCTTCTTTCGTATTTTTCCGTCACAATATTGATAAGTTTGCGTTCCTTCCTTACCGATTGCGCCGTACGGATTATACGAAACTTTTGTGGCACATTGAATTCGAAGTTCCCGTTCTGTGCTCACAATATCCTTCGGATGATAAACAAACAATTCTTCTCGATCTTTAAAAGTAATAATCAGCAGTTCACCGTCGAAATGAATGTTTTTTATTTTATGGTCGTTCTCATAAGGTGCTTCAAAAGATTCGCCATACACATATAAACTGCATCGTCCAAAATGCACCGGAAACTCTACCGACGCAAGCTTCATACCTAACACATCTGCCACATATTCTTCCCCTTCATGTACCGCTTCAAAATATGTTTTGGTAAGTTCTATATTTTTACCCCGAAATTTCAGTTGATACTTGTTGGAATTTTCTTCCACAATTCCCACAACTTCCGAACCCACACATATATGAAAAGGTGTAACCGGTCCAAAGCCGAAATCGCTCAAATGTCGCAATACGCGATGGCACTTAGGGCATCGCAGGGAATAATTGGCATATACCGTTTCTTTCATTTCCGTTTCGCAATATCTGCACTGTAAAACTTTTACTTCCATATCTTTGTTGCCTCTGCCAAAAACACTATTCCTTACTCAACAAATATCCAAATATATGCATGCCAAGCTTCAATACATTATGTCGAAGAAGATTATTTTTTACCGTAACATAGTCATCGCTGATTACCAGCTCCACCAGACTCTCTGTTTCTTCTCTGTCCAGTTCCACAGGATCCTTCTGCTCCAAGGATTCGTAGCGTTTTGCCATCTCTTTATCAATGGCACCGTCATTGGCGATTACCACATCAACCTTACGCTCACCCAGATATTTATTAATCAGGCAGATATGGTCAGACACCTTAAAATCCTCCGTTTCCCCGGGCTGGGTCACCATATTGCAAACATACATAATCTTACCTTTGCTTCGGTCGATGGCCTCCACAATCTCTTCACAAATCAGGTTCGGAATAATACTGGTAAAAAGGCTGCCCATGCTAAGCACAATCAAATCAGCCTCTTCCAAAGCTTTTACAGCTTCCTTGGTAGGTACGGGCTCTTCCTTATAAAAGACCCTCTTTACCGCATTGTGATTCTCTGTAATTTTATGCTCGCCTTCCACAATGCTGCCGTCGGCCATCTCTCCCATAAGCACCACATTATCTTCCGTCAAAGGTACAACCTTCCCTTTTAGATTAAAAACCTTGCTGAGAGCCTCAATACCGTCTGACAGATTTCCCGTGATTTCGGAAGATGCAGTCAGGAGGAGATTACCTACCGTATGACCGTCCAAATCGCTGGTGGTATGGAAACGATAATTAAAAAGTTCCATAACCAAAGGCTCTGTCTCGGACAGAGCCACCAATACTCTTCTTATGTCTCCAACCGCGGGAATACTGAATTCCTCACGCAAAACCCCTGTGCTTCTGCCGTCATCACAAACCGACACAATGGCAGTTAAATCCACGGGAAATTCTTTTAAACCGCGAAGCAGGGTGGACGAACCTGTTCCACCACCTAAAACCACTACTTTTCTTTTCATGGAAACCTCCGTTTTGCTTTGCATCCGAATAATAGTTTTCGTTCAAATTCGTTTTATATGTATTAAATATCCTTTTTATTTTATTCCGGCAATTCCAATAACTTGCGGGAAAATTCCAGCATCTCATCCGTTCCCAGACTGTTATAAAAAACAACCTGCCCACCTTCTTCTTTATCGGAAAGCAATCCGCACTCTTCCAAACGCCTCTTGGTCTGCTTGGCGGTGCCGTAGCCACCGTCATAAATTACGGTATTGGGCAAAACCTGCTGTATGGTATTTTTAATCAAAGGATAGTGGGTACATCCCAATACCACAGCATCGATTTCTTCTTTTTTAAAAACAGAAAATTTCTTTTCTAAATATTCAATCACTTTGTCGTCTTTCAGGTGACCGCTTTCAATCAGCTCCACCAATCCCGGACAAGGCACCTTAATAATATCCGCATCCTCTTCATACAGATGCATCATGTCACCGAATTTCTTCTGTTCCAAAGTAACCACAGTTGCCATAACCAATACCCTGGAATGTTCCTTGGCCAATACCGCCGGTTTTAATGCAGGCTCAATACCGATAATGGGAATCTCCGGATAAAATTTCCGAAGAAGTCCTGCTGCCACACTGGTAGCGGTATTGCAGGCAATTACAATAGCCTTCGCCCCTTCATCCAACAGAAAACGGGCATTTTTCATGGTTAAATCAATCAGTTCATGAGCGGGTTTGGTGCCGTAAGGCGCATAAGCCGAATCACCGTAATAGATAAAATCCTCTCCCGGCATCAGCTTAACCAACTCCCGAAGCACACTGATTCCACCCACGCCGGAATCCATAATCCCAATAGGGCGATTATCACATATTTTATTTTCAGAAAGAGTTACTTTCTTTGCATTCATTTTAAAAGCCTCACTTGCCGTCTTCGTTTCATACTGCCACTTTTACTAAAATTCAATGTTTTAATCATATGCCTGTTTTTATTATTAAAATCACTTACTATGTTACCACATTCCCTTTAATTGTAAAAGAAATATATCGCATATATTTTTTTCTCTTTTTGAAATACTATGACTATCTTTTATTCCTTTTATGAATATAAAAATTGAATATAAAAATATGGAGGTTGTTTTATGAACAAAAATTAAAAGGGGCACCAAACGGCACCCCCTTGTTTGTATTAATTATGATACGGATTCTCTGTCAATTCCGACATACTCACGGTACTCTTTCAGAATAATCTCCTGAATATAGTCTCTCGTTTCCGTGTTAAGCGGATGAGCCACATCACGAAACTCATTTTCTCCGCTTTTTCTGCTGGGCATGGCTATAGACAAGCCATTATCTCCTTCAATGATTTTAATATCATGTACAACAAACACATCATCTAAAGTAATTGATGCCACAGCTTTTAATTTACCATCACTCGGAATCTTTCTTACTCGTACATCGGTAACTGTCATGTTAATCCTCCTTCCCCCAAAGGACATAACTGTTCTTTACTACACAAACAATAAGTTATTATACATCATATCTCTCGTTCTTCTCTATCAGGACTTTAATCTCGCCTTCGCCCACATAGTATGAGTTGGCACGGATAGTATCACGGCTCTCTACAATGCAGTTCTCGATATGCGTGTTATCACCGATATAAACATCGTTCAAAATAATGGAATTCTTAATGGTACAATTATTACCTACGAATACCTTTTTAAAGATAATGGAGTTCTCAACCTTACCATTAATGATACTACCGCTGGATACAAGGCTGTTCTTAACATCTGAGCCTACATTGTATTTTGCGGGAGCCAAATCGTCTACCTTTGAATATACTGCAGGATATTCACGGAAGAAGAAGTTTCTTACATCCGGTTTTAAGAAGTCCATGTTTGTCTCATAGTAATCTTCCACTGAAGCAATATTCTTCCAGTAATCTTTCATCTTGTAACCGAAGATTCTCTTCATTCCCTTATAACGAATTAAAATATCCGCTACCAGGTCATGTCTTCCTTCTTCGGCTGATTTTTCAATTAATTCGATTAAAAGTCTTCTTCTGATAACATAGATACCGCAAGAAACCGTATTGGATTTTGCAACAACGGGCTTCTCCTCGAATTCTTCAATGCGGCTTTCTTCATTCATCTTGATGACACCGTATCTGTCTACATTCATTCCTTCCGGCATGTCCTTGCAAACAACGGTAATATCAGCCTTCTTATCAATATGATATTCAAGAACCTTGTTGTAATCCATCTTGTATACACAATCGCCAGATGCAATAACAACATAAGGCTCATGGCTGTTCTTTAAGAAATCAAGATTCTGATAAATCGCATCGGCTGTACCGCGATACCAGTTGCTGTTATCTGCTGTCACAACAGGTGTGAATACATACAAACCGCCCTGCTTACGACCGAAGTCCCACCACTTGGAAGAACTCAAATGCTCATTTAAGCTGCGGGCATTGTACTGTGTTAAAACTGCCACACGCTGAATGTGAGAGTTAGACATATTACTCAATGCGAAGTCAATACTTCTGTAGCTACCTGCTACGGGCATAGCGGAAATTGCTCTCTTCTGAGACAATTCACGCATTCTGTGGTTGTGGCCGCCGGCCAAAATAATTCCAATCGCTCTCATTATTCATCACCTGCCTTAATCAAAGTTTTTCCACTGCCAAGGTACATATCGGGATAATCGGCTACAGTAGTGTTTCCTGAAACCACTGAGTTCTTACCTACCGATACGCCGTTGGGCACCATTGTCTTTTCGCCAATGGTTACAAGGCCGTGATTATAAATGTGAGGCGCCGTATCGTTATCGATTTCTTCGCCGACACCAAGTTTTACATCGTTTCCGATAATAACGTTTTCTGCAATAATACCCTTGTTAATTTCACAATTCTTTCCGATGGTGGTATCGTTCATGATAATCGAATCACGAACAACCGTACCTTCTTCAATGGTTACCCCACAACCAATGATGGAATTGTATACCTTTCCGCAAATTACGGAACCTTCTCCAATCAGACATCTTTCTACCACACTGTCAGCCGACATATACTGAGGCGGTAACTTATCACTCTTGGTGTAAATCTTCCAGTAATCTTCATACAGGTTAAATACGGGAACAATATCAATCAATTCCATATTTGCTTCCCAGTATGAATGCAATGTTCCTACATCCTTCCAATAACCGTTATATTCGTACGCATACAAAGGTGCTCCCTTTTCGTGGCAATACGGAATAATGTGTTTACCGAAGTCAAGGTTGGGCTGATCTGCCTTCGCAAGAAGAGCTTCCTTTAATGTCTTCCAGTTAAAAATATAAATACCCATGGAAGCAAGGTTGCTTCTGGGATTTGCAGGTTTTTCTTCAAAATCTACAATCTTACGATTCTCGTCCGTAATAACGATACCGAATCTCTTTGCTTCTTCCAAAGGAACGGGCATAGCAGCCAATGTAACTTCAGCACCGTTCTGCTTATGAAAATCAAGCATTACCTCATAATCCATCTTGTAAATATGGTCTCCGGAAAGAATCAGAACATATTCAGGATTAAAGCTATCCATATAATCAATATTCTGATAAATAGCATTTGCAGTACCTGTATACCATTCACTGTTTGCACTCTTCTCATAGGGAGGTAATACGGTTACACCACCAATATTGCGATCCAAATCCCAAGGAATACCAATACCGATATGTGTGTTCAGGCGGAGAGGCTGATACTGTGTCAATACACCTACCGTGTCAACGCCCGAATTAATGCAGTTACTTAACGGAAAGTCGATAATACGATATTTTCCACCAAAAGCTACTGCAGGTTTTGCTACTTTGGCTGTAAGGATTCCGAGACGGCTACCCTGTCCACCGGCAAGTAACATTGCAATCATTTCTTTCTTGATCATGTCTTCACCCCTTAGCTGTATTTGTGTCATTTCTGCACTGAATTTTTATAACGAGAAAAGGACATCCCCAAATGTCTTCTTTTCATCATATGTAATCCCCGCATACACTTATGTATTATAACATGCCCAAAAATAAATGTGAACCATTTGCACGAAAATAATCAGCAAAAATGCGTTTTTTTCTGTGTAATTTTAATAAAAATGACGGAAACCGCAACCATTTTTTGTGTATTTTGTCAGTATTTGTCAAATTCTTTGGTTTTTTCTCTTTCCATATTTCACAAAAAGCATAAAAACGCTCTTGGTTTTTCGCCCCGGTAAGTGTATTATAAAAGTTAACAATACTGAAAAAGAGGAAAATCTTATGTATAAAATAGATTTTGACACTCCAATACATGTGCATTTTATCGGTATCGGCGGTATCAGCATGAGCGGCCTTGCCCAAGTGCTTTTATCCAGAGGTTTCACAGTCTCCGGTTCCGATAATTCCAAGTCTGCTCTGACGGACGAATTGATGAACGCAGGAGCAACGATTTACATCGGTCAACGCGCTTCCAATATTTCCGAAGACATTGACCTTGTAGTCTATACCGCTGCAATTCACGAAGACAATCCGGAATATGCGCGCTGCGTGGAATTGTCTCTTCCCATGATGTCGAGAGCATGTCTCTTGGGGCAGATGATGAAAAATTACAATAACGCCATCGCCATCAGCGGAACCCACGGCAAAACCACCACATCTTCCATGGCATCCGAAATTCTCATGGCTGCGGATTTAGATCCCACCCTGTCCATCGGAGGCATTTTAAAAAGTATCGGCGGCAATATTCGTGTCGGACATTCGGATATCTTTTTAACGGAAGCTTGCGAATATACCAACAGCTTTTTAAACTTCTTCCCTAAAATAGGTATCATCTTAAATGTGGAAGAAGATCACTTGGACTTTTTTAAAGATATTCACGAAATACGGGAATCTTTCCATAAATTTGCAAAACTTATTCCCGGCGACGGTATTTTATTCATCAATCATGATATTGAAGGAAGGGAAATCATCACCAAAGATTTGGATTGTCCCGTAAAAACCTTCGGTTTTACTTCGGACTGCGACTATTATGCTTCCGACTTAACGCTTGATGATAAGGGAAGTTATCATTTTACTTTCCATACACCGGAAGCAAAAACACAGGAAATTGTTTTGCAGGTTGTGGGAAAACATAATGTATGCAATGCCCTGGCCGCTCTGGCTATGGCTGATTACTTAGACATTCCTCTTGAAATTGCAGCCCGCGGAATCCACGCCTTTACCGGTACGGTTCGGCGCTTTGAGTTTAAGGGCAGCATCGGCGGTGTCAATATTATTGATGACTACGCCCACCACCCCACCGAGATTGAGGCAACACTGGAAGCCGCCAAGAATTACCCCCACGGGCGCTTATGGTGCGTATTCCAGCCTCACACCTATACCAGAACCAAGGCTTTTATGGATGATTTCGCCAAGGCGCTCTCCAAAGCCGAAAATGTTATTTTAGCAGACATTTACGCTGCCAGAGAAACAGATACCTTAGGCATCAGCTCCAAAGATTTACAGAAAGCCATCAATAATTTAGGTGGAAAATGCTTCTATTTCCCCTCTTTTGATGAAATTGAAAATTTTTTATTGGAAAATTGTATCCCCGACGACCTGTTGATAACTATGGGGGCCGGAGATGTAGTAAAAATCGGGGAAAAACTCCTCGGCAATTAACTTATCCACAATATCCACAGATTTTGAGCAAGTTTTCGTGCAACAAAATTTGTGGATATTTTTTGTAAACATAACATTTTTTACCTGCGCGATTTTCCGCGACATTCCGCATTTTTTGAAAGTTATGTGTACCAAATCAAGACAAGTTATCCACATTGTCCACCACCCCTGAAACCCCCGATTTTTCTAGGTTTTTTATAAAATTTAGCTATTTCTTTTTTGAAATCTCTGTGCTATAATCACTATGCTTTGAAAATATTATTTGGGACAGAAAGTTGATTCCTGCCCCAAGTGTAAGGGGTTTACATATGAATCGTATTATGCTTTATCAGGAGAACGCCTGTGGAATGACAGGTGTATCCAATGTGTTCATTGACTCTTTTATGAAGGATGCCAATGATGCGCAGCTCAAAATATATTTGTACCTTATCAGAATGTTCTCATCCAATATGCCGGTCAGCATTTCGGAAATGGCGGATAAGTTCAACCATACCGAACGGGAAGTAATTCGTTCCCTTCAATATTGGGAACGCATGAAACTTTTGATCCTGGATTATGACGAGAACAAAAATATCGTGGGAATTCGTTTGGAATCACCTGTTGCAACCGAAAACAACGCGCCCGAAGCTAAGCCTTTGGCACCTATCGTTTCTATGGTTCCTTCTCCCGTTGCAGAGAAGACAACCGTTGCAAAAGAAGCTTCCACTCTCAGAACCGCTCCCGAAAAACCTTCTTATTCTGCCGATCAGTTGCGTACATATAAGGATAAAGAAGAAATCAGCGAAATGCTTTGCATCACGGAGCAGTATCTGGGCAAAACCTTAAGCCCTACCGATTTAAGAAGTATTCTTTATATCCATCTGGAGTTGGGCTATTCCATGGAAATGCTGGATGCTCTTATGGAATACTGCTTAGACCGCGGCAAAAAGGAAATGCGTTATATTGAAAAAACCGCCATCGGCTGGTATGAGCAGGGCTTTGACACCGTAAAACAGGCCAAAGCCGGCGTAAGCAAATATGATAAGACCATCTATTCCGTCATGAAAGCTTTGGGTAAAAACGGCACACCCACAGCCAAGGAAGTAGATTACATCAATAAATGGACCGGGTCTTTTGGTTTTACCATGGACATCATTTTTGAATGTTGCGAAAGAACCGTGCTTGCCGTAGATTCTCATCGTTTTGAATATGCGGATAAAATTCTTTCCAGCTGGAAGGAAAGTAATGTCCACTCGGTTCGGGAAATCAAGGAATTGGATAAAGCCTTCCGCAACAGACCCAAAAACGGCGGTTCCGGAAGTTCAGGCAGTTCTTCTTCCGCCAAAACCGGCCAGAACAAATATAACCATTTCCCGCAGCACGATTATGATTTTGCAGCATTGGAAAAAGAAATTGTTAGCAACTAAGGAGAGATACCGTGGCATTGACCAATACACAATACGAATCCATCCGTCAAGAATATGCCAACCGGCGCATCAATTCCCAAAAGCTTTTGGACGAGCGAACCAAAGAAATTTACGAAAAGCTCCCCGAATACAAGGAATTGGATGAGCTTACCGCAACCCTGTCCGTTCAGCACGGCAAACGGGTGATTATGGGCGAAAGCGACACATTGGATGAATTAAAAGATATTCTGGAAGACTTAAATCGCCAAAAAAAGTTGCTTTTAACCTCAGCAGGTTATTCCGTTAATTATTTGGATCCCGTATATACCTGTCCTTATTGCAAAGATACCGGATATATCGAGAACGAGAAATGCCATTGCCATAAACAGGCAATTTTGGATATAATGTATGAACAGTCCAATATCAGGCAAACACTTTTGGATGTATCCTTTGATGACATAGAATTGGACTATCAAACCGGCGACGACCAAAAAAGACTGGAAAATGCAGTCGAAAAAGCCAAAGAATTTGTTAAAAACTTCAAATTGGACTATCAAAACCTTATGTTTTATGGTACAGTAGGTACCGGCAAAAGCTTTTTATCCAATTGTATCGCCCATGAATTGATTGAACAGAAGTACTTTGTTTTATATTTCAGTTCCAACAATTTCTTCAACAGGGCATCGGAAGCTTATTTTAACAAAAATAATTCCAACGACGGCAATTTCTTTGAAGATATTTATAATTGCGACCTTTTAATTCTGGATGATTTGGGAACCGAACTCACCAACAGCTTTGTGGAATCACAGCTTTTTGCCTGTTTGGAAGAGCGTTCTCTTCATCATAAATCAACTATCATATCCACCAATCTTCCCATGGAAGAATTGAGAGACCGGTATTCTGACAGAATTTTCTCCAGAATCATCAGCAACTTTGATGTTTGCAAATTATCCGGTCAGGATGTAAGAATATACAAAAAAAGATTAAACAACAGAAAGTGAGGACCTCCCCATGTCTGACAAGAAACAAGAAGTACGTAATCTGGAAACCATTCCCGTTGGTTCCTTAGGATTAATTCCCTTGGAGAGCTGCCGCTCTCTTGGCGAAAAGGTTGACAAATACCTGGTTAAATGGAGAACCGAACGCGAAAGCGAGCACAAAGACAGCCTTGCATTCGCAGGTTACCAGAGAGACACCTACATTTTGGATACCAAAGTACCCCGCTTCGGTTCCGGTGAAGCAAAGGGTGTTATCAACGAATCCGTTCGTGGTGATGACTTATACATCATGGTTGATGTATGTAATCATAGCTTAACCTACTCTCTTTCCGGCAACAAAAACAGAATGTCACCGGACGATCATTATCAGGATTTAAAGAGAATCATCGCTGCAGTTGGCGGTAAAGCAAGAAGAATTACCGTAATTATGCCTTTCCTTTACGAAAGCAGACAGCATAAAAGAAGTTCTCGTGAATCTTTGGACTGCGCATTGGCACTTCAGGAATTGGTTAGCATGGGCGTAGACAACATCATCACTTTTGATGCTCACGACCCCCGTGTACAGAATGCAATTCCTCTTCACGGCTTTGAAACCGTACAGCCCGCTTATCAGTTCATTAAGGGCTTGGTAAACAATGTACCCGATATCAAGTTCGATTCTGACCACATGATGACCATCAGCCCCGATGAAGGCGGTATGTCCAGAGCAATCTATATTGCCAATGTACTTGGTCTTGATATGGGTATGTTCTACAAGAGAAGAGATTACACCCGCATTGTAGACGGAAGAAACCCCATCGTTGCTCACGAGTTCCTCGGAACTGATGTAGAAGGCAAGGATATGATTATCATCGACGATATGATTTCATCCGGCGAAAGCGTTATCGAAGTTGCTACCGCATTAAAAGCCCGCAAAGCAAACCGTATCTTTATTGCTACTACTTTCGGTCTTTTCACCAACGGTCTCGAAAAATTCGATAAAGCATACGAAGACGGCTTAATTCACCGCGTTCTGACCACAAACCTTGTATATCAGACACCGGAACTTTTACAGAGAGAATGGTACATTAACTGTGACATGAGTAAGTATATTGCTTACATCATTGATACCTTAAACCATGACAGCTCTATCAGCGATCTGTTAAATCCCAGTGAGCGTATTCAGAACTTCTTAAAAGAGCATCAGGCAAAATAATGCTAATCCTACTTTTATATAGGTTTTAGAATTAGTACAAGAAATCAAAATATTACAAATTACACCTCCGTACGATACCAAAGTACGGAGGTTTTTATGTGAAATATTACTTTTTTATATTATTGATGTCATTTTAATCTGTTTTCGTGATTATAGCCTTGCGTTTTATCTCAAGCGGTGCTATCTTGATATTGTGAAGAGAATGTGAATTTTATAACATAGTTGGAATTGTTAGCAACGAAAAGTCGTAGAAAGGATTATTATGAAAAATAATAAAGGTTTTTCACTTATTGAATTGATTGTTGTTATTTGTATTATGGCCATTGCTGTGGGTCTTATGGCTCCTCAATTAATCAGATACTTAGAAAAAACCAATGTATCCGCTGATATTCAGCTGGCTGATACCATTCGTACCGGTGTCACTACCGCTATTGTAGATGCAGAGGTTCAAGCCGACACCGCCAGCCATCCTTATTTAGATTTAATGGCTTCCGATGCAGGAATGAATATTAACGAAAATACATCTTTTTTAAATTCTGACTGCGTATTAAAAGAAAGCTTGGAAGAATCTTTTGGTTTTCCGATTAATCAGATTATGATGCAAATGCGTTCAGCACGAGGCAGTGATTGCGATTGTAATGTTCGTACCATTAATAATATGGTTTTGGTAACATTTACTTGTACAGACAATACCGGTTTGAAGGACACTTCTAATTCTACACCGGAAAATGATATTTTTGTTGATTAGATTTTAATCATATATTACAATAGCATTTGACAAATGCAAATATGGTCAGTTCGAAACCATCCTGACCTTAAACAAAACTAAGGAGATTTAATTATGAATAACAAGAAAGTTTTATTTCTGACACAGGCGGCATTAATTGCCGCCCTTTATGTGGTTCTTACGGAGATATCCAACATCTTCAGTCTGGCATCCTTCATGGTGCAAATTCGTTTTTCAGAAGCATTGACAATTTTACCGTTTTTTATACCGGCAGCCATACCCGGTCTTTTTGTAGGCTGCATTATCAGTAATTTATTGGTCAGCGCCAATATTTTTGATATCATATTCGGCAGCCTGGCCACCTTAATCGGTGCGTTACTGACTTATTTTATCGGCAGAGTATCATCCGGTAAAGATACAAACAATAAAACAGACGCATCCGATGCTACCACCATATCAGCTCCCAAATCACGATATAAAAAAGCAGCGGCATGGTTTGCTCCCATACCGCCGATTGTTGCCAATACGCTTATTATTCCTTTTGTCTTAAAATATGCTTACGGCTATGAACCACTTTGGCTTTTCTTCCTTACGATTTTTGCCGGGGAGTTTATTTCCTGCGGCATTTTAGGAATGCCTCTGTTATTCCTTGTAAAAAAATACGCACGGCATCTTTTTACGCCAGACCGCTAATCCTCGTATCCGTTTGGATTACCGGACTGCCAACGCCAGGAATCTTCACACATTTTAAGAATATCCCGCTCCGCTTTCCAGTGGAGCTCTTTTTCTGCCTTTTCGGGACTTGCGTAACATTCCGCAATATCTCCCGGGCGACGTTCTTTTATTTCGTAGGGAATGGTCACTCCCGATGCCCTTTCAAAATTCTTTACCACATCCAATACGCTGTATCCGGTTCCGGTACCTAAATTATAAATGCATAAACCCGGATTTTCAGCAATTTTCTCAATGGCGCGAACATGACCCAGTGCAAGATCCACCACATGAATATAATCACGCACACCGGTTCCGTCATGGGTTTCATAATCATCGCCAAATACGCCCAAACATTTTAATTTGCCCACAGCCACCTGTGTGATATAAGGCATTAAATTATTGGGAATTCCGTTGGGATTCTCGCCAATCATACCACTCTCATGAGCACCGATGGGATTAAAATATCTTAAAAGAATTACATTCCATGCAGAATCTGCCTTCTGCATATCCATTAACACCTGCTCCAACATGGACTTGGTCTGTCCGTAAGGATTGGTAATCTCCCCCTTAGGGCATTCCTCTGTAATGGGCACAAAAGCAGGGCTTCCGTACACAGTTGCCGACGAAGAAAAAACTATGTTTTTAACGCCGAATTCTTCCATTACATTTAACAAACACAAGGTTCCCGCAATATTATTCTGATAATACTTCCAAGGCTCTCTTACCGATTCGCCTACGGCTTTTAAACCGGCAAAATGAATGCAGGAATCAATGTTTTCCTTGCGGAATACTTCTCGCAATCCCGCTTCGTCCAGTATGTCCACCTCATAAAAGGGCACAGCCTTACCGGTAATCTGTTCCACGCGACACAAGGATTTGCGGCTGGAATTACTGAGATTGTCTATTACCACTACCTCATAGCCTGCATTCTGCAATTCCACTACGGTGTGGCTTCCGATATATCCGGCTCCGCCGGTTACAAGTATTGCCATCTCTGTTCTCCTAGGGTTTGTCTATTATTTAAAAACAGCCTTTTAACCCCAAAGCACATCAGGGTATATGCCTGCATCTTTTAACTTCTGAATGGATTCCGTTACATAAGGCTTATCTTCCTTGTATGTAACGCCAAACCACTTATCCTTGGAAGAAAGCACCTGAACGGTAGCCCTATCTTCTTTTAAAAGGGTATCAACTTCAATGGGAAGATAGCATTCTGCCTTCAAGGGATTCTTCTCTACCTGATTTGCAAAGAACTCTTCCAAGGCCTTACCGAGCTCGGGAATAATGCTGGGAGTAAATCCCCACATGTTCATGGATACGGGAGTTTTTACATCAATCGGTGTAAAAGTTGCACCATCATCCTCCGAATATGCTGCACCTTCCGGTGTCTTAATAATCTTGGTTCTTTCCGTAATGGACACCAAATATCCATCCTCATTGGTCACACAGCAACCGCGTGCTACGGAACCGTTCTCTGTAAGGGTATTCTCTAAAAGATATCCCACCATGGCATAACGGAACTTATCATCATCTTCATGAGTGGTGAGGAAATCATATAATACCTGAAAAGCTTCCACACCGTAATAATCATCCGCATTGATTACCGCAAAAGGACCGTCCACCACATTTCTGCAGCTAAAAATCGCGTGAGCGGTTCCCCAAGGTTTTACTCTCTCTTCGGGAATCACAAATCCGTCCGGCACATCCTTAATATCCTGGAACACATACTCCACTTCCATGTGGCGGCTTACTGCGTCGCCGATACATTCTCTGAACAACGCCTCATTTTCTTTTTTTATGATAAAAACAGCTTTTTTAAAACCTGCTCTCAATGCATCATAAATAGAAAAATCCAATATTTTATTACCGACTGTATCCACGGGATCAATCTGCTTTAAACCACCGTAACGGCTACCCATTCCGGCTGCCATAATTACTAATACGGGCTCTCTCATCTTTTCCCCTCCTTATACTTCAAAAAGTAAATCGCCATATGTAGGAATCGGCCAAATATCTTTGTCCGTAATCATTTCCAATTCATCCGCAGGCTCTCTTAACGCATCCATAGCAACTTTTACATGGTCTCGATAGTAAATCGCGCAAGTCTTATGCTCCTTGATGCTCTGAGCGGCTTTTAACTCACTTTCCAAATTGCTAAGTGCCTTCTGCATCTTTGTAAGCTTATCTGTTACTTCCGCAAGAAGATTTCGCTGTACAAAAGCAGTCACACCGGCCTCTTCCGCTAAGAGTACAGACTCTGAAAGGATTTTTACATAACGGATTTCCGCAGGTATAATCTGCTTTGCAGACATCTCAATCATACATTTTGCTTCGATATTGATGGTCTTGGAATAGGTCTCGTATAAAACATCCTTACGGGACTCCAACTCTGCCCTTGTAAAAATGTTGAACTTTTCAAACAAAGCAAAGGACTTATCCGTAGTTAAGGTTTCCACCGCATCCAACATGGTGGGAAGATTGGGAAGTCCTCTTCTCTCTGCCTCTACAATCCATTCAGGTGCATAACCGTTACCGTTAAAAATAATTCTCTGATGTGCAGTCATATATTCTTTAATCAAATCATGCACTGCCAAATCAAAATCTTCTGCGCCTTCCAATCTGTCAGCAGCTTCACAAAAAGCTTCTGCTACAATGGTATTTAAAATGGTATTGGGATCTCCGATGGAATCGGACGAACCCACCATACGAAACTCAAACTTGTTACCGGTAAAAGCAAAAGGTGATGTACGGTTACGATCTGTAGCATCTTTTAAAAGGTCGGGCAAAGTGGAAACACCGGTTTCCAATACTCCGCCTTCCACCAAATGAGTAGCCTCACCGGTTTCTACTAGCTGTTTTACCACATCTTCCAACTGTTCTCCCAGGAACATGGAAATAATTGCAGGCGGTGCTTCATCCGCACCCAGTCTGTGATCGTTTCCTACATCGGATGCACTCTGTCGCAACAAGTCTGCATGGGTATCTACTGCCTTCATTATACAAGCCAGCACCAATAAAAACTGAATATTTTCATTGGGTGTGTCACCGGGATCCAAAAGATTCATTCCTGTATCGGTAGTTAACGACCAGTTATTATGCTTACCGGAACCGTTTACACCCTGGAAGGGTTTTTCATGTAAAAGGCAGGTAAGTCCGTGTCTTCCGGCAACCTTTTTTAAGGTTTCCATGACAATCTGGTTATGGTCTACCGCCACATTGGAAGTCTCATAAATCGGTGCCAATTCATGCTGCGCGGGAGCAACTTCGTTATGCTGAGTCTTAGCGGTAACACCAAGTTTCCAAAGCTCCACATTCAAATCCTTCATATATGCGCCGATACGTTCACGGATGATACCATAGTAGTGGTCATCCATTTCCTGTCCCTTTGGCGGCGGAGCACCAAAAAGGGTTCTTCCGGCATAGATTAAATCTTCTCTCTTTAAATAATTCTGACGGTCAATCAGGAAATATTCCTGCTCCGCACCTACGGAGGGAATCACTTTCTTGGCATCGTAATTACCGAAAAGTCTAACGATACGCAATGCCTGCTGCCCTACTGCTTCCATAGAACGAAGCAAGGGAGTCTTTTTATCCAAAGCCTCACCTTTGTAAGAGCAGAACGCTGTAGGAATACAAAGAATTTTACCGGTGGCATCCTCCTTAATAAAAGCAGGGGATGTAATATCCCAGGTTGTATAACCTCTTGCTTCAAAGGTTGCACGAAGTCCGCCGGAAGGGAAAGAAGACGCATCCGGCTCACCCTTAATCAACTCTTTGCCTTTAAATTCCAGAAGCATTTTACCCGACTTGTCGGGATGTGTAATAAAAGAATCATGCTTTTCCGCAGTAAAACCGGTAAGAGGCTGGAACCAGTGCGTATAATGGGTAGCACCCTGCTCCACTGCCCAGTCCTTCATAGCCTTGGCTACAATGTTTGCGGTCTTTCCGGAAAGTTCACCACCGTTTTCCATTACACGGATTACTTCCTCATAAGCTTCCGGCTCCACCCATTTCTGCATGGTCTCCGGAGTAAAGACATTTTTCGCAAATATCTCTTCAATGTTAATCATTTCAGTCATATATATTCTCCATTCGGATTCTTTTACAATATATCCCTGGGAAGGGAATACACTGTTTTATCTCTTTTTATAAAAGATGGGGCTACCGGTAATATCCCCCATAAAAAAAGCATTAAGCCTTCTTTACACGAAGCAAATCGTACTTCTCGCAAGTCTCGCTTAACTGTAAAAACAATACCTGCTGAGGGTGAGGTGCACTGTCCACCGCAGCGCCTTTTTCATCATACATTGCTTCCACCACCGTTGACACATTACGACCGTCCGGCTTCATAATCTCAATGGTATCTCCAACACAGAACTTATTTTTCTGCTCAATACGCACCTTGCCGTCATCGGTAATTTCTTCCGCGATACCCAAATATACATACTCGTTGATATAAGTATTGCTGTCGTATATCTGAGTCTCTTCCGTAGGCTTTCCAAAATAAAATCCGGTGGTAAACTGGCGGTAGGTACATTTGGAAATCTCCTGCCGATACCAATCCATATTTTTAGCATATTCCTCGGGCGATGTATAAAAATCGTCAATAGCCTTGCGATAGGTTCTTGCCACAGCCGCCACATACAATGCGGTCTTCATACGGCCTTCAATCTTCAAAGAATCGATTCCCGCATCTACAATTTCGGGAATGTACTCTATCATACATAAATCCTTTGAGTTAAAAATATATGTTCCCCGCTCGTTTTCATATACCGGCATATATTCGCCGGGACGGGTTTCTTCCACCACCGCATATTTCCAACGGCAGGGATGGGTACAAGCCCCCTGGTTGGCATCTCTTCCGGTAAAATAATTGGATAAAAGACATCTTCCGGAATAAGAAATGCACATAGCTCCGTGAATAAAACTCTCTATCTCCATCTCTTCGGGAATGTGTTCACGGATTTCTTTTATTTCTGCCAAAGATAATTCTCTGGCACTTACCACACGCTTTGCCCCCTGCTGCCACCAAAACAAATATGTCTGATAGTTGGTGTTATTTGCCTGTGTGGAAATATGCAACTCCATACCGGGGCAATGCTCTTTTGCCAACATAAACATGCCGGGATCTGCAATAATCAACGCATCCGGCTTCAACTCATTCAATTCTTTAAAATATTCCACAGCTCCGTCCAAATCGGAGTTATGTGCAAGAATATTGGCAGTTACATACACTTTTACGCCATGGGCATGGGCAAATTCAATTCCGGCTTTCATGTCTTCCGGGCTGAAATTCTTCGCTTTGGCTCTGAGTCCAAATGCTTCGCCGCCGATATATACCGCATCCGCGCCAAACACCACTGCGGTTTTTAACACTTCCAGACTACTGGCAGGAATCAAAAGTTCCGGCTTATTTTTTCTGTTCATCTATAGCCTCCGTCAGGTTCATCCGGTAACATTTCACATCATTACCGGAAACCATCCTTTTACTTACTTTCATCGACCCGAATGCTTACGGTTACTCCGTCTCCCACTGGAAGGATTACGGTTTCCAGCATCGGATTGTTTTTTAGCTCATGTAAATATTCCCGCATTCTGGAATGAATGGTGCGGTTTCTTCTGGTTACCGCATAGCGGGATTCCATTAAGTCTCCGTCCTGCAAAACATTGTCGGATACCAGCATACCATCCTGCCCCAACAGCCTTAAAAGGTCCGGCAAGAAGTTTAAGTATTGCCCTTTGGCCGCATCCATAAAAATAAAATCATAGGTGCCGTCCAATTCTTTTAATATCTCTGTCGCATCCCCTTCCAGAAGGGTAATGCGTTCTTCCATACCTGCCCTTTTAAAATTCTCCCGGGCAATGGGAATTCTTTTTTCATAATTTTCTATGGTAGTAATGTGACACTCATCCGAAGTCGCTTCTGCCATTAAAAGCGCCGAAAAGCCAACCGCGGTGCCAACTTCAAGGATTTTAACCGGTCTTTTTAAACGCAACAAGAAACGAAGGAGGTTCTGCATGTCTGTACGGATAATCGGTACATAATCTCTCTTCGCTTCCCGTTCTAACTCATCTAAAAATGGTGAATTTCCTTTATCAAAGGAATTAATAAAGGTAAATAATCTCTCGTCAATAATCACGCTTATTACCTACTCTGTCTCTTCTGTTTCTTCCGATGCGGACATAATCGCCATCATCTCATAAGGCGTCATTCCCGTGGACAATTCATATACACCGGGTTTTAACTCGCCCTTGTATTCCGAAAACATTTCTTGGAAGTAAAAAAGTTTCGCATCTCTGATTAAACCTTTCTCTTCCAAAATCTCGCCGATTTCTTTTACGGTTCTTCCCTCTACAATTGATACGGAAATCGTTCTTCCCGTTCCAAGCTCCATAGGTTCTTCCGCAAAAATACGATAACCGAAATCATGTGCTTTTAATGCCAAATTGTAAATCAACAAAATAACAGCCAGGGTCACGGCAATTTTAAAAATACTCTTTACCACGGCCATAATCATTTTTCTGTTCATTTTATGCCTCCATGCTATTCAAACTGCATAGCTTCCACAATGCGCATACTGTTTTCCTGCATCAGTCTGCAAAATCCCAGTTCCGCATCCAAAAACTCAACCACTACCGGATTTTTCTTCCATTCGCGATAATCTCTCTCAAAGGCATCAACGCGATCGAATAACTCTTCCGGGCTTGTTAAATTCTGGAATTCATAGCGCTTTTTACGATAGTCGCAGAGCTGCTTCCAAAGTTGTTCATCGCCTTTGGCCACTGCTTTTGCTTCGCAATATCTAAGATATTCCGGGCTCTTTTGCATTGCTGAAATATATTTTTCTGTAGCTTTTTCCATATCGGACTTTTGCATAAGTACACCTTTCTTTTACACTTCCATCAATATGGGAAGAATCATGGGGCGTCTCTTGGTTGATTTCCAGAAAAATTCATTTAAGGAATCTCTCAGGTTTGCTTTAATTTTACCCCAATCCGTAATGCCGCGGTCCTGCATATGAAGCAATACATCATACGCAATCGCTCCGGCTTCTTCAATCAAATCATCGTTATCTTTCGTATAGGTAAAACCTCTCGAAACAATATCGGGGCCTGAAACCAGATTATTGTTGTAACTGTCCAGTACGGCCACTACGATTACAATACCGTCCTCGGCCAGGCGCTGACGGTCTCGTAACACTACATTACCTACATCGCCTACGCCCAAGCCGTCAACCAGAATGGCTCCAACGGGAACCTCGCCGGTTACTTCAGCGCTTTCTGCACTCAGTTCCAGTACATCACCGGATTTTAAAATAAAAATATTCTCTTTGTCCATGCCCAGTTCTTCTGCCAACTTTGCATGAGCTTTCAAATGCTTATATTCACCGTGCACGGGAATCGCATACTTAGGCTGAGTCAATGTATAAATCAACTTGATTTCTTCCTGACATGCGTGTCCGGACACATGGGCATCCTGGAAAATAACATCCGCACCCTTGTGGAAAAGCTCGTTGATTACCTTGGTAACCGCCTTCTCGTTACCGGGAATGGGACTGGATGAGAAAATAACCGTATCCATAGGCCCAATCTTTACCTTACGATGCTGTCCCATTGCCATACGGCTCAAAGCCGCCATACTTTCACCCTGGCTTCCGGTGGTAATGATAACCGTCTGCTCCTCGGGATAGTCTTTTAACATTTCAATATCGATTAAGGTATTGTCCGGAATACTTAATCTGCCCAAAGCAGTGGCAGTATCGATAATATTCACCATACTGCGGCCTTCCACCACAACTTTACGTCCGAAACGATGCGCCGCATTGATTATCTGCTGTACGCGGTCTACATTGGACGCGAAAGTTGCCACAATAATTCTGGTATTACGATGTTCCGTAAAAATGGTGTCAAAGGTTTTGCTCAAACTACGCTCAGACTGGGTAAAACCGGGACGCTCCGCATTGGTAGAGTCACACATAAGCGCCAACACGCCGTTGTTGCCCAATTCCGCAAAACGCTGTAAGTCAATGGCATCACCGAATACCGGCGTATAATCCACCTTAAAATCACCGGTGTGGACAATCACACCTGCCGGAGAATAAATTGCCAACGCAGCCGCATCCACAATACTGTGGTTCGTTTTAATAAATTCCACCTTAAAAGAACCGATGCGAACCATATCGCCAAACTGGACGGTATGGCGTTTTACCGAATCCAACAAATCATGCTCTTTTAATTTATGCTCAATAACCCCCATGGTAAGGGTTGTGGCAAAAATAGGAATATTCAGTTGTTTTAATACATAGGGAAGCGCGCCGATATGATCCTCATGTCCGTGAGTAATCATAAACGCTTTTACCTTATCAATGTTGTCCGTTAAATATGTTACATCCGGGATTACCAAATCGATTCCCAGCATATCATCGGCAGGAAAGCTTAAACCGCAATCCACTACGATAATATCGTTCCCAAACTCAAAGGCAGTAATATTCATACCGATTTGTTCCAAGCCCCCCAAAGGAATGACTTTTATTGTATCGGCGCTTCCTGCCATATTTCTCTCTATATTGTTCAAATTCAAATCCTCCAAGTCCGATTACAATTTACGGTTTTGTAAACTGTACATCATCCAATAAATTCTCAAAAATTTCCGCAATGGCATTTAATTCCTTGTCTTCGGAAACGATATCGTATACCGCTTCTTCCTCATCTTTTCCGGAAATATCTTTCAGAATCAGGGCCTCACCGTCTCCTTCTTCTTCGTCCGTAACAAGAATATAATTCACACCTGCCACCGTGGTCTGTTCCAATACATAAAATTCAACAGGTTCTTCCCCTGCTGCCTGAAATAAAATCTTTTCCATATTCCGTAACTGTCCTTTCGCACCTCTCGTGCACGCTTTATGAATTCTGATTGCCCGAATAATCCAAATAGCCTTGTAAAATAAAGGCTGCGGCAATTTTATCTACATATTTTTTACGGTCTTCTCTGCGAATCCCTGCCTCCATCATAACCGCATCCGCTTCCACGGTGGTAAGGCGTTCATCCCAGAGTACAACCTCCAAGGCGGTTCTTCTCTCCAGCATTTCTTTAAATGCCAATGTCTTCTGTACTCTCTCGCCTTCTGTATCATTCATGTTCTTAGGATAACCCAAGACTATTTTACTCACTTCGTACTCTTCAATCAGGCTCTCGATTCTTGCCAAAGTCTGGCGCAGTTTATCTTCCCGCTCCCGTCTGACAATCTCCAAACCGGTAGCAATCAATCCTGTGGGATCGCTTACGGCAACTCCCACGGTTTTGGAACCGAAATCCAATCCCATGATACGCATAGCATTCTCCTTCTTTCCGGCTCCTTACTCCCAACCGTTTGCCTTAATGTACTCGTTAAACATTTCTTCTACCAGTTCATCACGCTCAATTTTCATAATGAGGCTTCTTGCACCGTTGTGGCTGGTAATGTAAGTAGGGTCACCTGACATAATATAACCAACAATCTGATTTGCCGGATTGTATCCCTTTTCCCTTAACGCATCATAAACCTGAGCCAATACCATTTTGACCCGGTCTTCCGATTCATGCTCTACAGTAAAAAATTCTGTAAACTGTGTATTTCCTGTTTTATTCTCTTGCATTCTTTCACACCCTTTTATATATAATCAAGTAATTCTTTGTTGTTTTTTCACTATGTATATAGTCTGTTTTATTATACCTCAAATATGTCCAAAACACAAGCCAAGGCCACCACCATATACATATTGTGAACATTTTTTTATAATGTATACCGCATTTTAACATAAACCGCATAAAATATCGTCCTGTATAAAATCTTTTATTACCGCATGGACAATCGTATTCTTAGCATAATCCTCTCCGGAAACGGCAATTTTAACATATTCTTTGGTATGTCCAATCCAGTAAACACGGCCATCGATTGTCTTAGATTCCTCTAAAAGAGCCTCTACCTCTTTCCCAATAAAACCGGCACGATATGCCTTAGACTGCGCCTGCTCCAATTCCAGTAAAATATTGCTACGGAGAGTTTTTATCTCCTCAGGCACCTGATCCGGCATGGTATCCGCTTTGGTTCCTCTTCTTCTGGAATATTTAAAAATATGCATTTCAAAGAAATTAACCTGTTCCAAAAACGCCTTGGTTTCGGCAAATTCTTCCTCGGTCTCTCCGGGAAAACCTACAATGACATCCGTGGTAATTGCGCATCCGGGAAAATACTTGCGAAGAAGCTTAACCTTCTCCATATATTCGTCCGTGGTGTAGCGGCGGTTCATTCGCTTTAAAGTAGCATCGCAACCGCTTTGAAGGGAGATATGAAAATGAGGGCACATTTTACGACATGCCGCAATGCGCTCTACAAAATCCTCCGTAAGAATCATTGGCTCAAAAGAACCGATGCGGATACGCTCCACACCATCCAAAGCATTGATACTCTCAATCAATTCCGACAAATACTTCTTCGGATTTTTATCCTCGAAATCCAAGCCGTAAGAACTAATATGAATTCCCGTCAAAACAAATTCCCGATAGCCTTCTTTTACCAGGCCCTGAATTTCTTCCAATACGCTCTCCGGCTTGCGGCTGCGCACTCTTCCCCTTGTGTAAGGGATAATGCAATAGCTGCAAAAACGGTTGCAACCGTCCTGGATTTTAATATAAGCCCTTGCATGCTCCGCAGTCTGCTCCATTCTGGCATCTTCAAAATCCGCGGTTTTCATATCCACTACCGTAGTATTGTTCAAAGTCTTTTTTAAGAAGTTGACTTCATCCTCCGGCATGTCCGCAGGGAAATTTTCTTCCCAATCCATATATCTGCCGATAATCTCGGAAATGTTCTTTTTTAAGTTATTGCCCACCAAAAGATCAATCGCCTCGTTCTGGGCAATATTATATGCATCTGCCTGCACATAACAGCCTACCGCCACAACAATCGCTTCCGGATTTAGCTTGCGGGCACGATGTAACATCTGACGGCTTTTACGGTCCGCCATATTGGTAACAGAACATGTATTTATAATATAAATGTCTGATTTTTGGTTAAAATCAACAATTTCATAACCATTTTTTTGTAAGTTTTGTTGCATAACTTCTACTTCATATGAATTCACTTTACAGCCAAGGTTATGTAATGCTACACTTTTCATGGAAAACTCCTTTTTTTTCAGCAACTTTATCAATTGACTTTTTTACTTTAATCATCTATGATAAAGGCGGAAGTTGGAAATGATTTTAATTCCCTTCCCTAAATAAGCTAACAATTAATTTTTTATTATAGGAGGAAATAATAATGAAAACAGTATCTATTTCTTTAAACTCAATTGACAAGGTAAAATCTTTCGTAAACGACATCACAAAGTTCGACTACGATTTTGATTTAGTATCAGGCAGATATGTAATCGATGCAAAATCTATCATGGGTATCTTCTCTCTTGATTTATCTAAGCCCATCGATTTAAACATTCACTGCGAAGGTGATGGCGAAGATGTATTAAAGGTTTTAGCTCCTTACATCGTATAATCAATATCAAATTTGAGTTTAAAGCAAGACTTTCGGTCTTGCTTTTTCTTTTGCATAAAAGCAGAAAAATACTGCGCTCGGGTTCTTTTATGACCGTTTTATATTATACGGGAGATAGGGAAAATTTGCAATGTAGGGATTAGAAATGCAGCGAATATGGGGTAATTGTTGTTAAAAGAAAAAACATACCATTTACGCCAATGATAAATGGTATGTTTTTATTTTACTTCTAATAGTATTTTTCCAAATATTCCAAAGCTTTTTCCTTATCCATCGATAAGTTGTCCATCAACTGTTCCAGAATGTCCTCACGGGACACATTTAAATTACGACATGAGGTGATTAATGCTCGGATACCTTCTTCTCTTCCGATATCACGATTGTAGGCATCCCATTCCCAAGATTTCATATAACTTAAGTCAACCTCCTTCCGGGCTTTTACCCTCTCCACCAGACGCTGCACATTTCCAAGTTCACTACCAATTGCATTGTCTGCCGTTGTTTTCTCCATATAGTGTAGCATACTTTTCAGTTCCTGACTAGGGTTGCCTTCCGTTCCTTTGGTATACAAAATCATATTTAGCGCTCCGTCTTCATAGATAATCTCGCGATCTTCCACGCATTGATTACGAAAAGTATATACCATTCTGCT
>JAGAMF010000012.1 GCA_017624855.1 Lachnospiraceae bacterium
ATAGTGTAGCATACTTTTCAGTTCCTGACTAGGGTTGCCTTCCGTTCCTTTGGTATACAAAATCATATTTAGCGCTCCGTCTTCATAGATAATCTCGCGATCTTCCACGCATTGATTACGAAAAGTATATACCATTCTGCTCTTACCAAAGGGATCATAGGGTAGAATAAAAATAGTGACGACATTGGGCAATTTCTCATAACCTGCTCCCGATGCTAAAACGCTTGCATCAATCATACTGTGGTAGTAGCGCATCCGTTTGGGCAGTGTTTCCTTTTCCCATATTTTATTGGGTTCAATATCATAAATATCCGGAATAATATCAGCATCCAATGCATCGCCCTCCGGCACTGACTCGATGTACGCATCCATGCGAATACCGTGACGATTCGTATCAATTCCCGGAATATCTTTCTGAGGTGTGATTTTTACCCTGCGAATCTCCTTCCCCAGTATTATTTTTAAAATAATCCTACAAAATTCCTCTCCAACATCCTCCTGTGTTAACATGGCATGAAAAAGAAAATTGTCCATAAGATTCAGTTCCGACAACGGCCGAAACTGCATTCCTGTGTCATTGCGCATAGGCAAATCCTCCTTAATAATATAATTTTAAAAGTGAAAGTCTTTCGGCGAACGCCGGATGCAGATATGCTCTGCGTGAGATAAAAGATTATGATTATACTATAATCAAATCATATAAAAAGAACAAGAGAAAGCGGTCGACACTTTCTCTTGAAAATTGACAATATATACTTTAATCTTCTTCCTACTTTATCTCCACTACTTCTCTCTCATTTACTGCCTTCTCCACCATCTCATCAATGCAATCCGCAAGAAGCAACTCATGCTTTGCAATCACACTTACCGACGGCTTCGTTACGGGATGTTCTGCAACGAAAATCGTACAGCAATCCTCAAAAGGTAAAATAGAAGTTTCGTAGGTATTAATCTTTTCTGCAATATCCACAATATCCTGCTTATCAAAAGCAATCAGCGGACGATATACCGGCACGGTACATACATCGTTGGTACAGGCAAGACTCTGCATGGTCTGAGATGCCACCTGGCCGATACTTTCACCGGTTACCAAACCGATGCAATCGCTTTCAAGACCGATTCTCTCGGCAATACGCATCATATAACGACGCATAATAATGGTCAATTCATCATGAGGACATTTCTCATAGATTGCCATCTGAATTTCCGTAAAATTAATGACATGCAAACGAATCGGTCCGGTATAACGGGAAATCAACTTTCCCAAATCCACAACCTTCTGTTTTGCACGCTCCGATGTATAGGGCGGTGCATGGAAATATACCGCATCCAGCTTCACACCACGCTTTGCAATCATATAACCTGCTACAGGAGAATCCAAACCGCCGGAAAGAAGCAACATTGCCTTACCGGCAGAGCCTACAGGCATACCACCCGGTCCCGGAATAATAATGGAATATACATAGATACGCTCTCTTACTTCCACATAAAGGCTTACTTCCGGTTTATGTACATCTACTTTTATCTCAGGATAAGCGTTAAGAAGCGCCTCTCCGATTAAACAATTCATCTCCATGGAGTTTACGGGATAATTCTTGCGGGCACGCTTAGAAAATACCTTAAATGTAAAATTCTTATCCTCATATGCCTCATCGATATATTTTACAACCTGCTCTTTTAAATCATCGAAACCATTATCTTCCAGTACCAATACCGGACAGATTGCAATGACACCGAAAACACATTTTAAGGTATCAATCAACTCATCATAATCGTAATCGGTAAGTGCTTCCACATAGATTCTGGATAAGCTTTTGTGAACCTTAAATTGTCCATCGCACTTGGCTACCGCGCGACGCACCTGCTCCACTAAAATATCCTCGAATACATAGCGGTTCTTTCCCTTTAAGAAAATCTCACCGTATTTTAATAAAAATGTACGAGTCTGAAACATAATTAACCTCTATTCTCCCGCACACTTTTATCACGGGATACCTTACTGAAATTTAACAAATCTTCGTTTGGTTTCGTTATACTGCAACTGACTTACCGGTATCTCCACACCTTTCTTGGTCAGGAAACGATAACGAGCCAAATCCTTGGCCTGAGCCAAATTAATAATATACGAACGATGACATCTTAAAAACATATCAGCAGGAAGTCTTTTCTCCATATCGGAAAACTTCATATGTACAGATATTCTCTCGTCTTTGGTAATAATATCCGTATCTCTTCCGCAGCTTTCCAAGTAATCAATATCGGAGAAAGGAATTTTATAAAAGCGATCGGCAACCTGGAATTTCAGTGCCTCGCCGTCTTCCGAATTCTGATGCGCTTCCATCAAAGCTTCACGCAGTTTCTCAATATCAATAGGCTTCTGCAAATAACGCAAAGCATTCACACTATAGCCTTCCAATGCAAACTCTGCCGTAGACGAAATAAAAATAATCGGTAATTTTTCACCCAAACGGCGCAACTCCTTTGCCGCTTCAATTCCGTTCATTCCCACAGCAAGAATATCGCAAAGTAAAACATCATACTCTGCCTTCTCATCCGAAAGTGCCGCAGTCATTTTGCGCATATCGTCAAATGTTGCGATCTCATATTCAATTCCCGCTTCTTCCAAAACCTGTTCCGTAAGAATTTGATTTATCTGTAATGATGTTGCTTCGTCATCACATATAACTACCCGATACATAGTAATACCCCCATATTCTTGTATCTATCCTTTTTATTATACACAACTCCATACTTTTTTGCAAGAAACTAACCTTCTACAAAGTTAGTTTTGATGTTCAATCAACGCCTTTGTTACCAGACGAAGTACATCTCCGTACTCTTTTGCGAATTCGTCGTGATGTTCTTTTATATAATCCATATCATTATTCTGACCGGCAAGTTCCATATCGTAGGCAATATCTCCTACTTCCTTGGCACCGATATTTCGACAGGCCCCCTTAATGGAATGGGCAATTACCGAGTAATTTGCAGGGTCTTTCTTGTCAAAATATTCCTCCAATCCCGCAAGAAGATTGGATGCAGCAAATGTGTTAAGCACACGAATGTAGGCATTTTTATTACCGCCGCAATTACGCAAACCGTCTTCGATAGAGATGCCTTTTAATGCGTCCAAAATATCCGTCTTCTGCTCCGCCTCTTTTTTCAACATAGGATTGGTAAAATATGAGCGGGGCGGAGAAATTTCCTTACCGTCCATAATACGCACCTGTTTGGCAATGGGAATCCATTTCTCTAAAATGTCGCTAAGCTGTTTCATATGTATGGGTTTCGACAGATAATCGTTCATGCCGGCCTCTTTTAACTGTTTCTCTACACCCTTAATGGCATTGGCCGTCAAAGCTACAATAGGCAATTCCTGTGCATATTCGGTCTGAATGGCACGAATCTTCTGTGTAGCTTCCACACCATCCATAAAAGGCATCATGTGGTCCATAAAAACAAGGTCGTATGTAACCAGATTTTCCTCTATACGATTAATGGCTTCCGAACCGCTTTCAACCAAAACCGGCTCAAAACCAAACTTTTTCATTAATTCGCTGGCAACCTGAAGGTTAACCTTATTGTCATCCACCACCATAACTTTCGCGGAAGGCGCGCGGAAAGAAAGCTTAAACTCATCATTGGAAGCAAACACTTTATCATGATTTGCTTCGTAATTTGAGGGGCGTCCGTCTTTTACCCGCTGAGGCAAACGGAAAGAGAAAACAGAGCCTTCATGAAGGGTACTCTCCACCCAAATATCACCGCCCATTTGGTTTAACAGACTTTTAGAAATAACAAGACCAAGACCGGTACCTTCTACATTACGGTTTTTACGGGTATCAATCTGGCCGAAAGCGCGGAAGAGCTTCTTCATATTTTCTTCGGAAATACCGATACCGGTATCCTCTACTTCCACTTCGAGACAGCCTTCTTTTTCATCGTTTTTCTGCCAGATAATATGTAATCTGATATGACCTCTATGGGTAAAATTCACCGCATTGTTCAGGATATTAATTAAAATCTGGCGAATACGCAACTGATCGCCGATGAGGATACGGGGAATTCTGGGGTCGATATCAATAATCAGTTTAACCGATTTTTCACGCATTCTAAATTCGATAATACTTAAAACATCATGAATCAGGGAATTGAAATGATACTCGTCTTCCACAATCTCCATATTACCGGAATCAATTTTAGAGAAGTCAAGAATTTCGTTAATAATGGACAGCAAACTCTCGGAAGATTTCTGAATTGTCTCAATATATTCTTTCTCTTCCTTCTGGAAATTTCTCTGAGATAAAAGCTGCGCCATACCGCTGATTGCATTCATGGGCGTACGGATTTCATGAGACATATTGGCAAGGAAGTTTGACTTGGCTTCCAATGCATTTTGCGCTTCCTGATTCTTCTCCTCCATTTTCATCTTGTAGGATTCCACACCGATAATCAGCATCAACAGGGTAATCATTGCAAAGAGGTAGAAAAGGAGATAAATAATATAAATCCATGTAGAGAAAAAGAGATTAATATCCTCAGTATGAAAAATACCAATCATTATCAAACCGACAAAGGAGAAGGCAAAATACTCAATGAATATTCTCCTTTTGACAAAAAGAGCAATCATCAAAGCTTCCGCCATGTAAATCATGATTAACATGCCCAAAGTATCCAACTGCAATGAAATCAAGTAGCTTGTCAATGTCATCGTGACATAAAAACAACGCACAATCACATTTTCATTGGATATGGTTCGATACAAAAGCAATGTAAGCAACACCGGCAAAAAACCGATGGATATAAAAACAGCCTTCTGAGGGCCAAACTGATTCAGCGCATAAATAACATACAGTAAGACAATACTAAAGAATTCAATAATACTGACCGCAATACTGTTTTTAAAAGGTAACATCTTTTATCTCCTTTTAGGGGGAGAAGTTTTCACTCCTCCCCTCATAAAAACTTTTATCTTCTGACAAATTTACGCAACATGGGAATGATTTCTTTTAATGCATTGATTGCACAATCCACCTCTTCTTTGGTTGTAAAAACCGAAAAGCTGAACCGCACGGTTGAGCCTAATAATTCTTTGGGCAATCCAATCGCCTGCAAGGTAGCCGAAGGCATGGGCTTGTGGGATGAACAGGCACTTCCTGCGGAAATATATATTTCCTTATCTTCCAACGCATGAAGTAAAACCTCTGCTCTGACACCGTCCACGGATACACTTACCACATGAGGCGCCGCCTTACGGCCGGATGCGCCATTAACGCTTACGCCTTCGATTTTATCTACCTGACCGATAAAATAATCTCTCAGGCAGTACATTTTATTAATATCGCATTCCATATTGGCGTACACCAGCTCAACCGCTTTGGCAAGGCCTGCGATGCCGGGAACATTCTCCGTACCGGAGCGCATGTTTTTCTGCTGACCGCCGCCGAGAATAATGGGCTTAATTTTTACTTTTTCATTGATATACAAGAAACCTACGCCTTTGGGACCGTGAATTTTATGACCGCTTACCGCAAGCATGTCGATCTTCCACTTGCGGGGATAAATCTCCATTTTGCCGTAGCCCTGCACCGCATCCACATGAAACAGAGTATTGGGATTTTTACGCTTGATAATCTCTCCCGCCTGCTCAATGGGCTGAATGGTTCCGATTTCGTTATTTACCGCCATAATGGACACCAAAATGGTATCTTTGCGGATACTGTTCTCCAAATCTTCCAAGCTGATACAACCGGTAGCATCCGGCTGCAAATAAGTAATTTCAAAACCTTCTTTTTCAAGGTATTTCATACACTGTCCTACCGCAGGATGCTCCATGGGGGTTGTGACAATGTGTTTGCCGGCGCGATAATTTGCCATTGCGGTTCCGATAATCGCCATGTTATCGGATTCCGTTCCGCCAGAGGTATAAAAGATTTCTTTTTCGTTTACTTTGAGAGTCTTGGCAATGGTTTCCGTTGCCTGCTTAATATACTGTTCCGCTTTAATACCTTTTAAGTGCATGCTGGACGGATTGCCGTAATCTACGGTCATCATCCGGCTCACAACCTGCGCTACTTCATCAAAACATTTGGTAGTGGCGGAATTGTCTAAATATATTTCCATATTGTTTCCTGCCTTTTATCATACATCCCAATGTATGTCATCAAACCTCATTGGGAAACATATTCTGCTATAATATATGCATCTTTTTAGACGAATGTACTTCACAACCGTAAAAGATATCATACTTTATAATTTTATTGCATATATTAAATGTCTTCGCCCCAACTTCTCACTTCCAGTTCATACATAATCCATGCCAGCACAGTAAAACCTGCTGTCTCGGTGCGAAGGATTCTTTTTCCCAAAGAAACGGGCTGAATTCCCGCTTCGGTTGCAGCTTCCACTTCTTTCTCTTCAAAACCGCCTTCCGGTCCGATGAATACCGCCACAGAATTACCGGGCGTAAAACTTTCAAACACTTCCTTTGTTTTGGACATACCCTCTGCAAGCTCGTAAGGGATAATTCTATGCTCCATTTCAGACGCTGCCTTAATTGCTCCCTGCATGGTCATTACCGGACGAATTTGAGGCACTACGGCCCTTTTACTCTGCTTTGCTGCAGCTTCGGCAATCGCCTGCCACCGGGCAATTTTAGAAGCCTCTTTCTTGGCATCCAGTTTTACCACGCAACGCTTGGTTGCAACGGGAACGATTTCGTATACCCCCAACTCTACGGCCTTCTGAATAATCAACTCCATTTTGTCCGCCTTGGGAAGCCCTTGAAACAGTGTCACTTTTACCGGGAGTTCTACGCCGTCTTCTTTTATAAAAAGGAGCTTACAGTTTACGCTGTCTTCTTCAAAAGAATCGATGGCACAACGATACTCTTTCCCGTCCATGCCGTTACCTACGGAGATTTCTTCACCGATACGCATACGCAATACATTCTTGATATGATTAACATCTTTACCTGTAATATAAATTTGTGTTCCCTGAATCTGTCCGGGTTCTACAAAAAAATGATACATGTCAACACCTCTACTCAGGCTTTCTGGCAGTTACGCTTACCCATTCTCCCTGGCGGGTTACTTCTACAAGTTCCAATCCGGCTTTTTTTACAACATCCACAACAAAATCTTCCTTCTCGGCAATGATTCCGGATGTAATATAAATTGCGCCGGGCTTTAACTGAGCTGTAATGACCGGTGTAAGAACTTCAAGGACATTGTGAAGAATGTTTGCCACTACGATATCGTAACATTCGTATCCCGCCCAATCCTGTACAGATTTCTCGGTAATAATGTTACCGATAATCACTTCAAAATCCTTAGGATTAATGCCGTTGGCTTCCATGTTCTCCAAAGTAGCATCCAATGCACAAGGGTCAAGGTCCGTTCCCTTGGCATGCTTTGCGCCGTACATCAATGCCAAAATGGCAAGGATACCGCTACCGCAGCCTACATCCAGAATCTCGGTTTCCGGCGTAACATATTTTTTAATCTGACGAATACAAAGCTGGGTGGTTTCGTGCATACCGGTACCAAAAGCCGTACCCGGATCAATGTGCAAAATCTTCTTATCCGCATCCTCGGGTTTTACCTCTTCCCAAGAAGGAATTACCAACAGCTCATCAATATAAAACTGGTGAAAATATTTCTTCCAGTTGTTAATCCAATCCAAATCTTCCGTTTCCGACAAAGTAATGGTGCCTTCGCCGATATCCATAAACATACGAAGTCCTTCCAGCTCTTCCTCCACAGATGCCACCAATGCATCCATATCCAAATCATCGCTTTCTTCCACGAAGAAATTAAGATATGCCACGCCGTCATCTTCCTCGGCCTGGGGTAAAATATCCACAAACATCTGCTCCTTCTCCAAGGGTGTCAAAGGAATTTTATCCTCTATCTGAGCCCCTTCAAGACCAACATCCGCCAAGGTACAGATAATAATATCTTCCGCATCCGTAATTGTTTTTACTGAAATTTTATGCCACTTCATTTTATGCCTCCTGTTTTACCGTGTCGCTTCCTCCACGGTTTTAATTTTTATAAAAAATATCTTATATTTTCAGTTCCATGGCTACATGGACAATTCCCTCTTCCATAAATTCGCCGGAAGTAACTACGAAACCAAACTTCTCGTAAAAACCTATGGCATGCTTTTGCGCTTCAATATAAATCATATTGCACTGCATTTTTTCTTTTATGGCTTTTATACTCTCTTCCAAAAGCACCCGACCGATTCCTTTGCCGTGTTCTAAGGTCAACACTCTGCCGATTTTTACCACAGACTTGTCCTCACTTTTATAAAAAGCCCTTAAATAAGCAATGACCTTGTTACCTTCTTGGATGAAGCAATGCAAGCTTTTATAATCCGTATCATCCATATCCTGGTAATTAATATTCTGCTCCATGATAAAAATCTCAGCCCGGGCCTTAAGGATTTCATATAATTCGGTTGTCGTCAGTTCGTCAAATGTTTTTACTGTTATGTTCATTTACGCATACCACTCCTTTTTATACTATATCACATTTAAAACCAAAAAAACATACCATTTACTCATAGAATAAATGATATGTTCTTCGTATTTTCAATTATTTCTAATAATATTTTTCCAAATATTCCAAAGCTTTTTCCTTATCCATCGATAAGTTGTCCATCAACTGTTCCAGAATGTCCTCACGGGACACATTTAAATTACGACATGAGGTGATTAATGCTTGGATACCTTCTTCTCTTCCTTCTTCTCTTCCTTCTTCTCTTCCTTCTTCTTTTCCAAGCTTCCTATTATAGGCATCCCATTCCCAAGATTTCATATAACTTAAGTCAACCTCCTTTCGGGCTTTTACCCGCTCCACCAGGCGCTGCACATTTCCAAGTTCACTACCAATTGCATTGTCCGCCGTTGTTTTCTCCATATAGTGTAGCATACTTTTCAGTTCCTGACTAGGGTTGCCTTCCGTTCCTTTGGTATACAAAATCATATTTAGCGCTCCGTCTTCATAGATAATCTCGCGATCTTCCACGCATTGATTACGAAAA
>JAGAMF010000002.1 GCA_017624855.1 Lachnospiraceae bacterium
ATGAAACATTTACATCCAAGCTTTTCTGCTATTTCTATGGAAGCCTCTCCACTGGTTACCTTATCCTGCAAACCGCCAATTACAAATACCGGACACTGAATTTTGTCTAATTCATCATAAGCATTACAGGTAAGGTTTGCTTTTGCTAACGTAATAAATCTTGGCACATCCTTTGGTTTCTGCAAGATTGTTAATAAAGGCATAAAGAGCTTGTACTTTCTTACATAAGAATCCGTATACATTCTTTCGGTCATATCCTTAACAAGATTCTTTATATCGTTTTGTTCTGTCAATCTTATCCACTCAGAAATTGCCGTTTCGATTGTTTCGTTACTCTTAGAAAGCGTCACTGCAAGAACAAGTTTATTTACTAAATCCGGTCTGTCAATTGCAAGATACTGTGCAATCATACCACCCTGAGAAACACCAAAAACATCAGCACTTTGAATTCCCAAAAAATCCATTGCCATTGCTATATCCGCCGCCAATTCTCTAACTGTAATGTTCTCACCAATATTTTCTCTGCGGTCAAAGAGGTAGACTTTATAATCCCTTGCAAAAATCCGATACATATACGCTAATGAACGGGATGCCCCCTTAATGCTCTGGGTATTGAGACCTTGAATCATAATCAATGACTTTTCTCCGTTTCCAAAAGTAATACAATTCATTTGTGTATCCTGAATATTTAACACCTGTTCTTTTGCATTCCAAAACATATTATTCTTTCCTTTCTATCTTAATAGTTTCTTAAATCCTCTCCACAGAACACAAGTATGAACAAGCAAATAAATTCCCACGCCAATCATAAGCAACATGACACTCCCACCAATGGCGATAACCAAATCATTTTCTCCAGCCAACATGGAGCAAGCCATGAGTGGTATTACACTTACAAAACAAAGTGACACACCAATAATAATTCTTAACAAATGGGCATGTTCATTTGTTTTCATAAGCTCCTTAACCATTCCTGCAACGCCATATTCTGTTTCAAACGTATTCCTTTTCAAATGAGAAAATTTTGACAGCTTGACTCCACTTAATACAAAAACAATAACTGCCACAGCTAATATAAATACCTGTATAATCGAGCCAAACATTGCACCTTTTTCAGCTGTAAATGGTGCATTGCCACCAACACCGAGAGCATATAATATGGCGGCAGCTATTGGTGAAACACAGAACAAAAACAACCCGGTGCCGATACCCCTTGAGGCATCTTTCACTGCCAAAAGGTATGCGTTTGCTTCTTCCATTGTTACAACGCGCTTTGATGTGTTATTTTTGATTGGCTCTTCCTTAATTTCTTTCTTTTCAGGTTCTTCCATCTCATCTTTCAGCAAATAATCGGTAGACACCCCAAAAACCTCTGCCATAGCGATTATTTTATTAATATCAGGAACCGTCTGCATACTTTCCCATTTGGATACAGCCTGTCTGCTTACTCCAAGTTGCTCTCCAAGTTCCTCCTGTGACCAACCATTCTTTTTTCTTAAATCAATAATTTTATCTGCCAGAATCATACCTTTACCCCTATTATTCCAAATTTATTCCAAATTTTCAATATAAGCCTTCATTTCCTCACTAATACGCTTATATTCAATATTATGCATAAAATGTCCACAGTCAAGTTCTATATATGTTCCTTCTTCGTTATCTGACACATATTCCTTCTGCAATTGAATCCAGTTTTCAGGACTTTCCATCTGCAATTCTTTACCATCAGAAATAAATAACAGCATCGGAACTTCCGGCTTGGGCATACTGTTAATTAATTCCAAATCTTCCGGAAGAGACAACATTCCAATCATCATAGTCTTATTTGGATATATTTTATAAGTAATCGCTTTATAGATCTTTTTATCTTCATCGGTCAGAGTACCCGTCTTAAACGAATCCAACTCCTTTTCCAGATTATACTGTACTCTTGTCAACCCAAAGGTATTATATAAAAACAGCGTGCTGTCAAGAGATGCTACGGTAGCTTCCATATCATCCTTTGCCGCCCTCATCTTATTCATATATTCTTCATCATAAATCGCTTCATAAAATGCAGGAACAGACATATCAAGACCTATAATCGCTTCTACTTCTTCCGGATAAAGCTGGGCCCACAAGATTGCCTCAATACCACTGGCAGAATGCGGCACTAATATATAAGGTCCATTAATTTGAAACTTAGTTAACGCTTCTCTTTCCCAGTCTAATATAGTGTTCAAAGAAGGAATTCCTTCCACCTCATCACTAAAGCCATACCCGGGTCTTTCAACCACAACAATCCGATAATCATCACTAAGCAGAGAATAAAGTGACTTTGACTCTAATATAGGGGAAGGCATTCCACCGCCCTGCAAAAAGACAAGTGTCTTTTCTCCGGTTCCTTCCGTATACACGCTAATATTGTGTCCGTCTACCTCTATGAGTTCTCCCAGTGGCTCTAGGTATTTTTCTTCTCTTGCTAATTGTATTTTGTGATAGGAAAATAATCCAAGACCTAACAACAGCACAATAATCACAATACCAAGAATCACCTTACCAATTACCTTCAAAAATTTTTTCATAACACTTTACATCCTTTCTGTTCGTCATTTGTTTTTTCGCCTCTAACTATACAAAAAAGAACGGTTGACATCTACAAGCTACGGCTTGCAATTTGTCAACCGAGTGTTGATTTTGCTTAATATATAAGGTTTTTCTCTATTTAACTCGTTCGTCGAGAAACTTCAAATTCATGCGTGCTTTCAATCTCTCTGTAAGACTGAAATTTGTCTCTCCTACAAATATCCTATTCCATAGTTTCAAACTCATTTCTTAATATTGAAAAATATAATCTTCCAACATATTCTCCGTTCATATAGAAATAGTCTCTCAATGTTCCTTCATATACAAAACCACATTTTTCTATTACTCGTTTTGATGGTGCATTGATAGTCTTAGTACAAATTTGAACCTTATGCAAATTCATTCTATCGAATCCATATGTAATAACTGCTTTTGTTGCCTCTGTTGCAAAACCTTTACACTGAAAATCCGAACCGATGCAATATTCAATTTCAGCAAAATGATTCTTACTGTCAATCAAAAAATATGCTATCTGTCCTATACATTCACCCGTTGTTTTTTCAACAACAGCCCAACGATAATAGTCATTCTTTTCATAAGAACCTATATACTTGTCAAGCAACCCTTTTACCTCATCTTTAGTAGCGTATACTGGTTCAGAATATAATGATTGTATTTTCTCGTCTGCAACCCAATACTTAAGCATTGCGTCGTCATCTGTATATTCGAACCTTCGAAGTATTAATCTCTCCGTCTCTATTGTATTTGTGCCAACGTGTGTAAGCATCTTTATTCCTCCGTAAACTTCAAATTTTCTGTTGTTCTATGATTTCACCATAATCATTAATATAAATAAAATGATAAAAATCATCATCTATTAATAATAAATATGGACTAATATACTCCCAGGCAGCATAGTCGTTAATAAAATCATCGTATCTTCCAAACACAAAAATATCATACATTGCGCAGTCACCCATTAGACAACAAAGATACATTTTATTATATTTATGCAAACACTTTTCTTTAACTTGCAATTGTCCCGGCGCCTCAAACTCAAGCTCCGAGACAAATTTTAGAATTTTTACTTTTTCACTTTCTTCTACAAATCTATACTTTTCATTAAAGCATTCTACATTTTGAACAACACTACTTATTGCTTCTTGTATTGCTTTTTCTTTTTGTTTCAACTTATATTGTTCTTTCTTTTTTTGCAGAAGTTTTTCTTGTTCCGCGTTCATACTTTACCTCTTCAAAAGTCTTAATCAATTTAAAATTTGTATAACTCATTATCATCATTCAACAAATCTGCAACTATTTTAGCACACTTCCAACCGCGCTGTAAAACTATTCCTTTTACACTCTGCATCCATATACGCTAAATCTATCAACTACCCCTAAAATTTTATTTATCCTCTTAACTCTAAAAATACACTTGCCCGACTTAATTCTAAAGTGCCCGACTCAAACATTAAAAAGTCTCATATCAACCATTTCTGATTAATATGAGACTCTTAACTCTTAACTCACTATATTCTTTACACTAAATCATATAGAAAAGCGTCAACTATTTATTATTAATTGCTGCCTGTGCTGCTGCAAGTCTTGCAATAGGCACACGGAAAGGTGAACATGATACATAGTCCAAACCAAGCTTGTGGCAGAATTCTACTGATGTAGGATCTCCACCGTGCTCACCACAGATACCGATGTGTAACTTGTCATTTACGGGCTTACCAAGCTTAATTGCTGTTTCCATAAGCTTACCAACACCGTTCTGGTCAAGTCTTGCAAACGGATCGTTTTCAAAAATCTTGCTGTCATAGTAAGCATCTAAGAACTTACCTGCATCATCACGAGAGAATCCGAAGGTCATCTGTGTTAAGTCGTTTGTACCGAAGCAGAAGAAATCAGCTTCTGCTGCAATTTCGTCAGCAGTAAGTGCTGCACGGGGAATTTCAATCATGGTACCAACTTCATATTCCAAAGCAATGCCGGCTGCTGCGATTTCTGCATTTGCAGTTTCTACAACAAGTTTCTTAATAACCTTTAATTCCTTGATTTCACATACAAGAGGAATCATAATTTCAGGCTTCACATTCCAATCGGGATGTGCTTTCTTTACTGTAATTGCCGCACGGATAACAGCCTTAGTCTGCATCTTGGCAATTTCAGGATAAGTAACCGCAAGACGGCATCCTCTGTGACCCATCATAGGGTTGAACTCATGAAGGGAATCAATGATTGCCTTAATTTCTTCAATACTCTTGCCTTTTGCTTCAGCAAGTTTCTTAATATCGTCTTCTTCTGTAGGAACGAACTCATGGAGAGGGGGATCCAAGAAACGGATGGTAACAGGATTTCCTTCCAAAGCTTCGTATAATTTCTCAAAGTCACCCTGCTGATAAGGAAGAATCTTCTCTAATGCTTCTTCTCTCTCTTCCATGGTGTCTGAACAAATCATTTCACGGAATGCTGCAATTCTGTCTTCTTCGAAGAACATATGCTCTGTACGGCAAAGACCGATACCTTCTGCACCCAACTCACGAGCCTTCTTAGCATCTGCGGGAGTATCTGCATTGGTACGAACCTTTAATACACGATACTTGTCAGCCCATGCCATAATGCGTCCGAATGTACCTGTAATGGTAGCATCTACGGTAGGGATAATTCCATCGTAAATCTTACCGGTAGAACCATCGATTGAGATGTAATCTCCTTCGTGATATTCCTTACCTGCAAGAGTAAACTTCTTATTTGCTTCATCCATTGCAATATCGCCGCAACCGGATACACAACAAGTACCCATACCACGTGCAACTACTGCTGCATGTGAAGTCATACCGCCACGAACGGTTAAGATACCCTGAGCAGCCTTCATACCTTCGATATCTTCGGGAGATGTTTCAAGACGAACAAGAACAACTTTCTCGCCCTTTGCATTCCATTCCTTAGCATCTTCTGCTGTAAATACAATCTTACCACAAGCAGCACCCGGTGAAGCACCAAGAGCCTTACCTACGGGAACCGCCTTCTTGATTGCTTCCGCATCAAACTGAGGATGTAACAAAGTATCCAAGTTTCTGGGGTCAATCATAGAAACTGCCTTTTCTTCGGTAATCATACCTTCATCTACCAAATCGCATGCGATCTGTAAAGCAGCCTGAGCTGTTCTCTTACCGTTACGGGTCTGAAGCATGTAAAGCTTCTTGTCTTCAATGGTAAATTCCATATCCTGCATATCTCTGTAATGATCTTCCAAAGTTGCACAGATATCGATGAACTGATTATATACTTCAGGCATAACTGTCTCTAATTCAGAAATCTTATTGGGAGTACGAACACCGGCAACAACATCTTCACCCTGTGCATTCATTAAGAATTCACCCATAAGCTTCTTTTCACCGGTAGCCGGGTCACGGGTAAAGGCAACACCTGTACCTGATGTATCACCCATGTTACCGAATGCCATCATCTGCACATTAACAGCGGTACCCCATGAATAAGGGATATCGTTGTCACGACGATATACATTTGCTCTGGGGTTGTCCCATGAACGGAATACTGCCTTAACGGCTGCCATTAACTGCTCCTTGGGATCTGTAGGGAAATCAGCGCCGATTTTTGCCTTGTACTCAGCCTTAAACTGATTAGCAAGTTCTTTTAAATCTTCTGCTGTCAAATCAACATCCTGAGTAACGCCCTTAGCAGCCTTCATTTCGTCGATAAGTTCTTCAAAATACTTCTTACCAACTTCCATAACTACATCGGAGAACATCTGGATAAATCTTCTGTAGCAATCCCATGCCCAACGGGGATTTCCGGACTTTGCAGCCAATACTTCAACTACTTCTTCATTTAAACCAAGATTTAAAATGGTATCCATCATACCGGGCATAGATGCTCTTGCACCGGAACGAACAGATACAAGCAAGGGATTCTCTTTGTCACCGAATTTTTTACCGGTAATTTCTTCCATCTTGCCGATATATTCCATAATCTGAGCCTGGATTTCGTCGTTGATAACTTCTCCATCCTCATAATACTGTGTACATGCTTCTGTTGTAATGGTAAAACCCTGGGGTACAGGCAAACCGATATTTGTCATCTCTGCAAGGTTAGCCCCCTTACCACCTAACAGGTTACGCATATCCGCACTACCTTCTTTGAATAAATAAACCCATTTTTTCATGCCAATTGTTCCTCCTTTAAAATGTAGATACGATTCTTAATATTATGTATCCTAGCATTCGTTTGCACAATTTATCCGCTGTGCGCTCAAATATTATATCATAATATTATTTTATCTGCCATATCTTTTTTATTTTTATGCAATATTATTATTAAATTTTGTCTTTTGTGTTTTTTTGCATCTTAATTGCACAAAAAACTCCGTTTTTTTGCTTAAAACGGAGTTTTTATAGTTCATAAAATTAGAAATCGAACTTATCTGCAAAGAATGCATCCAATTCGTCGATTTTTACGCGAACCTGTTCCATAGTATCACGGAAACGTACGGTTACGGAATTATCTTCTTCAGATTCGAAATCGTAAGTAATGCAGAAAGGAGTACCGATTTCGTCCTGACGACGATATCTCTTACCGATGTTACCTCTGTCATCAAATTCACAGTTATATTTCTTGCAAAGCTGTGTATAAATCTTCTCTGCGCCTTCGTTCAACTTCTTGCTCAAAGGAAGCACACCAATTTTAACAGGAGCAAGTGCAGGATGGAAACGAAGCACGGTACGCATATCGCCTTCGCCTAAATCTTCCTCGTCATAAGCACCGCAAAGGAATGCAAGAACCACACGGTCTGCACCCAATGAAGGCTCAACAACATAAGGAATATATTTCTCATTCTTTGTATCATCAAAGTAAGACATATCCTGCTTAGACACATTCTGATGCTGTGTTAAGTCATAATCGGTTCTGTCGGCAATACCCCAGAGTTCACCCCAACCGAAGGGGAATAAGAACTCAATATCGGTTGTTGCCTTAGAGTAGAAAGAAAGTTCTTCGGGATCGTGGTCACGAACACGCATTTCTTCTTCCTTCATACCAAGAGCCTTTAACCAATCGATACAGAACTGTTTCCAGTATGCAAACCATTCAAGGTCTGTATCCGGTTCACAGAAGAATTCAAGTTCCATCTGCTCAAATTCACGGGTACGGAATGTAAAGTTACCGGGTGTGATTTCGTTACGGAAAGACTTACCGATCTGACCGATACCGAAAGGAATTTTCTTTCTTGATGTTCTCTGTACATTCTTAAAGTTTACAAAGATACCCTGAGCGGTTTCGGGACGGAGATATACGGTATTCTTTGCATCTTCCGTAACGCCCTGGAAAGTTTTAAACATTAAGTTAAACTGACGAATATCTGTAAAATTGTGCTTACCGCAGGTAGGACAGGGAATAGAATTCTCTTTGATGAAATCCATCATCTTCTCATTAGACCATGCATCAACAGCTTCTGTTAAAGCAATACCCTTCTCTGCACAGAAATCTTCGATTACTTTATCCGCACGGAAACGCTCATGGCACTCCTTACAATCCATAAGAGGATCGGAGAAACCGCCTAAGTGTCCTGATGCAACCCAAGTCTGGGGATTCATAAGAATCGCGCAGTCCACACCTACATTGTAGGGGTTTTCTACGATAAACTTCTGCCACCATGCCTTTTTAACATTATTTTTTAATTCAACACCGAGATTACCGTAATCCCAAGTATTTGCCAAACCACCGTAAATTTCGGAACCGGGATAAATAAATCCTCTTGTCTTGGCAAGGGTTACGATTTTGTCCATTGTCTTTTCCATTTTGCATCTCCTATCGTTATAAAAATAGTCTACGCCCAAAACCGGTTGGTTTCAGACTTTTTAATATATGATCACTGTGGCATCGGGATTTTCAAATCCGTCCACTTCATATTCATCAATATACTTGGCATCACTGCTCATATATACGATTTTACTTTCCGTACGAACATGCACCTGATCTTCTACAATTACAATCTTCGATTCCTGCATGGTAAGCAACTCATGCTCACCAATTACATCTTCCGAATTTGTAACATTTACAAGGCTTACATCCAAGTCATAATCAGCTTCCAATGCCTCTACAATTGTTCCCACAAAAACATCTTCTCCGATATAATCGCTGTAAGCTGCCGCATCCGTGAAAGTAAGTTGCATTTTTGCAATATTGCCTTCCACTTCAAAATAAGTCATGGCAATTTTATCTGCGCCGGCAGTGGTATTATAAGCCGCAATCCCCTCTTCTGTCATGGTCCGCAATTCCTCCATGTCATACTGAGGCTGACTGAAATCTTCCACATAAGTGGCTGTAATACTGCCGTCATTGGCAAAATATATTGTTGTTGAGCCGATTTCTTCCGGTTTTTGCGCGTTGCATGCACATAATATTACAAGCAGAACCGACAACATAAGAATCAAGACTTTCTTCATAATCTTTTCCTTCCGATACTTTCTTTCCGTTCCTCTTAACTCACACATGTACCTAATTATAACGAAGTCCCATCCGTTTTTCAAGATTTTATTTTTTCTTATGCATATACATCGAAAAATGCTGTTGTTTTACATATTTTTTACGGTTGTCTTTTTCTTTTTATATAAAAGAAAACCATAAGCCACGCCTACAACAACACCGTCAATAGTAATTAGTAAACCTTCTTTGAACCCCTTCGGGCAGTAAGCCATGGCAATTTCATGCTCGCCCTCCGAAATCTCCACAGCCAAAAATGCATCTTTCCAACCAAAAATTTCAACCGTCTCTCCGTCAACGGTAATGCTCCATCCTTCATCATAAGGCACAGACAGCAACAGCACACCTGCTTCTTTGGCATTGATTCTCCCTTTCACCTTATGCTCGGAAAATCCGGTAATTTCCATAGGATAACGGTTTAAAACCTCATAAACACGCCAAAGCACATCTTCGTTCATTTTATAGGACATAAAAGAAACTTTATCAACAGAATCATCTCCGGATGAAATTCTTATAACGCGATCTGTATCTTCCACTCCCAAAGATACAATTCGCTTAAATTTAAGGTCGTCATAATGGTGTGTTTCCGTCACTTCTCCATTTTCATTGACAAATTCCGCATCAATGGCCTCCATATATGTATTAACATAGAGAAACACATTCTCTCCGGCAGCCACTTCAATGCATGTATATTCAACAATTTCTTCCTCTTCGGTCAAAGCAGACTCGGCACCCGCATCCACATTAAAATCCGGGAATTCAAACGCCCTGTTCTGCGACACTTCCGTAAAAAGCAATACTTCCTCGCCCAATACAGCTTTCACAAAACGATTCTGAGTCTCAAAAGGATTTCTCATATTATACTCAAAACCGTTCTCCAAATCGGAATCTACTACATACCCCAAAGGCAATACCGTTTGATTCTCATAGATATGAATCTCATCATATGCATAATTTTCCACAATCTTCGTATAAGTATTACCGGGAAGATATTCTTCCTCCGCAGCAAACACATATTTTATGCCCAGTAATGATGTTGTTAAAGGAGTCGCACCTTCATGAGAATAAGATACGCTGCTGTTTCTGAACCCAAAGGCATCATACCACTCTTTGGTTCCTCCGGGCATGGTGGACGAAAAGTAGGAGGCTCCGTAATATCCGTCCCAGCCGGCATCATTCACCGTTTTACGGTCCTGTTCTTCCATGCGGTAAAAATCATCTTCTCCCGGCATATATTCCACCAAAAGTTCCTTGGTTTCCGCATCATCATTCATATAGGCCGCACGATTCACCACGGAATTCAATCCTATTACATAAGTATTGGTACCGGCTTCCAAGCAACACACTGCTACAAACAATACCAGAAACAACCTTTTGCCAAACTTCTTTTCCAGTCCGAACAATAAGCCGTAAAGCACAACAAAAATTATGGTGCACAGATAAATACTCATTCCACCGCCGGTATTATCTTTTCCGAGAAATACCCATGCAACAGCGATTATTGCCAAAAGAGCCGACAACGATATCCAAATTTGTTTTTTCGATATTCTTTTACGCCTTGCATAAGCTTCATAACCCAGCATCAGCACAAGGAAAATATAAAAGAAGGACTGTCTTGCCGGAAAACTGTTGGGAAAATGCAGGCCGTGCCAAACATAATCAAACACATTTAAATCAAAACTTACCAACATAAAAATCAGTGTAAGTCCGTATATAATTTTATTTCGCAAACGAATCGTACCGTTTCCGAAATACATGGGCAAAAGAAACAGCACCAGAACCGACGCATATATATTGGGCAAGTCAGACCCTTTTAAGTTAGAGGAAACATTCATGCACATCCGTTCAAACAATTCATAAAGCGGAAAATACAACTCTGTCTTTTCCGGAAAAGAACTGTCTCCCGCAGGCGTATTCATCAACGCGTACGCCGCAGGCAAAAGAATCACTGCACACATTGCCACATATAAAAGAGTTGCAAGTATAAATTTACCGCCGGCCTTCAGCACATCCGTAAAAGTCTTTTTGCGACGAACAATCAGGCAAATGATCAGCCATACCACGCAACACATGCCAATAATGACTGCAAGATAAAAATTACTGAAGGTACATAGCAACATACTTGCTATATACATCGCCGCACTTTTCCCCTTGGCAATACGCATTACGCCCAAAGCAACCAACGGAAATAAAACATATCCGTCCAGCCATATAATATTGCAGGCATAAGCCATGTAAAAACCGGAAAGCGCATAGAAAACGCCGAAGGCTGCCATTCCCACTTCCTCTTTACGGTCTTCTTTCAGAAAATACACAAATGTTGCTCCCGCAATACCGGCCCGTAAAATCATACTGAAATTCATAGCCTCAACTACATATTTCGCAGGCACCAATACCAAAAGCCAGTTTATGGGGCTGGCAAGATAATATGCGTAGTGTGCCCAGTAATTGGTTCCCAAACCGTACTCCCACGCATACAACAAACTTTCACCTTCCCGAATACGTCTGCAAAATTCCTTCATAAAAGGTGCATACTGATGATAAAAGTCCATGCGCATATAGCTTCTTTCCCCAAAAGGAAATATACCTCTGGCGACATATAGAATAAATAATGTCACCACAGGCACAATAAAGGCTATCACCATAGGCCGAAGCCATCTTTTATATTTGGTTATATGTACTGTATCCATCATCTCAGCCTTCCGCACTTCCTTCCAATGTTTCCAACATTTCAAGGCTTGTAAAATTCTTATCGATTACACTTTTGCGAACCTTTTCCGTCTGCTCAATCAACTCCTGTAATACGCTGTCACTGACCCGAAAAGAATACACCTTCTCCGCCGGCATATCCCAAAGATGTCTGATTGCCCGTTCAGCGCCGCTTAAATCATCCCTTTTGTCAGGTACGCCCGCATATTCCCCGTTTAACATGATTGTCTTTGTTTCATAAATCACTCTGACAAACTTTCTTTCCAAGTCAGGATGAGTGAGCGCCGTTAGGGACTGATATAAAAGCTTTAACAGCTGTTTCTCATCCGTACCTTCTCTGGCATAATAATCAGCCATTTCAAGGAAATAGGTTCCATAAAATACCAGCTCCATATCCTTGCGCACCGATTCAAAAAAATTGCTGATATTTGCTTCCGCCAGCGAATATGAATTCTGCCCCGCATATAATTTAAATTCACCGAAACAAAAAGGTGTCGTTGTGGCAAGAAAACGGTTATTTTGTCTTCTTGCCCCTCTGGCAAACACCGTTATTTTTCCTTTTTCCCTGGTTAAAAGCACAACCCTTCTGTCATACTCCCCGATGGGCTCCGCTTTCAGCACCAGACCTAAAACCACCGTAAAGTTCTGCATTCTTTTCTTTTAAACCTCTATCAGTTTCTGCCTGTTCTTTTTCATCTCTGTTTCTGCAAAAAGTAAGATAATCCTCTACTTTTCCGCTTCGATAAAATATATCCCAGTCACTTCCGTTCTTCATAGCAAACCCGCCTTTCCACGCTTGGTATCCGATATAAAACCATACTTTTATACCGCTTTGCGCAAAAAATTGGAAACCCTTTCCAATCGTCGTAATACGCAGGAAGCCACGACCATTTTTTCAGTTCGCGGCTTCTCTCTTAGGGTCTGCTATTTTTATAAAACTATTCAAAATCTTTAGATTGAAATCCGAAATTTTTCAACATAAAATCACTGTCACGCCAGTCCTTCTTGACCTTAACCCATAACTTAAGATTAACCTTCATGTCAAGCATTCTCTCTATATCCGCACGGGCCTGAGAGCCGATTTTCTTCAACATCTGGCCACCTTTTCCGATGATGATTCCCTTATGTGAATCTCTCTCGCATACAATGGTAGCATCAATTTCTGCCATTTTTTTACTAAACTTCATGGAATCTACCGCAACCGCAATACCATGAGGAATTTCATCTTCCAGACAACGCAGTGCTTTTTCACGGATCAATTCAGCAACAATCTGACGCTCCGGCTGATCCGTTAAAGTTTCCGGGTCGTAGAACCAGGGTCCGTAAGGCAAGTATTTACCAATGCACTCCAATAATGTATCCGTGTTATTGCCTTTCAATGCAGATACCGGCACCACTTCCGCAAAATCCAACTCCTTGCGGTAAGTATCGATTATATGAAGCAAATCATCTTTTTTAACCGTATCAATTTTATTTACTACTAAAATCACAGGACTCTTTACCTGCTTTAAGTAATCTATGATACTTCTCTCTCCGGCTCCGATATAATCCGTAGGTTCTACCAGCCATAACACCACATCCGCTTCATTTAAAGTACTCTTGGCGGTATTTACCATATAGTCTCCCAATTTATTCTTGGACTTATGAATACCCGGTGTATCCACAAAAACAATCTGCATAACATCATTGGTATATACAGTCTGTATACGATTACGGGTGGTCTGAGGCTTATTTGAAGTAATCGCCACTTTCTGACCGATAATCTGATTCATCAAAGTAGATTTTCCCACATTGGGTCTTCCGATAATACTTACAAATCCGGATTTTTTCTGCTCCATTTCTCTTCCTGTCCTTGTCTGTGGCAAAAAGGCAGTTTTATTCTTCCTGTTTTGTTTCCTACTTCACTTCCTGTGTCGTCTCCGGTGCAGTCTCCTGCTTCACATTCTGTTTTGCCGCCTTCTTTGCTTTTTTCTTTTTAATTGCTTTTTTTATTATAACAATAATCACCTTAATTGCAAGAATAATTAAACCAATAATTACAAAGAAACGGATAAAATAAGGCAGATTAATAATAAGATTTTTCACAAAACGAACCATTGAATTCCAAATATCCAAAACACTTGCTTCAAAGCCTTCTTTTATTTCTTCGCCAAAAGTTTTCTCTTCGGTTTCAACCGGTGTATAAACCTCTACTTCTTCGATATACAGATGAATGGTTGCATATTCTACCAAATCATCATATTTTAAAAGTCTTGATTCCAAATTCTCGATATTGTATCGCACTTCCGAAAGTCTGGATGTGAGATATGTGATATCTTCAACGGTTTCCGCCTTTTCCAAAAGGGCAAGGAGACTGGTTTCTTCTGCAAGATACATATCTCTCAATCCCTCTGTATCTACATATTCCAGTGTAATGTCCTGCGTAGAAGTTGTTTTACTTACCACATTTGAGAAACCGGAAACCTGATCTACGAAATTTTCTAAATCTTTATCGGGTACACGAACGGTCATTTCCGCATATCTTCTGTCGCTGTTATAATATGCGCTTCCGTTATAAGTATATGCATTTTCAATGTAGCCGCCCAAAGCCTCTACTTTATCTTCCACATTGCCAATCATGGTGTCAAAATCTTCCGTTTCCACATCCATGGATACGGTACGAATCAATTTACGATTGGTAGTTACATCGCTTCGGGTACCGCCGGCAGAATCCGATGCTACACTGTCCGAATCCATGGTGTTTTCAGTTACCATATCGTAGCTTTCTTCTGCCCAGCCTTCTTCCATGGCACCCGAATCATAACTGCTCGAATAATGATAATTACCCTCAACCGCAGGTGCCATATCCTCTTTCATGTAACTGCCGCATGCCACAAGATTCAAACACAAAGTACCGATTACCAGAACCAAACCTGCTTTTTTCTTCCACACTCTTTTTTTCATACAATAATCCTCCTAAAAAACTCCGTCTGATAGACGCTTCTAATCATAATACGCATCAGGCGGAGTGTTTTTATGGTAATTATTGTAAAAATTTTATAAATAATGAAAATAAATTCTCACGAATCTATTTCTAGCGGAAAAGAGGTTCCACATGCTTGAATAAGTTTTTCTCGTTTTCGATGGCATTGCTGTTACCGATAACACAAATGCAATTCTGTTCGAGGAATGTCTTCATATATACGGCAAGTCCGCGAATATCTTCTTCGGTGGTTCCCAACAACTCATCTCTTTCCTTCTGCAATATCTTTTCATCCATATTGGTTAAATATGCACCCAAAGAACGCTTGCCCTTAGCTGAAGGTGTCAGGGGTGTATCTTCACCGCTTAAGGTTCCGATAATATACTGAGTCATTTCACGCTCATCTGCTGTAAACTTCTCCAAATATTCTACAACCTTTTCATACACTTCAACGGTTTTACCCAAATTGGGATCGCGATAAGAAACAAAATATGCGACACCGTTTCTGCGGAAGCCGGACATACATCCGTATGCCCCACCTTTTACGCGGACATTATTCCACAGATAATCGTAACCCATGATGACACGAAGTACTTTTAATGAGCCCGTGTAAGTTAAACCGTTTCTTCCGTAATCTCCGGCACGACATACATACTGTACCTGGGCAGAGGTCTGAAAACCTTCGTTTTTAATGCTTACGGGCACAATTCTGTCATATTTCTCAATCGGTTCCGTATGAAGCTTTGCCTTGAAAGCCGCAAAGATTTCCCGAAGATTTCCCTCTTTATCCAAAGGAGAGGTGAAACTAATCATAATGTTTTCGGGACGGAACAACATCTTCATTAACAACTGAAGCTTCTTAATTACATCACCCTTCTCTTCTTCAAAGTTCTTTTCAATCTTTTCCAAAAGACGATAAAAGGGAATTCCACCCATCATATCCGTCAATGCACAACTTTCACGAATATAGGAAGATGCACGCATTGCTGCAACGGAATGGGCTCCGCTCATAAACTGAGACTGCATTCTTGACATGCACTCCGCAATAATATCATAAAGTCTCTTCTCATCGGTAACATTGGTACGCAAAAGAATTTCTTCGATTAAATCAAAGCCCTTCTGCATATTCTCGTATAAAACCTTGGTGGAAACCTCATATAAAACACGATATCCTTTATCTTTGTTTACATCTTCATAAATAGCGATTCCACCGGAAATTCCGCCTGTATGCAAATGTATTTCATTAAACAAATCACCATAAGTATGATTCTCGGTATCCATATATCCCAAAACATTTTTTAAAATACCTGTATAAGCCAACAACTCCGTGGGAATGTGATCCGCATTGAACGCAAGTCTTACATAACCGATACCGTTTGTAAAATAATCATGGCGAAGATAAGTCGTACCGTCAATGTCTTCCACCCGATTGCTAAGCGGAAGGATTTCTCTGCGCAAATCCTCTCTTGTAAGCAAAGGAATCTTCTCCATATCTTCTTTGCTGTCCGGAGTTTCCTGATATTCCTTTAATGCCTTGGTTTCCTGCACAATAGCATCTATTTCTTCCTTGCTAAGACTATTTTTATAATCTGCAAGTTTCTTCGCAAGCGCAGCTTCCTTACGGTCTCCCAAGCCTTTTACGGGAACTGCGGTTACGATGGTTTTATGGGTATTGTCTAATAAATACTTCTGCAACAGATGTTCAAAATAATCGCTATCAATCTTTTTCTTCAAAGCCGCGAAGGTATCATTTGCCTCAATATGCCAAAATACCTTGGCATCATCATATAACCAGCTGTCCATCACCTGCATTCCGTACATCAATCCCTTGGGATAAGAGCCGAAATCCGCTTCACGATATTTGAATTCAAAGTACTGAATTGCCGCAGCCAGAGATTTTTTATCAATTCCGTTGGTAACCAACTCTTTGATTACCGCTTCAATTGTTGCAACAAATTCTTCCTTACGGTTGCTGTCCGTATTCTTAGCAATCACAGAAAAATACGGCTGGCAAATACCGTTTTCATATACGCTGTAAACATCCTTACCGATTCCCTTGTTAATCAACGCTGTCTTCAAAGGGGCACCGGGTGCGGAGCAAACGGCATAATCCAGAATCTGGAACGCCACATACAACTCTTTGTCAAGGCTGTCACCAACAATTGCATTGTATGAAAGATATGCATTTCCCTCTTCTGATTCCGCTTCGGAAATGGGATACTCAATCTGAAGGTCTTTTATCTCTTTAAATGCATCCTGTGTCTTAATCTGAGAATCGATTTCCAAGGCATCAAATTCACTTAAATAGTGTTCGTCAATAAACTGAAGTCTTTCTGCCATATCCATGTCGCCATATAAATAAATATAGCTGTTGCTGGGATGATAAAAACTTTTATGGAAGGCAATAAATTCTTCGTAGCTTAATTCCGGAATCACATCCGGATCTCCACCGGATTCCACGCCATATGCGGTATCCGGAAAAAGAGAATTCATAATCTCGCGCTCCAACACATCATCCGGCGAAGAAAAAGCACCTTTCATTTCGCTGTAAACCACGCCGTTGATGGTCAACTCATCTTCGGTACTTTCCAGTTCATAATGCCAGCCTTCCTGCTCGAAAATTTTCTTCTCATTGTGAATATTGGGATAAAATACCGCATCCAGATACACATGCATAAGATTCTTGAAGTCCTTATCATTGCAGCTTGCTACCGGATATAATGTTTTATCGGGAAAAGTCATGGCATTTAAAAATGTATTTAACGATCCTTTTGCCAACTCGATAAAAGGGTCTTTTACGGGAAATTCCTTTGAACCGCAAAGTACCGTATGCTCTACAATATGAGCTACACCTGTACTGTTATGGGGCGGTGTACGAAATCCGATATAAAAAACCTTATTGTTATCGTCATTGGATAAAAGAGCCACTTTTGCACCGGTTTTTTTATGTCTTAAAACAATACCCTCACTGTTTAAATCTTCAATATTTCTTCTTTCCAGAATTTCATATGCAGTCAATTCTTCCAGTCTCATTTTACATCCTCGCTTTCTTAATATATATTCGGTAAAAAACGGGAAGAATATGTGTCTCTTCCCGTTTTAAAAATTATCTTAGGTTTGTAATTCCGTTTCGTTACAGAACTTCGGAATATAAATGTGAATATTTTCAAATAACTCTGAAGGTTCTGCGAGGTACTGATAGGTACCCTCCGTGGTTTCAATCTTTTTACGATAAGATTCCTGGGTTTCAATCACCTTTTGGTATACAGGCATACCGTAAGCATTTACAGGTTGTACACCATCGCCAATATCACAGAAGATATTACCGCCGGTAATTTCCAAACGACCTTTTAAACCGCCCAGAGATAAGGGATTGGCTGCCAGCAGAACAATTTTAACGGTACCTGTTCGAATATAGGTATTACCGCCGCCGCGATAGTTACCGATACCGCCCACATCCGAGCCTTCCACATATACAAATACTTCCTTACCAAAAATATATGTATCAACATCACCGTCTTTGGAACCGATTCCCACACCTTCCATACAGTGTAAAAGAATCTTGACCTTACCGTCATTAATGGCAACTTTACCCGCTCTGTCCCAAAGACTTCCGATACCGGTAGACACACTACCGGAAACATCCATTTCAATATTGGCAATAGACGCAATGTCCACATCACCGTTAAATGATCCAATACCGATGGAATCTGCCGCCGAAGACGAAATGGCAATGTCACAGTTATCCAAAATAATTCTGGTAGGTCCCTGCATGGAACCGATACCGATGGATTTACTGCCTGTAGCAATAATTTCGATATTACCGGTAGAAATCTTTATCTCAGAATCCTCATCCGCAACCACACCACCGATACCGATGGCGATTTCGCCGTTGGTTTCTACACGAATGGTTCCCTTGCTTTCAATTAAAATATTACCGTAAGCTTCATTTGAAGCACAACCGATACCCACACCATTATTATGGTCTACATGTATGGTTAAATCTCCGTCACCCTGAATAATTAACTTTGATGACTTCGGTACATGAATACCCTCATATGAAAGTATATTATCACCTTCCACGCAAAGGATTACCTTACAATTTTCACCGATTTCAATTGCCGGAGCTTCTCTACCTCGTAAATTAATGTTTGATATGGTAATAACCGACTCCACATTATCCTTTACGCGGATACCCATGCATACTTCTCTTCCGGTTTCTCCCACAATTTTAACGGTAGAACAATCAACATAAATCTGAGAGTAGAAATCCAACGCCAGATTTACAAGAGAAATTACATCATAATTGCTTGCTTCGTATATTTTATTTTCATAAGCCAGTTTTGCCAGCTTAAGATTAATCGCCACAATCTGATTCTCAATATCTTCATTGATATGATCTACAATCTGAGAATTGGGTCTTCCGGTATAAAAGCCCTGAATCAAATGACAACCCAGCTGAATAACCATCTGCAATTCTTCTGCGGTTTCAACACCTTCCGCAAGAATCTTCATATTATGGTTATTTGCAAACGATACATAGCTGGAAACCAAATGCTGTTTCTTACTGTCTGTGTCGATACCCATAATCATGGAATGATCAATCTTTAAATAGTTGGGACTGTTATTCAACAATGTAGATGCGTTGGAATAACCGGTACCGTAATCATCCAGAGCCAGCTCGCAACCGCTCTTCTCCATGTATTTATGTACAGCCGCACAGGACTCTTCGGACTGCATACCGTTTTCTGTAATCTCTATTACAAGATTGCCCATAAGTCCCTGATAAGTATTCAGCAATTCATCAAATTCGTTCTCTTTTAAAATTGCGGTAGGAATACTGTTCAAAAACAACTTACGGTCTTCAAAAATTCCACCGTGCTCATTCATGATTTTAAGAACATTAAAGAAAGTGTAATGCTCTACTTCATACAAGCGGTCCTGACGCTGTGCCAGTTCCAAAATATCCACGGGACTTAACCCAATTTCAGCCTTGGAACGCATCAATGCCTCATATGCATAAATTTTACCGGTCTTGGCACTTACAATAGGCTGGAACTTATAATGCAATTCGTTGCGGTCCAAAAGGATTCTAAGCTTATTGTCCTTCATGTATTCCGTTTCCTGACGCTTAAATGCATCCGGGGAGAAATAATGAGGATCCGACTTACGGAACATTACCGCTTCATATACGGCAAAACTTGAATTCTTTACCATTTCTTCCACTGTTGCGGCATGTCTGGGGAAATTACTGTAACCGCAGTATGTGGTAAAATTCTCGGCTGTGGGTAATTTTAACAGAATCTCATTAATAGAAGCTGTAAGGTTCTGCAAATCCACCTTTAAATCCTGACGGTCACAATCCTGTACAAGAACCATCAGTTCATGACCTGATTTGCTTCCGCATAAAACATTTCTTTCATTTCGAAGTTTCTGATAATCTTTTAGAATCTGTCCGATTTCCGCCATGGTATCTGCGGCTTTCTGATATCCCACAAAATGTCTTAAATGCTCGATACCTTCAATCTGAAAACACGCAAGATAACAGGTTGTAAGAGCAAGCTGTGTTCTGGTATCCGCCTGCTTTATAAACTGATCGTAATATAAAAGTCCCGACTCCGGGTCCACATCTTGTGATTCCAAGAGATTGGCATATGCAGGAATATCGTCTCGTTGAAAGGCTTTTACCATTTTTATGGCAATTACAAGGCCTACCACAAACAGTACAATACCTGCACAAACATATATGTACGAAATCCAATAAGAAAAACCGGATACCCAAAAATTATATACACCTACTGCAATCAACAGAAATGCCAATACGATAAAGACATTTTCCGTCACCAGGTAGTATCTGATTTTTTTGTATCCGGTCTTTTTTGAATTATTCTCCCGTTCCATGGCTGAAACTCCCCTAAATCATGAATAGTTCATTTATCTTGCCATATTATGGCATCTGAATAATTATATCATATTTAGAAGATTCTACCAAGTAAATTTTGGTCCAATTCAGCAAAAACACCAAGAAAAAATATATAATTTTAGATATTTCGCCTCAAATCAAAGAGAAAATGCCATTAAGGCCAACTTTGAAAAGATAAATTCCTCTGTTACAAGGGTATCTTCCGTTTGTGCAAGTTGTATATATTCGTCCAAATGATATACCTTGCTGACATATTTTTTTGCTTCTTTGCCGAACAAATTCTTTTTATTCATATAAGTGCCCGCTTTGATTTTGATCTTTAACTGTTTCAAAATCTGATAGCGAAAATCTTCCTTTTCCAGCTTAGGCATAACTTCGGCCAGGCCGGCCTCTTCCTGATTAATAAAATATTTGTTCATAATTGCCTTGATTTTAAAAGGAATCTCTTCCCAGGTCATCATATCCTCATAGGACATTCTGCCCCCGATAAACACTTGCGAAGTGTCTTGTATCACATATTTAAAATCCCGTTCGTTGGTATATTCCATCTTTTCTACCGCTCTTTTAACATGCAGAATGCATTTTTATGCAACTGCAATTATTTTTTCCAATCGATTACTTCAATTTTACCGCCGGTTGCCTGCAAAATTTCTTCAATCTCTTCCACACTGATACCGGTCTCTTTGCTGACTTCTTCAGGAGTCACTTTGCGAAGCAGCTCATCCGCCAGTTCATTGGCTTTCTCAAGAAGCATATTAGCCTTCTCTGCCCATTCTCCGGCACCTTCGCTTTCCTCCTGATTCTCATATACCAGACTTTCCATAGCCTGCATAACCATCTGAACAATCATTTCTTCCGCTTCTTTGGCCGTGCTCTGACTTCCAAGCATATCCATAAGTACCGCCACGGCCACATTGCCTTCTCCGATTAAATCTTCCAGCAATACGCCCTGTCCGGCATAGATTTTGGCAATATCCACAACCTGAGGTAAAAATGCTTCCGTCAATTCATTTCTGGCAGAAGTATCTCCTGACATTACGGATAAAAGCAATGCTTCTTTTTTACCTTCGGATACCGTGGGCAACTGTGCAAGTTCTTCCAGATACATATCTAAATACTTACGGTCTTCGCCTTCAATCATGGAATCATAATCTACCGGCTCATCAACACCGATTTTGGCACCTTTTAAATACTCATATACCAGCGCCATCTGTTCGTCATTTAAATGATATTGAGCAAACTGCTCTTCCACTTGCTCCGTAGTAAGAAGATTCCCCTGAACGACCGCAGTTTCTTTTAATTCCACAAGAAGCTTTGTAAAAGTAGCTTCATTCAATCCCTTCATGTTGCACCTCTTTTATGTCTAAATCCTTTTATTGCTTCTTTCCTAGTTCTTCTTTACATGTTCATGGGTAAATAAATGTTCCGAACAATATTCGTAATTGCCCTCACATTTTGAACAGTAGCGGAAAGAAAGGTTCTGATTGTCCTTCTCCGTCTGACCGCAAATTGCACACTTATGTCTGGTGACCGTGGATGCCGCTTTTACTTTCACCTTGTAATCATGTTGGCGTTTTATTTCCTTGGGTGATTTTACCCGCTTTGTTTTAAAAATCAGGAAGAACAGGAATGTATTCATCAATGACATACCTATACTTACCAAATTGATGACGCCACCTATGATATTACCGCCGGCAAAAGGCATCAAAATGGTTATTCCAAGAATAATAACATAAATGATACCCAATACTTTTACTTTTATGGGCAGGAAGAAAAATACATACACCTGCATGTCGGGATAAGTCATGGCAAAAGCAAGGAAAATGGACATATTGATGTAGAATATGCCAAAATGCTCTGCCACATACAAATAACCGTAGGAACCTCCGTATATGTCAGGGCAGACTTCGCCAAGATACGCTGTATAAACACTGTTCATCTGGGCAATCCATTCCTGACCGAAAATCTCCAAAAATCCAAACAGAATCAAAGCACCCAAAACGGTTAAAATCACGCCGGAGAAGAAATACACATTAAAGAGAAAGCTTCCCCATGTTCTCTCCAAAGTACGCCCCAGAGAATAATAAAAATACAAACTGATTAGCGTAAAGAAGATATTCATTCCTTCCGGAACCAGAATCCAGGTCAGAAGTCTCCATACCTGTCCCTTAAAAATCGCATGAAAATTTAAGGTAAACAAATCCATGGTCTGAGGAAACAACATATTCAGTATAAAGCCGAAACCATAGATAATGGTTAAGTATAAAGGCAAATTACGGATGGCATATTTACCGTATTTACGCTCCATTTTCGCAAAGAAAAGTCCCATTTTTAACAACCTCTTTTATATCGATTCTTTTACCTTCTTTTGTACATAAAAGATCAATTAATACAACCGGTAAATTACAACTCGTAAGGTGTTACCTGATATACATAATAATTTAACCAATTACTGTATAAATTGATACTGTGGGAACGCCACTGTAAAAAGGGCTCATTTTCCGGATTGTCCTCCGGGAAATAATGGGCAGGAATCTCGGGATTCAAGCCTCTTCCACAGTCTCTGATATATTCATTCTTTAAAGTTACTCGATCATACTCCGGATGACCGGTAATAAAAATCTGCTTTCCTTCATCCGCTATGGCAATATAAATTCCCGCTTCTTCCGATTCTGCCAACACCTTTAACTCCTTGCAGGCATAGACATCTTCCTTCGTCACTTCCGTATAACGGCTGTGAGGTGCATAGAAATAATCGTCAAAACCACGAACCAAAGGCTCTCTGCGGTTTCTAACGCGATGCTCGAAAATACCGGAAATCTTCTTCTCCAAAGCTTTCTTCTCCAGTCCGAAGTGATGATATAATCCGGCTTGAGCCCCCCAGCAGATATGTAAAGTAGAAGTAACGTTTCTCTTGGACCAATCCATAATCATACACAGCTCTTCCCAGTAATCCACCTCTTCAAAAGGCATCTGCTCCACGGGAGCTCCCGTAATAATCAAACCATCGAATTTTTCTTCTTTTACATCATCATAAGTAATGTAAAATTTGTTCAAATGACTTGCGGACGTATTCAAAGAAACATGACTTTTTAAGGTCATAAAACTTACATCGATCTGCAACGGTGTGTTGGAAAGAACTCTTAAAAGTTGCAATTCCGTTTCTTCTTTCAAGGGCATAAGGTTGAGAATGCACACCTTCAAAGGACGAATATCCTGATGCATCGCTCTGGTTTCGTCCATGACAAATATATTTTCATTTTCCAGCTTCTCTTTTGCCGGTAAATCACTCTGTGTTCTAATGGGCATGAAATACCCTCCTTCTATTCCGTAATCTGCCGAATATCTCTCGGCAATCTTTGGAAATCATATCATAAAAACAGCCAACAGGCAACCTTATGCTACATGGTTCCCGCCACGCCATACTTCTCCATAAACTCTTCTTCCGATAAAATCGGAATGTTCAATTCTTTGGCCTTCTTGTTCTTGGAAGATGATGAAGCAGTATCATTGTTTATAAGGCATTCCGTTTTGGCAGATACGCTGCCTGCTACCTTACCGCCCATGCTTTCGATGATTTCTTTTAATTCGCTTCTTCCGTTAAAATGATTTACGCTTCCGGTTACTACAAATGTTTTACCTTTTAATTTGTCCGCATCCGCGCCCGCTTCCGGTTTCTCAATATTGAGTTCTTCCAGAAGTTCATCCAACGCATTGACCTTGAGTGTATCACGGAAATATGAACAAAATGTGCCCGCAATAACGTCTCCCACACCTTCGATACAGCTTACTTCCTCTTCGGTAGCATTGCGCATGGCATTTAAATCATAATCAAAATGCTTGCAAACCACCTTGGCCATAGCTACACCGATATTGGCGATTCCCAAGGCATAAACCAATCTGGGCAATGTGGTATTTCTTGCCGCTTCGATACTTGCAATGATATTATCGTAAGATTTCTCACCAAAACCTTCCATCTTCACAATTTCTTCGCGAAAACGATTCAGGCGGAATATATCTTTGTAACTTTTAATAAAACCTTCCTTAACAAACTTTTCTAAGGTTGCCTCGCTTAATCCCTCCATATTCAGGGCATCTCTGCTGACAAAAAGGGTTAAGGATTTGATTTTTTTCACGGGACATTCCGAATTGACACAGTATAAGGTCTGCACATCATTGATTGCCTGAATTTCGGTAGCCTCGCCACAAACGGGACAGACTTTGGGAATTTCAACCGTATTGCTTCCGGTAAGATTGTCCGCAATCTGGGGAATAATCATGTTGGCTTTATATACGGTTATTCTGTCGCCGATTCCAAGCTTAAGACTACGCATAACACTGATGTTGTGAACGCTGGCACGGCTTACGGTGGTGCCCTCCAATTCCACCGGTTCAAAAATCGCTACCGGGTTAATCAAGCCGGTTCTGCTGGGACTCCATTCAATTTCTTTTAACACGGTTTCCCTGATTTCGTCCGCCCATTTAAAAGCAATGGCATCTCTGGGGAATTTAGCGGTTCTTCCCAGAGATTTGCCGTAAGCAATGTCATCATAAATCAAAACAAGACCATCGGAAGGAATATCAAAGGTTTTGATTTTATCCGCGAAAGTTTCAATTGCCTCCAACATATTGTCTGAAGTAACTTCCAGGTATTCCACCACTTCAAAACCCTGATTTTTCATAAAATCAAACTGCTTCTGTCTGCTGTTTGCATCATCCACGCCTTCCGCTTCCACCAAAGCGAAAGCAAAGAAACGCACATGGCGTTCTGCGGTAATTTTATTGTTTAACTGGCGAACGGAACCGCTGCATAAATTTCTGGGATTTTTATACTGTAATGCAGGATCTTCAATGGCTGCATTGATTTTCTCAAAATCATCATAACCGATTACCGCTTCGCCGCGGATGACCAATCTGCCTTCATGAGCAATCTTTAGGGGAAGATTTTTAAAACATCTAGCATTGTTGGTAACAACCTCGCCTACTTCACCGTTTCCTCTGGTAACCGCTTTCACAAGCTCACCCTTTTCATAAGTTAAAACCACGGTAAGGCCGTCAAGCTTCCATGAAAGAAGACCGCTCTTATCTCCGATAAAACTTTTCATTTCTTCCCGTTCTTTGGTTTTGCCAAGAGAAAGCATGGGCGCGGCATGTTTCTCCTTCGGCAGCTCATCTACGGCTTCATACCCTACCTTTAATGTAGGGCTTCCTGCCAATACCATGTCACATTCTTTCTCTAATGCTTCCAGTTCGTCATACAGACGGTCATACTCATAATTACTGATGATTTCCTCATCCTTGGCATAATATGCTTCCGCTGCTTCGGATAAAATATTCACCAGCTCTTTCATTCTTTCGATTCTATTGTCAGATACACTCTTACTCATTATTATTCCTCTTTCTTCTCAACCCAATCTGTTGCACGCTTTTACCTTGTATTACAAATTCGTTTCTGCCAACCGATATAATTCTTTTAATTCATCGCCCTCAATCTTACGATGCATTCCCGGTTTAAGATCACCCAGCACAATATTCATGACTCTTACTCGTTTAAGAATCTCCACTCTGCACCCAAGGCTCTCACACATTCGACGAATTTGACGATTCAATCCCTGGGTTAAAATAATACGAAAAGTATACTCTCCTTCTTTGGTTACCTTGCAGGGTCTTGTGGTAACATCAAGTTCTTCCAAATAAACACCTTCCGACATCTTTGTAATAAATTCAGGGGTAATTTTTTGATTCACTTTTACAACATATTCTTTTTCATGATGATTTCTTGCTCTCATCATGCGGTCTATTAATTCACCGTCATTGGTCATAATCAAAAGCCCGGTAGAATCTTTGTCCAACCGTCCCGCATAATTCAGGCGTAAAGGATAGCGAAACACATCATCAATGGTCACTTTGGCATACTTGTCCTTTTTGGTGCAGGTTACGCCCTCCGGCTTATAAAAGGCCACCACATGCTTCTCGTCCTGCATATAAATCCGCTTGCCTTTTACACACACCACATCTTGCGGTTGTACCCTGTCTGCATTTTTTGCTTTTACACCATTGATGGTTACCTGACCGCTTTCCACCAATTTATCGGCCTGTCGTCTGGACGCAACGCCTGCGTCGGCCAAATATTTATTGATTCTGACTTCCATAAAACAGATTCCTCATCTTAAAATTATCAACTTGCTATATTCTATCACATTTTAAAAGAATTTTTAATACAAAAAAGGTTCATAACCGAAGATTATGAACCTTTTATCTCATGTTTATTTATTCAACATACTCAGATTTCACATATGCGATTTCGCCGTTGTATTTCACCTTTGTCCAACCGTTACTCATATGCTCAACCAATTCAAGCTTGGTTCCCTGATATGCAAGGGCGACTCTGTCTGCATTTTGGTCCGCAGATTCACGGATATTTACATTTTCTTTTACCGTTACATATCCGTTTGCCGGAACGGTTTCAGTCTCAGTAGAAACCACCTCAAGGAACTCAGACTTAATATATCCCTCTTCGCCTTCATAAAGAACCTTACTCCAGCCGTTTACCTTATTTTCAAGACGGGTTAATGTGGTTCCCGTTGTAACCTTGCCAAGCTTATCTGCGGTTTCACTGTCTGAACTTCTGACATTAACCGTAGTAGTTGCTTTAACGGTTTCTGTTACAACCTGAACTTCAGAATCGCCTTCGGATGCTTCTTCGGAAGATGCGGATTCACTCTCTGATTCCTGCATCGCCTCGCTGGCTTCACGAATGGCAATCATCTTAACCATCTCTTCCGTCACCATTTCCTCAAAACCATCCATATAAGTTTTGATATCGGGATTGGCTTCCAAAACTTCACGATATTCCAAATCAACGGTATTATATAACGCCTGAACTTCCTGCTTCATATATGCGGAATAGTAATTATCCAATACGGTTTCGCTCATATCCGCTTTACGATAGATATGATACTCACCTTCTTCGTTGGGGCAATAATACAAGCCGATCAAGCCCGGAATTGTTGCATCAAACTCTGCCATTTTAAGCTGATATGATACATAAACATAGTATGAACCGTCTTCAAAGCCCTCCTGGGTATAACAGTGAATATCATTGTAACTTTCCACATACTCACTCTTTACGGCAATACTTACCAGTTCATTTTCATTTACATATAAAAGATATTTCTGAATGGTTTCCACATCATTTTCAGCCAAAGCCTTGTGATAAGCTTCCATAACTTCATTAATCTCGGGATATGCATCATACTGCAATGTCAAATCCTGAATATCATCTTCCGAGCCGTTCTCTACGGAAACTTCCTCGACAGATTCACTTATATTATCACCTGTTACGGTAACATCTCTGTTTCCGGCTGAAAAAACCACCATAGCAACAACACCCACCGCTACCGCAAATAAGGCAGTCGCTGTGATCAATGAATGTTTCGCTATAAAACTGACCAAAAAGGTCTTAATCGCTTTCATAATGGTCCTCCCGCTATATCATAAGCTGCACCCGGCAGGAATCGAACCTGCATTAAAGGCGTCGGAGGCCTTCGTTCTATCCATTAGACTACGGGTGCTTACAACAGTGGCAAATTGTTACGAAAATATTACGCCACTGTTGCCTATCATATCACACTATTTCTCATTTGTCTAGTATTTAAAGCCGCACAATCCCCCTTGTTTCTACGCTATAGTAATAGACAAAATCTGACAACAGCTCCTGAGCCTCCACCTGCGTTTCGTTTACTTCTTGTACCATCTGTTCCAGTTTATCCTTGGTAACCTGGCCCTCATCCGGAATCAGAATTACTTCATGTACCGAGCTGGGAAGAATAAAAAGATTGGCTCCCAACTGCTTTGCACAGCTCTCCAATACGCCTTCATATAAAATAGATGTCGCCCCATACATTCTTGAAAAATTACTGAGCACATACATTCCTGTTTCGTCTTTTTTTACATGCATTTCCAATAAATATCCGTTTTCGCCGTTTAAAACATCATCCGGCTCATTTTTATCGGAATCTTTCCAAAGAAAATCTTCTTCCGAAATTTCTTTTAATACCTCCATCATTCCGCAAAAATTCACTTTTAACAAAGTAGGCGTATTTATTTTGGCATGAGTATACAATTCCTCTTCTCCCACTTCCCAGCATTCCAAATGCTTGTTATGGATTAAAATGGTTGCATTGGCAAATTCTTTCATATCCACAAGATAATAATACACAATTGCCAAGTCCAAAAACTTTCTGTGGGGAATATGTTCCAGAAATTCTTTGTTTTTTTCATAATTTACCAACTTATATACAATTCTTTCCTTGGCCTTTCTGTACTCCGTAAAAAAGTCCATATCAACATCATGGTCCGGCTTACCGGTGTAATAAATCTCTTTTACCTCTTCCATTATTTCATCCATTGTTTTTCCGTCTTTATACTCTCTGTAAAATTCCTCCAAATATATGGTGGGAGATATATTAATCTCCTTCTTCGTAAAAGTAAGTCCGTTTAACATCACGCCGTTGTTTTTTACAATCTCCCGTAAAGAAACTTCCGCTTCTCCCTCCATCTCTTCCTGCATTACCTGTAAAATATGGAACATAAACTCCTGAAATGTCATAAAATACCTCCTTAAGACTCCCCGACCGGGGCAAAATATTAGATGTGAACATAGAAATTTGCATAAAAATGCAAAAAAGACAATGAAAAGAAATCTCTTCACTGTCTTTATAAGCTAATGATTTAATTGAATTATACAGATTAAACTCTACTCAGATACTCGCTTGTTCTGGTATCAATCTTAATCTTGTCCCCAATTTCAACAAAAAGAGGAACGCTAACGGTTGCACCTGTTTCAACTGTAGCAGGCTTGCTTGCACCGGTTGCTGTATCACCCTTGAATCCGGGTTCTGTTTCTGTAACTTCAAGTTCTACAAACAGAGGGGGTTCAATTGCGAATACGCTACCATTGTGTGATAACATTTTAACCATTTCGTTTTCTTTTACGAACTTCAAAGAATCACCGATTTCATCCTTGGTTAAGGAAATCTGATCGTATGTTTCTACATCCATGAAGTTGAACATATCGCCATCAGAATACAAATACTGCATATCTTTTCTGTCGATACGAGCCTGAGGACATTTTTCGGTAGGTCTGAAAGTTTTTTCAACCACACCACCACTCTTAATGTTTTTCAACTTGGTTCTAACGAACGCAGCACCCTTTCCGGGCTTAACATGCTGGAATTCAATAATCTGAAAAACATTGCTGTCTAATTCAATCGTAATACCGTTTCTGAAATCACCGGCAGAAATCATTGTTTCTTCCTCCTAATTTTTAACATAATAATTCATGAATAGTTTAATATAAGAACTCACATATTTCAACATTTTTTTGTTTTTTTTAATTTTTTTTATTTTCGTCATACTCTTTCATGACGATATTCTCCAATTTTCGCTTTAAAACGATCTGAATTTCTTCCCGCGCATTAATGGGTTTTACGAGGATGGAGCGTATTCCCAGGCGCTTTGCGCCCCACACATCCGTAAAGAGCTGATCACCCACAAAAAAGGTGTTATCCTTCTCGGTTCCCATAATTTCCATGGCTTTTTTGTAATTTTTTAAAAAAGGCTTCGCTCCCATGGGGATGCAGTCCAAGTGCAGATCCTTATTGAACATGTCCACTCTTGCCTTGGAATTATTGGATAAAAGTACAATTTTGAATCCTCTGTCCCGCAGATAGTTCAGCAGTTTTTTACTTCTTTCGTCTGCCGGTGCATTATGGGGAACCAAAGTATTGTCTATATCAAAAATAATTCCTCTGTAACCGTCCTCATATAATTGTTCAAAATCAATTTCGTATGTGGAATCCAAATATTCGTCCGGATAAATTGCTTTAAACATTTTTACTCCCAATCAATTCCTGCGCTACTCAGCAGGGCTTTTGTATAGTCTTGCTTCGGATTAAAGTATAACTCATCTTTGGTGTTTTCTTCAACCACTTTTCCGTTTTTCATTACCATAACCCTGTCGCACAGCTCATAAACCGTGCGCAAATCATGAGAAATAAACAAAACGGCTAAATTTCTTTTATGACTTAATCGTTTTAAAAGTGACACAATCTGCTTCTGCACCGTTACATCCAAAGCAGATACCGGTTCGTCCGCAATCAACACCTCAGGCTTTGCCAAAAGCGCCATGGCAATCATAACACGCTGCCGCTGTCCGCCGGACAACTCGGAAGGATAATGCATCAGATAAGTATCATCCAATTCCACCGCATCCATAATTTTATGAATTTCTTCCTCACGCACCTCTTTGTCCTTAACCCCTTGCAACCTTTGGACTTCATGCAAAAGCCATCCGATTGTCTTGGCAGGATTGAGAGCACTGTAACTGTCCTGAAAAATCATGGCCGGCTTGTTACACTCCACCTTACCGGAATCCGCTTTTAACAGCCCCGTAAGCACCTTGGCAAGGGTGGACTTACCGCTGCCGCTCTCTCCCACAAGGCCAAGAATCTCGCCGCTTTTTATGTGAATCGACACCTCTTCCAAAGTAGGCTTATTTTTCTTTCCTCCATAGGTGAAGAAAAGTTTTTCTGCACTACACACATATTCATTTATCATTTCTTCACCCTCCTTTCGGAATTTTATTTTATAGGTTCCGATTATTTATCATTCGGCTTACGCACCGTCGGAATGGCCGCAATCAACTCTTTTGTATATGCTTCCTGCGGGTTTACAAAAACCGCTTCCGCTTCACCCTGTTCCACGATTTTACCGTCTTTCATTACAAGTACGCGCTTACACAATTGACGCACGAGACTCAAATCATGAGAGATAAAAAGAATCGCCGTCTTTTTTTCTTTGTTGATTCGTTTCAAAAGTTCGATTACCTGAGCCTGCACCGTTACATCCAAAGCCGTGGTGGGCTCATCCGCAATTAAAAGTTTTGGTTTACTGATCATGGCTGCCGCAATCATAACACGCTGCCGTTGTCCACCGGACAACTGATGCGGATAGGAGGCATAGATTCGCTCGGTATCATCAAGACCAGCATCTTTTAAGGCCTGCATTGCCTCATTTTTTAATTTTATCTTGTCCTTTTCACCATGAACACGCAATGCTTCCTCTACCTGCCAGCCGATTCGTTTTACCGGGTTCAAAGCCGTCATGGGCTCCTGAAAAATCATGGCAATGTCTTTGCCCTGCAACGCACGAAGCTCACTTCTTTTACAATGAAGCAGGTTAAGACCGTTAAATACAATGTCTCCCGACTTGGTAATATCTCCTCGGTTTAAAAGCCCCGCAATGGATAAAGCGGTCAGACTTTTACCGGAACCGGACTCTCCCACGATTCCCAGAATTTCTCCTTCTTTCATGGTAAAACTCACATCATCCACGGCGGTTTCGGGCAAGGAGTGGTCAAAAAACTCAATCTTTAGATTTTCTACGGAAAGCATGTCCCATACCTCCTCCCTCGCTCATAAGACCAAAGCCCAAAAGCATGATAATCATAACAATACCCGGAAATATGGTACAAAAAGGCGCCGTCTGCAAATACCCTTGCGCCTCCGACAACATTCTTCCAAGGCTTGCCTGAGGCGGCTGGACACCAATTCCCAAAAAACTCATGCCGGCTTCCGCCAACACCGCATTATTCAACGAAATCAAGATACAATTCAGTAGTGTAGGCAACACATTGGGCAAAATATGCACGAAAAGAATGCGCGCTTTTCCTGCCCCCATTAAACGAGCCGCCTGCACATAATCCATTTCTCTTTGCTTCATAAATTCGGTTCGCACCATTTTCGCAAAACTGGGTACAATGGCAAATCCCAATGCCAGAATCACATTAAAAGTTCCCGTTCCGAACAAACTGATAAAAATAAGCGCCAGTAAAATACTGGGTATGGCGAACAACACATCAATAATGCGCATAAGAAATTCATCAAGCAAACCGCCAAAATATCCCATTACCGCACCAAGAACCGTACCGATTACTGCACCGATCGCCGTAGAGCTCAAGCCGATTAACATCGTCATTCTGGTCCCCTGCTGAACGCGGCTCAAAATGTCTCTTCCAAAATTATCGCAACCAAAAAGATGTTTTAAGGAAGGTGCCGCAAGCTTGGATGCAGTATCCATCTCTTCCGGATCGAAAGGCGTAAAAACAAGACCCGCCAGCGCAAATACAATCACTGCCGATACCATGCACAAACCAATTATGAAGTTTTTATTGGTATTGGTCTTTTTCATCGTCTCTTTTCATTCCTCTAAGATTTTTATATCCGAAAACCGAGCATCCCTGTCGCCCGGTGTATATTTTACTTTTATTCCGACTTGTCCGTCACCCGCACTCTGGGATCCATCCACGCATAAATCAAATCTGTAATCGTGCTGATAATGACAATTCCTGCCGCAATCAGCATAACAATGGCCATAACCACGGGATAATCTCTGGTGGATATTGCCGCTAAGAGGCTTCTTCCCAGTCCCGGGATGCCGAATACCTGCTCTATAATAATGCCGGATGCAATCATGTCCGCTACCACCATACCGATAAAAGTAATCGTGGGCATAATGGCATTCTGTAAAATATGACGATACAACATGCTTGTAGTACTGTTTCCGCGACTGTACGCCGTTCTGGCATAATCCTTCTTGGCTTCTTCCAGAATATTGGCTTTTAAAAGTCGGATGCACATGGCACACTTGGGCAAAGCCAATGCAACGGCAGGACAGATTAAATATCCAACAAATCCAATAAAATTGTCCCGATAATCAACATATCCTCCCGGTGTAAACCACCGAAAAGTCAATCCAAAGATAAAAGTTAATAGCAGGCCCAACAAAAAAGGCGGTACCGACATAAACAGCTGGTTTATTACGGTAAAAATTTTATCCGTAATGCTACCCACATGTTTTGCCGTATAAATCCCTATGGGAATGGATATCACACAGACAAGAACCAATGCCAAAGCCGACATGGTAAAATTAATAAAAATCTTGCTGCCGATTAAATCCGTTACACTCATGGAATAGGAATAGGATTTACCGAAATCAAAGGTAAACATACCCAAAAGCCATTTGCCGTAACGAAGCAGGAACGGCTCGTTAAGCCCCATCTGCTCACGCAATGCTTCTACCTTTTCCGGGGTAGCTTCCGTACCAAGCTTCTGCAATGCCGGATCTCCGGGCAGAATGGAAAAGGCCGCAAATACCACAAAAGAGACCGCAAGCAGGGTCAGTACAAGCATCAAAAGTTTTTTTAACATGTACTTAGCCATTTTACGGTCTCCTTTCTTTTATTCAAATTCTCGGATTCGCTTTTACTCTACGATTGTGTGAATCATTTTATATTCCAACAGGACACGTTCTCACTCGATTAAGAATCGTAGCGGACACTAAACTCGTACTGCATTTCATTTGTACTCGTTAAGTGCCGACGTTCTTAAACGGTCCTTTATGGAATAAAAATGTTCACACAAAACCGTCAGAACATTGTCGAATCCGAGAACTCATATTACAAACAAATTTAAATTTTACTCTCCCGATGTCTCTACAATATAAATCTTAGACACATCCATTACATACATGGGATAAAATTCATATCCGGCGTACTTCTTGTTCAATGCGGTAAATTCAGGCAAGTCCTGAATGTATACATTTGCCGCATCTTCGGCAAGATAGGTTTCACATTCCTTAAAATATACTACCTTCTGCGCTTCGTCCGTAGTTGCCATAGCGTTGGCAAAAGCAACATCATAGTCCGCATTCGCGTAATTTACAAAGTTATCTCCCGCAGTACTTACAAAACGGTCCAAAAATGCCGTAGCGGTAAGCTGAGGCGCATCCACGCCGATTACGGTTGCTTCGTAATTGCGGTTGGTATAAGTTTCGCTTAACCAGGTATTCCAATCCACCAGCTGAATTTCTGCGGTTACATTTATATCTTTTAACTGCTCCGCAATTACCTGAGCTGTATCCACATGCTGCTGATAATTGGAAGGCACGGTAATGGTAAAAGTAAATCCGTCCTCATATCCTGCTTCTGCAAGAAGTTCTTTTGCTTTGTTTACATCATAGGGATACAATTCTGCCAGACTTTCATCATAATACTTGCCAAAGGCGGGAATCATACTGGTTCCGATAATGGTTCCGTTACCGTCGGATACAAAATCCAATACTTCCTGACGGTTTACGGCATAACAAAGCGCCTGTCTTACGCGAATATCGCTAAACGGCTCAAAATCATTGTTTAAATACAACGCCTGCACGAGGTTCATGTTACCTTCCAACACATTGTACTTCTCCATATCAAGCTCAGCCATCTGTGCCGTGGTAAGTCTTGAAAACATATCAATGGAGCCGCCGTTTAATTCCATGGCAATGGTATCTGCATTGGAGCAGATTTTAAAAGTAACTTTCTCGATATGAGCAGCTTCTCCCCAATATTCATCAAAACGCTCCATTTTTACATTCTCCAAAGGAGAACGGGATACATATTTGTAGGGACCTGTTCCGATGGCATTACTGTCGGGATCTGCGTTATCGGCAGGAATCACAGCTGCTTCAATGGTGGATAACATGGTTAAGAAATCACTGTCCGGCTGAGCAAGTTTAATTGCCACTTTGCCATCTTCAGTAACTTCAACGCTTTCAATATTAGAAAACGCCGCTACCGAAGGAGCTCCTCCTTCAATATCGGCGAATTTTTCTACTGAATATTTCACATCCTCCGCCGTAACCAAATTTCCGTTGTGGAACTTAACACCTTCCCTTACTGTAAAGGTATAGGTCAGTCCGTCTTCTGCGATTTCTACATCACTTGCTACTGCGGGCACTAAATTACCGTCGGAATCTGCCTTATATAAGCCTTCGTAGACATTGAAAAAGATTTCCTTGGTTCCTGCCGCCAACATATCATGGGGGTCAAGACTGTCCTCAATGTCCTGAGGAATTCCGATGGTGATGGATGAAGAGGAATTCTCCTTATCACCTGAGCATCCGCTCAGTGCAACAGTACTTGCGAGTAAAATCATCAGAAGAAGACTTGCTAACAATCTTCTTTTTTTCATTTTACTTCTTCCTTTCTTCTAAAATATGAAATTGTCTTTCGGTTTCTTTATCGGTTGAAACCGAGGTTATTGTAACAGATAAGATGATATTTTACAAGTTTTAATTAGTACTACTTATAAATCAAAATTATTTTTATAAAATTACAAACCCGGGAAAACAATACCTTCTGCATCTTCAAATAAAATGAAAATCGGTTCAAAAGGTTCTTCACTTATTATTTCTTCTTCTCCACTAATATAACTTACAGTCACTTTTACCCCTTCTTCATAATACCAATATGCATATGTACGATCTTCATTATAATTATTCCCTCCGCCTGTTACTGCACCTGTCATAAGTAACTTTTCGTCACATATATCAAAGTGAATAAAATAATTTTCAATCCCAAAACAAAGTTCTCCGTCTAATACAAAAATACTATAATCCTTATTAGTACCATAATAATCACTCAGCAAAGTCCTGTTTTCCTGCCAAAAATCATATGTACCATCTGAATTCTGACGATATACACATATAATACGCGAGCTCTCGTAAGTATCATAGTCATTGATGCCCTTTTTTACATACAGACTATAAACAATTACCATATCCATTACTCCATCATTACCGATATCATCTTCGCATACATATTCAATTCGAATATCAGACGGAAGTTTAATTCCTGAAATATCCCATTTAAGCCCATTCTCTCTATAATCCCATTTATCATCTTCCGTATCCCATTTATATTCCATTAAATGAAGTTCGGAATCTATTTCCATTGCAAAACCATGTAGATATTGTTGGGCATAGTATTTCTTTTCTTCATAACTATAACGGTCTGAATTTAACATCATTCTTAATTCCCATTTCGAATTGCCATTTCCACTCAAAAGAACAAATAAAATAATTCCTGCAACCGAAAAAAGAACAATTCCTATAATAGCACTGATTACTACTATTTTCTTCGTGTTTTTATGCATATTATCTACTCCCTGCCTTCGCATTCTTCATACACTTCCTAAACAGTTCCTATTCACTAATATGTATTTCAATTAAAATCATCTTATCAACCAATACAATAAAATACAAGTCGTAACCTCTCACTCCACATAAAAAGAACCATCGCATTGCGATGGTTCCTTAACTTTAATTAGTTAAATTTGCGCTTTCTAGCTGCTTCAGATTTCTTTTTACGCTTTACGCTAGGTTTCTCGTAGTGCTCTCTCTTACGGATTTCCTGTTGGATACCTGCCTTAGCACAACTTCTCTTGAAACGACGCAATGCGCTATCCAAAGATTCGTTTTCTTTTACTTCTACTCTAGACATCTACACTCACCCTCCTCCCAGTCTTAAATTGTGCACTGACTGTTCGGGTATTTCTAAATTGCACAAGTTAGATTATATCATAAAATTATCGTTCGTCAACCTTTTTTTTAAATCCGATTAAAAATATTGGAATTTTAAGGTATTTCGAAGATATATACCCGTTTTTTATCTTATAACTGACCTGCAAGTACTTCTTCCACAGCAGCAATTGCATCATCAATTCCGGCAGGATTCTTACCACCGGCCTGGGCCATATTGGGTCTTCCGCCGCCACCGCCGCCTACTAAAGCTGCGATACCTTTGATTAAGTTACCGGCATGAGCACCCTTAGCCATTGCACCGTCGGTTGCCATGGCAATCATATTTACCTTACCGTCTTTATCAGAAATCAATACTACAACACCGTCTCCGAGCTTCTCTTTTAACTGATCTCCCAAATCACGAAGGCCGTTCATTTCCACGCCGGATACCTTGGTTGCAAGTAACTTAACACCTTTTACTTCTTTTACATTGTTCATTACATCACCCAATGCATCCTTAGCAGCCTTGCTCTTTAAGGATTCATTCTCGGAAGCAAGTGCCTTATTGTCTGCAAGGAGATGAGCAATTCTATCCTCTACCTTATCGGGAGTTGTTTTAAGGAGTTCTGCCGCCTTGGCAAGTTTCTTCTCCAAATCTGCATAATATGCCAACACACCGTCACCGGTTAATGCTTCAATTCTTCTTACACCCGCTGCAACACCGGATTCAGACAAAAGTTTGAATGACTGAATGGTGGATGTATTGCTTACATGAGTACCACCACAAAGTTCTACGGAGAAAGCATCCTTAAATGCTTCTTCAATGTCTTCCGCATCATTTTTGCCCATGCTGACAACACGTACACTTTCACCGTACTTTTCTCCGAAAAGTGCCATAGCGCCGGTTTTCTTTGCATCCGCAATGCTCATTTCATCGGTAATAACCGGCAATGCAAGAGCGATTTCTTTGTTTACAAGAGCTTCCACTTCCGCGATCTGCTCTGCGGTCATAGCCTCGAAATGAGAGAAGTCAAAACGTAAACGGTCGGGAGTTACCAAAGAGCCCTTCTGCTCTACATGGTTACCAAGTACCGTCTTCAATGCCTTCTGTAAAAGGTGGGTTGCAGAGTGGTTCTTACATGTTGCTGCATGCTTGTCTGCATCAACGGTAACCAATGCTTCTTCGCCAACCTTTACTTCGCCTCTTGATACAAAACCTACATGACCGATTTTAGCACCGGTAAGATGAATGGTTTCGGTAACGGTAAATTCGCCGTCCTTTGTAGAGATAACACCGCAATCGCCAAGCTGTCCACCCATGGTAGCATACATACAGGTTGTATCCAAAACCACGGTACCCTTTGCACCTTCGGTGAGTACATCGGTAACCTTGGCATCTTCTGCAGATGCATCGGTTGTCAAAGCTGTAATTTTAGCACCACAGCTTGACTCTGTATATCCCACATAAACAGTTTCCAGATTCAGATCTAAATCATCATATACATTCTTCGCACGGCCTGCCATATGCTCTGCGCCTACATAAGTACCCTTAGACTGTGCTTTTGCTTCCGCCTTAGCTTTTTCGAAGCCTTCTTCATCATAGGTGAAGCCTTTTTCTTCCAAAATTTCGATAGTTAAGTCAATGGGGAAACCAAAGGTATCATACAACTTAAATGCATCCTCACCGGACAATACCTTAGTGCCCTTTTTCGCCATATCTTCTTCCATTTTCGCAAGGATTGCAAGACCCTGGTCAATGGTTTTATTAAACTGTTCTTCTTCTTTTGCAATGTTTTTAAGAATAAATTCTTTCTTTTCTTCCAATTCGGGATAACCGTCCTTGGAACCTTCGATAACGGTTACTGCCAAATCAGCAAGGAACGCACCCTGAATGCCTAAAATTCTGCCGTGACGGCATGCACGACGAAGAAGTCTTCTCATGACATAACCGCAACCGCTGTTTTCCGGCATAATACCGTCGGAAACCATAAAAGTAACGGAGCGGATATGGTCGGTTACCACACGGAGAGACACATCGGTCTGCTCATCTTCACCATACTGCTTACCTGCGAGACGACATACATGGTCTCTTAATGCTTTCATGGTGTCTACATCAAACATGGAATCCACATCCTGCACAACACATGCAAGACGCTCAAGTCCCATACCTGTATCAATATTTTTCTTCTCAAGCTCTGTATAATTGCCCTTACCGTCATTGTAAAACTGTGAGAATACATCGTTCCAGATTTCCATATATCTGTCACATTCACAGCCAACCTTACAATCAGGCTTGCCACAACCATATTTCTCACCACGATCATAATATACTTCTGAACAAGGTCCGCAAGCACCTTCACCATGCTCCCAGAAGTTATCGGCTCTTCCGAAGCGGAAAATACGCTCGGGAGCGATACCGATCTTTTTATTCCAGATATCGAATGCCTCATCATCTTCTTCGAATACGGAAGGATACAAACGATCCTTATCCAAGCCTACCACTTCGGTAAGGAACTCCCATGTATAGCTGATTGCCTCCTCCTTGAAGTAATCACCGAAAGAGAAGTTACCAAGCATTTCAAAGAAGGTACCGTGACGGGCAGTTTTACCTACATTCTCAATATCACCGGTACGGATACATTTCTGACAGGTTGTAATTCTGCTCTTCGGGGGAATTTCCGCCCCTGTAAAATAAGGCTTCAAAGGAGCCATACCGGAATTAATCAGCAAAAGACTTTTATCATTCTTGGGAACCAAAGAAAAACTGTTCAGTCTTAAATGATCCTTCTTCTCAAAATAATCAAGAAACATTTTTCGTAATTCGTTTACGCCATACGCTTTCACAATCGTACCTCCAAATCGTACTAAACATTCTTCGCGCCGCGGCATTGCATCACAACGGAATTCATTACCGCAAAATGCGCATTTTTATTTCGTTTCACGGAACTTTCCATGAAATAAAAGGGCACCGAACCTACCGGTGCCCTAAAAGGTGCCAATAAGCAACACCCATATTATAAGTTTATTTTATGTTTGTGTCAAACATATCATTTGGATATTTTTACAATTAAAAATGCTTTTTTCTTTTAATTGCTAAAAATCTGTACCCAATAAGTTCCGTAACCGGAATTGGAATCCGTATAATAGCCGATACCAACCTGTCCAAAAGAACCGTTTAAAATATTGGCACGATGTCCTTCCGAATTCATCCAACCCTGCATAACCGCCTCCGGAGTACCATAGCCTGCCGCAATATTTTCACCGGCAACCATATAAGTTACGCCGTTTTCTTCGAATACGGTAAAGCAAGAAGTTCCGTTTGGTCTTGTATGCGAGAAACTCTGAACAATCTCCTGCGCACGAATCTGCGCCAAAGCATCCAAAGTAGAACTCTGGGTAATAGGTCCAACACCGTTGGCTGCACGCTCCTGGTTCATAATTGCCACTACCTGAGCACGATAATCACCGGTGTTTTGCTGAGCCTGTTGCTGCTGTTGCGCTGCCTGTTCTGCCGCTGCTTGCTCTGCCGCTGCCTGTTCTGCCGCCGCCTGCTCCCGCGCCGCCTGTTCTGCCGCCGCCTGCTCTGCCGCTGCCTGCGCTGCCGCTTCCTCTTCTGCAATCATGGCCTGATAAGCAGTCTCATCAATGAGATAAGAAGATGCCACATAAGCTTCCGCACCATTATACTGAATTCGATACCACCCTGTATCCGCAATGCCTGTAATCTGAATCTGTTCGCCCTTGCTTAATCCGCCGATTTTTTCATAATCCGTAGAGGGTCCGATACGAACATTGACTGCTTTTTTTACAAATAAAATTGCATTATGATCCTGTACGGTAAATTCCGGTTCTTCAGATTCACTTTCTTCTTCCGATACACTCTCTTCCTCAGATACGCTCTCTTCTTCGGACGCACTTTCTTCTTCGGAAGTTTTGTCCTCCTTGGAACTTTCTTCTTCAGACTGTTTTTCCGAATCTGCAACTTCCGATTCCGAAGGAACTTCCTTCTCTTCCGATACGGTTTCGCTATCCGTTTCCGAAACATCTTCCGATACGGTTTCACTCATTGTCTCAGAAGAAGTATCTCCAAGCGAAATTTCATCTGCCGCGCCTCCACAGGCAACCATAGTTAATATCATAACCATGGATAAGATCAAACCAATCCATTTTTTTCTTCTCATAACCATACCCCAATTCTTTTCGTAAATCATAAACTTACTTTTGTCTATTTTAAAATGTTTTCATATAAAAATCAATACTTCCGTACACATACATGCATTTTATAATAATTCATTGTATCAGAGATCCTGATTATTTTTTTACATTTTGACAACACTATAAAAAAGTTTTATTTCATGTTGCTTTTTGCACACAACCATAAAAAGATAAGGAGAATATTATTATGTCACGAACCACCAAAACAATGGATGGAAATACCGCTGCCGCTCATGTTGCCTACGCCTATACGGATGTAGCGGCCATCTATCCCATCACTCCCTCTTCTCCCATGGCCGATGCCGTGGACAAATGGGCTCATCAGGGCAGAAAAAATATCTTCGGCAATAAAGTGTTAGTTTCGCAGATGCAATCCGAAGCCGGTGTGGCAGGCGCTTTTCACGGTGCTTTGCAGGCCGGCGCCCTATCCACCACATTCAGTGCCTCTCAGGGACTTTTACTTATGATTCCCAATATGTATAAAATAGCCGGCGAACTTCTTCCCGGTGTAATTCATGTCAGTGCCCGCACCGTTGCAACCCATGCACTGTCCATCTTTGGCGACCATTCCGACATCTATGCCTGCCGCCAGACCGGTTTTGCCATGCTTGCCACAAGCAGTGTGCAGGAAGTAATGGATTTAAGTCCGGTTGCGCACATCGCCTCTTTGCAAAGCCGCGTTCCTTTTTTACACTTTTTTGATGGCTTTCGAACTTCTCATGAAGTACAGAAAATTGAAGTTTGGGATGAAGATGAATTAAAAGATTTGTTTGACCATAAGGCTCACGAAGCCTTTCGTTCCCGTGCCATGAATCCCGAGCACCCTATCATGCGTGGAACGGCTCAGAATCCGGATGTATTCTTTCAGGCAAGAGAAGCCTGCAACACCTTTTACGAAAAAGTTCCCGAAATTGCTGAAGCCTGCATGCAGGACATTAATAAACGAATCGGCACCGATTACGGTTTGTTTAATTATTACGGCTCTTCCGACGCCGAGCATATTATCATAGCTATGGGGTCCGTATGCGAAACCATCGAAGAAACCATTGACTATCTTTGCTCTCAGGGACAAAAAGTCGGTTTGATTAAGGTTCACCTCTATCGCCCTTTCAGCAACAAACATTTCCTTGCATGCATTCCCAAAACCTGCAAGTATATCAGTGTTTTAGACCGCACCAAGGAACCGGGCTCCGTAGGGGAACCCTTATATTTGGATGTGGTTGCCGCATTAAAAGGAAGCCTGTATGAGGGAATTCCCATTTTCTCCGGTCGCTACGGTCTTGCCTCTAAGGACACGCTCCCCGGAGATATTGCTGCCGTTTATGCCAATACCGACAAACATAAATTTACCATAGGCATTACCGATGATGTAACTCATCTTTCTTTGCCTCGTAAAGAGATCCCCGACATTTCACCTTCCGGAAATATCAGCTGCAAATTCTGGGGTTTTGGCTCCGACGGCACAGTAGGAGCCAACAAAAACTCCGTAAAAATTATTGGCGATTATGCCAAGCTCTGCGCACAGGCATATTTTGAATATGATTCTAAAAAATCCGGCGGTGTTACCGTTTCACACCTGCGTTTCGGTAAAGCTCCCATCAAATCCACCTATAATGTATACAAAGCGGATTTTGTCGCCTGCCATAAGCCGGCTTATATGAGAAAATATAACATCGTACAGGACTTAAAAGATAACGGCACTTTTCTTTTAAACTGTGGATGGAGTATGGAAGAACTGGAGCAGGAATTGCCGGGTCAGGTAAAAAAATACCTGTATGACCACAACATTCGTTTTTATACCATCAACGGGTTTGAATTGGCTAAAAAAATAGGTCTCGGCACTCGTATCAATACAATTTTACAGGCCGCGTTCTTTGCACTGACGGATATCATCCCTCTTGAAAAGGCTGTCTCGCTGATGAAGGAAGCCGCTACCACCACCTATGCCAAAAAAGGAGATGACATTGTAAAAATGAACCATGATGCCATCGACGCAGGTATAAAAGAAATTCATCAGATTTCCATCCCCAAATCCTGGGGACAGGCCGATTATGAACCTCTTGAAATTAAAATCAGCAGCGAGCGACCGGATGTCGAAAATTATGTCAACCAAATTCAACAAAAAATCAATCGCCAATTAGGTCATGAATTACCGGTTTCCGCTTTTATGGAGTATGCGAACGGTACCCTTCCCATGGGCTCTTCCGCTTTTGAAAAAAGAGGCATTGCCGTAGAGGTTCCCGAATGGCTTCCCGAAAACTGTATCCAATGTAACTTCTGCTCCTATGTGTGTCCCCATGCTGCCATCCGTCCCATTGCCATGGAGGATGCCACAGCCAAAGAGGCCCCCACAAAAACCATGCTTGATCTCTTAGGCGTTCCCGGTCATAAGTTTGTTGTAAGTGTTTCACCCTTAGACTGTACCGGTTGCGGTTCCTGCGTAAATATCTGTCCCGGTAAAAAAGGCGAAAAAGCTCTTACTTTTAAACCCTTTGAAGAACGGAAAAGTGCCCAAAAGTTATTTGATTTCGGAGCTAAAATACAGACTCCCGTAGCTGTTTTTGACAAATTCCCTCCTCGCACGGTAAAAGGCAGCCAATTTAAGCAACCGCTTCTGGAATTTTCCGGAGCTTGTGCCGGTTGCGCCGAAACACCTTACGCTAAACTTTTAACCCAGTTATTCGGAGACAGAATGTATATCGCCAACGCTACCGGATGCTCCTCTATTTGGGGCGGTTCTTCTCCCGCAACTCCCTATACCGTTAACAAGGACGGTCACGGTCCTGCTTGGGCCAATTCTTTATTTGAAGATAATGCAGAGTTTGGTTACGGTATGCAACTTGCCACCCGCGCATTGAGACAACCCATTCTTGATGCCGCCAAACGCTTGCTTGACAACACGAAACACGCAGGCCTGAAAGATATTCTTCAACGCTATCTCGATACGGCCCATTCTTCCACAGAGAACGGTGAAGCCGCCCGTAATATGATTGCAGCCTTGGAAGCCTGCACCTGTGAAAACGAAGATAAAAATTATATTCTGAAACACAAGGATTATGCCTCTAAAAAGTCCCACTGGATTATCGGTGGCGATGGCTGGGCCTACGATATCGGTTTTGGTGGTTTAGATCATGTTTTATCCGGTAATTCCGATGTAAATGTCCTTGTTTTTGATACAGAAGTGTACTCCAACACCGGCGGCCAGTCCTCCAAAGCTACTCCCATAGGGGCCGTTGCTCAATTTGCCTCATCCGGTAAGGAATACGACAAAAAAGACTTAACTGCCATTGCCATGAGTTACGGGCAAGCTTATGTAGCACAGGTCTCCATGGGCGCCGATTTTAACCAATGTATAAAAGCATTTACGGAAGCGGAAAGCTATCCCGGTCCTTCGTTAATTGTGGCATATGCCCCTTGTATCAGCCATGGCATTCAGGGTGGTATGACCAAAGCCAAAAACGCTGAAAAAGCCGTAGTGGATGCCGGATACTGGCACCTTTTCCGCTATGATCCCAGATTAGTAAATGAAGGTAAAAATCCCTTCCAATTGGATTCCAAGGAACCCAAAGGTGATTTTCAGACATTTCTTGCAAGCGAAGTACGCTACAATGCGTTATTACGAAGCAATCCTGAAAGAGCGAAGGAATTGTTTGAACAGGCAGAAAAGAATGCCAAGAAAAAATATGAAATGCTTAAGAAAATGGCGGAATAAATAGGGTTATACAGGACGCAAGACGGATGTTTTTTTATGTTCTCTGACACGCTTTCGCTCGATTCATCTACGTAACGGATGCTAAACTCGATGATTTGCAAGCAAATCCTCTCGCTAAGCACCGACGAGCTGAAACGGTCATCGAACATAAAAAAACATCCGTCTTGCTGTGCTATGAATAATACATTTTTTATTTAATTTCCGGTGCCACCGAGATTACCCCAATCAACTGTAACAAAATTATCCGGATATTTAGGATAAATTAAAAGTACATTATAATATTTTTCCCCTCCGGCAGCATTTACAGTAATACATGTTGCAGACACCATTGTATGAGATGTTGCATTTGCGCTGTAATATAACATATTTTTATTATGTCCCGGTGAATTATAGTAATTCATATAATAAGTATTAGCATTTCCCCCAATAGATACGAAAGTTATATTTTCTGCGGCTCCGCTTGGACATCCTCTATGACTAAAATCCTGGGTTATTTCTCTCGCACGCCGCAAAGCTTCTTCTTCCTTCTCAGTATCCCAAGTTAATTCCGGTATTCCATTAGCACTTCTATGACCGTTTACAAGACCTAACATATCTTTTTCAAGATAGACCTCCTTAATCGTAAACGTGGTTAATTCATCCCATGTCCAATCATCCGTACCAATTTCCGGGGCCACCTCTGTATTGTTGGGTTCCGGAGTTGTCGGAGCCGGTGTCTGCTCCACAACTACCATATCATCACCCAAATAGTTATTAGAAACATATCCTATTCCATCATTGTACGATATCTCATACCAACCTGTACTTGCCTTTCCTGTTACCGTCACTTCTTGATTTGTAGTCAATCCGCCTATTTTTTCATAATCCGTGCCGGGACCAATTCGAACATTCACGGAACGCTGTGCATACATCGTAGCTTCCATTGGCTCTACTGTATAAGAAGGAATATTTTCTTCTGAAACTTCCTCAACAACTTCTCCCGGATTTTCTTCGGGAACTATTTCTTGGTTCGTCTCTTCACTTACTTCTTCAATACGCTCCTCCTGCACAACTTCTTCGACAACACAATCCTCCGTTTTTTCTTCAGATGTATTCTCCGAAAATTCTTCTATAATATCTTCATCCTTTTCCTCGGTTGTTTCCAATACCGTTTCTTCATTCATTATATCTTCTGTTTTACTGTCGCATCCTAAGAAACACACCATTAAAATTATAGTTATCAAAATATATATAAATCTTTTCATATTTTTTTCTTTCATTCTTTCTCCTTATATACTGTCTTTTGATTTTATAATCGATTTTTATACATTATTTATTTGCTTCCGCTGCCAATGTAAATAACATAATGTATAATAGTAAAAGAATTACACCCAATAAAATCGCCAGCATAGCGCCAACAATACCTAATATTGCAATTACCTTATTTTCTCCTCGCTTTAATGCCACAACCGATAAAACAATTCCGGCTAACACTTCAATAACCACATAAAATGCTATTCCAATAAAAACATACAGATTACAATACGCCAAAAGCATTGTTACACTTGATAAAATTCCCAATATCAAGGATATAATCGAGCAGGTATTACTTACTCTGTTTTTCTCTTCCAGTTCAATATATTCTCGTTCTTTTTCCAATTGTGCTTGAAGTTTTTCATAATCAACTGCATTGATAATTTCATAATTTATATGATTTATTATTTCATAATCAGCTTGTTCCTTATATTTAACCAAGTCATTCATATTATTTCTCCATCACTCACTCAACAAATTTTCTCGCATTATACCCGAAAATTTATCGTTCAAATTCTTACTCTAATTAATTTTTATCTTACGCCAAACTACATTTCATATCCGAAATACTTTAATATTATTTCGATTTCTTTTGTTTGAGGATATGTTGTTTTAATATAATCCAAATAATCGTCCGAAAACGGATTTGTTTCCAAAACATCAACCAATGCCTTTAACCTTTTTTCTTCCGGAATACGCCTTTCTTTAAGATTCATATATATTCCTTCCGCTTTAGCAACTTCTTCATTACTCGGACACCAAATCATTTTATTATGTTGCCGTAATATGTTACGCAATGTCAAAAAAACTCTCCAATAATCCAAAAATGCTCTTTCCATTAAAGCGTCTGTATTTATTTGTTCAAATAATTTTTTTCTTTGAGCGGTGGATACTTTTGCATTTTTTATTGAACTTTCAGCAATTCCATTGATTGTAACATTTAATGCAGTACCAACTATAATTCCGCCTACTCCACTGAAAAAAATGTTAGGTAACATATCAAATCCCTTTGCCGTATTAATTTGATTATTTTGCAAAGTGGCATTAAAATTATCTATCACGGTTTTATAATCTTCACCACATAAACAAAACTCTGCCGTATGACTTTCATCAAATGCACTCAACGATATATCATATATTTCCGCTTGAGTCAAAATATCAATAGCAGCCTCAATAATAGGCCTCCGATAAGAAAAATACAGCGGTGAAAAATCTATAAGAAACTGATCCAAATTTCTAATTTCATATCTATATTGATGCTTAAATGCAGTTGAAGCTTGCTTCGCAATTTTCCGAAATACCTTTCTGTAAAAATTAAAAGCATCCATCTCTGCTGAAATAAATATTTTTTCTCCATTTAACTCAAGTTCAACATCTTTCCCTTCGTAATATGGAATATGAATGGGTTTTACCACAGGCAACCGCTCTTCTATAGGTTTTAAATTTGAAATAATATTGGATGTATACGCTATATCCCCCATTTTACTGTACTCCTTTACATTAATACGCCTTAAATATTAGCAATATATTAACAATATATTATCATTTTTACTAATTCTTTTCAACAGAAACATTGTCACTTTATTACTATTGTCAAAATGTGACTAATATTCAATTTTTTGACCATATTTTAATATAAAAGATATAATGAAAAGGAGGTTGTGAACGTGATTAGCTATGATCCCTTTTGGATAACAATGAAAGAACAAAAAGTTACACAATATCAATTGATTTATCATTGGAATATTTCTTCTAATACCATACGAAGAATGAAGCGCAATGAACCGATTTCGACTACCACTCTTAATGAGCTTTGTTTAATACTTAATTGTTCGGTTGATAAAATTCTTACTTTCGCACCCACTGACGAAGAATTGGAATTATTAGAACAATGTAAAACCAAAACAAAATCACGCTAACAACCTGGAATTCACACAAAAAAGGCACCGGATTAACCGGTGCCTTATCTTTGCTAGAACACTTACTCTTCTTCGCCCCAAATCTTCTTGTTGAGTTCGATATCCTTCTTCTCAACCAATTCGAGAACTGCCTTAGCTTTATTCTGTTCAGCTGTAGCCTTCTTCTCATCATTAATGAGAAGTTCTAAGTTACTTGAAATAATATCAATATTATTCTTAAACTCCTGAATCAATTCAGCAGTCTTAACCTTGGCAACTTCTGTAATTTCATCAATATATGAGTCAAACTGCTTTCTTGTTGTCTGGGCAAACATTGTCTCTACGTCATTTTTATATGACTTCTTATCATTTGTAGAGAAAATGAAGATTGCTTTCTGCTTATTGATATAGTCATCCATCTTCAATGCTGTTAAGCTTGAAGGAGGAATCTGTGTATCCGCAACATTTGTAATTCTCTTAATGAGTTCCTCGTCGATTCCCTTATAACCGGTAATCTTCTTAACGATGATACCCTTTAATTCTTCAATCTGCTGCTGTAAAATTCTACCACGATTTACCTTGTAGTAGTCATCAATTTCCTGTAAGTAACGATTCAATTCGTTACGGATGATATTGTTCTTCTCCTCAAATACTTCGGGACGAAGCGCAATCCATTTCATCTTATCCGCAATATGACCTGCCTGAATCTGACGGTTACCCATTACAGTATACAATGTATTGATATCGTCAATCTGGAATACCATGTTTTCTGTGGTCATATTCTGCAAATAATCTGCATAAGCCGCATCAATATCGCTTACCATGCTGGTCTTCATTAACTCGATATTCTTAGCAATTTCTTCCTTGGACAATCTTGCCTGATTTTCAATTACTTCATAATCTTCCTTAATGAAGTTTACAACATTCTTAATACCGTCATAAAGGCCTTTTGCCTTAACCGCCAATGCATATTTCTGTGCATACTTAATAATTTCCTGCTCAATGGCAAACATACCTGAGTTTACATAGAGACGCTGAATAATGGGATAAAGACTTGCGTCTTCCGGATTATCACATTTCTTCAATTCTTCCATACACTCTTCAATAAGCTGCTTGGTTTCGTTGTCCGCATTAGCCATCTTATCCAGCTTGAAGTACATACCTGTTTCTACTTCGGAAGCCTTTGTCTTGCCTAAGAAAGGATCTTCAACCGGCTCATTGTTGATTTCGTTTCTATGGTTTGCAAGCCATCTTCTCTCTTCTTCCGTATCTACATTGTTGTTAATTGCTTTCGCAATATATGCAGCCTTGGAAGATACAAAGAACAATCTTTCTTTTGCCAAATCAATATGCTGAGCTTCTTCGTTATAAATCTTATCTGTTTCTTTTAAGGTAACTTCAACCTTCTTGTTCTTCAATTCCGCAAGATCCGCAAGACCCTTGGTATCTGCCTGATTGATTACATGCAATGAACGGGTTAAATCGATGGTAACATTACTACCGTTCTCCTGCTCATTCTTAGAAGAATTAATCAAGTTATATAAAATAGAGTTACCGGTACCTTCCATCTTGGTAGGCTCATAGAGCACAATCAAAATAGAATTGGTCTGCTGATGCAATGCTTTCTGAAGTACCAACAAATGCTCGTTGGAATTACTGTCGGTACCCGGTGTATCATAGAAAGTAAAGTTAATGTTTTCATCCAAAGGAATGGGGAAATTAACTTCAATGATACCGTCAATATATTCTTCACACTCCGCTGTGGGCGCATTGGGAATATCGTTTAATTTCTTCAAAACCTGATAAAGCTGTTCATGCTGCTGAAGGCGGAACATAAGGGCAGAATTAATCTCGCCGTTTACTTTCTCCTGTGTGAATTCACACTCACCGTCTGCATGGAATGCAAACTTCTTCTTTGTTTCATCCCATACGATATTGGCAATAATTGCCTTATCGCTGTCACCCTTCTTAACAATAAAGGATACCGCAGGCTTCTCACTGTTTTTAATACGGAACATCTTTGCCGTTTCGGAATTAATACTTTCCGGCAAAATTCTCTTACCGATTAAAGCATTGATAAATGTAGATTTACCTGCACTATATGTACCAACCAAACAAAGATTAACATCATTCTTGTTCAGTTTCTCTCTTTTTACTTCAAATTCAGCCTTGCGGGTTAAGAATGATTTCTGAATATCGGACCCCTGTAATTCCTTGCTGAACACATTAATGGTATCATCACAGAATTCGCTGATACAGGTATAAATATCAGCTACTGCCGGAAGCTCGATAAATTTACCGATTACAAAACGCTCTTCTCCCGAAGTTTCATTATACTCTTTTACTTTCTTTTCAAAATCTTCATAATCGATTTTGGTGCCCTTAAAAACAAGACTTACCTTGTCTCTCAAAAACTGCTCCCAAATATCCTCGAAGAATTTATTTCCGTGATTCTGTAATAAAAATTCGCCTTTATCAGGTCCGTACTGTGACAACCAGGGACACATAGCATACGGAATCTCAACAAACTCCCCCTTCGCCTTCGCCAAGAAACGAATTTCTTTTTTTACAGGATGATACATAATCATCAATTCTTTCATTGTTCTACCTCCCGAAAAATGAAATTTTCCCCTTATAAAAGAAAACCATTTTAATTATATACTTATAAAATGTAAAAGTCAAAAAAATCATGGAAAAAAACGCATTTTTTCACACTTTTTTAGAACAAATTCACTCTATTTTGTATATCTTGCACAAATTTACGCTTTTGTACTGCTTTTTTCTGCCACCACATTCTGTATCCAGATACCTTTTTTAACCAAAATGACACCGATTACACTTTTAATCAGGTTCAAAGACTGGCAAAAAGCATACAATGGGATGATGTTCCAATCCGTAAAATTGACCAATACTGTCGCCACAGGAATACTGATAACCCATAAAAACACACTATCAAATAGGAATGTGATAAAAGTCTTGCCACCGGAGCGCAAAGTAAAATATGCTGCATTATTTAACGCATCAAAGGGTGTTAAAACCGCACAGATACAGATAAAAATTACTGCCAGTTCTTTTATACTATCACTTGTTTTATAGATTCCCGCAAATCCGGAAGAACACAAAGCCATCAGACCTCCGGTGAGCATGCAGCACATAACCGAAAAAGCAATCATTTTGGTTGCGGTACTCTTTGCCTCTTTTAGACGGCCTGCGCCCAGCTCCTTCCCTACAATGACCGAAATGGAACTTCCCATGGACAGATATACCACATTAAACAGATTTGCAATTGTGGATGTAATGTTAATGGCTGCCACTACTCCAAGTCCCCTCTGAGAATAGCACTGATTCATTGCAACAATTCCCGCAGACCACATGGTCTCGTTTAGAAGCAACGGCGCACCTTTGTATATAATCTGCTTAATCAACCACTTGGGAATATACATACTTTTGTATACACCCTTAAAAAATGCACGCTTTCCTCTATGACAACTGATTATGACAATGGCAAATTCAATATATCTGGAAATAACCGTAGCAAGCGCGGCTCCCACAACTCCCAATTTGGGGAATCCCAACAAACCGAAAATCAACAGTGCATTCAGCACTAAATTAACGGCAACCGCAATGGTACCGGCCTTCATGGGCAGTACCGTTTCTTCGGTTTCTTTTAAGGAGCTGGCATAAGCCTCTTTTATGGAAAAAGGCGCCAAGCCCCAAAGCATTACCGTCAAATACTGCTTTCCGTACATTAATGTGGTTGCCACATCCCCTTCGCCGGAATCCGTCAAAAACAGTTTAATCAAAAAATCCGGAAACAACAGAAGCAAGGCAAGAGCAATCAGTGTGATTGCCACGCATATAATCATTTTAAAACGCAATACATAACGCAAGCCGTCTTCATTTCCGCTTCCGTAAAACTGGGCTCCGAAAATTCCGGCACCGGATACACCGCCAAAAATACAAATATTAAAAACAAACAACAATTGGTTTACCACTGCCACACCGGTCATCTGCTCGGTGCCCACCTGACCAACCATAATATTGTCCAAAAGACCCACAAAGTTGGTAATTGCCATTTGTATGATAATGGGGATGGCGATTTTAAGCACCATCCCGTAAAATTTTTTATCACCGATTAAATTTTTAAACATAATTTACTCCTAAAATCTTCCGCAAACCGCAAGCTTAGGATTATAACATCTTACATTGCTTTATTTGATTTATATTTAAAAATCAAATTTATCAAAAATATCGAAACAATCCAAAGTTGCATAGTAATCTTTTACGGTTTCGGCGCGGCGGATTAATTTGGCCGTTCCGTCCTCCTGTAAAAGAATCTCTGCGGATTTCAATTTACCATTATAGTTATAGCCCATAGCATAGCCGTGAGCACCCGTATCATGAATAAAGAGATAATCTCCCTTCTCAATTTCGGGCAACATTCTGTCAATTGCAAACTTATCGTTATTCTCACACAAAGAACCTGTAACATCATATTTATGATCGCAAGGTGCATTTTCCTTACCCAAAACGGTAATGTGATGGTATGCGCCATACATTGCGGGACGCATTAAGTTTACCGCACAAGCATCGCAACCGATGTATTCTTTGTGGATGTGCTTTTCATGAACCGCCTTGGTAACCAAACCGCCGTAAGGTCCCATCATAAAACGACCCAATTCCGTAAAAATTGCAACATCATCCATTCCTGCAGGCACAAGAACTTCTTCGTATACCTTGCGAACGCCTTCACCCACTGCATGAATATCACAGGGTTCCTGGTCCGGTCTGTAAGGGATACCCACACCACCGGAAAGGTTAATAAATGCAATATGCACACCTGTTTCTTCTTTTAACTTTACTGCCAACTCAAACAAAACTTTCGCAAGCATGGGATAATACTCATTCTGCACCACATTACTTGCAAGAAATGCATGAATACCAAAATGCTTTGCTCCCTTTTCTTTTAAAAGCTTAAAACCTTCCACCATCTGTTCCGGAGTAAAACCGTATTTTGCATCTCCGGGATTATCCATAATACCGTTACACACCTCAAAAACACCGCCGGGATTATAACGGCAGGAAATGGTCTCAGGGATGTAACCGATGGTCTGCTCCAAAAATTCAATATGAGTAAAATCATCCAAATTAATGGTTGCCCCAAGTTTTGCCGCATACGCGAATTCCTCGGCAGGCGTTGCATTGGATGAAAACATAATATTGCTTCCTGTGATTCCCATAGCCTTACTTAACATCAATTCTGACATGGACGAACAGTCGCAGCCGCAACCGTATTCATTTAAAATTTGAATCAAATGAGGATTGGGATTGGCCTTAACCGCAAAATACTCCCTAAAACCTTTATTCCACGCAAACGCTTCCTGCATTGCTTTGGCATTTTTACGAATCCCCGCTTCATCATAAATATGAAACGGTGTGGGATATTCTTTTACAATTTCTTCAATTTTTTCTTTACTGACAAAGGGTGTTTTATTCATTTTATCCTCCTAAAATACCTATATATCTTCAATCTGCCAATCAATGGGCTCATAGCCGTTGGCAGTAAGAAATTCATTGGTTTTGCTAAAATGCTTACATCCGAAGAAACCTCTGTAAGCCGACAAGGGACTGGGGTGAGGTGCTTCCAATACAAGATGCTTGGGATTGTGAAGCATTACCTTCTTTTTCTGAGCCGGTGCCCCCCATAAAAGGAATACAATAGGGCGATCCTGCTCATCCAAAATTCTGATTACGGCATCGGTAAACTGCTCCCATCCAATTCCTCTGTGGGAATTAGCCTGATGCGCCCGAACCGTCAATACGGTGTTTAACAAAAGTACACCCTGCTCCGCCCATTTTACAAGGTATCCGTTATTGGGAATGTTTAATCCCAAATCACTCTGTAATTCCTTGTATATATTTACAAGAGAAGGCGGTGTATCCACGCCGGGCTTTACGGAAAAGCATAACCCGTGAGCCTGTCCCACATTGTGATACGGATCCTGACCCAAAATAACCACCTTTACATTTGCAAGAGGTGTCAAATGAAATGCATTAAACACATCGCAAGAATCCGGATACACTCTGGTAGCGGAATACTCCTCTTTCACTTTTAAATACAACTCTTTATAATAATCTTTTCCAAATTCCGGTTTAATAACCTCCAACCAGTCATTCGAAATCGCTGTCATACCGTTTCTCCTCAGTATCTCTCAATTATATGCTGTAAAGTATATTCAGCCCTTTTGCAGATGAAAAGGGCCGTTTTTTATAACATTCTTCTTACGGAAATTCCGTTCTCATGAAGATATTCCTTCACTTCACGAATTTCAAGTTCTTTAAAATGGAACAGGGATGCTGCCAATGCCGCATCTGCCTTCCCCACAGTCAAAGCCTCTTTAAAATGCTCCTTGGTGCCTGCACCGCCGGAAGCAATTACCGGAATGGAAACATTTTCTGAAATAATGCGGGTCAATTCCAAGTCATATCCTGCCTTGGTACCGTCACAATCCATACTGGTAAGCAAAATCTCACCCGCACCAAGTTTGTCTGCCTTCATGGCCCATTCAACCGCATCGATTCCCATATCCACGCGACCGCCGTTTTTATAAATATTCCATCCACTGCCGTCTGCTCTTCTCTTGGCATCGATTGCCACAACCACACACTGGCTGCCAAACTTCTCTGCCGCTTCACTAATCAGTGACGGATTCATAATTGCCGCCGAATTCACAGCCACTTTATCCGCACCTTCGCGAAGAATCTTTTTAAAATCATCTACGGTACGAATTCCTCCGCCTACGGTAAACGGAATAAAAACCTGGCTGGCCACACGACGCACCATGTCCACCACCGTATCACGACCATCGGAAGATGCCGTAATATCAAGAAAAACCAGTTCATCCGCACCGGCCTTATCATAAGCTCTGGCAATTTCCACCGGGTCTCCCGCATCGATTAAATTAACAAAATTTACACCTTTTACTACTCTGCCGGCATTTACATCAAGGCAGGGAATGATTCTTTTTGTATGCATGATACAACCTATTCTTAATATTAAGACCTTTCCGTTTCATTTCTAAACAAGCTTTTTTCGGTAGAATATGCTTCTACGCATATCCGTTTCCTTCGTATCATATCAGAAGTGTCTGTTTTCTACAAGGAAATAAAATTTTTCAATATTGCCATACCCACATCGGAACTCTTTTCCGGATGGAACTGGCAGGCAAACACATTGCCCTGCTCTACCGCTGCGTGAATGCACACACCGTATTCCGTAGTAGCCGCCACCATATCTTCCGCTTCTGCTTTCAGGTAATAAGAATGTACAAAATACACATAAGCACCTTCTTTGATTCCTTTAAAAAGCTTGGTCTCCTTTGTAAAATGCAATGAATTCCAGCCCATATGAGGAATTTTTAAATCCTCTCCCTCGGGAATTCTGAGAATTTTACCGGGAAGAAGTCCCAGACCTTTTACGCCGGGAGTTTCATCGCTTTCTTCAAACATTAACTGAAGCCCCAAACAGATTCCAAGAAAAGGGGTTCCCTTATCAACGATCTGTCGAATTACACTTTCCAACCCATAGCTTCGGATTTTATCCATGGCATCGCCAAAAGCTCCAACACCGGGCAAAATCACCTTATCCGCCTTCAGAAGCACCTCGGCATCTCTTGTTATAGTTACTTCCTCCCCCAACGCCTGTAAAGCTTTTTCCACACTTTTAATATTTCCTGCATCATAATCAATTATTGCTATCATTATGTCTCCTCGGCACCGTACATTTTCATACATAGTGCCTCAACCGTTATTTTTTAATTCGCAAAATTCACCGAACCGCCTTCCACAGAGCCTGAATACAGTTCGTTATCATTTCCGGAAGGCAAGTCTTGCGTTTCCGAAGGTTCTTCATTCTCCTGCTGAAGCTGTTCAATAATTGCTTCTTCTTCCGGAAGGAGGTCTTCCAATTCATCCGCATTCAAACCGCCGTCTTCCGCCGGAGCCTCAACTTCTTCTTCCGAATTTTCAACCGAAGCTTCACCACCGTAATTTGACAGATCATCAAAAGTTTTTCCCGCCAATACATTCTCAACCGCTACCGTATAGTCGGGATTACGCAACCCGCAAATTTGCTCAACAGTTTCCGCATCCAAACCGAACTGCTTTTGTAACGCATCCGTAAACATGTCGCGCATCATTTTCCACTCTGCCATAATGCCCAAACGATCCGCCAAATTTTCTTCCTTATCACAGGCAATTACTCCCTGTAAAAGAGTATCCAACGCATCCTTTGTCATACCGCGTTTTACATAGATTTCATACTGATGATACCGCTCTTCAAGGCCATACAGCAACTCTGCTTTTTCATACAGTATTTTATCGCTTTCATTCAAATCCTGTCCCATAAAACGCATGGCAGCTTCTTCATAGTTGCCGTTATAAAAGGCAGCTCGTGCTGTCATAAGAGACAACTGACGGGGCAGGAAATAGGTTCCCACAAGAATCAGTCCCAAAAGCGATGCACACACCAACAAAGTTGCCACAATTCCCTTGGTTCCGATGGAATGTCTGGCTTCCCGTTTTTCGGCCTCAATCTCCGCCGGTGTTTTCTCAGATACAACAACCTTTTTGGGTTTCTTTTCTTTTGCCGGCTTTTCTTTCTTCTTTGCCTTCTTCTTATCTTCCTCTTCCAATTCCGCTTCAATGGCAGCATTCTCATCCGATACTTTACCGCCTTTGGCTTCTTTTTTCTTTTTCTTGGAAACTTTTTCTTTCTTTGCTTTTGCAGGTTTGGTTTCAATAGCATCCAATTGATTCATCGGATCTAAATCATCCGGATTCTCAGCTTTTGCTCCGTCACCTTCTGCACTTTCATCTTCAAGGCTTTCGTCCTCAAACATAAAAGCAGCGATTCTGTCTTTTAAAGAAACCTTATTCTTCTTCTCTTTAACAGGCTTCTCTTTCTTAACCTTTTCTTTTTTGGCTTTCTTTTTCTTCTTCGGTGTCTCTTCCGCTTCACCGGAAGATTCAGAAGCCTCAGCTTCTTCATTTAATACATTATCAACAGCCTCTTGTGCCGCTTTTTCATCAGCCTCGCGGTTTGCAAGACTTTCCTGCATGCTCTCTTCTTCAAACTGACTGAGCATGGACATAATATCTTCTTCCACCTGTGCATCCGGCATGGCAGACTCTTTTTCCTCTGCCATCTTAGCCGTTGCTTCCAACATAGCTTCTACATTATCGATATCCAGAAGCATCTCTCCGTCAAAATCCGGAATATCAATAATCTGTCTTTCTTCGTTTTCACTCTGTGTTTCATCCGTTTCTTCGGAGGCATCTTCCATAAGACTATCCAATAAAAATGCCTCTGCATCTTCCTGTAAGTCCGGCATTAACTCTTCCGGCATCTCTTTTGAAGAATCTACCAGTACATCTGCAATATCGCCAAGTCCTATTTCTTCCAGTTCTTCTCTGGTAAGACCAATATCACTTGTTTTTTCTGCCCCCTCATCGTTCTGAGGCATTTCTTCCCAAGTTTCTACCACATCCGGTTCCGGTGCCTTTTCTTCTGCTGTGGGTTCCGTTCCTGCATCGTCATTTCCCATAGATGCAAACAATGCTGCAATCTCATCCGGTGACAACACTCCCGTATTGGAAACTTCCGGTGCAGGTTCTGCAACCTTCACTTCCAGTTCTGCCACTACTTCAGGCTCTGCCTCTTTCGTCTCTGTTTCTGCATTATTTTCCATAGACGCAAACAGTGCAGCAATCTCATCGGGTGACAACACTCCCGTATTGGAAACTTCAGGCGCAGGTTCTGCAACCTTCACTTCCGATTCTGCCTCTGCTTCCGGCTCTGCCACCACCTCAGGTTCTGCCTCTTTCGTCTCTGTTTCTGCATTACTCTCCATAGACGCAAACAATGCAGCAATCTCATCCGGTGACAATACACCTGTATTAGTAACCTCAGCGGCTGGAGAAACTGCTGTTTCCTCCGGGATATCCATAATATCCTCTTGTACTGCTTCCGGCTTAGAATCTTCTTTTTCAGGTGCTTTTTCAGGCACAGTTTCCGCCACCTGTGTCGCATATTGCGTCATAAAATCATCGGAGTCATCTTCCTCTTCATCACTTGCAACCTCTAACCCTAAAAGCAGAGCAAGTTGCTTTTGCAAAACTTCCTCTGTCAATTCCGATTCATCAAGTTCTTCAATCGGCTTCATTTTTTTATGTTTTTTACTCGAATCATCTTCGTGCTGTGCATCCTGCTCATTCACCGAAGCAAGTAATTGGTCTAAATATTCTTCCGTAGACTGCATGAAACATCCTCCTGCGTCAGGTTTGAAACCTTATTATCAGAGTAGAAAAAGCCGGGGCATTACTCCCGGCTTTTGAAAACTTATGAAAGAACCAAAGCGTCAATCTCTCTAACCAGATTTCCGATTTCAGGTTTTGTGAGCTGAACGTTTGCACCAAGTGCCTCTCCCTTTCTTCTCATATCATCATTGATCAGGGAAGAGAAAATCATAACCGGGATATCCTCTGTTGCGCTGTCCTCACGAATGAGTTTCAACAAATGATGTCCGTCCATCTGCGGCATTTCAATATCGGTAATAACCAATTTTACATGTTCATCAAGAACATCTTTTGCCTTACAGTCCTGAATCACATTCCATGCTTCCAATCCGTTCTCACAGCTGATGATGTTGCAATACCCCGCTTTCTTTAAGGAGTCACAAATCAAAGCATTCAAAAGAGCCGAATCTTCTGCAATCAAAATAGGGATATCGTTTCTTTCTCTTACACCCAAAGCTTCTACTTCCGAAACTTTAAGTCCGGTATCCGGATTAATGTCGGATACAATCTTTTCAAAATCAAGAATAATAATCAATTTGCCGTTTACATTGATAATACCGGTAGAAATACCGTCTTCCGCAGAAACAACCGTTGCGCTGGGTTTTACAATATCTGCCCATGAAACACGATGAATTCCTACAACAGACTCTACATGAAAAGCAATGTCCAGCTTATTAAAGTTTGTTACAATAAATAAACCGCCGGGTTTTCCTTCACCAAGCTGCAAGCAATTGGATAAATCAATCGCTGTAATCATAAAATCACGAGGCATAAAAATACCTTCGATGCTGGGATGTGCATTAGGCACCAATGTTACAGGCTGATAAGGAATAATTTCTCTAATCTTAGCCACATTAATACCGTAGGAATTACCACCCACTACAAACTCCAATACTTCCAACTCGTTCGTACCGTTTTCTAAAAGAATTTTGCTGTCCATACCGTCACCTCACCAATATTTTTGCTTTCCCTTAATTCCAAATACATATATTTCGTACATTATATCATAAATGCAATAAAAATAACAGTTTTTTTATTTGTTTTCTTCAATATTTCTGTAAACATTTTCCATTAAACGACTTCTTGCTTCCGTAGTAGCCCATGCAATATGAGGAGTAATCAAAATTTTGCGGCTGTCTTTTAATTTAAACAACGGATTGTCCGGTGACATAGGTTCTTTTTCCAGTACATCAAGCCCCGCTCCCGCAATCAGATTTTCTGTCAATGCACGATATAAATCGTCTTCTTTTACAATGGGACCGCGTCCCAAATTAAGCAAATAAGCAGATTCTTTCATCTTTTCAAAAACATCATAGGTGAACAGATGCTTTGTCTGCTCATTTAACGGCGCATGAATGGATACAATGTCGGACTCTTCCAACAATGTATCAAAATCCACTCTCTCATAATTTGCATTGCTGTTTTTGCCGCTGGTGGAATAATAGATTACCTTACATCCAAAAGCCTTGGCAATATCCGCCACCCTTGCTCCGATTTCACCCAGGCCCACAATGCCCCAGGTTTTGCCGGACAATTCATGAAAAGTCTCTCCAAAATAAGTAAACCGGGGACATTTTATGTACTCACCGTCTTTTACATAATCATCATAAAAACGGAGCTTTTCGTAAAGATAAAATAACATGGCAAAAGTATGCTGTACCACGCTTTCCGTAGAATAACTTCTTACATTTTTTACCGCAATTCCGCGCCCGGCACAATATTCCATATCTACATTGTCCGTACCGGTAGCCGTAACACAAATCAGCCTTACATGCTCCGCCTCTGCCAAAGTTGCTTCATTCATGGGAATTTTGTTAATAACAAGTACTTCCGCATCACCGATTCGCTCTTTTACCTGTTCGTATTCCGTGGTTCCGTAAACGGTTAATTCCCCAAGATTTTCGAAGTAGCTTAAATCCACATCTTCACCGATATTGTCTCTTTCCAACATTACAATTTTTCTCATTTTGTTACCAACCTTACACTGTATTTTATCCGTAAAAATCTGCAAACGCTTTTAAAAATCACCCTTACTCGCAAGGGTATTTCATGCCCCACTGTGCCCGGATTGCATCTAAAATACGCATTCCCCGAACGGTCTCTTCCAAGGGCATTTCCTTACATTCCGTTTCTCCCAAGGCAATTGCATTCATACAGGCAATTACCTCGTATTCATACCCGTTAATCTGAGGGGGCATTTCAACCTCTTTTATAATGCGATTGTCTTTATCGTAAACGGTAATGCCTTCGCAATTATTGATATTGTGCACATGAATGCGGCCTTTATCTCCGTATATCACACCTTCTCTGTCAGTTAATGACATCATACTGCTGTGTAACACAGCCATAACACCGCTTTCAAAGGTTATGGTGACACTGTTAAGTAAATCTACACCTTCTTGAGAAAGAACTGCACTCGAAGCAATATCGCATATAGATTCATGCACCGCCATCAGAGCAAACTGAATGGGATACAAACCCACATCCAAAAGGGCTCCGCCTGCCAATTCCGGTTTGATCAATCGCTCTTTATGACGAATATCGTATCCGAGATTCGCAGTCAAAGACTGTATTTCTCCGATGATTCCTTCTTGTATCAAATCATCGATTACTTTACGCGCCGGCATATACCTTGTCCAAATCGCTTCCGCAAGCAAAACATTTTTTTCTTTCGCAAGACGCACCAGTTCCTCAGCCTGAGCAGTGTTCACGGTAAAAGCTTTCTCAACCAGTACATGCTTCCCCGCCTCAATACACATTTTTGCATGCTCATAATGATGCGAATGGGGAGATGCTACATACACCAGTTCCACCGCAGGGTCCGCAACCATTTCTTCGTAAGAACCGTATGCTTTTTCATAATTCCATTCCTTTGCAAACTTTTCCGCCCGTTCCAAGTTTCTGGAAGCTACCGCATAAGGTTTTATTTCCGGAATTTTAGATACCGCATATGCCATTTTCCCGGCAATGCTTCCGGGGGCCAATATTGCAAAATTCAGCATAATCTGCTCCTTTCAAATACCCAAAAAGACCGGTTGTTCGCCGGTCTTTTTTGTGTGTTATTTTAAAATTTTCTTCAATTCATCCATAAAAGTATTTACATCCTTAAACTCTCTGTATACAGATGCAAAACGCACATACGCAACCGGATCCAAGTCTTTTAACTTGTTCATAATCAATTCACCGATTATATTGCTGGATATTTCTCTTTCCTCGCGGTTTACAATTTCTGTTTCTACCGCATCCACAAGCTGTGTAATCTGCGCAGCGGAAACCGGTCTCTTATGACATGCTCTTAAAATACCTGCTTCAATCTTGGTTCTGTCATAAGTTTCTCTGTTATTGTCCTTCTTGATAATAATCAAGGGGATTGTTTCCACCTTCTCATATGTAGTAAATCTTTTTCCACATTCATCGCACACACGGCGACGACGGATTGAGTTGTTATCCTCAGCCGGTCTGGAATCAATTACTCTGGTATTTTCATGATTACAAAAAGGACACTTCATTATGCTCTCCTGTTCTTGAGTGCCACAGCACTTTTCTCTTATTTTTTCTTTCTTTTTCGATGTAAACCACCTACATTTGGTTACCATAAAATTTTATAACATTTACACCTTTTCGTCAACCAAATTCTGACATTTTAAGCGATATCCAAGCCATTGTAAAAGCATTTTATACATCCACAAGAATAATATCGGGGCCAATCTGCTTAATATCGCAAAAACAAATCACATAATCCGGTTCCTGACCAAATAAATTGCACCATTTACTGCGACCCGGCACATGTATTTTTTCAATGCAGCCTTTGTGGCAATCAAATTCAATATCGCTGATATGTCCCAATTTCCTGCATTCTTTTATGCTGATTACTTCTTTTTCTTTTAATTCAGAAAAGAGCATACGCATCTCCTTTTTCTTTTATGATATGCCGACCCCGCTTTTTTGTGCCTGCAACAAAAATTCTTCTAACAACCCACTCTTTTCTTTCGTATAAATTTCTTTTAAAAAGTAAATCCTTATTTTACAGCCTCCCAAAAGAGACTTACGAAATAAAAGAAAAGGAGATACAGCATGGCAGCCGGAAAAGTTGAAATCTGTGGAGTAAACACCTCGAAGCTCCCCCTTTTAAATGCGCAGGAAAAAGAAGAACTTTTTGAAAAAATCGCCCAAGGCGATAAAGAAGCAAGAGAAAAATATATAGAAGGTAATTTAAGGTTGGTACTAAGTGTCATCAAGCGATTCTCGGGAAATGCCGAAAACGCAGACGACTTATTCCAAATCGGATGCATCGGCCTTATGAAAGCCATCGATAATTTTGACACCACACTCAATGTAAAATTCTCCACATATGCAGTACCCATGATTATCGGTGAAATACGCCGTTTTTTAAGAGACAATAACACCATCCGCGTAAGCCGCTCCTTAAAAGACATTGCTTACAAAGCAATCTATGCCAAAGAAAATTTCACCAAACAAAATCTGCGTGAACCTACCATTCTGGAAATTTCTCAGGAAATCGGAATCCCCAAGGAAGATATCGTATATGCATTGGATGCCATTCAAAACCCCATGAGTTTGTACGAACCGGTGTATACGGAAGGGGGCGATACCTTATATGTCATGGATCAGGTCAGCGACAAGAAGAACCGCGAAGAGCTGTGGGTGGAACAATTATCTTTAAGCGATGCCTTAAAAAAATTGAACCCCAGAGAACATGAAATCATTGTGCTCCGTTTCTTTGAAGGCAAAACTCAAATGGAAGTTGCCGATATGATCGGTATATCCCAGGCTCAGGTATCCCGTCTTGAAAAAAATGCCTTAAAAGTCATGCGTAACTACTTGGAAATTTAATATTTTATAACATGTTAATTGCACACCGCTTAGGATTTATATCCTTTTACGGTGTGCAATCAACTTAAACCCATACATAAAGTCCTTAAGATAATACATGAATGCAATTTATATTTCTTTACTGATTTCTTTCTTCAACCGATTCATAATTTTCTTTTCCAATCTTGAAATATAGGATTGGGATATCCCCAGTAAATCCGCCACTTCCTTTTGCGTCATTTCCCGTCCGTCGCTTCGATTTAAACCGTATCTTAAGTTTATAATCAGGCGTTCTCTCTCACTCAAACGGTTAATGGCCGCCATCAATAACTTACGCTCCACATCCGTTTCAATATCACGATAAATCACATCCTCGTCTGTTCCAAGAATATCCGACAGCAAGAGCTCATTCCCGTCCCAATCAACATTCAGCGGTTCATCAATGGACACCTCCAGCTTCGTTTTGCTGTTCCTTCGAAGAAACATGAGAATTTCATTTTCAATGCATCTTGATGCATAAGTGGCAAGTTTAATATTTTTATCTGCACGGAAAGTATTTATAGACTTAATCAACCCTATGGTTCCGATAGAAATTAAATCTTCCACGCCTACGCCCGTATTGTCAAATTTCTTGGCTATGTATACCACAAGTCTTAAATTATGTTCAATCAAAATGGCTTTTGCTTTTTCATTTTCTTCCGTCCCCAATTCCTGTATCCGACGATTTTCTTCTTCGGTTTCCAGAGGCGGAGGCAAAACATCACTTCCACCGATATAAAAAAGTTCTCCTTCCTCCTCAGGTTTTAAACGAAACGGAAAAAATATATTCCTGCAAACACTACCTTCTACAAACCGATTTTTTAACGACTGCCCTATCATCTCTGTTCCTCCTTCAGATACTCCGGATGCAAGATCATATGATATGCACCTCTTTTAGAAATTTGCCCGGGATAAAAGGCCAGCATTACATCTTTTACCGACACATCCCCTTCTTTGGTATGGATTGTCATACCTTCTATCCTTTGTGCATACATTTGATCGTCTTCGTTTCCCAAAGTATGATACGGCACCGTATAATCCACTTTCGACAAATGATCGCAGACACCTTTTTCCAAGATACAAACCGCCATTCCGGTCTCGCTCTCCCGCAATCTGTTTCCCGTATCCGTAAGAGCAACAACACTTACTTTTGCAAGAGAACCTTCCTCATCTTGAATACTCAATGTTACAGGAAGAAGCAGACTCTCTTGCCTGCGATACAATTTGATACACCACAGAAACAAACCGTATATGAAAAGAATCAAAATCAACCGAAAACAAAAAGGCACCTCACCTTTTATTCTGCTTATAATCCATCCTGTTACTCCACCCAAAAGGAAGGTCATGGCAATCAACATAAAAAACACGGATATGTACTGTTTTATGCCCCTTATACGAAATGCAATCCACGACATTAACATTCCGATTATCACTGTTATTATTCCGAATTTTACATGCAGATTAATGTTCGGCAAAAAAAACATCATGCAACTTCCCAAGGCTCCGGTAAATGCAGCAAACACCAGCCTTAACCTTGAAGTTCTTAACTTCATAGTCTTAACCGTTAATCTTAATACGCAATAATCCATAATCAATTGCGTAATAAAAAAGGTATCCAAATATACTTCATATTTCATACTTCAAGTCCTTTACGAAGTTAAGGATACCACTTAACAATTAAGAATTATGTCGAAAAAAGGAAGTAAAAAAGAGAAATTTTTCGACAAAAAAATCCCCTCTGCATTTCTGCAGAAGGGATTGATTCTTATTCATCTTACTGATTATTATTTTTTAAGAAATCAGGAATTACAATGGTGTTTTCCTGTACATTGCTTCTCATCTCTCTGGGTTTTGCGGGAGCCGCAGGCTTCGCAGGTGCCACATTGGGAGTAATCACGCTTGTAGGTGCTGCAGGAGCATTTACAGGTGTAAAATTCTGTGTATGTGCAAGAGGTCTTGAAGTCATAACCGGACTTACGGGTTTTGTCATAGTTCCCATGGTTCCCATCTGAGGCTTATATGCCTGGAATGTGGGAGGAGTATACTTCATGGCAGGAGTACCCTGTTCAAACAAACCGGTTGCAATCACAGTAATCTTACATACATCAGCCTCATCGGCATTGTACATAGCACCGAAGATGATATTAACCTGATCGCCTGTCATCTCCTGTACATAGCTTGCTGCTGTATTTGCATCAATCAATGAAATATCACCGGAAACATTGATAATAACATCTGTTGCACCTTCGATAGTAGTTTCAAGCAAGGGACTTTCTACCGCCATCTTAATTGCTTCAAGCGCCTTATCTTCACCCTTACCGTAACCGATACCGATATGTGCAATACCCTTATTGGTCATAACGGTCTGAACATCTGCAAAGTCAAGGTTAATTACGGAAGGAATATTAATTAAGTCAGTAATACCGGAAACTGCCTGCTGTAACACTTCGTCAGCCTTCTTAAGCGCATCCGGCATGGTTGTCTTCTTGTCAACAATCTGAAGAAGCTTTTCATTGGGAATTACAATTAAAGTATCAACATTTTCTTTTAAACGATCGATACCTGCTTCTGCGTTCATCATACGACCCTTTGCTTCAAAGCGGAAAGGCTTTGTAACAACACCAACCGTAAGAATACCCATGCTCTTAGAAAGTTCTGCAACAATGGGAGCCGCACCGGTTCCGGTTCCGCCGCCCATACCGCAAGTTACAAACACCATGTCTGCTCCCTGCATAGCAGCAGCAATTTCTTCTCTGCTCTCTACGGCAGCCGCTTCTCCGATTTCAGGCTTAGCACCTGCACCAAGTCCCTTGGTAAGCTTTTCGCCAATCTGGATTAACTTAGGTGCCTTACAAAGCTGTAAAGCTTGTCTGTCTGTATTGATACCGATAAATTCTACACCGGTAATATTCTCATCAATCATTCTATTTACAGCATTATTTCCTGCGCCGCCCACACCTACTACGATGATTTTTGCAGCCGCATTTGCATCATTGGTTCTAATTTCAAGCAAGGTTTCTTCCTCCTTAATTTTCCTTTTTCCATTTACACACAAAACAAATTTTTATTCCACATATGTAAACGAATGGCACTCTTTGTCCATTCTTACTATCCACACAGAATATCATATAATTTTTTTTGAATTTTATCAACCCATTTTTTTGTTTTTTCGCAAGTTATCTGCGACTTTTCATCAAAATAACGGTTTCGTTTTATTTCTCATGCTAATCTTCTTCAAAAGTAACGGTTTTATTGCTCTCAGAGAAGTTTTCCATATGCAAAACACCGCTTTTTCCTTTCAAATGAGGCAAGATACCGGTAAGACTCATTACAATCTGATCCAAATCCGCATCCTCTCCCACCAACACTCTGACATTGTCAAAATGCAAGGTCACATCATAAAATGTGTCGAACTGAATTTTGGTTGCCGCCAACCCATGCTTGTTCAAAAGATTTGTAATATTCAAAATCTCCTGAAAGATATCTTCATTATCCACCGGAAGAGGCTCATGTAAAATAACATGATTAAACTGCAAACCTGACACCTCCGGAATTCCCGGTGTCAACACATCCGAACTTTCCACCACAATTCCGTCTTTATCGAAATACATATAACTGCCCAAATACTGCACATATCCGGCCAAAGCCTTTTCGTACACCGTAATTTTTACCGTATTCTTGTCCACAACAGACACATCGATTCTCTCTACAAACGGAACATCCGTTATGCTTTTATTTCGATACTGCCATGAAAGAAAAATGGAATTATCGCTGAATTTACTGCTCATAACCATTTCCTCAATCTGTTCGGCGCTGTAATGAGCATTCCCTTCCACTTCAACCGCGGTAATATGAAAACTTTCTATGAATGCATACACACCGGCAACAAGCATAACAATCACACCTGCCACCACAATAGATTTTATAAGCAGGCTCTTTGGTCCGGCTGTATTCACTTTTCGTTTTCCGTCTTTACTCATGACCTACCGTCCCCTAGTTTAATACTTCGCCCGACGCCCAGTACCAAACCGATTTCAACCATCAAAAATGCAATGGAAGATCCACCGTAACTGATAAAAGGAAGAGAAATACCGGTATTGGGAATGGTATTGGTAACAACAGCGATATTTAAAAAGGCCTGAATTGCAATATGCCCCATAACGCCAACCACTACCAAGGCACTGTATAAATCTTTTGTCTGATGGGCGATTGACATGCAACGCCAAATCAATATAACAAAAAGGATAATTACACAAAACGCACCAAACAATCCCAATTCCTCACAGAGAATTGAGAAAATCATATCATTCTGCGCTTCGGGAATATACTTTAACTTCTGCATACTTTTACCAAGCCCCTTACCGAAAGCACCTCCGGAACCGATGGCGTACAGGGATTGCAGCGTCTGGAACCCTTCATCCGATGCATACTTTTCCAAATCAAACCAGGCAACAATACGTCTGATACGATAAACACCGGGCATTTCTGAGAAGTTTTCAAGAATGCCTTCTCCAAAAAAGTATAAAATCACTATAACAAGTGCTACTGCTCCGGCTCCGATTGCCGTTACCGTCAATACCTTCTTAAAATCAGGGCAGGCAACAAATATCATAAGATAAACAATACCAAATACAATAATGGCACTGCTCAAATTCTTACTGATACCTAAAATCATCAAAACAACCGGCAGTGGAAATGCAAACAAGGCAATTAAGAACTGTCTCCAATTACCCAGATTTTTACCCATTTTACAGATAATGTCCGCCATAAACAGAATCATACACAACTTCGCCACTTCCGCAGGCTGTAAGTTAAAGCCGCCTACCAATCGAATCCATCTGGTTGCACCGTTGGCGTCGTGAGACAAAGGTGTGAGGAGTAATAAAAGCAATACAATCGCAACAATATAATATACCGGCGTGAATTTCGCATAAAATTTGGTGGGAATGAACGAAATAAAAATCATGGCAACAAAACCCAAAGCAGCCGCAATCGCCTGTCTCTTCATGTAATATGCGGGATCACCGTAATCCAATCCGGCATTGTATGAACTGGCAGAATAAATCATGATTAATCCAAAAGCAATCAGAAAAACAACCACAAACAACAATGTAAAATCAAAAAAACGGTTTTCTTTTTTCTGACGGGCAAAAAATCGTCTAATGGCCTCCATGTGTTCTTCCTCCTTACTCCTGTCTGACAAATATTGTCTTACGAAATTTTATGTACAAGTTCTTTAAACATTCTGCCTCGAACTTCATAATTGGGGAACATTCCCCAACTTGCACATGCAGGCGACAATAAAACCGCATCGCCCGGCTTTGCTAATGCAACACAAGTCTCCATTGCCTGTTCAAGACTGTCTGTTTTGTATATGTTTTCAAAACCATGCTCTCTGGCGCAAACTTCAATTTTGTCTGCCGTCTGTCCCAAAAGCACAAGTGCCTTTACCTTATCACCAAAGGCTTCAATCCATTCATCATAGGTACTGTCCTTATCATAACCGCCACCGATTAAAACAGTAGGTCTGTTCATTGCAAGCACACCCTTAATTGCCGCATCCGTATTGGTTGCTTTGGAATCATTGTAATAATCTACTCCGTTTTTGGTTGCAACATACTCAATACGATGTTCTACCGCATTAAACTCTTTTACGGCAGAAATAATATTTTCCATGGGTACGCCGAATGCATAGCACATGCAAATTGCCGCCATAACATTTTCCACATTATGTTTGCCCAAAAGCTTCATTTCATGAATATTCATGAGCTGTCTCGGGCCGTCTGCATCCGCATACCAGATATCTTCGCCTTTTAAGAAACAGCCTTCCGCAAGCTCCCGTTCCGATGAAAAGAACAATGCTTTGGCGCGAACTTTTTTCGCCATTTCTCTGGTTTCTTTATCTTCGTAATTAAGAACCATATAATCATCTTCCGTCTGGTTCTTTGCAATATCTGTTTTAATTTTTATGTAATTTTCCATGGTATGATGTCTGTTTAAATGATCCGGAGTGACATTCAATACCGCACTGACATGAGGCTTAAAATCAATTGCCGTTTCAAGCTGAAAACTGCTGATTTCCGCCACAATTACCGAATCTTCTTTTGTCTCCATGGCAACTTTAGTATAAGGAATTCCGATATTTCCCACAACAAAGCTTTTACCGTAATATTTTTCCGTAATTTCACCCACAAGGGCCGTTGTGGTCGTTTTACCGTTGGTTCCCGTAATTGCAATAATATTGCCTTCTCCCGCCTGATAAGCCAATTCAATTTCGCCGAGAACGGTTTTTCCCGCATCATAGAATTTTTTCGGCAATCCTGTGTCCACGGGCACTCCGGGGCTTGCTACCAACATTTCATAATCAGCGAGTACTTCTTCGGAAATTTCACCAAACAGCAAGGAGGCATGAACTCCGTCCATGGTTTTCGCCCCAACGGTCTCAGGGTCCAAATTGGCATTCGCATCATAAAGCGTAGGCTTTGCTTCCAACTTACGCAACAAGTCATAAGCCGCAATTCCGCTAATACCTGCACCGATTATCAATATTTTTTTATCCTTAAAATTCATCTTCTCTTTCATCATCAGACAATCCTTTTATTTTGCTTTTACACACCAAGCAGTGCAATCAGGCATGCAATGGCTGTTACAATTGTAAAAACAGCCACAATTTTGGTTTCTTTCCATCCGCAAAGTTCAAAATGATGGTGTATGGGCGCCATTTTAAACAAACGCTTTCCTTTGGTAATTTTAAAATAACCCACCTGAAGAATAACGGAAAGCACTTCCGCAACATAAATACATGCCACAATCACCAGGAAAAGAGGCATCTGAAGCACATAAGCCGTGGCCGCCACAAAACCTCCCAGTGCAAGTGAACCGGTATCACCCATAAAAACACTTGCCGGATGCACATTGAAAAGCAAAAATCCCAATAATGCACCGATTACCGCACAGGTAATAGGTTCAATGCCGCTCTGCGTTCCGATTGCCACCACCGAAAAGAACATGGTAATCATAAGGGTTACGGAACTTGCCAAACCATCCAATCCATCCGTAAAATTAGCGCCCGTATCCGTTCCCAGAATTACAATAAACATAAAAGGAATGTTAAACCAGCCCAAATCAAGGGTAACACCGGGCAAAAAGGGTACTTTCATGGCAAAATCAATATCCGTATATTGATACAGATAAAAGATAAAAATACCTGTAATAAGAATCTGAAGTCCCATTTTCTGCCATGCGCGCAGTCCCATGGAACGCTTCAATACCACCTTAATATAATCATCCAAAAAACCCACAAGACCAAATCCAAGTGTCAAAAACAAAACAGGGATAATCTTAGGATAATCTTTGATATAAAACACAGATGCTGCCACGATTCCCAGAAGAATCATAATTCCGCCCATCGTCGGCGTTCCTGATTTGCTTAAATGTGTTTTGGGGCCGTCATCTCTTACGGTCTGCCCTACTTTTAACCTTCTTAAAAAGGGAATTAAAAGAGGCCCTAAAATAACACTTACCGCAAACGCAATTATAACGGGAATAATCGAATCATACATCATTTCACAAGTTCCTTTCCATGGGCATATGTATTGCAATTTCACTCTGCCCGCTGTTCATTATAGTTCATTCTTTCCAAATACGGAAGTATATTTTCAAATAATCGGCGCACTACCGGTGCCGCAATGGTTCCACCGTAATATACTCCTTTGGGATTATGTATTATCACCAGTGCAATCACTTGCGGGTCCTCTGCCGGAGCAAATCCCACGAAAGACGCAATATATTTTCCGCTTCCTCTGGGTAGTGTCTGGCTGGTTGCGGTTTTTCCGCCTACTGCAAAACCTTCCACATATCCGTTACGACCGGTTCCTTCGGAAACTACTTTTTCGAGCAACTCTCTTACGGTTTGGGATGTTTCTTCACTAACCAGCCCTTCCACGCTTTCATACTCGAACTCCTTCACAACACTTCCGTCCTCCGCCAGTGTTCTCAAGCCAAAATGCGGGGTTACTCTTGTTCCGCCGTTTATAATCATGGAAACGGTTGTAATAAGCTGAATGGGGGTAATCTGAAACGACTGACCAAAAGATACGGTAGCAAGCTCAACCGGTCCCATATTCTCTGCTCTATGCATAATGGTTCCCGCCTCGCCCGGTAAATCAATTCCCGTTTTTTCCGTCAGCTTAAACTGTTGAAAATAATCCACAAATCTGTCTACACCAAGTCGTAAGCCAACACTGATAAACACCGGATTGCAGGAATTCATAATCCCCTGGGTAAAAGTTTCGCTCCCGTGACCAACGGTTTTATGACAACGAATTTTTCGGTCCTCTACCATAATATATCCCGGGCAATGAAAACTATCCCCGGGTGTGACAATTCCTTCTTCTAAACCGGCGGCGGTTGTTATAATTTTAAAAGTAGAGCCAGGCTCATAGGTATCATTGATACAACCGTTTCTCCACATGGCATTTAAGGCGTTCTGATAATCTTCACCCGCAGGCTCCTCTTCATACGCTGCCAAATTCAGTTCATAAGGGCTGTTTAACTGAAATTCCGGCACATCAACCATGGCATAAACTTCACCGTTTTGCGGATTCATTACAATAACAGAAACCCTATCGGCTTCGTTGTTTGCCATTGCCTGTTCGGCAAGCTGAGTGGCATACTCCTGGATATTCATATCAATACTGATTTGTAAATCATTCCCTTTTACAGGCTCAACACGGGTCTCTGCCGCATTCTCCACCTCAACGCCCGAAGCATCCGTCAAAGTTAAAATCGTTCCGGAAGTTCCTTGTAACTCTTCATCATATATTACTTCCAAACCGATGATTCCCTGATTATCAGCGCCGGTGAATCCTAATACCTTAGATGCAATATCGTTATAAGGATAATATCTTTTATAATCCTCATCCACTTTTACACCGGCAAGATTATATCCTCGGATACGGTCTCCGATTTCTTTTTCCACATTACTTTTAATCTTTTCTATGGAGGACCACTTCTCCACTCTGGCCCTTACCTTATCTTCCGGCAAGGAAAGCTCACGGCTTAATATCTCAATCACCTTTTCCGGTTCTTTAATCTGACTATGAATAACGGATATGGTGCACACCGCACGATTATCTGCAATTACGGCTCCGTTTCTGTCAATGATTTTCCCTCGGGCGGCTTTGATATATCGTTCTCTTTCATGCAGTTGCTCGGCACGCTCCGAGTAGTATTCTCCACGAATCAACATAATATAACCTATGCGACAAATTAGAACACTTGCCACCAAAAGCAATGACATGAACAAGATAAAAATTCTGCTATGATGCCTTGTTTTATTTCTTTCTTGCATAGAAACCTCACCAAAGCGGCTTTAATACATTTTATTAGCGCTTAGGTGAGGTTATTCTGCGAACATACTCACGATTACTCTTCGGAACTCTCAGTTCCTCCCTGAATCAATCCCGATCCGGGATTAATCGGTCTTCCCGTCTCCGGATCCAAAAATTCTCCTGTATATGGGTCTATTGCATAACCGGTTTCCGGGTCGATTTGCACATCCGGTCTCTGTGTTTCCTCTGAAGTTTCTTCGCCGATTTCTTCTGTTGAATCTTCCGAAGTTTCTTCATCGGTTTCTTCTTCCGGCTTAATCAGATTTGCATTGTATAAGCCTCTGGCTTCCAAATCTGCAATTTCTTCTTCCGACAACTCTTCTGTCATAAAAATATTCAGGTACGGCAATACTTCCGTAAGAATCTCTTTACAAATCAAGCAGGCTTCCGCCGTACCCAATGTCTGATCCGGCATGTTGGGTCTGTCAATTACAACATAAATTGCAATCTGCGGATCGTCTGCAGGGGCATATCCCATAAAAGAAACCACATAATCCTCACGGCTTCTTTGACCGTCCGTTACTGTTTCGGCAGTACCTGTTTTACCACCGATTGCATAACCGGCAGGTCTTGCTTTTTTACCGGTACCGCTAATTACTACTTCATTACAATACTCGATAATCTTTTCGGATGTGGATGCCGATATGGTCTGCTTCAAAACACGGGGTTCGATATTTTCAATTACAGAACCATCCGGTCCGATAATCTGACTTACCATATGAGGTTCATAATAATAACCGCCGTTTACCAATGAACAGAAAGCAGAAATCATCTGAATCATGGTAACATTGTATCCCTGTCCGAAAGTAGAGGTTGCAAGTTCTGTAGGACCCATAGTATTGGTGTTGAATACCAAGGCATCCGTTCTCGCCTCGCCGTTTAAGTCAATATTGGTTTTTAAACCAAAATTAAACTCTTCGAAATATTTTAAATAAGTTGTTTTACCCATATCGTTACCGATATGCATCATTGCTACGTTACAAGACTGTGCTACAGCATTTTGAACGGTAATTTCACCATCACCGTATCTGTTATGGCAGCGGATTTTATATCCGCCGATTTCCAAAAGACCACCACAGTAGTATGTTTCGTTACCGGTAATGGTTCCGGAATCCAATGCCATTGCCACCGTAAAAGGCTTGGCAACCGAACCGGGTTCATATGTCTGAGAAATGCAGAAATTCTTCCACAATCCTGCCAACAAATCTGTTACCGTTACTCTGTCTTCTTCCTCTTCTTCCGGCTCTTCCGAAGCAACACCTTCCTCTGATGTCTCGCCCTCTTCCGAGGTTACTTCGTCTGCATTCGCATTAGCGCCCTCTTCTTCTGCCTTCTTCTGTTCTTCCAGCTCTTTTTCATATGCTCTGGCATCCGCTACCAGCTCAGGATCAAAATACAGCTCAGCATTTCTGGGCTGATTTAAGTCAAAAAACGGATAACCTGCCATAGCCAAAACCTCACCGGAATTGACATCCATGATAATACAGCCGGTATTGTAGCTTCCATCTTCACCCTCACGGTAATTATTGGCAAAAGCCTCGTTATAATCCTTAATTTTCTCTTCTACGATTTTTTGAATATTGACATCAATGGTAGATACCAATGTGTTTCCGTCCACCGCAGGAATGGTTGTTTGGGCAATGTTGGAATCCTCGTTCAAATAACCGTAAGTTCTTCCGTTAGTGCCGTTTAATGTTTCATCATAATACTGTTCCAAGCCGTATGCACCTTTATTACCGGCATTGGTATAACCCAAAACATCACAAGCCACGGTGTCCAAAGGATAATATCTGATATATTCCGGTTCAAACGTAATTCCCGAAATCTTAATTAAATCCTCTGATGTCTTGGATTCCGCCTCCATATCAAGAAATACTTTGATCTGTTCGTATTCGAGCTTTCTTCCAAGCACATGATACTGAGACTCCGGGTTTTCCCTGATGTAAGCTTCAATTTCTTTTTTATCGTAACCAAAACATTCATGAAGCGCATTTAAGGTGGCATCCAAATGTCCGGCTTTTAAATTTTCGTTGTATGTAACAACCTGAGCCGACAAAACCACATTATACACTCTTCTGCTGGCTGCCATGGTTGTTCCCTGACGGTCCACAATACTTCCTCTCTGATAAGGAATCGTTGAACTTCCGTACGCACGCTGAGACAATACCTGATGAGTATATTCGTCGCCCTTTTCCGTATTGATTAAAGTTAATCTAACCCCAAGCACGACAAAAGCTAGTAACACTAAAAAGAATAGTATTACTAGTTTCTGACGAAGGTTAATATTTAATTCTTTATTGCTTTTGCTTTTCTTTCTTCTTTCCAAATCTACACCCGCTTAATTATTCGATGTCGGAATATTGTTTTACATAGTCTCCAATAGTATCGGTGTATGTTATAATCTGGCCTTCCAATGCATAGTGCATGCCCAACTCTTCCTGGGCAATTCTTCTTACCTCATCCAAATCAACGGCATTTACGATTCTGCTGTACGCTTCATCGTTATCTGTTTTCAGATTCAGATACTGGCTCTCCAACGCACCGATATTTCTTACGCTGGCAGTTACTTCCGCATTTGCCTGAATATAACTTGCAATCACTACAACAGCTACCGCCATTGCGCATACCAGGAAAAGAACATAGGGCAAATTCATATTCTTTGCTCTGTCGCTCTGCTTTCTGGTTGCCACATCCGGGCGGCGTCTGGGTTCTTCATCCAACACGCGATTAATATCTGTTACTGTATTTCCATATACATAATTCGTTCTGCTTACAACCCGTCCGTTCTGATAGACAGCCTGTCTTCCGTTTGAATATCGTACTGTTCTCTCCATATTTTACTATCCTCCTTGATATTACACAATCCTTGATTTGTAAAAAATCCTATCTTTTATCTTCTTTTTTCTACCGTTTCTTTTCGAAAATCCTTAATTTTGCCGATTTTGAGCGTTTATTCTCTTCGATTTCTTCATCGCTCGGCAAAATCGGTTTCCTTGTAACCACTTTACCTTGTGATACGTTTCCGCAAGTACAAATCGGGAAACTCGGCGGACATATACAAGGATTCTCCGCCTTCTTAAAAGCAGATTTCACAATTCTGTCTTCCAAGGAATGAAAGGTAATAATGCATAGGCGTCCACCGGGCTTCAATACCTCAATCATGTCATCCAAAGTATCTCTTAAAACTTCCAACTCCCGGTTGCACTCAATACGAATCGCCTGAAATGTACGCTTGGAAGGATGTCCTCCCGTAGCTCGCATCTTGGCGGGAATTGCCGCTTTAATCACCTCATTCAATTCAAAAGTTGTTTCAATGGGTTTCTCTGCTCTTGCTCTTACAATGTGCTTTGCAATATTCTTGGCGAACTGGTCTTCTCCGTAATCTTTGATAATACGAAAAAGTTCTGTTTCACTGTAGCCGTTTACGATATCTTTTGCAGTAAGGGTCTGTCGCTGATCCATACGCATGTCCAAAGGAGCATCGTTTTTGTACCCGAATCCTCGCTCCACCGTATCAAGCTGGTAAGAAGATACTCCCAAATCCAGCATAATACCGTCTACTCCCTCCGGGGCATGTTCTTTTAAAATCTCCTTCATGGCCGCATAATTGCTGCGCACAATCGTAACTTTATCTTCATAAGGCTGCAATCTTGCCGTTGCTGCCGCAATGGCATCTGCATCCTGATCGATTCCGATGTGTCTTCCACCGTCACCGAGTTTCTTAACAATCTCCACGGAATGTCCTGCACCGCCCAGGGTTCCGTCTACATAGATTCCGTCCGGTTTAATATTTAATCCTTCAATTGTTTCCCAAAGAAGGACCGACTTATGTTCAAATCCCATATTCTCCTCCAAAACAATTGTGATTAAATCCAGATACCGGCTTCATCAAGCTCTTCGGTAATTTCACTGATATTAGTGGCATTCATGATTTCATCGTAGGATTCCTTCGCCCAGATTTCGATGTGACTTCCCATACCTACAAGCACTACTTCCTTTATCAACTTGGCATATTCGCGAAGGAAGGCGGGAATCAGAATTCTACCCTGACTGTCTGTCTCCACTTCCGTTGCACCACCGATTAAGAAACGGGTAAATTCTCTTGCTTTACGGTTAGTCATACGAACTTCACTGAACTTGTCCATGACCTTATTCCATTCGTCTTGGGTATACACAAACAGGCAGTCATCAATTCCCCTTGTTAAAACAAATGCTTCACCCAGCATCTCACGATACTTTGCGGGAACGATTAGCCTGCCTTTGGAATCAACGGTATGCGAATGTTCACCCATGAATCCGTTTGCCATAACTACCTCTTTTTTAGACGTCAAAACGGAGGATATCGACCACTTTCCTCCACAAAATCACACTTTTTAGTGTTTTTTACCACTTTTATGATTATTCTACCCCTATTTCCCTCATTTGGCAAGTACATTTTTATATCTTTTTTTATACTTGTGGTTGGATTGTTTTTTGCCCCAAAATATAGTGTTCCGGGCTCTTTTATGCATATAAAAAAGGGCTGTTTCTTAGTAGAAACAACCCTTTTATCGTTCAGTTTTATAAAATCCCTTTTACACAATTTCGATTTGTACTATTTTGACACAGAGATAAATATCTCTACTGCCACTCATATTAACCTGCGTAAGACATATATTCAAAATATTCGCTTTCTGACACTCCGTTGATTACAACATTGCCATACTCTCCGGCTCTTTCATATGAAATGATTCCTTCTTTACCGGTTCCGACTACTGTAAAGTACATTTCATTTTCGTTATTGGTTCCGGTTATAAGAATTTGCGTTCCGGGCTGAAGGTTTTCGTAACCATCTTTAGTACAAACAGGCAATTCTTTGATTATTGTAAGAGTATGGCGTTCCACATTATAACTTGAATCAATGGCAAATACGCTTCCCTTTGTTAAAAAATCACCGTTATCATCCAATACATAATCCATACTTGCCCAATATGTACCCATTACATTAATGGTTACTTCGGTACTAAATATCCCGGAATTGGGCTCATATGACAAAATACGCACATTTTCTTTGGTAACACAGTATGTGGGAACATCATCGCTGACCTCATAAACTTCCGTCACATAGTCAGCGGACATCTCATCATAACTGATTACCAGGTATACTCTGTCTATATCCTTAAGATGTACAACATAAGCTTTTTCTACACGCGCCCAATCATTATCCAGCTTGGAAATAAAAGAAAAATCTACCACTTCGGGATTTAATTCAATACTGTGAATATTATCATAAGAAGTCAAATGATTTGTAATAAGCTCCTTAAACACGCCATAAGAATCCTTAGGTTTCTGCACGGTATCGCTATTTGTTGTTGTCTGTTCGGCTGTTGCGCTCTGCTCTTCATTATTTTCCTGCACATCGGCAGCCGTATTCTCAAGCACGGGCTCTTTTGGAGAATCCGACTCATCCTGTATCACAGTCGAACTTCCCGGATTATCAAAACTTACATTTACGCTTCCGTCTTCCTCTACATTAATGTTATCCAAAGAAACGCCATCCACTTCCACACTAATATTCGACAAATCCTCAGAAGGTGTAATGGTCACTGTAATTGGATTACATCCCACCAAAGTCAAACATGACAACAATAACGAAGTTACTAAAATTCTTTTCATAAGAATCCCCTTTCACACTTTTAAACTTATCCTTTCACACATGCAAGCAGCTAGTTCGTATTTATTTACTACTTACATTTTGTATAATAGTATCTTTTTGCTACTTTGTCAATGCTTTTTTCAAAAAAACATAATAAATATATTTTCGATAAAAATACACCTATAAAAAATCCCCTTTTACAAATCCTATTATTCGTAAAAAGGGGATCAATCATTTAATATTATATAACTCGCCCAAACTGAATACTAATTCTCAACCAATTCGCCGTTTTCATTCAAAATGCGCTCCTCTTCCTTCCACCGAGAATCGCTTTCTGCGTCTTCCTGATACACTTTTACCGTGAAAACCCGATTTTCGTAATCATACTCATCCAACAGATATTCCGTATGATAATCGGTTTGCTCCGGCATCTCTCCGGTAATATCGTACACTGCCGTTCTATGATATGTTTCATCAATGTTCTCGTAATTCTCCGTATAACTTAATACCATGTACAACTTACCGTCTTCCGTCTTAATAACCCATGCATTGGTAAAAACAAGACCTGTTAAATCTCCGCCGGTTAAGAAACAGTAATCCTGCTCCACATAATTTCCCAAGAACATTGCTTCACTGTCCTTAAAATAATTATGCTCTGCCTTAAAATTTTCCAAAGCCTCCATTTTCTCGATTTCCCACACATAAGTAGGCTCCGGCATCTCGGTGGCACCTTCCACATTGCTGTACAATTTATACTCCGGTCCCCAAAGCAGGCAATACAAATCTTCGTTTTCACAACTCAAAATCACATATTGACTGTAACCGGCAACTCCGTAAACGATTCCGTAATATTCCGTGGCGGCGGTACCGTCATCCATAACACACTCTTCTACGGTAACCGCGCCGTACTCCGTGGTATTCACAAATACATCTTCGTACGCTTCGTCACCCACCAGAGTACGAATTTGCTCCAATTGCGCCGTGGTATAGGTTTCGGTCAGAATATCCGCGTTGGTATACACCGGCTCCCCTTTCACAAACTCACCGGTTGGAGTAGCATTCATACTAAAATATCCCAATGCTCCACCGGCACCGGTAGCATAGATTAACATTTCATCTCCCACTCGTCTAAATGCAATATATTCATAGGGCGACCAATATTTATTATAGATTTCATCATCTTCATCGCCCAAATACTCTTGGGGTATTTCATACAAAGCCAAATCTTCCGTAACAAAGTAGGCTCTCTCATTCATAATATCCCCCGTATGGGCAAACCAGAAAAAGATGCCGTTTACATCAAATCCGTATTCGTCCTGGTTGGTAATGGTTACCTTACCGCTGTAATATGTAGGCACATTGGTTCGATTCCATTCTCCCGTAAAATCCAAAGCATTCTCCTGAGGTGTTCTTGCCTTATATAAAGCCATTCCCACTTCCTCTTCAAAATACAGGCTTTCTCTTGTTTTAGGGTCATCTACAACCGCAAGCGCTTCCTCAAAGGTCATGTCAGGCAAAACCGCCTCTTCACCTGCTGCCGACAATTCTGTCTCACCATTGTCCTCCTGCACTTCCATATTTTCGGATTCACTTTCCCCATCGATCCCTGCCATATCGGTACTGCTCTCACTTTCAATAGAGTTCGCGCCGTCTTCCGGCATTACTGTACCGGAATCGCTACAACCAATCATGGCTGCAACAAGTACCAAAATCCCAAGAATACTTATCCACTTTGCTGCCTTACGCATTCTTTTCTCTCCTTTTATGCTCAATACAAAAATCTCCGGCACTCTTAAAAAAACCAACTGTTTACGACGGTACAATTTAAGAATTCCCTATAATCTTTCCACACCGTAACATCATCCAAATAATTTCCTTGCATGTCAAAACGCTCCGAAACGATTTCTCTGCCGTCTGCAGTTACCAGAATATAATCCAATGCGGAATAATGATATTCCCCGTCACCGTCAGGAATGTAGGAATAGAGCCAAAATGCATAAAAGGCATCATTCTCTGATTTACCCACATAAGTAAGACAGGTTTTTGGCTTTTCCGGAGAAGGATTGGAAGCATCAAAAACTTCCTCTGTATTATTCGCTCCAAACTGGCTCACCACATAACCCATGCCGGAATTTTCATCTGTCTTAATTCCGCCGGATGCAAGCATACCGTTGTTCTCCGGGTCAAAATAAGGCATCGCATCACAATATACGCTCACGCCCGCATCTTCCCCGTAATAGAATTCATATGCCACTTCCATTGCTTCCTTAGCCGTAATCAGATTCTCATCATCAATATCAACGCCCACATCCGCTCTTGTTTCGGTTAAATGCTCCTGCGCTTCTTCCAAACTGCAGTCCCGTCTGCTCACGATAAAAGCAAGCTTCCATCCGTCTTCTTTTACGGCAAGATACTCATACCGCTCGCCGGTAATACCCTCCGGCGCAATATCTGCAGGATAAGTTGCATACACGGAGAATCTGCATTCGTCACCTTCCACTTCTATATTCTCAATCTCATAGCTTTCCCAAGGGCACCCCATTCCGCCACCAAAGAGAGTCTCTCTCATATAAAAGACTCCATCCTTCTCATAATAGAGGGGAAAACCGTCGCAATATTCATACAAAAGATAATCTGCCTCTTCTTTTACATAAATACTTCTGATAAAAGTCTCGAACTCTTCAAAAGAAGCAAAATGTTCTGCCGGTACAACAGCTCTTCCGTTTTCGCCTTCCACATCCAAAGCAAGCAATCCATACTCATATACATTGGTTATACAGAAATAGTTGGCATCCACCAATGCACGGATTTCTTCCTCGGTAATATCGGCCATAGAAGAATCCTGCTCTTCTGTATTTTCAATGTTATCGCTTAAACCCTCTGAATCCTGCTCATCTTCACTTATGGCAGGTTCCACAGACACAACTTCACTGCTTACACCCGGTTCTTCATTCACAACCTCTTGTTTATTGCATCCTGCCAATGAGAGCATACACATTGTCAATAATATAAAATAAAAGTTCTTTTTCATCCCTTTTATCTCCCTTTTAAAACTTAGTAATAAAACAATTTCGCCGGTAGACAAAATTAATACCACATAATCCGATATTCCGGCATTTCTTTCGCGTCGGATACATTGGTATACCAATTACACTCATTTCCCACTTCACAATAGATATCACCGTTTTCACAGATTAACATTCTAAAATTACAGTAGCCCATAGTAGGAAACCATCCGTCATAAAACACAGCCCTGGTTCCGTCAGACAATTCACAGGTCCAATCATCCACCACACCGTAATTTACCACATCTTCAAAATACATCTCATAGTCATCCCCGAGAAGTTTCTTAATCTCAGCCTGCTCTGTCTTGGTAAAATGCTCATTCATATATTCGGCATTGGTATATTCCGGTTCTCCCAAAGTATACGCACCATCCATGGAACATCCTGCCCCGAAAGGAAAGGTGCTATCCACGGACTCCGCCACATATACATTCATTCCCGCTTCCGTCCGCTCCATTACCAGATAACAGCCATCGTATTCATAGATTGCAACGGTGTCCGTAATGAAATACGCCCGGCCGTCCTCTAAGAGGCCTCCATGTGAGAAATATCCCACACCACCGCTCACATCAAAGCCTTCTTCATCCTGATTACTGATATCAATATAGGCCGGCAAACCGTTATGCACATCCGTCCGTTCCCATTCTCCCGTAAAATCCGCAGCACCTTTTACCGGTCCGTCAGGACGGCCGTTCCATAGCTCATCTCCCAATTCGGCATCAAACCAGCCACTGCCTGACTGTATTTGGGCAATGATTTTTTCCTGTTCCGTGGCCTTCGCGTTTTCATATTCAGGGAAATCCACTGCGCCTTCCACATTGGTAAAAAATACAGGGTTTAACAAACAGACTTTACAGTACAAATCGCCATTGGCACATTTTATCAGCTCAAAATCCCAAAAATTCGATACATAACTACCTTTATAGAATAAGGCATCCCTTCCGTCATCCAATATCACCTTCGTTACATCCAAAGTACCATATCTGACAGACTGATAAAAGTAATTCTCATAGTAATCATCTCCAAGAAGCGTTCGAATATCTGCCAATTCCTGTTTTGTAAAATTGTCCTCTACCCTTGTAGTATTGGTATACTCCGGATCTTCCCTGGTATACGCCCCTACAATGGTTGTAATATATTCCGTATATTCCGATTCTAACATCATACCGGTAGCATAGATATTCATCCCCTCCGGTATCCGCTCAAAAATAATATATCCGGTCTTCCCCTCACAAGGAGCAAATTCGCAGATTGCCAAATCATATCTTAAAAAATAAGCCTTAAGCTCCGCCTCGAAACAATCGCTGTAATCCAAGATATATCCGGACACATCAAACCCTTCCGTTGTCTGATTGGTAATCTCCAATTTCGCGGCCATACCGCTGTCAACTCCGGTACGATTCCATGTTCCTTCAAAATTCACCCACACAGAGCTGTTATCCGCTTCACCGCGCATGGCATACAACTCACTTCCCAACGCCTCATCGAAATAAAAGCTTTTGGTATACACCGGCAAATCCGTATATGTATCATAGTTACAATCTCTGGCATCGGCAATACCGTCCATGATTTCTATGATTTTTTCATCGTCGGTTAGTGCCACTTGGGCATCTTGCTCATCATCTGTTTCCTGGTCGGAATTCTGCTCATCGTCGGCACTTGAAGCCGCTTCTCCACTCTCAGAATCCTCTGAAGAATACGCATCCGTTTCAGATATCGCCTCCCCCTCTTCAACATCTGCCAAGCTTCCATCTTCATTCTCCGGACTTCCAAGATTTCCTTGAAAATGACTTTCAAGCATTTCCCACACTTCACCCAAGGGATTACAACCCGCCAATCCCGGCACACACAGACACACCACAAACATCACTATATATTTTCTTATACGCATTCTAGAATCTGACTGCCGCATTCCATTCTACCTCATCATCCATACGCTCTGCTTCCCAGAGTAAAAATTCTTCATAACTTACTTCTTTACCGTCTATGCTGCCGTTAAATATCAAAATATCTTCTTTTCCTTCCGGACCTTCTTCATGGATTAACTCTTTTACAGCAACGGTTTTTGTACCAAACTTTCCGTTTCGGTAAGTAAGCTTGTGATAAGAGCTGCTGCCACCGCCGCTTCCTAAGTACATACCGTCCTCATACACGGCCTGCATACCCCGGACACTAAAATAAGTCAGATAGAATTCACCATCATCCTCTAAAAGCACCAAAACGCAGCTACCCATATCCCCACAACGCATCACAAGTTCATTTTGTCCGTCTCCCGTCATGTCCACAAAAGCAAATTCGGACAATAATGTCATGCCGTCCTCTTCGATTTCATCCAAAAGTTTTACTTCTTCCCCGTCCTGCGCACTCCAGGATACATGCACCGGCCTATTCGCACAGAAAACAGGATAAAAGCGTTGCATCTCATCCCACTCTTCTTCGCTTAAATCTTCGCTAATCATCATGTAATTCCAGAACGGATGCACATCTTCCATTACATGAGCACCCACCTCTTCATTGGCAACATAAGTATCTTCCCGATATTTCACAAATTCTTTTCCGTCATAGCGGTAATAGCTGTAAATGTGAGTGACTGCATTGCTTCGACTGGTAGACATTATAATTTGTTTTTCCTCATCCACCCTGGGATTAAAAATACTGCCAAAAGATTTACATTCCACAAATTTGTTGCCGCTCGCAATATATCCGGTATATAACGCTGCTGCCTGATTACCGGTATAACAGTCAAACATAACAAGATCATCTACACCATCAAAATTAATATCCCACTCATGAACTCTTGGAAAAGGATCCGCCATACTGTAGGATGTTTCCCACACTTCTTCGATGGTTTGCACCAAACGACTGCCGTCATATACGGAAATGACTCTTTTTTCATTCCATCCGTTCATTCTGTCACAATAATCTGTAATGTAATAGGTGTAGCGTTCGCCCTGCTCCACAACTTCACGAAGAACGGCAAATCCACCCTCTCCGGCTTCTTCCAGAGCTACCTTACGCTCCCACAGATTGGTTTCCCGATAATCGGAAACCAAACATTCCTTAAAATACACACCGGCAGATTCGCCTCCGATATAACATCTTCCGCTCTCATCCTTCTCATAAAAGAGTTCGCCCCGTTCTCCGGTTTCTTCTATTTCAAAAACAATGCATCCCTGTAAATTTGTCTCCACCCTTTTTATGGAACTGCCAACCGGAATTACAGTCTCTTCTCCGGCAATGACAACCGGAATTTCTTTCTCCTCTGCGGTAATTGCTCCAAAGGATTTCTTCCATTCATCCGAACAAACAAGAGTACCCGTACTCTCATCCAAACCATAATTCGCATAAGTTCTTACCAGTCCGAGATCCAACTCCCACAACTCCATTTCTACGGTAGATGAGTCCACTATTTCTTCAATTCCGCCACCATAAATTGCTTGGCACAAGGTAAGCTCTTCCTCAGACACACCATAGAGAAGCACATGGTTGAGGGTAATCTGCTCATAATCCCACACTTCAAGAAGCACATAAAACTCCCCCTCCGAAGGTGATAACACATATCCGTCATAAAAGGTCCCGTAAGTTTCACCAAACACTAAGGCATCCTCTCCTTTTACGATGCGGTCATCCCTAATCTGTACTTTTAAATCATCGGTTAAAGTAACAATATCGTTCTCGTCTACTCTAACCCAACCGTCTTCTTCCAGGGTTGCTTCTTCCTCTTCCCCGGTTTCCGATGAACCTGCGTCTTCATCCGCAAGTGCTTCTGCTTCCACGATAGGCGAAACAATATCTTTGGCCCCAAACATTGATACACCGGTCATTACCGGTGACATTGTATTATCTGTATTTTCTTCTTCTGCTATCTGTCCACATCCCGCAATACTGATGCACAGGGTAAGGGTAAGCATAAATGCAAACAATTTTCTTTTCATGGTTGCTCTCCCAATTCTAATACTCATAATGTTCCGTCATATGACGGGTTACGGATTGCAACATATCATCATCGGTAATCTCATAGATTCCCGGCTTATACAAATAATCCGAAGCTGCATTTTCATACGCTTCTTCTTTGGTTTTCTCTGTTACAACCATACAATCGATATTATTTGCATCCGTTATCTTAGCAATGGTGCCACCCACAGGCTCCCCGCACTGTGTCACATTGCCTTCTTCCAGTTTAAAAAGCCAAATCTTTTCATTAAAATCGTAGCTTTCTCTTGTTCCCACAAGAAGATAGGAAAGCTTTCCGTCCCTTACATAGAACGCCTTATCCACTACAATTAAATCTCCGCTTAATACAGTTTCATTATTCCGCGCCCGCACCGTCACCTTATCATAAGGATATTCAAATTCAATGCGGAGGACTTCGTCCTCATTCACGCAATAAGGTCTGTTAATCTCCAATTCTGTCACAGGTTCTTCACTTTCTGATAAAATCACCTGCGAATCTTCCCAATCCTCACTCTCTTCTTCTGCGCCGTCCTGCGGGGGAATCTCTTCCGATTCTTCATCAGATGTATTCTGTTCTTCCACCTGACTGCTCGTTTCAGATATGGTTTCCGATACCATGTCTTCTTCCGATTCCAAAGCCTGCCCACAAGCCGACATCATCATGCACATGATTACTACCGCAAACAAACTCCTCTTTTTCATAAAAGAAATTCCCCTTTCACACGACCTTTTATAAAACCTTTTACACATAGAAAGCAGCATGGTTAGTTTTGTATAGCTACTTTCTTCTTTTATATTAGTATCGTTTTAATACTTTGTCAATATCCGTTTTAAAAATTATTCATTTTTTATTTATATTTGCGGTATTTACACTCTAAAAGTCATGTAACAATTTCATCCGTATTTTTGCCACCAATATAAACTGTAAATTTCTGAAAAGCAAGGACTTTTATGTAAAAAACGCCTTTTCAAACAAATAAGTCAAAAATATGAAAAAAGTATGACAAATTCGGGTGAAAATGTCATACTTTCGTAATGGTTTCTGTAACAATTGTAATAAAGTTGTAATTTATCCGTAATACATTTTATACATTAAAACGGAACAAAATTACATCGCCGTCCTTAACCACATATTCCTTACCTTCCAGTCCCACAAGACCTTTTTCCTTGGCTGCGGCGATGGAGCCCTGCTCCATAAGATTCTCATAAGATACTACTTCTGCCTTAATGAAGCCACGCTCGAAATCGGTATGGATTTTACCTGCTGCCTGAGGTGCCTTGGTGCCAACCTTAATGGTCCATGCACGGCACTCATCCTCGCCTGCGGTCAAGAAACTGATTAAGCCAAGAATACGATAACTTGCTGCAATCAACTTCTCAAGGCCGGATTCGGATAAACCTAACTCTTCCAAGAACATTGCCTTCTCGTCGTCATCCAATTCTGCAATCTCCTGCTCAATCTGGGCACAAATGACAAATACCTCGCTGCCATCCTCTGCCGCAAATGCGCGAACCGCCTGTACATGCGCATTGTCTGCACCGTCATTTGCCAAATCATCCTCTGCCACATTGGCTGCATAGATTACAGGTTTCGCAGTTAATAAGTTATAAGACTTTAACCAGTCCGCTTCATCATCATCTTCTGTTTCAAAAGACTTGGCAAGCTTACCTTCTTCCAAGAATGCCTTGATTCTCTCCAATAAAGCCAATTCCTTGGCAAGGGTTTTATCATTTCTTGCGCCCTTGCTTGTCTTGGCAATTCTTCTCTCTAAAATTTCGATATCGGAGAAGATTAACTCCAAGTTAATGGTTTCAATATCTCTTACGGGAGATACACTTCCGTCTACATGTACTACATTGCTGTCTTCAAAGCAGCGAACCACATGAACAATGGCATCCACTTCACGAATATTGCTAAGGAACTGGTTTCCCAAACCTTCTCCCTTGGACGCACCTTTTACAAGGCCTGCAATATCAACAAATTCAATGACTGCCGGGGTTACCTTCTTGGTGTTGTATAACTCGCCCAGCTTCTTAATGCGCTCATCGGGAACGGATACAATACCTACATTGGGGTCGATGGTACAGAAAGGATAATTTGCCGATTCTGCGCCTGCCTTGGTCAGTGAATTGAATAATGTACTTTTGCCCACATTGGGAAGTCCTACTATGCCTAATTTCATTTTTCTATTTCCTCCTTAAAAAGCCTCGCTCTTATTCTTCCACAGCTTCTTTCTTTGGTTTCTTAAAAATCAACAACTTACTGAATACATAATTCAGAATGGTTACCAAAACTGCTGAAATACATATTTTTACAACCCAATAATTAATGGAATCTATATCGGCATTGGCAAGGTTTAAGTTCATCCAACCGCCCACCTTTATAATCAGGTTGTTTAAGGGCACAATATTTACAAAAAACCACATAATCAGAATGTCAAGAATCCATGTGGAAAGTCTTGAACCTGCAAATCCAAAAAACTCTTTCATGATCTTATCGTTATGGCTTTTAAATACCCATTTACGATTTAAGGGATAAGCAAAAATTACGCCGGCTACCCATCCAATGGTATTAATGATAAAATTCTGCACATCCTGAGTGGGATCCAAAAATATCTTAGCGATAAAACATGCTCCCCAAGACACAATAGTGGTTAACACGCCTACAATTAAATAAATTATAATTTCACGATATTTCTCAAAAAACTTCATGATACTGTCCTCTTAAAATAATAAAATCCGGGAGTTGTGTTACAACCCAAACTGCATTATAACACAACTTCCCGGATAATTACCACAATTATCAGAGATAAATTTAAATGATGTGTTGTCGGCTCTTTATTTTATAAGCCTTTTATTCTACAACCGACTGATAAATCTCTTCCAAGCGTTTACCGGTAATCTCCTTCTCCTTAAGAATCTCTGTTGCAAGTTTAATGATTATATCCTTATTCTCTGACAGTTGCTTCATTGCATCCTCGTAGCATTCTTTTAAGATTTTACCGATTACTTTGTCAGCCTCATAACGCATCTCATCCGAGCAGATATTCTCATACTCCCCTCCAAGATATGCGCCCTTATTCACACCAAGACAAACAAAACCTATGTCATCACTAAAGCCTAACTGCTCTACCATAGTTTTAGCTATGCCTGTTGCTTGCATAATGTCATTCGACGCTCCCGCAGACACATCATGATAAATGATTTCTTCTGCAATCCTACCGCCCATGAGAATCTTAATCTTATTATAATAATCCTTGCGGGTTAAAAGTCTGTGGCTGTTACGCTCATGCTCAACATAGCCTGCTGCATCACCTCTACCGAGAATGGTAATTCGCTCTAAGCCAAACTCACCGCAAAGCAGTCTTGTCATCAGTGCGTGTCCCACCTCATGAATTGCCACACAGGAATCATCGAAATCATTGCTCTTAAGATTCAGCTTCGTACCCTTCGCTTCCGGATTTTCACTTCTGCGTCCCATAGACTTAATATCCAGGGTTTCTTTTAAGTCAGCAAGGAAACCGTCAACATTACAGATTTCCGTGGTTTCTTCCGGGTGATACTTTTTATCCGCAAGATATCCCTTCTTACTGTCGTGTCTGTGCTCGTAAGGCACCGGATTATGCTCCCAATCCTTTAGGTACAGCCCTCTTTCCGTGCGATGATACAATAAAACTGCCTGATTCAGCATAGCATGTACCACTGCCGGAACTCTGCCTCCCAAAAGGTTCCAAATTCTCTCTGTCTGGGCTTTTGTAAATTTTTTGCCCTTGGTTACCTTCGGCTCTACACCTTTCTTCTTCATAAAATCAGGGTCCATGCGGAAGCCGTATTTTTTAATTTCCAATTCAATCAATGCAAGAGAAGTACGAACATCCGGCATATTAATCTCAAAAGACATATCAAATCTGCCCTCTCGCTTAAATGCCGCATCCAGACTGCCGGGATCATTGGTTGCCGCCAGTACAAAAATATTACCGCCGTCACCAAAACCATCCATTTCAATCATCAGCTGTGTCAGAACACCTCTGACGGCCCTATCCTGATTACGATTTCCACCAATGGCATCCACCTCATCCAAGAAGATAATCGCCGAATCGTATTTTGCAGCCTCAGAGAACAAAATCTTAACTGCATTAATGGGATTCTCCATTGCCAGAATTTCAGCTGCAGCCAGAGGAATAAATGCCACATCCTTCGTCTCACTCTTGTTTTCAGCCGTTAAACCTGCGTATTTTTCTTTCAGACGCTTGTTTAACTGTCCTGCCATACATTTTGCAAGATAAGACTTACCGGTACCGGGACTACCCATAAGCAGGGCTCCCTTGGGAAGGCGAATATTACGCTCTTTACTCAAGCCCGGATCAATCATCAGATCAATCACTTCATTGATTTCTTTCTTAAGACTGCTATAACCTGCATAATGCTCGTCCAGATTCTCTTTGACATCATTGATGACTTCGAAAGGCATTCTCTTTAATTCAGCCTTTAATTCTGCAGAATACTGGCGATTAATATTCTCCGTAACACGGCTGATGGATTTCTCTAATGCCTCTGACATCCCATAGCCGATATTGATATACTTTTTACAATAATTAATCAGAATGCCCACGCCGGAACGATTACCAAAAAGACGCGAGCGACTTCGCGAAGTACCCCAGCCCAGAAATTCTTTTATTTTTTTCTCATCCTGAGCAGACAATGCTACATCTTTAAAAGAAACGCGGAACAATTCATACAGCTCATCCAAACCGGGAGTCGGAATTGTTATCTGATACGGAAAGCGTCTGCTCAATCCTTCATTGACACGGAAAGAATTACGCAATCTGTCTTCATAGCCACCAAGCCAAATAACCGTATTGGGATGCACTACTACTTCTTTTAAGGCATTGTCATTTTCATCTACCAACCTGCAACCCTTTAATCCGGATTCACTTTCCTTAGATACATCGATAACATATCCTTTTTGGGATGAAGCAATTGCCAAAATCAATTCAATCACTTCACTGGAAAAACCGTCCTTACCTTCAAAAAGGGTGTATGCTTCATCAATAAAGAGTACCGCCGGTTTCCCTTCCGGACCCTGGCGCTGCAATTTATGAATCATTGAAGCAACACGCACACTGGTATGCCCCACATAAGCACCTTTTAAATCACCGCCCGAAGTTTCAATAAAGGATGCCCCCAAACAGTTCTCTGCCAACTTTCTTGCTGCCGTTGTTTTACCGGTTCCTGCTTCACCCATAAGGGTAATCCATGGAATCGGCAATATGTAAGAACTGGACTGCATGCAAACAGACACCAACTCGTCCATAGGCTTACCGGTTTGCTCGGACAATGCCATTACAGGAAACCAATCCGCAAAAGCCGGTGTGAATTCTTCCATCAACTGCTCGGATACAATATAGGCTTTGTCTCCCTGCCCCATTTTATTGCGAAAGCTCTGTTCTAAATTCTTCCGGTTATACTCATATCCGGTCTTTTCTAACCATTCATGGACATACTGTTGCATACCCTGCTCACGGATACCGCTAAGTTCTTTCAAACATCCGGCCAGACCTTCCAAAGAATTGCACTTAGAAATAATTTCTCTGTCATGTTCTGAAAACTGATTGATATCCGTAAACTCCGTAACTAACTCATAATGTTCCGGTGTATCATATACCTTCTTTTTGCTGTCGACAAATTTTAAAATATTGTCAGCCTTACGGTTATCTTCTGCCGATATTTTGGATTCTTCATTATAACCGTCATAATGTTCTACTTCGAACAAATAACCCTTATTCTTAAAAAGAATCATAACCTGTTTAGGTTCATAAATGCCATACTGCAGTTCAAGTAAAACTTCGCACTTCCATGTTTCCCGGTCAGACTGTATTTTTAATCGAATCGATTTTTCCTTTTCATCATCTCCGTTATTTCGAATTTGAATTCGCCGTCTATAATTCTCACCGTCCATCCCCAGCTTAGAACAAATCGTCTCAACGCACCGGATATGCTTTAGTATCTTTTCCTGCACACTTTCCTCTGCGCTTTCCCATGTTTCGTAAATGAGATGCTTATTAAGCACTCCGTTACGTACAACCTCTTCAAGGTCACTACCAACGCTACCGCCCCCTACGATTTCATAATCTAAGCCATACAATTCTTTCTCTTCTGCATACAGAGGCACGATATTATCACGGAACATATCCGGGTTTTTTGATATGCTTTCATCTATATTATTGCAATAATAGAATACGCCCTTCTTCACGCATAACTCTACAGAAGCCGCATCACTGTAATCTACTACAACCTTCCCCTCCAGCAACCAAACAATATCATCTTTACGCTTCCATTGCTTCTTTTTTAAATCATATATTTTAGTTTTCTCTTCATATTCTTCATCTATTTTATTATACCAATCTGCCTGCAAGAGATAAAAGAAAGGAGTTCCGATCGAAGCACAAAGCAGGTTTTTCTCGTATTCCGAAGCACCATTCGAATCCCTATAAGGCGAAAACATCTCTATATTAAAATACTCACGCTGTGTTTCTCCTTTGGATATAACAAGACTCTCCGCCGTAAGATTTGTCGGGCATTCTTCGGATACGCCTACTTCTTCAAGCTCCCAAACCACACCATTTGCATATAACTTGACACAATCTACCAAGCCCTTGTTGCGACGCACCAAGCCGTCTACAAAAGCACGCAAATCCATTTCTATGTTATTAAATCTTTCATATACCGCTTTTCCATCCACGGATACGGATAAAGAATCATATTCCTCTGTAATTCGGTGGTCTTTTTGATCGGTTTTATATTTTTCATATATATCCCTGACGCTTGATGCTATAATCTGCGGTGTAGCTTCGCTTTTATCCGACAAATGGACCTCATAGCGATATTCTTCGCATAAATCATAGCTACCTTCATCGTTTTTATTTGCATAACGAATGTCAATTATCATGGTAGTTTCCCCCTATGTACAAAAACTATTTTAGTCGTTATTCTCAGCTGTAATATGTACCAACACCGGATATTGAATAATTAATGTAAAAAAGCAAAGCGGATAAATCCATGGTACATATTCTCCCCCCATAGCAAATCCGGCATAAACAATCCACAAAAAGGCAAATAAATATTTAAAATCTCCGCGATATGATTTTTTTAACAAAAAAATCACAACGCCTATAAACCACACAACAAACGGCAAACCACCAATAATTCCATATTGGAACAACCATCCGATATATGTATTGTGGGGTAGATCCCAATTATTTACCAAACAATAAAAATCAGGATGGCCAAACCAATTTAAATCTTGCAAATAACCTGCCCATATAGCAATTCTTCCACTGGTAAAACTATCAAGCATCGATAATATGGTTCCCTCACCAAAATACGAATCTTTTGTACCAAATGTATACTTTGCAGTACCTATCCAGTATTTCAAATTATTATAAATTGTTTCATTTGAAATATAGTCTTTCATATTTTCGATATCAAGATGGTACACCCCCCACAAGCCCAAGATAAAAACAAGACATATTCCTATAAATGTAATTGACCAAGTTAGAATTCTGCGTTTTATTACTCGTGATTCGTGACCTCCACCCCAGAACATAACTCCAAACAAAAACATCATAACAACTGCGACTTCCGAGGTTCTTGTGTTAACCATAAAAAGAAAACATAAGGATATTATCAAAGCAATAACACTAAAAATTCTTAAAATATTTGTTTTCTTATCTTTTCCTCTCAACAATAGCAACCAGTAAAATGCACAAACCACTCCACAACTTGCCAATGCGCCTGCTGTTGATATATTTAAAAAAGTTCCCAAATATCGCTCACCTGTATACGGCACTGCAATAAGAGATTTTACAAATAGTGCAGTAACGCTTAACCACATAGAAGTCGAAAAATATAGCATCAATTCTTTCCATTTATCTAAAGAGATCCGAACAAAATAAAAGATAACAAATGGAAATATGACATATATCAAGGTTTTGCGTTGTGGACTGATTATTACCGACAAAACGATAGCGGACAGGAATAAAACTGTTAAAAATATATTTCGTTCTTTCCACTTTACGATCTTTTTTGCTACAATCAAATCGATTAGCAACAACAAGAAAAACCATATAGAAATGCATTTGGCAAACATTGCTCTAAATAATTCAGCTTCAAAATTCCACTTATAAAAATACAAAAAAGAAAGTGTTATATATACAACTGATATTATAACAGGCAACGGCCGCCACACTTTTGCCTTTCTTATCAATAAAAGCACCAGGAAAAAGCACGCAATCGCTCCATAATTATAAAAATCTCGAAATGTCTGATATGTTACCTCAGCACCTTTCCCAATCCCGATGTTCATAATAAAAAGCAATATAAACAATATAACTTTTTCTATCCTGTTACATAATATATTTTTCGTTTCTTTTTCCATAGTTGCAATCCTTTATTTCCCTCTAGAACTTTGCCATCAGCTTCTTGGCATTCTCATAGGCATCTCCGCCATACACGGAAGAACCTGCCACCAGAATGTTGGCACCTGCATCCATAGCTTCGTCAATGGTACCCTCACCAATACCACCGTCTACTTCAATATCGTAATCCAAACCGAGTTCTTCACGCTTTGCCGCCAAAGCCGCAATTTTGGCTGTACAGTCGTGGATATACTTCTGTCCGCCGAAACCGGGGTGTACGGTCATTACCAGAGCCATATCAATCAAGTGAAGATAAGGATATACCTTCTCAACATCCGTTTCAGGATTTAAAGCAAGTCCTACTTTTGCCCCCAAATCTCTGATTTGTTTTAAAACCGCCTCAGGATCTTTTAAGGTTTCAATATGAACCGTAATCAGGTCTGCACCGGAATTTTTAAAATATTCCACATAACGCTCCGGATCCACAATCATCAAATGCACATCATATACAATATCCGATGCCTTACGAATGGATTTTAAAACAGGCATACCAAAAGAAATAGAGGGCACAAACAAACCATCCATTACATCAAAGTGCAGGTACTTCGCACCGGCTTCCTCCACACGCTTAATTTCTTCTCCCAATTTTGTAAAATCCGCCGATAAAATCGAAGGTGCTAAAATTCTCTCTCTCATTATTAATCTCCGTTCCTTATTGTATCTCTTTAACTATATTTTACTTTATCTTTTATATAATAAAAGAGTGCCGCTGTTAAAGCACTCACTCTTTATTATCAGTACTTCTTCTGCGCCTTTAACTCTTCGTAAAGCAACTTATAGTTCTCATAACGCAAAGCGCTTATTTTGCCTTCCGCCAATGCTTCTTTTACACCACACACTGGCTCACTGATATGAGAACACCCTTGGAATTTGCAGTTCACTTCATAATCGTCAAATTCCGGATAATATATGCATAAATCAGACTTGTCCTCCAAGAAAACCATCAACGAACTGAATCCCGGCGTATCCATCAGATAAGTTTCGTCGCCGATTAACTCCGCAGCAAACAACTCCGTATGTCTTGTAGTATGCTTTCCTCTGCCGATACGTTCACTAATCTCTCCGGTTTGCATCATTTCACATCCGCACAGCTTATTAATCAGGGAAGATTTGCCTACACCGCTGGGGCCTGCCACTGCTGTGGTTTTACCCGCAATTACCTTGCGTACCTCATCCAGCCCCACATCTTCCTTGGCACTTACAAACAACACCCGATTTCCGCAAGCCTCATAGGCCTGTTTAATTTCTGCAATCTCGTTTTCATCTGCAATATCGCTTTTATTAAAGCATATGGTACAGCTCAATCCCTGACTCTGCATCATAATCAGGAAACGGTCCAACAGATTAAAATTTGGTGTGGGTTTTGTAATGGCAAACACAATCAACGCCTGATCTATATTGGCAACACAGGGGCGAATAATCTCGCTTTTACGCGGCAAAAGTGCCGTAATGTTGCCAAGCATTTTGTCAACATCCAAGCACTTTAATTCCACATCATCGCCCACCAAAGGTTTTTTACCGTCTTTACGGAAAATCCCTTTCGCTTTACATTCATATACCCCGTCATGAGGTACATGCACATAATAAAAGCCTGCGATTCCTTTTATAATTCTGCCTTTTTTAATTTCTTTTTCTTCCATTCGCTCCATCATTATTCAAATGTTACCTCTTGCTCATAGGTATCCTGGGCCGCAACATTTTGAATTGTCATATTTCCGGCTTCATCGTACACTTCTTCCTGTACATAAACCGTATAAGTAATGGTTAATTTACCCTTGGGAACAGCATAAATATTGCTCAAATTAATCTGCACGGGGAAAGTTGCCGTTGTGGAATTCCACAATTCGCTTCCGTCCGGCGCAGTAAGAACTACATTGGCGGTTCCTGTTGTAAAACGGGGAGGTGCAGCAACCGAGATATTACAATCATAATATCTGGGTTCAGGTCCTAAGCTGAGCTTGATACTTACTTCTGTACCTTCGTCAATGCTGGCACCTTCCGTATAACTTTGATAACATACCTTACCGACTTCTACCGTATCACTATAATCTTCGCTTACGGAACTGCATACCAGTCCCATATCGCTCAAGGTCTTTTTCGCCTGCTCCTCAGACATACCGATAAGACTGGGCATGGAAACATCGGTTTTTATCTTTCCGCTACTTATTACCAAGGTTACGGTACCTTCGCGGCTCATAAAACTACCTGCTTCCGGTGTCTGGGAAATAATATTTCCTTTTACGATTTCATCATGGTGTTCTTCCAGTTTTTCCACAACAAAACCTTCTTTTTCAAGAATTGCGGTAGCTTCAGCTTCCGACTTGTTTAATACATTGGGGACTTCCACTCCTTCACCGTTCATACACACGGTCAGCATAACCTTACTGTCTTTATCCACTTCGGTATTGGCGGTAGGTGTTACGGATAAAACCGTATTCTCCGCCGTGCCCTCTGAAGGTGCATATTCGATGTCATATTTTAACCCAACCATATCCAAGGCCGTTTTGGCTTCATCCAAAGTGTCTCCGATTATATTGGGTACATTTACTTTATCTGCCTGCTGAGGTGAATTTCCGTTTCCAAAAATTCCCGCTGCCAATCCTGCAAAATATAAAATAACACAACCCACAATAACCGCACCGAGAATAATTAAAATGGATTTTACTTTTTCCATTACGGAATCTTCTTCATCGTCGTCATAGTTCTTTGCCTTAGACTTTGATGTATTGGCAGGGGTTTTCTTTTTAGGAACATAATCGTCTTCCTGACGGCTTCGTACCGGACGCTCTCCCGTAATGGCCGGTTTTCTGCCTGCGGTCGATGCAGTGCCTGCCGCCTTGGCACTTGCCGGTTTGCGCTCTTCCTTTTTATCTGTATTCTGCAATGCGATTCCGCCTGCATCCGCTGCCGAAACAATCATATCCGTCTTAATGCCGGAATTGCGCTTAATCTGCTCTCTTTCCTTGTCAGACATTGCCTTGGTTACGGCACTTTTCTCAACAGCAGCCAATTTTACAAAATCCTCGTCCGGACTAATCAGGGATTTCTTTAAATCTTCAATTAATTCGGGCATCTTCTGATAACGACGATCCGGACTCTTCTGCGTACATTTTAAAACAATCTGCTCCACGCTGATAGGAATCTCCGGAACATAATTACGGGGAGAAGGCATTTCCTCCTGAATATGCTTAATGGCAATTGCCACAGTTGTATCCCCGTTAAAAGGCACACGACCGGTAAGCATTTCAAACATGGTAATACCCAAGGAATAGATATCACTCTTTTCATCACTGAAACCGCCTCTTGCCTGCTCCGGTGAAGTATAGTGAACGCTACCCATAACATTGGAAGTAATGGTGTTGCTGGTTGCAGCTTTGGCAATACCAAAGTCTGTAACCTTTACCTTACCTTCCTTGCTGATAATAATATTCTGAGGCTTAATATCTCTGTGAATAATATTGTTATTATGAGCCGCATCAATACCCATGGAAATCTGAATTGCAATGCTGACAGCCTCTTTTACGGAAAGGCGCGCCTTCTTTTCAATATAGCGCTTTAAGGTAATACCTTCCACCAGCTCCATAACAATGTAGTTAATACCGTTTTCTTCACCAACATCGTATACATTTACAATATTAGGGTGCATCAAACCTGCAGCAGCCTGTGCTTCCGTGCGGAACTTGGACACAAACTCCGAACTCTCACTAAACTCCTGCTTCAACACTTTTACAGCAACAAATCGGTTTAACTTATGGCATTTCGCTTTATATACGTCTGACATTCCGCCGGTCCCGATGGACTCAAGTATTTCATAGCGGTCGCCTATCATCATACCCATTTTAATCATACTTTACCTCACAACTATATCTGTTCCATCAACACAACGGCTATATTGTCTTTACCGCCATTGTTGTTGGCTATCTTTATCAGTTCCTCCGCCTTATGTTCAAGGCCTTTTTCCCTTTTTAAAATTTCAAGAATATCTTCGTCCTCAATCATATTGGTAAGTCCGTCCGAACACATGAGAACGATATCCCCTTTCTGTAAATCAACCTCAAAAAAGTCCACATTCACAGTATCCATGGCACCGACTGCCCTGGTAATGATGTTTTTATCCGGATGATTTCTTGCAGACACCCTGTCAAGCTTACCCATGGAAATCATTTCTTCCACATAAGAATGGTCTCTTGTAATCTGCTTGATTTCATCGTTTACCACATACAAACGGCTGTCACCGACATTTGCCACATAGAGAATTCCGTCTTTATAGGTGGATGCCACCACAGTGGTACCCATACCTACCATATTTTCGTCCTCCATGGCTTTGCGCCGCACTCTCTGATTGGCACGCTGAATGGCACTTTGCAGTATCTCTACCGGCTCTTTGTTTTTGGCCTTTCCCACTTCTTCAATAATGGTTTCCACCGTATATTTCGAAGCAAAATCACCGGCCTTATGACCGCCCATACCGTCAGCCACCACAAACAGATTGGGTAAACATCCCAAAGGCAATTCGGATGTGAAAACAAAATCCTGATTCAGTTGTCTTTTCCTTCCTATATCCGTAACGGAAAACGACCTTATCACTTCAAGTATCCTCCTACTGTTCTTTCTGAACATGGCGTCTTCTAAGCTGTCCACAGGCACCGTCAATATCTCTGCCCATTTCCCTTCTTATTGTACATTGAATTTTACTTTTTTCAAGCTTATTTTTAAACCGCTCCGTGTTTTGGCGGTTGGTAGAAACATAATCTCTTTCTTTTATGGGGTTTACGGGAATTAAATTTACATGGCAATTTTTTCCCTGTAAAAGAGAAATTAATTCTTCTGCTTCATTATCATTGTCATTTACTCCTGCAACCAGAGCGTATTCAAAGCTGATACGTCTGCCGGTCTTTGCAAAATAGTAATCGCAGGCATCCATCACTTCCGCAAGAGAATATTTCTTCGCAATGGGCATCAATTCCTTACGCTTCTCATCATTGGGTGCGTGAAGGGATAATGCCAGGGTAATCTGTAAATTCTCGTCTGCAAGCTTACGAATCTGGGGCACAAGTCCGCAGGTGGACACCGTAATGTTTCGCTGGCTGATATTTAATCCGTCCTCGTTGGTAAGCAATTCAATAAAACGAACCAAATGATCATAATTATCCATAGGTTCACCGGTACCCATAACCACCACATTGGATACTCTCTCACCGGTAATTCTGGTAATTGCATAGATTTGCTCCAACATTTCCGAAGGTAAAAGATTTCTCTCCCACCCATCCAAAGTGGAGGCGCAGAATCTGCATCCCATTTTGCAGCCCACCTGGGAAGAAATACAAACCGAATTACCGTGGTGATATTTCATCCATACACTTTCCACAAGGTTTCCGTCGGGCAAGGCAAAAAGGAACTTTTTGGTGCCGTCAATTTTAGATTCCTGAACCTGAACCGTTTCCAGACTCACATACTCAAAACGCTCCTTACAGGCATCACGCATAGCCTTGGGCAAATTGGCCATATCATCGAAACTTACCGCCAGTTTTTTATGCATCCATTCATACATCTGGCCTGCGCGAAATGCCTTCTCGCCCATAGCTGTTAATTCGGTTTTTAATTCCTGTAATGTCAGGGACTTAATATCCGTCATTTTATCACCGTTTACTTCCGTATTCCCATAAAAGCAAGCGCTTTATCGTAATACCTCTTATATCCTTCTTAATTTTGCAATGTAAAAACCGTCGCACTGCTGCACGCCGCGGAACAGCTGTAAAGTCTTATCCGCTCCCACAGCCTTCCGTAAAGTCTCCGGCAAACAGTCTTCCACAGACACAACTTCTAACGGAAGATTCTCTGTCATCCATTTTACATTGTCATTGTTTTCCGCCCGATTTACGGTACAGGTACTGTAAAGAAGTATTCCGCCCTTCTTCACATATCGGTATGCATTGCTTAGAATCTCCCGCTGCAGCTTCACGATTTCAGCAAGGTCTTCTTCTTTTAATCTGTATTTGATATCGACTTTTTTACCAAGAACCCCAAGACCGGAGCAAGGCACATCCGCCAATACCACATCGGCTTTTTCCGCGAATTCTTCCATAAAAACAGTGGCATCCGCCACACGAACCTCCACATTGGTAAGCCCCATTCTGCGTATATTCTCTGTAATGCGCCCTGTTTTATATTCCGACACATCGCAGGAATACACCTTACCGGTACCCTGCAACTTCGTTGCCACATGCATGGTTTTGCCACCGGGTGCCGCACAGATATCAATCACCGTCTGCCCGTACTTAATTCCCGCACATTCGCACACCAACATGGAACTGACATCCTGCACGGTAAAATAACCGTCTTCATATCCTGCCAAATCCTGCACGGCAGAACCGCCTGACAAGGCATAGGCATATGGCAAATATTCGCTTTGCGTCACCTTAACTCCTGCTGCTGTCCACTTTCCAACAAGATCCTCTACCGCATACCGGGCAAGATTCTCATTCATACGCACACTTACCGGATTATCCTGCAAAGAAGCCTGCAACATAGCTTCCGTAGTTGCTTCGCCATACTGCTCGCACCACAATTTTACAATCCATTCCGGCATAGAATAAAAAACAGACGCATATTTAATAAAATCATCTTCCTTTTTAGGATATGCTATACTGTCCTTATTACGGCAAATCGTTCTCAATACGCCGTTTACAAAACCGGTAAGCCCCTGAAAACCTTTTTTCTTGGCCAGACTTACCGCCAAGTTACAGGCAGCTGTATCATAGACATTGTCCATGTACAGAATCTGATACGCACCCATCTCCATAATGAAACGAATGACCGGTTTCATCTTATTCGTCTTGGTTTTGGAAAATCCGTCAATGACATAATCCAATTCAATTTTACGCTCCAGACAGCCGGTTGCCAGTTTTTTTATAAAAGCCTTCTTTTTGCCGTCCAGATAATTATATTTATCCAGTACTCCTTTCAGAACAACATTGATGTACTCCCCTTTATTGTTTACTTCCAATAAAGTTTCCAGCACCAACTGTCTTAAAAGAAGATCATCCTTCTCACCGGGCATAATTTCCTCCCGCAATTATTATCCAATCTAAAATTCGTTAATCCTTCTTAATGCCGAAGTACATTCCTTTTTCCAGCTTATTGCCCAACAAAAAGTCATGTACCGTCATTCTCTTCTTACCTTCCGGCTGAAGTTCTTTTATTTCAAGGGTTCCTTCACCGGTATTTACGATAAGACTGTCTTTGGTTACTTCGCACAATTCACCGGGCTTACCGCTTACGGGGCAATCACTCAATGCTACGGCACAGATTTTCATCATTTTACCGTTTAAGAAGGTAAAAGTTCCGGGCCAGGGGTATAAGCCTCTTACCAGATGCTCAATATCATCGGCACTTTTATTCCAGTCAATATGACCAAGCTCTTTCTTTAACATAGATGCATAGCAGGTCTTACCGTCTCCCTGAGGCACCGGTGTAAGACTACCTTCTTCAATGGCAACCAGAGCTTTTACAATCATCTCAGCCCCAAGCTCACTTAATTTATCGTGGAGACTTTCACCGGTTTCGTCCGCCGCAATGGGAATGCTTTCTTTCATCAGCATATCTCCGGTATCCAATCCCTCATCCATCTGCATAATGGTTACGCCGGTTTCTTTCTCCTTATTCAGAATAACCGCCTGAATGGGAGCCGCACCTCTGTACATAGGTAAAAGAGAAGCATGAATATTGACGCATCCGTACTTGGGCATATGCAAAATCTCGGAAGAAAGAATCTGCCCGAAAGCCGCTACCACAAAAATGTCCGCTTCGAAAGTTTTTAAGTATTCCACAGCTTCCCGTTCTTTGATTTTTACCGGCTGAAACACGGGGATATCATGAGCGATGGCACATTTTTTAACCGGTGTCATCTGCATCTCTTTGCCACGGCCCTTGGGTTTATCCGGCTGGGTAACCACCAAAACCACATCATGACCTGCCTCTATAATACTTTCCAATGCACCCACGGCAAAATCCGGGGTTCCCATATATACAACTTTCATCTTCTATCCTCACACCCTCCGAATTGCACTTTTAACACAAATATGCAACTCCATGATAAAAACCGAAATTATTCTTCGTTGCTGACATCCTGAAGAGGACCTTCTACCAAATCCACATAGAGCTTACCTTCCAAATGGTCCAATTCATGACAAATTGCTCTTGCCAGAAGCTCAGTACCTTCGATTTCAAAAAGCTCCATATTTTCATCATAAGCTATCGCTTTCACATAATTGGGTCTGGTTACGTTACCTGCCTTACCGGGCACGGACAAACAACCTTCGCTTCCGGTCTGCTCTCCGGAAGTCTCAATAATTCTGGGATTGATCATAATAATCGGATCGTCGCCTTCTTCGGAAACATCGATTACGACGATTCTTTTTAAAACGCCGATCTGAGGTGCTGCAAGTCCCACACCGTTGGATTCATACATTGTATCCAGCATATCTTCAATCAATGTTACGGTACGGGGAGTAACTTCCTTAACTTCCTTACATACCTGATTTAAAACCTCATCTCCCATTACTCTGACTTTTCTCAGTGCCATTATTTCCTCCATTCTTGCCCTCCGGCAATTTAAAATGTATTCATCGGATTAAAATCAAACTGTATCATTTCTTTTTTCGGTTCCCAAATGCGAATGCATTCTTCCATTCTGTCTTTTATACGAACCAGTTCATCGTAATCCTTATGCTTATAGTATATTACACGGCGATACAGATCGCTCTTTTTTCCAAGGGAAGCCTTGGCCGGTCCGATTTGTATCGGTGCCGCGGCGAAATCCATTTTCTTAACTTCTTCCGCCAGTCTTTCTGCCAATTTATCCAAAACACCTTCGTAAGGTCCTGTCAGCTGTACCGCCAGCATGTTTGCTGCCGGAGGATACATAAGAAACTCCCTGTATAAAAACTCTTCCTCGTAAAAGTTTTCATAATCCTGAGCAGCCGCATGGGTTACCGCATAATGCTCCGGCTGATATGTCTGAATGATGACCTCGCCGGGCAATTCACCTCTTCCGGCCCGGCCCGCAGCCTGGGTCAGCAGCTGAAATGTTCTCTCCGCGGAACGAAAATCATTGTCCGACAAGGATAAATCCGCCGCCAGAATTCCCATGAGAGTTACCCCCGGAAAATCATGTCCTTTTACAATCATCTGAGTTCCCAAAAGGATATCCGCCTCTTTATTGGCAAATTTGGATAAAATCGTTTCATAGTCGTCCTTATGCTTGGTGGTATCCGCATCCATACGCAAAACCACGGCTTCGGGAAACTGCTTATGAATCGCTTCTTCAATCTGCTGAGTTCCCGCCTTAAAACCTGCCACCTTATTGGAACCGCAGGCAGGACATATTTTAACGGCCGGCTGTTCATAACCGCAATAGTGGCACATCAGCTTGTCACCACGATGTTCAGACAACGACACATCGCAATGGGGACATTTTATTACCTCACCACAATTTCGGCAGGACACAAAGCCTGCATATCCGCGACGGTTTAAAAACAACATCATCTGCTCGCCTTTTTCCAGTCTGTCTTCTATAAGCTCTTTTAAGCGACGACTGAATATGCTTCTGTTTCCGGCCTTCAACTCTTCTCGCAAATCCACGATATTGACATTGGCAAGGGTTCCGCCGGTAAGACGCTCTTTTAAGGTAAAAAGGCGATACTCTCCGTTTTTGGCCTTGGTATAGCTTTCCAAAGAAGGTGTTGCTGAGCCAAGCACCACAGCCCCGCCGGCTCTTGATGCAATTTCCTGCGCCACTTCTCTGGCATGATATTTGGGCATGGTTTCACTTTTGTAAGTAGCCTCATGCTCTTCGTCTATAATAATAATTCCCAAATTTGAAAAGGGTGTGAATAAAGCCGAACGGGGGCCTATCATAATACTGACTTCCCCTTTGCGCGCCCTTTCAAACTGATCAAAACGCTCTCCTTGTGACAGTCTGGAGTGCATAATCGATACCTTATCACCGAATCTTTTATAAAAACGAACCACATTCTGGTAGGTTAAGGATATTTCGGGAATTAAAAGAATGGCCTGCTGCCCCTGCTCCAAACGCTTGGCAATGAGTTCCATATACACTTCCGTTTTACCGCTTCCCGTAATACCATGAATTAAATAAACGCCCGGATTTCCTTCTTGGTAGTCTTTATTGATTTCATGTACGATATACTGCTGATGTTGACTTAATCTGACCGGTTCGGATTCATCTTTACGAAAGCTTACCGGATTTCGGTAACTGCGCTCTTTTTCAAGCTCAATGAGCCCCTGTTTCTCCATGGACAGCACAGTCTGAGCACTTACATTTAATTTCCCGATTACTAAAGAATAATCAATACGGGGACTTTCGCACAACGCATATAAAAGTCTGGCCTTGGCTCTCTGACTCTTACGCTCTGCAACCGCAGCCGCTTCCAACAATTCCGCCTCATCTTTTAAGGCAATGACCGATTTCTTTTCCAATGCCTTGGTTACTTTTTTTACGGGTAAAACCGTTTTTAAGGCAGTAATCATGGTGGAGCCGTATTTTTCTTTTATAAAAGAGGCGATGCCGATTAACTTCTCTTCCGGCGAAACGCTTTTGTTGCAAATTGAGGCAATGTCTTTGATTTTGCTTTCGTCATAGTCTACTTTATCGCAAAAACCGACCACATACCCCGTAATCAAACGATTCCCCTTACCGAAAGGCACCTCTACCTTACTGCCGGCAGAAATCTGCCCTTTTAATTCTTCCGGAATGCGATAACTGAAGGGGCGGTCCACATTCTCATGGGATATATCTACAATAACCTGTGCATATGACATATCCTTCTCCTCCCTTATCCTTGTTCTGCCGATTATGCTTTATGCAATTTACGGCATCAGTTATATCATCCGTCTTTTTTATCATAAAAACAATAAACTTATTGTTTACTGTCTTCTTCTAAAATTTCTTTAATCAAAACCCGTTCGTCCATAGGGTATTTTTTACCCTCGATTTCCTGATAATCCTCATGTCCTTTGCCGGCAAGCACAATAATGTCACCGGGAAGGGCATTGTGAATCGCGTAAGCAATGGCTTCCTTACGATTTACGATTTCCACATATGCTCCCGTGGTTTTTTGAATTCCCGTACGAATATCCGCAATAATATCCTCCGGCTTCTCAAATCGGGGATTATCGGAAGTAATAATGGTCAAATCCGCCAACTTACCGCTGACCTCTCCCATTTCGTAACGGCGCAGTTTGGAGCGGTTTCCGCCGCATCCGAACATACAAACCAAACGCTTGGGATTGTATTCTTTTAAGGTTGTCAAAAGACTTTCCAATGCCATGGCATTATGAGCATAATCTATCATCAGGGAAAATTCCGGAGAAATGGGAATCATCTCGATTCTTCCCTTTACATGAGCCTTCAATAAGGCTTCCTTCATTCGCTCCTCTTCCACCGCAAAGTGCCTGCAAATTGCAACGGCAGTCAGGGCATTGTACACACTAAACCGACCGGGACTTGGCACCTTAATCTGCGCATTTAATTTGCCGGATACGCTGAATTTTACACCCAGTTCTCCTTTTTCACGATACAAAGTCACATCCTTGGCTTGAATATCCGCACTCTCTTTGAAGCCGTAAGTCTCCACTTCGCAGGTATGACCTTCCAACAGTGCACTTACATGAGAATCGTCCCCGTTCACAATACCTACCTTACACTGCTTAAAAAGAAGACCTTTACATGCCATATATTCTTCAAAACTGCCATGTTCGTTAGGGCCGATATGATCCGGTTCCAAATTGGTAAAGATACCCAAATCAAAAACAAATCCTTGGGTTCTGTGCATCATAAGTCCCTGAGAAGACACTTCCATCACTACCGCATCGCAACCCTCTTCTGCCATTTGCGCAAAATATTCCTGCAACACATATGATTCCGGGGTTGTATTAAGCGCCGGAATATGTTTCTCACCGATAATAGTCTCAATCGTACCTACAAGACCTACTTTTAAACCTGCATTTTCCAAGATGGAGCGCACCATATAAGTCGTTGTGGTTTTTCCCTTGGTTCCGGTAATACCGATTACCTTCATTTTTTCTGCCGGATGGCCAAAATACGCCGCCGAAATAAAAGCAAGAGCATAGCGTGTATTCTCTACTTTTATCAAAGAAACTTGGGAATCTTCCGGAACTTCCACATCCTTGGATATTACCAGACAGGCAGCCCCCTTCTCAACCATTTGGGCCGCAACGGAATGACCGTCAAAATTACTGCCTTCAATGCAGACAAAGAGGGAACCATCTTCCACTTTTCTGGAATCGTAGCAAACCGTTGTAATCTCCCGGTCTTCCGATCCTTTTATACATTCATATGAAAGTTTTGCCAATAAATCCGATAATTTTGCCATACCATGCTCCCTTCGGGAATATATATTAAAAAACAAAAGTTCCTGCCCTTGCGGCGCAGATAAAATAAATTATATTATTATAACATATTATCCGCTTTTTATCCATAGTTGTCTTTGGCTTTCACCGTTTGCTTTTTATTCAAAACCTATGAAAAGTCCCTTAAAATCAGTTGCACTTCCGTCTGTCCGTTATATGTATTCAACTCCGGACTGTAAATTACGGAAAGTACCGCATCTCCGTTACCGGCGTAGATTTTCTCTGCACTTCCTTCACCGTATTTTCCGTCCACATATCTGTTAAATTCGGGAATATCTCCAAAAAACTTCAAGACATGCTTTCTGCCGTTTGTATCTTCCACCGTAAAAGCCACTACATTACTTCTCGCCCCGAAAATTTTTCCTCGAACAAAAGTAACGTTTCTCTGAGCAAACACAGGCTTTTCATTGTCTTTACCAAACGGCTCCAACATACTTAATTCATCCAAAAAGTCCTCATTTGCGTAGCCGAAAGGTAAATCCACATCTATACGGACTACTTCCGTCAAATCCTCTTCCGTCAAATCAGCCAGCTCATTTAAGCGCTTACGAAATGCATCCAAATTATCCTTAGGCAACGAAACTCCGGCGGCAAGTTTATGCCCGCCGTAATTTGTCAGCAAATCGGCACACTCACATAATCCTTTATGCATATCATATGCATCAATGGAGCGTCCTGACCCTTTTATGCCTTCCTGCCCGTCCGTAAGCACCCATGTAGGACGATAAAAGGCCTCTCTTACCTTGCCCGCAATAATGCCGGCAATACTTTCGTGGCAATCTTCCAAATGTACCACAATAATTTTATCATCCGCATATTGAGATCTTACCAATTCAATTGCTCTCTTTACACCAGCTTCCGTAAGACTTTTTCGCACTTCATTGGTCTGCACCAGTTCGCCTGCCATTTCCCGAACCGTAGCTTCATCATTACATAACAAAAGCTCCAGAGACTGTTCCGCAGATTCCAAGCGCCCTTTTGCATTGATGCAGGGGCCCAACACAAAGCCTATACTGTGGGCTTTGATATCCTTCTCTCTAAACCCGGTTGCATCGATTAATGCCTGCAAACCTACATTGGCACAATTTTTAATATGGCGAAGCCCATATTTTACCAGCGTACGGTTTTCTCCCACCAGGGGCATAACATCACCAATAGTCGCAAAGGCTGCCAACACCCGCAGCTCTTCTTTTAATTCACTGTCTTCTTCTGCAAATCTTAAAAGACGGGCTACCAGCTTATAAGCCACATAAGCACCGCACATCTCCCGAAAAGGATATGAATTGCCTTCTCTTTTCGGATTAATTAAGGCATGGGCTGTGGGGAGCATTTCTGTCTCGCTACCGCCAACATTTTCTCTTCGTATGTCATGGTGATCTGTCACAATTACGGTCATTCCGAGTTCTGCTGCCCGTTCCAGGGCTTCATAGGCTGAAATACCGTTATCGCAGGTAACAACGGTATCTACGCCGTCCTCATAAGCTTTCTCTACAAGATTCACATTGATTCCGTAACCATCCAACACTCTGTGAGGAATGGCATAGTCCGCCTGTATACCGTAAGCGGAGAATCCTTTGTATAAAATTGCCGTACTGCATACACCGTCAATATCATAATCGCCTATAATGCGGAGTTTTCTGCCCTCGGCTTTTACGGTATTCAACCAAGCGACCGCTTTCTCCATGTCTAAAAAGCCTTCGGTAATATCGCAAACACTTGCATCGCCGTGCAAATATTCTTCGATTTGCGCATCTTCCGTCACGCCACGATTACGCATAATACGCAATAAAACCGGATCAACTCCGTATTGCCGCGAAAGTGCATCATAATCTGCTCCGTTTCTGATTAATTTCCACTGTGCCATTTTTAACACCTTTTCCTTTTACGCGAAAAAAGCCCTTGCGGACTTTTTTCATACTTTTGTTTTTACATATAAATTACTAAATATCATCCTCATCATCACTCTGACGAACCGGGAATTTTTTACGCAAGAAATACCACAGGTTTCCTGCCAAACATACGGAAGAATAAGTACCGCATAAAATACCCACCATCAGAGGTAATGCAAATTCCTTAATGGAAGTTACTCCCAAAACATACAACGCCGCTACCATGATAAAAGTAGTCAAAGAAGTAAATAAGCTTCGGGACAATGTCTGAGTAATGCTACGATTTACAATATCTTTTAAATCGATTTCAAATTCAGAACTGTCTAAACGACGCTTCTTCAAGTAAGCTTCGTCGGATTTCTGTTTCGCTTCTTTATAATTTTCTCGGATACGGTCAAATATAACAATGGTGGCATTGATAGAGTAACCGACAATCGTCAACATACAGGCAATGAAGGTGCTTCCCACACTGACTCTGGCAATCGCATAAAATGCCAACACCACTAAAACATCATGAACCAGCGCAAGCACGGAAGATACACCGAAACGCCAATCGCTGAAACGGAACCAGATATAAATCAGCATACAAACAACGGCAATAGATACCGCCACAATGGAGTCCTTCTTCATTTCGCCTGAAATGGTAGCACCGATGGTCTGGCTCTGAATGGTTCCTTCATCCACACCAAACTGCTCCGTAAACAAAGCTTCCAGCTCGCCTCTTTCTACCTCATCCAATTCTCTGGTCTTTACGATAATCTCTGTACCGCCTTCTACCTTCTGTACCTGAACATTACCGTCACCGGTAATTTTTTCAATACCGGGAACGATTGTTGCATCAATTTCTTCGATGCTCATATCTTCTGCAAGTTCCAAACTTGTAGATGTACCTCCCAGAAATTCAAGGCTGAAGTTCAATGCAGCACCGGAAGTTCCCTGGTGCACTCCCATAAACACTCCACCAATGACAATACAAAGAATGGATACCAATGCAAAAATTTTACCCTTAGAAATGAAATCAACTGTTTTTCTTTCCTTGCCAATACCGAACAATTTAATATTGTCCAAGCCCAAAGCAATCAATCCGTTTAAAAGGAAACGGCTGATTACCATTGCGGTAAACATGGATAAAACAATACCGATTGCCAAGGTCCAAGCAAAACCTTTTACCGTACCGGTTCCTGCAATAATCAACACAACCGAAGCAATCAAAGTTGTAATGTTACCGTCGAGAATAGAGGAAGTAGCTTTTTTAAAGCCCATGTCCACTGCACTCTGTACGGTTTTGCCGGTTGCAAGCTCTTCACGAATACGGGCAAAAATAATAACATTTGCATCCACTGCCATACCAACAGAAAGAATGATACCGGCAATACCGGGTAATGTTAAAGTAATTACTTCGTTAAATACAGATAATGTAACAATCATCAAAAATACATATAATACCAATGCCAAAACGCTGACTGCGCCGGGCATAAAATATACCGCAACCATGAAAACGGCAACTATAATAAATCCGATTACCGCCGCCTGCAAACAGGTGGTAATCGCCTCAGAACCAAGCTGTGCGCCTACTACATTGGAACGCAATTCCTGTAATTCCAGTTTTAATGCACCGTTACGGATATTGGAAGCCAAACGGTCTGCTTCATCACCGTTACCGATACTGCTGATTACCGCCTGACCGTCATTGATTACTGCGCTTACCGCGGGAATACTGATGAATTTATCATCATAATAAATCGCAATGGTTTCACCCTGCTGATATGCCTTCTGTGTAGCTTTTGCAAAACTCTCTGTTCCTGTTGCATTAAAAAGCAAGCTAACCACATTTTCCGGATTACCAAGCTGATCCGGCTGCTGTACGGCTTTGGCGCTCTGTACCTCATTACCGGTAAGAATAATGGAACCGTCCTCTTTCAGCTCCTCCATGGTTTTGTTTAACTTATACTGAACGGATACCTTTGCATCCGCATCCAATTCGTACACAACCGCATTTCCGCTGTCATCCAAAACAACAGACTCAGTTTCCATATCATATTCAACCGCTGTTTCTTCCGAAACAAACACAAATGTATTCCATCTGTCATCATGCCATACCAACATACCGTCGGCAGTTACCACAGGCTCATAATTCAAATTCCCTTCGGAATCCGTTTCTGCAATAAAAGATAAACTACCGGGTTTACCCAGTTCTTCAAGAATCTCATTTGCATTGCTTACGCCGGGGATTTCGATGTTGATACGGTCATTTCCTTCAGGATATACCTGTGCTTCCGTACTGTAAGTATCTACTTTCTGCTGAAGCTTAAACACCGTATCGTTCATGTCCTCTACGGTAGGCTCTTCGTCTCCCACTACTTCATAAGTAATGCTGACACCACCTGCAAGGTCTAAGCCCTGTTTTATATCAAAAATAGAACCTGTTTTGTTTTCACCCACACCTACGATTGCAATATATCCCATTGCCACCGTAATCAGAATTATGGCAAAAAAACTAACTATTTTGGCTGTTTTACTCATCTTTTACACACTCCGTTTCATCTATTCTGCTTCGGTGCTTTTCGCAACCTCCATCATAATAGCACACTCAATTCGCTTCTTCTGCAATTCACATCCAATATCATACGCATCATTGATATGTCCGTGGAAATGATATGAATTGGCCGCGCAACCACCGCTGCAATAAAACTTTGCAAAACAGTTTTTACACTTGTCCTTTGCATATACATTACAGTCGGAGAACATTTCTCTGATATCATTTCTTACAATTCCGTCATCCACATTACCCATAAGGAACTCTTCTTCGCCCACGAACTGATGACAAGGATAAAAGTCGCCCCAGGGAGTTACTGCCAAATACTCACATCCGGAGCCACACCCCGAAAGTCTTTTGGCCACACAAGGGCCTCCGGATAAATCAATCATGAAATGGAAGAAATTAAAAGGTCTTCCTTCTTTTCTTCGTTCCAACATAGCTTTGGCGAGCTTATCGTAATTATCAAACAATACCGGCAAATCTTCTTCTTTTAAGGCATAGGCTTCACTTTCCGGCGCCACAACAGGCTCAACGGAAATCTGTTCAAATCCCAAATCTGCCAGATGAAGAACATCCTCGCAAAAATCCGTATTAAAATGTGTATATGTGCCGCGCACATAATAATTCATCTGATTACGGCTTTCAGCTGCCTTTTTAAACTTCGGCACGATAATATCATAGGACGAGCCCTTACCGTTTCTGGTAGGTCGCATAAAATCATTGATTTCTCTTCGACCATCTATGCTTAATACAAGATTGCCCATTTCTTTATTGGCAAATTCAAGAATTTCATCGTTTAACAACATGCCGTTGGTTGTTAAAGTAAAACGGAACTTCTTGTTATTGGCTTCTTCAATACTTCTTCCGTATTCCACCAGCTGTTTTACCACTTCCCAGTTCATGAGAGGTTCACCGCCAAAGAAATCCACTTCAAGGTTTCTTCTGCTGCCGGATTCTTTTACAAGAAAATCCAGCGCCTTCTTACCCACTTCAAAGCTCATAAGCGCTCTTCTTCCATGGTACTCTCCCTCTTCGGCAAAGCAATATTTACAGCCTAAATTACAATCATGAGCAATGTGAAGGCATAACGCCTTAACCACAGGCTGACGATTCTTAAAAGTATCAATGTAGGGCTCGTATATATCCTCGGCAAAAAGCATATCGTCACGAACCAATGTGATAATTTCCTCTATTGCCTCTTTATAATCATCTTCTGATGCTTCTACTCGTACGCCTTCTTCATTTTCAGTGTAAAATACCGCGCCGGAAGCATTTACTCTGTCCAACATATAAGCCGCATCCAAACGGTTTTCCTTACCTTCTTTTTCAAAAAGAGGGAGCAAATCGTAGACCAGCTCATCCACTGCATGCACACAGCCGCTATTCACATCCAAAACAATGTTATAGCCGTTATTTTTATATTGATGTATCACAAATATTCCTCCACGTGCAAAGAGCAGCGTTTAAAACGCTGCCCCTTAATCTTTCAACCAATCTTATTTTGCCTGTTCACAGCTCTGGTTACCAACTGTACAAGAAGTCTTGCATGCTGACTGACATGATGTCTGGCACTCGCCGCAGCCGCCCTTCTTTAATGATTTCTTATAGTCTCTGGTATTTAAAGTCTTAATGTGTTTCATGTTTAAGCCTCCTTCGAAATTTCTGCTCTCGGTCAAGTATAGCATATTCTTTTTAAATATAAAAGCCTTTTTTTGTTTTTTCACTTTTTGTGAGCTAATTCTTAACCTTTGTTCTCTCCGTCATATTATGAAGCACTTCTTTTATCAATATGGGTAAAAACGGTTTGGTAATATAATCGTCACAACCAAGCTCCGCAAATCCTACGGAAGTATCCAGTGTTTTATCGCCCGTCATAAGAACAACCGGTAAATTATATACCTTGCGAATATGGCGTAATGTTTCCAAACCATCCATTTCCGGCATCATAACATCCAGCATAATCAAGCGGAAGTCCTGCTTTTGCAATTCTTTTAACGCTTCTTTACCACTGTATACCGAAACAATTTGATAACGGGGTTCATCTTTCATAATATGAGAAAGCAACTTGTGATTCATGGGTTCGTCATCTACCACAAGTATTTTTTTGATGTCAACATCCGACTGACGCATCTTATATTCGGTATCCTTATCAATCAGATCCAGCATAATGTCTGCAATCTCGGGATCGAACTGAGAACCTCTTCCTTTCAGGATTTCGCTTCGAACCACATCCTGAGGCAGTGCATCACGATAACTACGATTACTGGTCATGGCATCATAAGAATCCGCCACGCCAAGAATTCTTGCCACCAGAGGAATTCGTTCTCCCTCCAAACCATTGGGGTATCCCTTTCCGTCATAACGCTCATGGTGGTATTTTGCCGCAATGGCAATTTGTTCACTGCCGGAAATACCGCTTAAAATATGATATCCGGTTACAGGATGCACTTTTATGATATTAAACTCCTCATCCGTGAGTTTTCCGGCTTTGTTAATAATGTCTACGGGGATACGAATTTTACCCACATCATGAAGGAGCCCCGCACGATAGATTTCCTCTTGCTCCCTGCGACTCTTTCCCAACCGTTCCGCAATCATACGGGAGTATTCCGCAACACGCTTGGAATGACCGCTGGTATATCGATCTTTGGCGTCCACCGCTTCACTCAATGCCGACACAGTCTGTAAAAATAATTCCTGAATTTTATTTTGCTGCTCCATCAATTCAGCAGTTTGCTCGTTTACTTTGCCCTTTAACTCATCGTTATAATTGGATAAAAGGCTCATGTACTTCCGTCTCGCAGTATCATCTTTTATTTCAACTACATAACCGCGGGCTTTTTTACGATACCACACCCTGCTTACTTTGATTTCGTAGTATTTTTCATCCTTTTGATAATCGAAATTGTCCTTTCCATCATCAATATAGACTTTTAACCAGCTGACCACCATACCAAGTTTTTCCACATTGTTTATGGGGTAATCCACCTTACACTCCGCGATTTCGGGAAAAACATTTCTTGCCACCTTGTTACAGCCCATATATCTGCAACAGTTATCAAAAAGAATATATCCATACACTTTCTGTTCCCGGATGGTACTGGCTATACTGTCTTCAAGGTTGTATATCATATTCTTTCCCTGAAGATATATGAATACCCAGCCGTCAATCACATATAAAAGAGGCATAATCTCTATATCGGGATTAATCATTCTTCCTCCCACAAATACCACGATGTTAAAAATAACCATGGCCGAAAGCAACCAAAGCTTGCTCTGGGATACAGCCCGTCTTTTAATCAGATGATAGGCAAGAAGAATGGCTTCCAACGCCAAATATCCGTATAAAATCACATAGAACAAAACATGTCCCACTCCGTATGAGTGCAACAATACGGTAGCATTCCCCAATTTACCCAAGGATAAATCTTTGTAATAAAAATCCGAGTATCCGATGGTAAGCACCATCAAATACACACCAAAGCTTAAGCCGTATAAAATGTACCTTAACCATCCCGGCAGGGAATAATTACAGATTGTACATATCAAAAACAATGTAATCAACGGTATAAAACATCCGCCGATATAGCCTATTTTATTTGCCAGAATAGCTTCGTTTAATTCCGTTGATAATGCCAATGCCAAATAACCGCAATTGGACAAAGCCATAACAATGATTGACAACATGAAATAGTAATTTGCTTTTTTATTTTCGTATGTATATACCAGAACAATCAAATTAGTGAGCGCCAGTATCGTTGTAATTGCATAATAAAAAATCATACCGTACTTCTCTCTTTTATAAAACTAGACCACAACAATTGCATTAAATCTTTCACATACACTGTCATATAAACGGAACATTTGGTCTTGCAATTCCGGAACATTGGTCCAATCGGCCGCCTTGGTTAATTTTTCAAGCTCATAAGCTAAGTCACCGATTTCTTTGGCACCTATCGTGTATGCATTATTTTTAAATCCGTGAACCTGGATGGCATAATTAGCGGCATCCTTGTCCGCAAGTAATTTACTTAATTCCGCCTTAATGGGTAACTCAGAAAAGTCGGTTAATAATTCCAAATAAAAATCTTCGTCTCCCATGCAGGTATTAAGACCCGCCTCATAATTCAATTCCGGCAGTGCCGCGCGAACCGCCTCAAAATGTTCTTCCTGCGTTACTTTTATCATAGTTGTTTCATCCTCTTCTTTATTTTGTTTTGAAATATTGCTGTTTTCCGGCGTTACGGTTTGGGGTTTCAGCTTATTATCACCTTCCGATACGATATACTCCGGAGGAAGGTATTTTAACAACATCTCCGTCAATAGCTCAGGAATAATGGGCTTCGAAAGAAAATCATCAAAACCTTCTTCAAGATATCTTTCTTTATCTCCGATAATTGCATTTGCCGTCAGCATAATGATGGGAACATTTTCGCACAGATTTCTTTGACGGATGATTCTGAGAGTTTCGATTCCGTCCAAGCCGGGCATCATATGGTCTAAAAATATCACATCAAATTTCTGCTTTTCAAGAAGCTCTAAGCACTCGTTACCGCTTATAGCTTCACTAATCTGCATTTTAGCAAATTTTACAAGATTTTTAAATACCTTAATATTCATCTGATAGTCATCAACCACCAGTATCTTTGCCTTCTCAGCAGTAAAGCGAAGTTGCTTTTTCTCTTCCGACGCAGAAGGGTTAAATTTCTGTTCTAAATCTTTTATAGGGGTCTCGTCCACAATCTGCTGCACCAATTTAAAAGAAAATTCACTGCCCTTTTCATATTCACTGTGAATCTGCAACTCACTTCCCATTAATTTTAAGAACTGCTGAGCAATTGTAATACCCAAGCCGGTTCCTTCCACATATCTGTTTTTGTCTATATCAAAGCGGCGGAATTCATCGTATAATTTGTCGATATCTTCTTCACGAATTCCCATTCCCGTATCCCGAACGGAATAGTGTAATACCGCATATTCTCCCTGTCTCTCTCCGGAAACCTGCAAGGTAATCTTTCCGTGATTGGTATATTTTACTCCGTTACTGAGCAGATTTAAAAGAACCTGACGAATACGCTGGTCATCACCGTGATACTTACAGGGAAGGGATTGATCAACAATAAATTCCAAATCCAGATTCTTCTCTTTTGCTTTAATGATTGTCATATTATGCAAATCATTTAAAAGCGTTTGAATATCGTATTCACTTTCCACAAGTTCCATCATTCCGGATTCGATTTTGGAAGAGTCCAAAATATCGTTTACAATATTTAAAAGAAGCTCGGAAGAATCTTTTACATCCTTGGCATACTTTCTGATGGCGGGCTCTTCGCTTTCCCGGATAATCATTTCATTCATTCCGAAAATCGCATTAATGGGTGTTCGGATTTCATGAGACATTCTGGCAAGAAACTTAGACTTTGCCTTATTTGCAAGCTCAGCCTCTTCTTTTGCCCGAGCTAACTCTTCACTGAGTCTCGCCTTTTCAAGACTGCCGCTTACGATTCGGAAAATACTGTTGCATACCGCCATAAATGCCACATAAATCAAACAACGGGGCAATATGAAAAACAAAAACAACGAAACGGCCGGGTTCGGATTTACTTCCATTAAAGTAAGCACACCGTTTACTACATAATCGCTTACGGTACCGGTAGTCAACAATAACATATTGGCATCACACAATCCAAAGAAATATCCGCAATATACAATTACAACCGTGCTGATTGTAGTCATAATATATACGAATGTCATAACCCTTTTTGACGAATATAGAGCCGCATACAAAAAGGGCAACAATGTTACCAGAATTGCATGATATGTAATAAATACACCGGTAATGGTAAACACATAGATACTTCCGCTTAAAATAATGTATTTTTTAATTCGATTTGAAGGCAACATTATTTTAGACACAATAAAGGAAATTACATATATAGCAACCGAAGGTATAAATGCCTTCAACATTAAATCCTGACGAATAACAAATATACCCATTATATTTAATATAAATGCCGTAGCATAAACAATCATGGTTACGGTAAAACATTTCATTACATAATTATTGGCTATATATTCCTGATCGTTTATGTATAATGAAATATCATCTTTTTGTTGTAACTCACGGGGGCTCATTTGCCTGCCATCCTCCAATTTGCAATTCTTTTACAATCTGTAATTTAACACCCCCATTTTACTTCCAATATTATGTTTTCGTCAACATTGAACATTATTTAATCTGAATATTAAAACAATTTCCATAAATATATATCCTAAAATGCATTATGCAATAAAAAAGAGAAATCCAAAGATTTCCCTTAACTTAACATTCCGCCTATGGTTCCGGCGCCGGTACAAATTGCCAGCGTAGTAAAAAAATTCCCTGCAAAATCCTGCAATCCGTGATTACAAATCAAGCTGACCAGCACAAGAATAAGAAAATATGTAACGCCTACTACCAAACCCAACAAGTACTTCTTTACTTTTTTCTTTTTCCCCATAAAAAAACCGCCCATAAAATTAACTGCAATATACACTGCAATAATGGCTATATTGGTAAACCCTTCACCAAACTGAAACCGGTAAATCAAAAAGGCCAACAACATCAACAATACCGCGGTTACAATATACATCCCAAGCATAGTAAACAACCACAAGGGAGCCTCTTTTTTTATAGTGCTTCCCCAATTTCCTTTCTCCACTTCACATAAACTCCTTTTACCTATGTTGTCTATGTTTCAAAATATGCAAAAAACATTACCGATATGCACCCAAACCTTCTACATTTTAAGAAAACTTCAAACATGTACTTATATTTTGCCGCGGTAAAAAATCGGTTAACAAAACATTTTTCACTTGGTTTTACATGTACTTCCCTTGACAGAATATGAGATATTTTGTATATTTCATTCTAACGGTCTGTAAATAATATATATACTTTATAAATCAGAACCGAATATTTTATATAAGAAAAGGAGTAAAAACTTTGGACCCAGACAGTCTGATTTTAACAGCAGAGCCGGCGGTAATCAGCCCGGCAATTATTTTTCAACTTGTAGTATTGGTAATTCTTGTTATTCTTTCAGCATTCTTCTCCTCTGCGGAGACCGCATTTTCAACCTGTAATAAGATAAAAATGCGTACGCTCGCAGAAGAAGGAAACAAAAAAGCTGCTTTGGTACTTAAGATTCTTGACAGCTACAGCAAACTTCTCAGTGCAATTCTGATTGGTAACAATGTAGTAAACCTGTCGGCATCTTCTTTGGCAACTACTATTGCCATTGCTCTGAGTGAACCCTTAGGACTCCAAGCCAGCCTGATGACAGGTCTTGCAACCGGTATTTTAACTGTTGTAGTTTTACTGGGCGGCGAAATCGTTCCGAAGACTTGGGCTAACCTGTATGCAGACAAGATTGCTTTGGTATATGCTCCCATTATTCGCTTTTTGATGGTTATCTTAACTCCGGTTATTTTTATCGTAGATAAAATTGCCTTGGGCATCTTAAAACTGTTCCGCATTGATCCCAGCAAAAAGAACAATGCCATGACAGAAAGCGAATTGAGAAGCTATGTAGATGTCAGCCATGAAGACGGTGTAATTGAAGAAGAAGAACGAGAAATGATATATAATGTGTTCGATTTCGGCGATTCCCTTGCCAAGGATATTATGATTCCCCGAATCGACATGGTAACCGTGGAAGATACTGCTACCTACAAAGAAGTAATGGAACTGTTCCGCGAAAACATGTACACCAGACTTCCGGTATATCATGATTCTACCGACAACATCATCGGTATCATCAATGTAAAAGATTTCCTGTTTGTAAAAGATACGGAAAAATTCACAATCAAAGATATTATGCGTGATGCATACTATACATATGAGTATAAAAAGACCTCTGATTTAATGATGGAAATGCGTAAGTCCTCTTCCAACATTGCACTTGTATTAAACGAGTACGGCTCTACCGAAGGTATGATTACCTTAGAGGACCTTTTGGAAGAAATCGTAGGTGAAATTCGTGATGAATATGACGAAGACGAAGAAACCTTAATTCAGGACTTGGGCGACAACACCTATGTTGTTCCCGGCGGAATGAAGTTGGATGACATCAACAACTCCATTGATACAAACTTCAGCAGTGAAGACTACGACTCCATCGGTGGTTTGATTATCGAGAAACTGGATAAACTTCCTGAAGAAAACGAAACCGTAGAATTAGAAGACGGTACTGTTCTTACGGTAAAAACGGTAAATCAGAATCGTATTGAAGAAGTATTAATGAAACTGCCCTCTATAGCCGAAACAAATTCCGAAGAAAATGCAGAAGCAAAAAAAGAAAGCTGAATATAAAATGCTTCATTAGCAGAAAAAGCAAATGTCCATCCGCAAACGCGAATGGACATTTTTGCATTTTAACATTTTAATAATTATTACTCCTCATTATCAGCACCACATTTTTTATCATGCACAACACTCTACCCATTTCCCTTACGCAACAATTTGCGGAATGTTACAAAGAAAACAATCGTAGTAACCGTAGCGGCTACAATATCGCTGACCGGCTCCGCAAGAAATACCGCAAATACTTTATGTTCTGTAAAAAGAGGCAGAATATATATCAGCGGAATCAACAAAACAATCTTACGAAGACACGCCATAAAAAGGCTGATTTTTGCCTGACCCAACGCCATAAAACTTTGTTGGCAACTACACTGAAAACCAAAAGCAAAAATACCTGCCATATAAATACGCAATGCCCATGCCGCATACTCTATCAATGCCGTATCGTCGGTGAAAACCTTAGCAAAGAGTTGCGGAAACAGCATAGATATCGCCCAAAAAGAAACCGCATAAACAATACAAATCATAAATTGCAGGAAAAATGCTTTTTTAACCCTATCATATTTTCCGGCGCCATAATTATAGCTGATAATCGGTTGTCCTCCCTGGCAAATTCCCTGAAGAGGCATCATCACAAGGGAAGAAACACTGGTAAGGATGGTCATGGCTCCCACTGCCAAATCATTACCATACTTTGCAAGACTTGTCGTAAAACTGATAGACAACAAACTCTCGGTAGACAACATGACAAAAGTGGATATTCCCAATCCCAAACAAGGTCCGAAAATCTTAGGAATCAACTTCATATTTTTCAGTTTTAATCTTAATATGGTCTTCTTTCCGGTCAGAAAATACAATACCCATATTGCGCCGATTGCCTGACTGATTATCGTTGCAAGCGCTGCACCTTTCACGCCAAGATCACATGCAAAAATCAATATCGGATCCAGAATAATATTAATTACTGCGCCGATTACGGTAGTCATCATACTAACTTTGGCAAATCCTTGGGTTGTGATAAAAGGATTCATTCCCATAACAATCAGTACAAAAACGCTTCCCAATATATAAATTCTGGCATAATCTACCGCAAACGGAAGGGTAACATTGCTTGCGCCAAAAAACTTCAACATATCCGGTGCAAACACATAAAAAACCGTGGTTAATATTACCGCAAAAATCAAAAGCAGAGAAAAGCAATTCCCTACTATTTTCTCCGCCTTTTCATTATCTTTTTTCCCCATTGCAATGGCTGCCAAAGGCGCACCTCCGGAACCGGCCAACATAGCAAAAGCATTAATAAACATAAGAATTGCCATAAAAAGCCCTACACCGGTTAATGCAGCTGCACCCGTTTCGGGAATATGTCCGATATAAATTCGGTCCACCACATTGTACAACAGGTTTACCACCTGTGCCACCACCGCCGGAATTGCCAGTTTCGCCAAAAGCTTAGGCACACTGCCGGTACCCATGTCGTATGTTTTAGATTCTTCTTTCATACCTAAATATCTTTCACAAGTTGCGGCAAGATATCCTTGCACTTACCATGCAATACATAATCCGCATATCTGTCCGTAAAATGTTCTTCCTCATTAATCAATATTAATTTATTTCCCGTATAATGTCCGGTGGAATATCTCACCTTGGAGCCATACAGGTTGGTTCCAAGCACAAGCACTAAATCTGCATTGGCACAAGCTACCGCAGCTTCCGTCATACGGTCGTTTCGCACACTCTCTCCAAACAGACGGAGTCCGGGACGCAGAGCAACCTTACACTCATCACACACAGGCACATTTTTAGCACTTAATATGTAATCCAAAGGAAAATTCTTCTTACACATAGGACAGTAATTGGAATAAATTGTCCCCTGGAATTCAATAACATTACGCAAACCGCTCCTGTACTCCAATCCGTAAATATTCATACTGATTGTAGCCCGCAGTTTCCCCCTATCCTGCAACTTCTTTAACGCCGCAAAAGTCTCGCTGGGCTCCGGAAGTGTACTGATTACCTCTTTCTTATAAAACTTATAATACTTTTCTTTTTTTGTGGCATACATTCCGGCTGATAAAATTTCTTCGGGACTGTCTCCGTATTCCTTCTCAATACGATAGAGATTGTCACTTGACCAAATATCCACACCGCCACTTTCCACAACCGTTCCCAAACCGGTTACACAGACAATATTATTTGCCTGGGAAATCATGGTTTTTACATGCCCCAATACCGCCTCTTGTAAATTTCTCATACGCATCCACCCCTAATAGATACATTGTTTATAAGTTCCTATTTTTATTGTAGAATTGAATGCCCAAAAAGTCAAGTACAGGCCCCGAATTCTTTACTGTCTTGAAGGGTGGCAGGTAAAATAAATCAGCTGATATTCTTGCGCAATTTCGGCAAGAACATGCTTTGCTCCTTCCATTGATTTCTCATCCAGATTTACAAACGGATCATCCAATACCACAAAAGGCTCTTCCTTCTCAAACAAAGCATCAATCAATGCCAATCTGCTGCACAACTCCATGGTTTCACGCATACCCGCACTGTAATATCCGATGTCTCTTTTTACACCGTCTTCATCGCATTTTATTGCCAATTTGACATCCAGTGATGCTCCTTCAAAAGTACCTTTGCGAAACAGTTCCCTATATTTCATAAAACCTGCATTCATTTTGCGTAAATACCGGGAAGAAAACTCATTTTTTGCCTGATTTAAGTATTTAAGAGTTTTCTCGAGCCGCTTATATTTTATCCGGTAATCCGATAATTTTTCTTCCAGTTCTTCCACTTCCGCTTTCCACTGTTCGCAATCTTCCAGCATGACCATGTACTGTTCTATGGTGCGATTCATACGGCTTAATTTCAGCTCAGACGCTTCCATTTGTTCTTCTAAAACAAGCTCCTGCCTCTGCAATTCTTCCACAGAAGGCAATTTGTCTTCTGCATCCGTTTTCTCGCATTCGGTCTGTTCCGTTTGTTTGCACAATGCTTCATATTGTCCGCTTATTTTTACATATTCATTTCGCTTTTGTGCGATTTCTCTTAATATGCTTTCATTCGGCTCATTTCCTTCATTCCCATACTTACTCAAAAAAGCCAACAGCTCTGTTCGAAGACATTCTTTTTCTTGAAGCCTTTTTGCTTCTGCTTCTTCATATAAACGCCTATTTTCATCCACTCTGTTTTGCTCGTTTAAGGTGACGCGAATCCTGTGAATGTAGGATAAAACATCCTTCTCGCCTGTAATTGCAAACCCTTGCAAATACAAAGAAACCGACTTTTTATTCTTGCTAATCTCTGCTTCCAATGCATCGCATTCTTCCTGCAATTCTATGATTTCTTCGCATTCCTCTTCATCATTACCAAGCTTCTTTTTGCGACCGGTAACAAGCACAAAACCAATGATTGCCACAACCGATATAGCAGCCATGATTCCCGCACTCAACGCAGACACCATAAAATAGCACAATACCGCAACAATAATCGCAAGCACGGCAATCATCACTATAATCGTCTGTATCTTATGCAAACTACGGCGTTCAATCGCTCTTTGTTCTGCCTCCTCCTGCTCTTTCTCCGACCAAACCTGCAACTGCAACTCTTTCTTCGCAAGCAGCAGTTCCTTTTCCACAGCCTGATTCCACTTCTCTTCGCAAGCATCCAGTTCCTCTTCCGTTACCGGATATGCCGACAAGCGTTCTGCCAATTCCGGATATCTGTGGCTCCAAGAAAGAGAAGGCTGTTTCTCGTGGTTATTTCTGTACCGGGTAAACAAATCCCGATAATGCTCCAGCTCTTCTTCTCCCGGCATTCCATTATGAAAATATGAATCCAAGACTTCCACTTCACCTCTCAGCCTCTCTTTTTCTGCCTCCAAGGCCATGTAATGCCGATATTTCTCTTCTCTGACAGCCTGCTCTCCTGCTCTGCGAATCTGTTTCTTCAACTCCTCTTTCTGACGAATATTGCTTTCACGCTCCGCCAGACATTCTTCCTTCTGCTTCTTCCATTCTTCCAAAGAAGATTCGATTTCCCGCGCCTCTGCTATTTTTCTTTTCAGCCCGGCAACTTCTTCCTCCAGTTCGGGTATTTTACCCTTATTACCGTTTTTATGATAAAACTTCATCTCCGCTTCCAGTCTGCCGCAAGCCTTCTCATAGCAGTCCAAATCATCCCCTCCGGCCATAAGACCGCTCATCTTGGCCGCGGCACTGTCTGTCAGGGAAACCGCATACTTTCCCTGTTTCATAAAAATGCTCTGCTCAAAGGAAACCCGATCGATACCAAACAATTCTTCACCGATATTCTTCGAATACGCATTGGATTCCAACCCGGTCTTTATATCATATAACATGAAACTGTCTTCTTTGTCTTTGGTTCCGAAAAAACGCTCGATGCGGTATGTTTCACCATCTGTTTCAAATACCAGATTACCGCCGTAAGCCCCTCCGTTCCACGGTTCATACTTCTTGCGTTCATTCTCGTCCAAATTGCGCTTGGTGCTCTTCTCCATACCGTAAAACATCGCCTTAAGAAAAGTTGCAAGCGTAGTCTTACCCCAACCGTTCTCCTGCATGATACAGTTTAAGCCCTCTTTAAACTCATAGGAAAACTTATGCATGCCGCCAAAATTCTCTATGTAACACGAAATCAATCTCATACCTGCAATTCCTCCCCTGACAGGGCACGGATTCCCAACAGAATCATTTGCTCCTTCTCTTCCTGCGTTTCTTTACCGTTCATGACGGTACGAACAAATTCTCCCTTCAGGGAAATTTGATGTTCATACTCCGTATAATCAATGGAGAGCTTGGATATATCCTTAAACTTCATGAAATAGAACCGCCCTTCCATGGCCTGCTCAAAATAAGTAAAGTCTTTCTCGGTTTCCACCGTATAGAAGCCCGTAAAAATTACTTTTACCATATCCGATGAGGAAATATCCTCTGTTTTTTTATGGATTTCCCGCAATAAATCCGTAGCGGTCTCCAAACCGGTAATATCCACTTCAACTTCATGCAATGTTCTTGATGCCATAGGCACAAAACGGCTGTTTACCTTACCGTTCTCTACCTCCAACAATACCACGCCCTTTTTGCCACACTCATCAAATCCCCTTCCTTCGGGACATCCGCAATAGCAATATTCTCCGCGATAATCCAAGGCTTCTTTTTTATAAAAATGAACATGCCCAAGAGCCAGGTAATCAATGTTTCGATTCTTCAACGCCGGAAGGGAAATCAAACTTGCATCGTCCTTAACATTACTGCGCACTTCCTGTCCGTGAAGCATGACAATGTTAATGCGTTCCGCCTGAGTTATAAGCGACGCATAGTGCATATCGTCTTCCATGGTTTCCTTACCGAATATGGATATTTGCCCATATTGATACTCCGTCCAGTTTCCATTAAAGAGTTTCAAATTCTCAGGCAAGTCCCTTCCTGCCATAAAATCAGTCTGCCAATCGTGATTGCCTCTTAAATATAAAAAATCCAATTCCGGATTCTCTGCAATCGTATCCCACACCAAATTCCTTGCTTTGGCAGAAATTACCTTACGGTCGAATAAGTCTCCTGAAATTAAAATTCCCCGCGCGCCTTCTTTTACTGCAAAATCCACAATTCTTTTGAATGTGAGCAATATTTCGTTTCTGCGTTCCGCCGCCTGCTCCCGGCTCATGTTGCTTTCCAATTTTGAATCCAGATGCAAATCCGCACAATGTATGAACTTCATTCTTTTACTCCTCTTAAACCAGTACTCTTTTATAATATTTTTATACTATTTCCTATTCCTTTTTCAATGCAACTATTGTAAAATAATGATAATTGTATATAACGCATTTTATCATATCCCCGATAAGGTGTAAAGAACAAATGTTCGATTAAATATTCCCATTTACAAAGAAAGGAGGATGCATTTATGCAATCCAAAAAACTACTCTCCCTTCTTCTGGCATCGGTTATGGCTTTATCCCTATTCGCCTGCAACTCAAATGCCGGAGAAGAAGTAATCTCCGAAACCGATTCTCAGGTATCTGAGGAAGTTTCCGAAGATACTTCCGACAGCAATGTTATTGAAGGCTTCGGTAACAATTTGGTCGATGGCACAAATGTTATTGACGATCATTTTGACGATAATACCAAAGGTGCATGGGGTGTTTACTCCAACGGCGGAAAATTCGACCTCTATGCCGAAAACGGTGAACTGGTGGTAGATATTACCTATGCCGGTGGCATGGAACATGCGGTTCAGATTTTCCGTGACGGATACTGCCTGAATATGGGTTGTGTCTACACTGTATCTTTTGACATTTATTCCGATATCGAAAGAGATATCGAATGGCGTTTCCAGATTAACGGTGGCGACTACCACGCTTATTACATGGAAAACGAGAAACGCATCGGTCCCGACAAACAAACCATTACCGCTGAGTTTACCATGGGAGAAGCCAGCGATCCCGCTCCCCGACTTTGCTTTAACTTAGGTGAACAGGGTGACTTGGACGCTTCTGTGGCACACAAGGTTTATATTGATAATTTTGTTTTGACTATTAAAGATGCATCCAACGCCATGGCATTGGAACCTCTTCCCACCCCGGTTCCCGTAAAAGTAAATCAAATCGGTTACAAACCGGATGATGAGAAGATTCTTATCTGCAAATATAATCCTGAAGTTACGGATTATACCATTGTAGATGCCAATAACAATGTAGTGTATTCCGGTAAACTTTCTACCGATTTTGCCAACTCAAAGTCAGGTGACGGTGCTCAGGTAAAAGGCGATTTCTCAGATCTCACCACACCCGGAACTTATAAAGTTGTTGTAGATGGTATTGGTGAATCCTATGAATTTACCATCGGTGATGATATTTATAATGATATCTACAAAGATGTTGTGCGCATGCTCTATCTCCAGAGATGCGGTTGCGTATTGGATGAATCTCTTGCAGGAGACTTCGCACACGATGCATGTCATATGCAGGAAACCAAAGTTTATGAAACCGGAGAAGTCATTGATGTAACCGGCGGTTGGCATGATGCCGGAGATTACGGACGATATGTATCTCCCGGTGCTAAAACCGTTATGGACTTATTTATTACATATCAGGACAGCGAAGCTGCAAGAGGAGATGATTTGGATATCCCCGAAAGCGGTAACGGTGTTCCCGATCTTCTCGACGAAGCAAGATATGAATTGGAATGGATGCTTAAAATGCAGGCAGCAAACGGTGGCGTATATCACAAGGTAACAGGAACCAATTTCCCTGAAACCGTAGATGCCATGTCCGAAACTGCCCCCTTATATGTAGCTCCTATTTCACCTACCGCTACCGGTGACTTTGCAGCTGTAATGGCAAGAGCTTCTGTTATTTATGCTGAATTTGATGCTGAATTTGCAACAGCATGTAAAGAAGCTGCAATAAAAGCTTATGATTATTTGATTAAAAACGAAGAAACCTTAACAGGCTTCGTAAATCCTGAAGAAATCGTAACAGGTGAATATCCCGACGGTAAGTTCTACGATGAAATCTTCTGGGCTTCCATGGAACTCTACCTTGCAACCGGCGATACAACCTATTTTGACAAAGCAAAAGCCGTCTATGCAGAAAACAGTATCTCCGGCTTGGGTTGGGCTGATATCGGATACTACGGAATGTACTCCTACTTAACCGCAGATGAAGCATTACAGACAGATGCAGAGCTTGCGCAGACATTTATTGATGCCATTGTTGCAGAATGTGATGAAAATATTGCCACAGCAGAAAAAGATGCATATTATATCTGCTTGGAAAGAAGTTATCCTTGGGGAAGTAATATGACCGTAGCGAACCACGGTATTCTCTATACCATGGCTGCTAAATTTACAGGAGATGAGAAGTATGCTTCCTATGCTCAGCATCAGCTGAATTACCTGCTTGGTGCTAATCCTTTGGGTTACTGTTATGTTACAGGTTACGGCAGCTGGTCTCCTACCCATACACACCACAGACCCTCACAGGTTCTCGGTCAAACAATGCCCGGTATGTTGGTTGGCGGCCCCAATACAAATGCTGACGATCCTTATGCTAAGGCAGTATTATCAAGCTCCACAGGCGGTATGTGTTATGTAGATAACGACAGTTGTTTCTCTACAAACGAAATTACAATCTATTGGAATTCACCTTTGATTTACCTGCTTGCACAGGCAAAATAACAGAATATTAGAAATGTATGTAGAGCGCCGTATGAAAAATGCGGCGCTTTTACTTTACATTGACATATAAAGTAAAATCAGATTTTTATCTTTACGCAAAATCCTGCAGAGGATAAATATCCCACCCCGGATAAAAGGTTCTTACAATGCCCTGGGCAATCGCCCACGCGATTTCCCGGAATCTTGCATCAAAGAGAATGTTGTCATCTTCTGTATTGATAAAGCCCACTTCCACCAGTACCGCCGGCATCTGTGTGCGATTTAACACTACAAGATTCGGTCTCTCATTTACGCCTAAATTAATAAAACCGATTCTCTCAAGCTCACGGTTAATATTAACCGCCATTTCATAAGCAGGACTCTGATAGTTATAAATCAAGCTTTCAATTCCGCTATACTGGTTAGGATAAACACTGGAATTACGATGAATGGAAACAAAAAAATCACCGCCCAGAGTATTGGCCTCCTGCGCCTTCCGGTAAGGTGATTCATATACATCATCTGTTCTCGTATAGTATACATTAAAGCCTTTATCTTCCAAGATTTCGCCAACCGCAAGGGTTAATGCCAACGCATCATCCTTCTCCCTTCTGCCACCGTAAACCGCGCCGGGATTCGCTCCGCCGTGACCGGCATCCAAAATAATGGTTTCTGCCATAATCATGCTCCTGATATTCTTTTATTTATATTATTCATAAAAAAACAATCGGTGCCAAAACAGAACCTGCGAACAGGCAAACAAAAACCTCCGACAGATGCCGGAGGCTGTTTTTTAACATACATATTTACGCTCAAAATCTTCCACAGGAATAGGCTTATCATATAAAAATCCCTGCATGGAATCACACCCGAATTCATATACGATTCGTTCTTCTTCCTTGGTTTCAATACCTTCACAAACGATTTCCAAATCAATTTCATTCAGAATGGAAATCAAACCTTTTATAATATTCTTGCCCTTATTGTTTCCAAGACTGTTCTTAATAAAACCCTTGTCCAATTTAATAATATCTACGGGCAATATTCCAATCAGATTCAAAGAAGAATATCCTGCGCCGAAATCATCCACACTGACACGGAATCCCCGCTCTCTCAGTTTCTCGATTTTGTTAATAATCAACTGCGCTTCTTCAAAGAATACCGACTCTGTTACTTCAAATTCAATATAATCCGGAGAAATATTGTATGTATCAAATTCATTAATAATATCCGTCACCAGATTATCATAATAAAAGTGCAATTTGCTTAAATTGATAGACACTCGCTTAGGTTCCTTACCTTCATCAAGCCACTGTCTGATTTTAGCAAACACATAACGCATAACATACCAGTCAAGCTCAAGAATCTTACCACTGTTTTCCAGAACGGAAATAAACAAATCCGGAGGAATGATTTTACCGTCTTCGTCTCTGAGTCGGGTCAATGCTTCCGCACCTACTACGGAATTCTCTTTTACACTGACCTTAGGTTGGAAGTATACTAAAATTGACTTTTCTTCCAATGCTTTGTCAAAAATAGGAATAATCTTGGCATCCCCTTCTTTGGTCTCGGCAATCTTCTGATTATAGCGGGCACAAGGCACGCTGTAATTACCTTTTACGCTTCGACGTGCTACATTGGCCTTATCAATCGAGGACGCTATATTCTCCTGCTTGCTTTCAATGATATGTACGCCGGTATTTAAATGAAGAGACGCCTTGGGAAAATCATTTTTATGTTCTGCCACAAAATCGTCCTGAATCTTTTTAAGAATTTCTTCAAACTCTTCCCATGTCAGCTGTCCGATATTAAACATGCTGACAATATGATCGGAGTACGGACGACAAGCCACCATATAACCGTCCTGCTCAACGCACAATTCAGCCAACTGCTGTATCAGACGATCACCTGCTTCATAACCATATAAACGATTAATATATTTGAATTTTGTAATATCTGTTGAAATGATTGCCATTGTATCGTTGGCATCACTCTCTTCAAGCATATGGGTTGCTTCTTTTAAGAAATCATCAAACAAAAGCAGACCGGTCAATTTATCTCTTTCCATCCTGCCCTCCAAATCAAGCCTCAAAAAGTAGTCTGTGTCCACGCAAAAACCTATTCATAGCATACCACATTCCATTCATACAAGTCTATCGTAAACTTTGACAACCAAAGTAATTTTCTTTGTGCACTTTGCACAATTTTGTTTTTAACTACAATAATATTTTAATAAATTTGTCAATATTTGTGATTTTTTTATGAAAAACAACCGCCTGACAATATCCATCATCTTCGGTTTGTAAAATTTTATATTTTGCAACCGCTTCTCCGGATGCCAACACAATATCATCGGACTTGAAATCTGCATAAAAGTCTCGCAAATCCTGTCCCATCCCCTGACCGGTATACTTAATATAAGCCTCTTTGCAACACCAAATATCATAAAAAAGCTTTTCACGCTGTACATCATCGGTTAATTCAAATAAAACCTCTTGCTCATTTTTATGATAAAAGCGTTTTACAATTTTATCTTTATAACCGCACATCTGTTGTACATCAAGCCCAACTTCCGTATCTGACAATGCCACCATAGCCCGCATACCGGAATGAGACAGACTGAATTGAACATTAGGATATTCCTTTAAATAAGGCTTACCCTGAGGACCGTATTCGTAAGAAACGCAATACCGTCCCTGCGCATCCTTCACCATTGGATTTTCTCCGTTTACTTTCAGATAATCCTCCAATGCCTTTTCCAACAGAAGGCCTGCGCCCAAACCGCGAATCTTATCTTCGGGCATTTTATAATTCTTTACCTTCTCCGCCCGGGATTCATGCAAAGTATTCAGTTTCTCGTCATAATTCTTCGTTAAGCCCTTTAAATCGGCCCAATATATGCAAAGCATGTAAATCTCCTATTGCATGGTGTTAAGAATGTCTGCTGCCGTATTTTTGCCCCCACGATGGTCACTGCCTGTCTTAGCAATGGATTCTTTATATCTGTCATCGCCTTGGAAAGTAAGATGATAATGCTTATGATCGTCTGTCACATCAAAGCCCATCTTCTTTAATGCCTGCTTCGCACCGCCTTCGCCTAAATCCTTGGTGCCTTTCAGAATATCTTTAATTTGATTCTTGCGCTTTTCCATCAGTCTCTCATAGTTATTGGCTTCCATCAAATCGTTAATAATATCGTTTCGACGCTGACGCTTTTTGTCGTTCTTGCATGCCTCTTCAAGAGTCGCTAAAATCATTTCCTTAATTTCATTGGGATAAAAGTCACTTTCATTACCATAAAAAAGGAGAGGCGACTGCTCTACAGACTGTAATTTTCTTCGTAAGCCATAATTTTCATTCAATAATCGATCGATTTCATTGCTTAATTCTGCGATTTTATCACGATATTCCGAAATTTCTTCATCTAATTCTTCATAAACATTCTCTTTTTCGGTTTCAGCCTTTTTTCTTGCTTTCTCGGCCAATTCCTTTTCGTTCTGCGCCTGCTCTCTTTCGCTCTCAGCCAGCTTACGCTCCTTCACAGCCTGTTCTTTCTCGCTCTGCGCTTTTAAACGCTCGCTTTCTGCCTTTTCACGCTCAGATTCTGCTTTTATGCGTTCCTGTCGCTGACTGTCCAGTCTGTCCATAAGAAGGGCATTGTTAACGCCCTGCCATGTGTAAAGCCTATCAATCTTTTGAAGATTTGCAGTTTGAATAACATTGTTTAATACCTTAACAAAAAGTATATCAGCCTGAGCATACTTATTGGAATATGCAAAAGTAATACTGCCTCCGGCAGCTTTCGAATAATAAACGCCTACATTTCCATTCTTTTCATATTTCTTTGAGGCTTTTTCTTCATCGCTTAAATCTTTTTCCACCAAAACATGAGCAGCACCTTTCAAGCGATATGCCAATGTTTTAACATCAATGGGTTCCTGACCTTCTGTCGTCTTGGAAACATAAACAATGGGGAGACGATACTTTACCTTACCTTCAATCACTTCATCCATGATATGATAATTATCCCCATCCAAATAAAGCGGCTCTGCACTCACTTCCAGATTACCGTCATCCTCTACATAGCCGCCTTTAATCAGACAATAGATAAAATAAGGTGCCGAGAACTCTTTACTGGTCATTAAAGCCTCTTCCGAAAAGCTTCTGTCTAGCAATATAGACATTTTCATATCATTAAAATTCATGACATAGTCTGTATCCCATACCACTCCGTCATCGCCCACCTTTTCGTAACGAACAGCAATGATGTTTTGGTTACGGTATTCTTTTATATCCAACCACAGTTTATCGTTACCGTATCGAACGGTTCTTTCACCATTCCATACGATTCCCGGAATGACATTAATCGAATGTGGACTGTTCTGGTTCCATTCAATCACAAGCTTAATAAATTCATCCTTGGTCATTTTTTCATTGATTTTTAAAAATGTCGAAAAAATCAGCATATTCATTCTCCTTTTGGTAAATAATTCCCCCCGTAAAAACGGAGGGAATTTTATCTGTTTACAGTTATCTCTATCTTATTCTTCTGTAGATTCTTCTGCGGGAAGTGCTACCTGAATGCATAACTCTTCCAACTGCTTGGGATCAACCACATTCGGTGCCTCAGACATTAAGCAGGAAGCATCTTTTACCTTAGGGAAGGCCATTACATCACGGATGGACTCTGCTTTTACCATAAGCATAATCATACGGTCAAGACCGTAAGCCAAACCTGCATGAGGAGGTACGCCGTACTTGAATGATTTATAGATACTGTTGTTCGCTATACTATAAATCAACTCAAAAAACCTATCATTACATATATCACTTATTCGTACATGATTGAATCACTTAAAAACATTATGGTGTTAAACGAATGGGGCTACGGAACAAGAACATTGCATCCTTAATCGATAAATTAAAAATTAACATTGTTAAACGATCAATTCCCAGTCCAAAACCACCATGCGGAGGACAACCATACTTAAAAAACTCCAAATAAAATTTAACATCTTCCGCAAGACCCTTTTCATCTGCTTGCGCTTTTAATATATCGTAGCGATGTTCTCTTTGTGCACCCGTTGTTATTTCAACACCCTTCCAAATCAAGTCATATCCCTGAGGAACACCATTTTCATCTCTCATATGATAAAAGGCTCTTTTCTCAGCATCAAAATCTGTTACAAATAAAAACTCATGTCCATAATGTTTCTTAACCCATTCGTAACTAAGTTTCTCAGCTTCTGTAGTCATATCGCCCTTCTCAGAATCATCAATTGCATATCCGAATTCGTTTTCTAGTGCAACATATAAATCTTTTAATTTAATTCTTGGAAATGGAGTGGACGGAACTACAATTTCTACATCAAACAACTCTTTAAGTTTCTCACCATATTTCTCCTTAACTGCAGATAAACCAGCAACTAATACATCTTCTTCCATCTGCATAACATCTTCCATACCTGTAATATAACTAAACTCTAAATCAAAGCAAGAAAATTCGGTTGCGTGTTTACTTGTAAATGATTTCTCAGCTCTGAATACAGGACCAACTTCATAAATACGTTCAAACCCCGATGCCATTGCCATCTGTTTATAAAATTGAGGGCTCTGTGCAAGATATGCATTTGTGTCGAAATATTTTACTTCAAATACCTCTGAACCACTTTCGCTAGCAGCAGCAATTAATTTAGGAGTATGAATTTCAATAAATTCATTCTTCAACAAATAATCTCTTATCGCTGCTACAAAACAAGTCTGAATCTGGAACATGAGCTGATTTTCATCTGTACGAAGATCAATCCAACGATAATCAATTCTCTGATCAATACCACTTCTCTCAACTGCCGCCTGTTTCTTTGTGGCCGCAATCGCCTTTCTTACAATTGGAAGTGCCGTCGCAAGGCTCTCGATCTTGATTGCTGTTGGAAGCAACTCCACGCCTCCCATCTTAACATAATCATTCTCAACAACTTTTCCTTCAATTGTAACAACTGAATCTGCCGTAAGCTTTTCAAAATCTTCAACCAAATCTAATTGAGCAGACTTTTCCAAAGTAATCTGAAGTTTTCCTGTAATATCCTTTAAAACAAGAAACAACATAGCCTTACTATTTCTAACATTTTCAACAAACCCTTGTACTTTTACAACTTGTCCATTATACTGTTTTATATCACGAATTTTAACTCTATTCATCATCTTTCTCCTTACTTAAACACATTACTAGTTTTTGATTATATCTCACATCTATTAGCATAGTCAATCAATTTTTTTGCAGTATTAGTAGATAACAAATCTGGATTCACTATTTTATTATTAAATCTAACAAGTGATAAACGGTCTGCATCCCATATACATCCAGAAATCAAATGATTAGTTATTTTACCTTTGTCATGAATACGTACTGCTTCTATTATTTCCTCGAAAACTGTTTCACTTATATCATATTTTTTTAAATACATAAAAATTTCTTCTTTATGCGAAAGGCAATATTGGTAACCAGCTTCTCCATGTGATTGACCTTTTTTTTCTCTACCCCTACCAATATCATGAAGATAACAGCCAATTACAACCGGATCTATCACATCTATGTTTTCTCCTGCTGCAATCATTATTCCGAAATGAACTGTTTGCAAAATGTGTTTCCACCCATCAATACCAGTCTTAACAATATATCTATCGTATATATATTTTCCAATTTCTTCAATATCACGCTTTGTCAAATCTTTATTATCCTCTTTTCATCCCATTCTCTATGTATGACATAATAATATTAACTTGTTCTTGTTGATCTAATGGTAAATAAACAATATTCTTATATTCAGAAGTCAAACTATTGTATCTTATACAAATTTGCTCTACATATTCGGGATTTTTATCTTTAGTTCCATATTTTTCTAGGATTTCATAATTTGCCGGTAATACAAATACTTGGTCATATGGAAACTTATAACAATAAAAATTTACATAATCACGAATATATTTGCTATTTTCCTTACTCATTAACACATCTGAATATACAATCTGATCCAAAACACATCTGTCGTAAATATGGAGTCCGCCAATATCTAAAGCAAAATCACATTCTCGCTCAATAAGTTTTGATAACATCCAATAAGTTAATAATAATTCACGATTGCTTTCATTTTTCAAGCTTTGTGCACTAGAATAATCTATAGGAGATGATTTTCCAGAAAACGAATGAAACACAACTTCCTCTAATCGCCCATATTTCTGAACCAGCTTTTCTTCTACTTTTTTAAGGACCGTCGATTTCCCACAACAATGTGGACCTGTAACTGCAATTTTCATATTAATTTACCATCCTTCTGCAAAAAATCCCGTGTTGTATAAAACAATTTCTTGCTCGTTTGACTTTATATTTTTCTTCTAACATTATTTTAATTTAAATTCGATATCTTTAAGCACATAAATAAGTCTCTCTATACTACCAGGAGTAGAATGAATAATGCAATCAACACCTTCCATTAAAAATAATATAGGTGAGCTATAATCTATTTGAACTGTCGCAAGCTGAATAAAGTTTTTGTTTCGATCTAAATAGATATATTTCATTTTAGCTTCCCAATATCGAATTGTTCTGTCATACACATTAACCACAATTGGCATATTCATCGAAACTGAAATTTTCATTAAAAAATTCTCGTATTTCTTATATTCCTCTTTTGTTATTCGTATTGCGAAAAAAAATGGAATCTCTAATGAGCTAAGAATTTCATAATGAAACTGCAACATCTCTTTAAACTCAAGTTCTATTTTTTGTGTTTTCAAAAAAGAATGAAAATCTGGCAAATGAAAGACCTTTCTTCTCTTCATTCCAATCACTTCTTCTTCTTTACGAAAACAGTGTGTATACTCATAAAATCTAACCAAATCACAAGAATTCTTCTTATTTGCCATCATGGAAAAAACACCAAAATCACTTGCTGGTGGTAATAAATAACCATCCTCTGTTCGAAATGGTTCTAATCCGAAACGTTTCTGCAACTCCAAAAGTGTATCGGTTTCAGCGAATAATTGTTGAGTTCTTACTTTAGAAACATCAAGTTTTTTTTCTGCTACTTTTTTATCAATGACATCCAAAAGATAACTCTCATAAGCTGCAAATTCTATTTCTGACACAGTCACATGCTTTTTTAGTAAAAACTCCTCTTTCGATTTTTTAGTATATAAAACTATGTTTTCGTCGATGCAATTTGTAAGTTCATTAATTTGATATATCTTTTTATCATATATTACAAACTGTTCTTCAGACATAAATTCCTCCATCATATTATATCGATTGAACGAAAGTCAAATGTTCTTCTAACAATTGAGAAAATGTTTTATCATTTCCATAAGGGCATTTCTCGTCTGGATTACTACATCCATTTCTCACTAAAAACGCCATAATATTTAATAATGAAAAAATTGAAAATGTTCTGATTTTTTTTTCAACTTCTCTATCCACACCAAGCTTTTCTATTAATATCGGATACAATATTGTACCATATGCATGTGCTACAAATTCCCCATACCCCATTTCAATTGGTGCTGATAAAACAGCACCCGGATCGATAAACACAACCCTCGTATCACTAACCATAATGTTTCGAAAATTATTATCCATGGGCACAACCCCATTATTACCAGCCCCCAGGAAATTGATAGATTCATTACAGATTTTGTTTGCAATACAAACCCATTTTTTCATTTCATCACAAGTATTCAAAGCTTCTAATGTTGGTGTAATGTATGCACGAAAAAAATCAGAAAAACTAACAAATCCCCCTTCTCTATTCTCGTTTATACTTCCATATCCTATAGTATTTAAATGATGTAAAGTATTTATTAACTCAACAAATGCATCAACAACTCGCTCAGCCACCACTTCTTGCAATGCGTGCTTTGATAATAAATCTGCCAACAAAATGCCTTCTACCTCTTCAAATACTGCGTATGATTTACCTATTTTTTCCTCAAATAATAATCTTTTGAAGAAATTATGTTCAGAACTTTCAATCCAATGATACAACAATAATTCATTATCCTTTTGTCTTTTTATATCATCCACATAAAACTTTATATAAAACTTTTTTTTACCTATGGACAAACAAAAAACAATATTTGCCGCATCAGATACAATCTTTACCGCAATTTCTTTAAAGCAATTTGATATTTCACAATTACAATTAATGTTCAATAAGCTTCTCTCTACGACATAGAATGGATCAAATAACACCGGCATCGGAATTGCCCCATCCAGTCCATTAATCACTTCAATTCTATCATCAAAAAAACAATGCAAATTTAATTCTTTGATTGTATTCAGCTTCATTTCTTCTGTTTCACAAAAAAAACACCCTTTAAAAAATTTTTTTATATCGAGATTTTCAATTGATTTATTCGCATTTATGACTCCCAAATCTGATTTACCCCGTCTACTCACTAGATAGAGTTCACATCCCGCATCAATCAGCCTTTGAAAACAATCCACACAATCTGCATCAACAAATTGATCATTTGTTGATGTACCAGCTAATCGCCCCAAATGATGACGAATATCCACATTTGTTATATAGTCATCGATTAAATTTGAATTCAATTTCCATTCTTCTAACTCTATTCCATATATCTCTTTTAACTTCTGTGTCTTAAAATAGGTATTATTTAATATTACTCCATCCAAATCAAATCCAATTTTTAACATTCCCATAATCCAATATCCGTCCTATAGTGAATTTTTCCTTCTATCTTCTGCAACTCTGAGTAAACTTTTTCTCTTGTTTCGTTAATTGTATCCCCTACTGCGCAAACTGCAAGCGCCCTTGAATTTTTTAATATGCATCGTCCATCTCTATATGCAACATTACCAACATACAACAACTCTGAATCTACTCTTGAAAAATCCAAATCTGTCCCTACATATTCCTTATCTAACATATATTTCTCTGGAACAATGTATGCAGAAATGCACACACGATTTGACCATACATTATTTAATTTATCAATTGTGCCTTCTAAAATATGCTCACATATTTCAGAAAAATTCACATTCATGATTGCGAGCATATTAATTGATGACGGATTTCCAAAACGACAATTGTATTCGATAACTTTTATATCATTGCCACAAACTAAAAATTCCCCATATAAACTACCTATAAACAAATCATCTGTTGATTTATTGCATTCTTCTAAGATCATCTCGGTAATCGCATGTAGCTTTTTAATAATTTCCTCAGTCATATAAGAAAAATCACAGATAATAGTTCCCATTCCTGATGTATTTTCACCAACATTTCCATTATTAATTCTTTTATGATTTTTAAAAGGTGGTGTATGCAAAAGATGTACACCATCTGAAAAACTCATAATTGCAATTTCATGGCCTTTAATATATTCTTCAACGATAATGTGTCCATAATCCTTTATCCATCGTTCTGCATTTCTTACAGCCTCCTCTAACTGTTCAGGTAATTCATAAATTCTAACACGCGGTCCAGCTATTACTCCATCACATTTTATTACCACCTTATCATCAAATGTTTGTATGTAATTTTTTATTTTATCTGAATATTTAAAAAAATCTTTGTATTTTGGATTTAAATCAGGTGCTTTTTGACTTAATAAATCTCGGAGATAAGTTTTAGAACCTTCAATCTTTGCAGCTTCCTTTGTAGGCGCAATACACTTAATTCCCACGCGATTAAGCATATTCTTTAATCCTCGCTGTATCACTTCACCTTGGCCAACAATAACATAATCTGGCAATATCTCCATAATCTTGTTAAATACTCTATCTATATCATTTAAATCGATAACATGATATTCTCCATTGCATAAATCTCGAACAAATAAATTCTCTGCCCATAAAATTACAGACAATCGATATTTCTTTGTTCTTGCAAAATGCTTTGCAATTGCATGCTCTCTTCCAGTTGCTCCTCCTATTAACACTACATGTCTCACTGCCAAACACTCTCCTTCTGAATTAATTCATTACAATATTATTTCCAAATTCATATATGTTTTCAAACAAACAGAGGATCCAATTAGCTATTTTAGGGGTAAATTTTCTGATTAATTCTCCTAGGAAACGGAATTACATCCTTAACATGATTCATATTAAACAACCATCGGATATATCGTTCTAATCCCATTCCTAACCCACAATGTTGAACAGTACCATATTCTCGAATATCACAAAACCACTTATATTCATCATATAATTTACCTTTTTCTTCTAATCTCTTCCTAAGTTCATCAATATCTGTAATCTTTTCTGCAATTCCAAGTATTTCCCCTAAACCTTTTGAAGCAATTAAGTCTGCCGTCATAGTCAAATTACTATTATCCTTACATTCTCGATATGGAAATCCTTCAATTCCCTTTGGTTTATATGTAATCCAAAATGGTTTACCGAAATATTCGGAAAGGAATTTCTCCGACTTATCATTCAAACTTTTCCCATATTGAAATCCAATGCCTTTTTCATTCAACAAAAGAACAACATCATCATAACTGATTCTTGGAAATGGAGTTTGCATTCCATCATCACAAAATGTCGTTCCAATCATAGTTGCTAACTCTTCACCACCATGTTCCTTAATGTATTTTGTTGTATAACAAATCAAATCTTCTACCACATCAAAATATTCTTCAAAGCCACAAAACGCCAATTCTGATTTTATGTGCCAATACTCCATCAAATGTCTTTTACTTACACTTTCAGCACCACGAAAGCTTGGTCCAATATTATATACTTTTTCCAAAGAATGTACCGCACTTTCTAAGTAAAATCCTACACATTGCGTTAAAAATACATTCTGATTTTTAATAGAGACTTCAATTCCTGTTTCTTTTTCGTATAATAATATGGGGGTTAAAATTGGTGCTGTCACATCACAATATCCGTTCTCATGGAACCAGCTTCTAACAGCTTCAATTACTAAATTACGCGCTTTTAAAATGCCTACAAAACTTTGATTTCTAATATATAAGTGTTTATTTTTTACTATTTTATTTGCATTTTTCTCCGAAAACACATCAATATTTGATCTTGCACCCGGGGATAACTCACAATTCACATCGCCAATAAGCTTTATCATCCCTACTTCAACTAACTTATTCCCCTTTAAATCATCAGACAATACTCCTGTGCAATAAACAGACTGCTCGTTATTTAACTGAAATGACACAAGATTATTATTGACAACTAAGTCTATTCTTCCGGTAGAATCTTCCACTTTAAAAAAAGTAACATCCTTATGTTTCCTATTTGCACAAATCCATCCATATATTTCTATATTTTTAATGTTTGGAACATTGTTATTTAAAATATCTGCAATATAATACTTCTTCATTTTCACTCAAACGGCTTACATCTAATCTAAAACCGGACTTCCTCCCTGCTTAATAATAATTTTATGAATTACTTTTGACATGTCCATTTTATTGCCCTTTTTATAGGAGCATAGGCAAATATTTTCTCTAAATCCATCACCCCAAAATATAATTGTTAGTATAACATTAGATTTTAATTTCAACAACAATTTATTTAATGTTAAATGTATAAATTTATCATAAACATTTAATAAACAGTGCACTCCACAACCAATAATATAAATATAATTTTATTTACCATATATTACAGTATTTTTACATGTTTCAATATTCTTGCCTTACAATAAAATAGAATTTTATCTCTATCGCATAATAATCATTAATTCTTTATATCCCTTCCCTTAGCTTTAACTATAAAGTAAGTCCTCAAACAATAGAAAAAGGACATCTTTCTTTAAAAAATGTCCTCCAAACCTATTCAACCGCTCAATTCAGACAGAACGGAATGCCAAAATAAAATTAATAAAATTTTCTCTTATTTATATAAAACTTAGTTCTTTAATGCTTCTCTGTAGAAGTCCTTAAATTCGGTATAACCGTCCTTCATCAGCTGTTCCTTCTGGAACTTCTTATTCTTGTTCATCTTGGCTACCAGAACAATTTTACCTTCTTCACGAAGTGCCTGAGCCTCTGCGATGATTTCACCGGTTCTTGCAGCATCCATGCCCTTCTCTAAAAGGAATGCAATCTTATTATCGGCGTTGGGAACCTTAAATCCTCTTTCTAAAAGAATCGTGATAATTCTTTCAAAACCAATGGAGAATCCGCATGCGGGAGTATCGTTGCCGGTGAATTTACCAATCATCTTGTCATATCTTCCACCGCCTGCTACGCTGCAGTTCAATTCCTTCATTTCGATTTCGAAAATGGTGCCGGTGTAGTAGCTCATACCGCGCACAAGTGTAGGGTCAAACATAATCTCGCAGTCAGCCTTCTTAGCCGCTTCCACGGTTGCAAAAATCTCCGCAAGATTGTCAGCAACACCTTCTTCCAAGCAATCGCCAAGCTCCTCTTTTAAGAATGCAAGCTTATCTTCTGCCGCATTCATTTTATCAAAGAGGGTCATATACTTCTCAACGCATTCCGGTGCAAATTCGCATCCTAAAAGTGCTTCCTTCACGCCGTCAATGCCGATTTTGTCCATTTTATCCAACTGAATGAATACCTGGTCGTAATCTTCCTCGGCAAAACCGCTGTACGCTGCCATGGCTTTTAAGATTCTTCTTTCATTGATGTGCACTTTGAAATTCTCGAATCCAAGCTTACCTAAAAGAGTTGTGGTTGCCAACACCAACTCGATTTCTGCCAAGTTGGAAGGCTCGCCTAAGATATCAATGTCACACTGTACGAACTGACGGAAGCGTCCCTTCTGAGGTCTGTCCGCACGCCATACATTACCCATCTGCAACGCCTTAAAAGGCTGGTTTAAATTTGCTGCGTTGTTGGCATAGAATCTTGCCAAGGGCACGGTTAAATCGTAGCGCAAACCGCTGTCCACCAAATCGTTTTCTTCCTTTGCGGTTTCAAGGCTTAACTTCTCGCCTCTTTTTAATACCTTAAAAATCAGCTTCTCGTTCTCACCGCCCTGCTTACTGCACAGGTTCTCTATATGCTCCACGCAAGGGGTTTCAATGTGTGAAAAACCGAACTTTGCGTAAGTATTCTTGATTTCGTCCATTACATAATCCCTGATTTGCATTTCTTCAGGGAGCATGTCCTTCATGCCGGTAACCGGCTTCTTAATTAAGCTCATGTTATTTCTCCTTAAAAAATACTGGTACGCTTATAAGCGTAATCTACCAAATATCAATTTTACACATTTTATGCGGAAATAACAAGGTTTTTATGCTTTTTTTGCGTAATATTTTCAGATATTAACCGAATAATCTTTTTTATAACCGTGTGCACCGAAAATTTGCCACTCCCCAACTCCCAAACGCTGAAGAATCGCTTTTCTTTCATCGGCGCAAAGTGTTGGATTGGTATCCACCGATGTCATCAGAATCGGTGCATACCGGTTATATTCTGCCTGTTCCGGCGTCATCCCCCGCATGTTAATATAAATATCACCGGTAAACGCAATGTGATGCGCATAGTCAATTAACACGATTTCGCCGGGAAGATGTCCGCCTTTGCCTTCGTATACCTCAAAATGTAAATCTGCAAAGTCGAAGAAACCTATTTGCGTCAAAGGCTCTGATAACATCTCTTTATTGTCCCAGGGCACTATAATTTTTTCGGGGTCTACCGGCGCATAGGATGTTAAAATTTTACAAATATTTATATACGGTTTATGCAAAGGATTCTGCTCTCTGTAACCGCTGACTCCCTCATATTCATTGGTTAAACACAAAGCAGATTTGTGACCGGTAATCACTTCATCAAACAAAGGCAAAAGACCGCAATGATCCACATCCGCATGGGTTAAAAGCACACGTTTTTTCATATGATCAAAGTTTGGAAGAATTTTGTAAAATAATTTAAGCATTTCCTCCCGATAGCAGGCATAGCCGGTATCTACAAACAGCACTTCGTCTTTGCTTTTCATAATGACGACATTGCTGCCGCAAGGCGGCTCTATCAAAATAAGATCCGTAACATCCGTTATTTTATGATTCGTAATTCTTGGTAAGAACGCCTCGCCCTTAGAGACCGCCAATAATTCCGCAAATTTACTGATGCTGTCAAATGTACGATACGGCGACAACCCCTGCTCATCCAGAGTTTGCATGGCAAGGTTTACATGCACAAGAAGCTCCTGCTTTACTTCTTCCGAAAGTCCCATCATTCCGGCGAGCCCAGCTACATAATTATGATAAAAGATGCTGTTGTCGTAAATTTTTTCAGTACTGTTATAATCAATTACCCTCACTTTACACAACTTTCTTGCCGCGTCAAGAAAACGGGTAATTTTATCCGGCTCATCCACATAAAGCCCCATCTTAAAAAGCTGATAATCCGTGCCGTTTTCCTGGGAGCTGATGTAAGAAATATTAAAATTAAAATCGTTAATAAGCATAAGAATTGCCGTTACGCTTCCGGGTATGTCTTTTAACTTAAATTCCAATAAAACAATGCTGTTCTTTTCCTTATCATTCTGCAAATAACCGATTTTATCAAGCTCTGCATCTGCCTTTCTTAATTGTTCTTCGCTGCCCTCCGCATCAATAAATAGGGTATGTGAATCCACTGCCTTATTGTAACTCACTCTGGTAATATTAATGCCCAAAGCCGAAAAACATTTACTTGCTTTTAAGAACGCACCGATATGGTTCGGCATGGATGTTACATAGGTCTTTTTCATTGCTGACACCTCCCAAATTCAATCTGTTTTGTATGTTTAAATTAGTATTTCTTATAACATAAATCTTATATATGAGATTTTTCTTTTATACTTTATAGTTCCGATAAAACAAAAAACCCGTCTCAAATTCCTTTGAGACGAGTTCAAAACCCGCGGTACCACTCAAATTGCGAAATATACATTTCGCCACTTATCAGACTCCATCAAGTCCTTTGCCTTCACGCAGCATCACGGGAAGAGTCTACTTGCATAGCTTTCGGTCTTCCGACTCGGAAGTGATAGGTTTCTGCATTATTTCACCATTGGCTCGCACCAAACGCCAACTCTCTGAAGATTCCACAATACAACCGTCTTCGTCACAGTCTTTACTCATTTGAATTATTTAATTTAACTGTAATATACGCTTGCAAAAATAATTTGTCAAGTAATAAAAAGATTGATAGAAAAAGCGGCGCATGTTATTATTGTAAAAAAGCAAAAGGAGCATTATCATGAGCCTACTTCTCATTGCATTGGGCATTTTTTGTTCTATCGTACTCATTAACCGCCCTAAAAAGAATCCCTGCTATGTAGGACAGATCGTGGATATCAGTGCAAGACCTCGCTCTCACGGCAAGCACAGCACAAGGCATCCTCTTATTGTGCGCGTAATTATCAATAATCAGCCAATTGTTACAAGCACATTGTCTACCGTAAATTGCTTCTGGGGAATAAATGGTATTTTAGAATCCAAGAAAAAAGAATATGTAGGCAGAATCGTACATGTGTATTTCGATCATCAGGCCCCCCGTAGAAGTATAATTAAAGAATGCCAAGGCAAAAACATTGCCGGCATTATTACTCTTTTTGTAGTTGGCCTCATGTCTATGTTTGCGGAATTTATTCTTCTTTTAACACTTATATATTTTATCTCACAAAAAATGTAATATAAAACATAAAAACAGCTATGTTGTATCTGATACCTCATAGCTGTTTCTTTTATTACTGCGGTCATTATTATTTCTGCACCAAATCATAACTTTCCGCAATCATTCTTTTTAACTCTTCCGTCGGTACCGTCCCGTCCAGAATCACGGTATTCCAGTGCTCCTTGTTTTGATGATATCCGGGTTGTACCGCAGGATATAAGGAACGCCACACATCTCTCCACTCAGGGTCTGCTTTAATATTGATGCACAATTGCCCATTTCGCTCATAGCTCCATAAAAAGGCCTTTTTACTGCCTTGAATACGAATCAACTGCCAGTTTGGATCGCGAAAAGGAGCGTCCTGATATGTATTCGGAAAGGATAGTCCGTATGCTAAAATTTCTTGTCTCGTCTGCATAAAAATACCTGCTTTTATTTTAATAAAATAGTATGTAAAATATGTATTAGATTATTTGTAAAACTGAAATTTATCTCTTACTTAACTGCTTATCTCTAATCTTAATACAAGCCTCGATGTGCATAATCCAATGTCGTGAAAACGGCATCTGTATCAATCCTCTTACATCTTTTCCGCACCAATAATCAATTAACCAATGAGCATTTTCATCCTCACTTACTACATTGAGCGTTTCCAACTGTTTTCTTCTTTCATCGGATATTTTTCCCTTCATATCTTTATATGTAAGTGTCTTTAAAATCCGTGTTGTAGATTCATCAACATCAACAATATAATTATATAGTTCTTCAATAGACAACTTCTTTGAGAACTCTCCGATTTCTTCTTTTTCAAGTTCATTTGCAGTCGTAATAATCGGCGATTTTATGCGACTTTGATAATCGCCTACAAACAAAATTTGCTCATCTTTTGCAATAAGTGAATGCGCTACAATATCCTCTATACGAAAGATATGCCACAAGGAATATGCAATTGTTTTGCTATGATAACCTTTAGCATTTATATAAGGCATAGCACAAAAATCAGTATCCGACAGTTCATTCTTAAACTGCATAATTAGTTCCATAAGAGTTCTGCGAAGCTCTAATAATGTATCTATACCCATTGCAAAAGTATCTTTTTTCTTAATTTGCAACTGTAATGTCTTATTCATTTCTGCCCATTCTTTATTCATAAAAACCTCCGTCAGTTTCCATATTCATACCCAATTATCATTGCTATTTTTAAGTAGCATCATCTTGAAAAAGAGTAAGTCCACTGAACCTACTCTTTCCCTAACATCTCAGAATTACCTTCTTTTTACTGGAATCCAGATAGCACTGTGATAATCAGCATCTGTCGTTTCTCCATTTATACAGTCATACCATTCCACATTCGCATTACCACTTAACTCATAATCAGGATTTCCCGGTAACCATTCCTTAAATATCCTGGTATTTAGTGATTGAAGAGCCTCCGGGATTGCTCCTACACAGTCAAACACAGCCCATTCACCCTTTTCAAACTCATATAACATCATTCCTTCCGGAACTTCTCCACCAGTATATTTACCTGCAATCAGATAGGTAAATTTACCTTTGCTCGATGCTTTTTCGTCATCAATACAAATACCGAGCTCCCCTATACAGTTATCCATCAATGCTTTTTCCTGTGGATTGGCAGGTGGATTGCCTGCATATACATTAGCCGCATACTTCTCACAGATTTCATCCCAATATTTCGGAATTTCCTCATATGCCGTATCAAAAGAAAACTCTCTTGCAAAGCCTATCACTTTAAAACCAAACATCTTTGTAATCTTGTAGTCCATTTTATCTCCTCCTTGAACTGTAACTTTAACACTCAACGGAAGAAAGGTTCTAATATCACCGCCCTGTTTTACCTGCATAGGCGAAATACCATGAAATCTGGTAAATGCTTTCGCAAAGCTATCCGGTGTATCATATCCATAATCAAGTGCCACATCTATTACTTTTCTGTCAGCCTTTTTCAGCTCAAGTGCCGCCAGATATAGCTTACGATTACGAATATACTCTGATACTGAGTAGCCGGTCATAATCAAAAAACCTCTTTGAAAATGTAGAGGGGATACATACACTTGCTCTGCCACATCCTGCGCACTGATGTTATCATTCAAATGTCCCTCTATAAAATCAATTGATTCTCTGACTGCAGTTAGCCATTCCATACATTCACTTCCTTTCTTCTGTATGGTTAAATGATACGCATCTTGAAGAATTATTTCTTGCCATTTAGAATTCAATTTTGTCCGTTCGCTAAAACTAAGTTTCGCACACGCTTATAAGTAACAGAAAATTCAAATTCATGCCTGCTTTCAATCTCTCCACAAGACTGAAAGTTTCATGTGTTCGACAAATTGGAATTTATCTTTCCAACAGCTTAAAAACTTATTATTTCAAACTGTTAATTTCCTCTTGTAAATTTGCCAAAAATCTACCTGCATGAGCACCATCCATCTGTGTATGATGAAATTGAAAAGAAAGTGTTAGATAATATCGGAACCATTTCTTTTTATATCTACCCCAAATGATAAATGGATTATTGAAAATACCACTGTTCATTCCAACAGCTCCATCAATTTCTGTATCTATAATTGCTGATGTCCCTATTACCATACTATCAGTGGATAAGTCTCTATCTTGACAGCTTTCTGCAACCTGAGAAGTATATTTTAGATATTCCTTATTGTATGTATCTAAATCTTCTACATACAAAATGTCACAAGAACTAACCTCTCCATCTTTATTCTTTACAATCGTATTAACAGCAATCGTATCATATTGCATAAGTTTGTCTCCGACAGGAAGTATATAAAACTCTTTTATGCTTACAGCAGCTTTTCCTATACAATAATCCAAAAGCATATTAAACTTCATATTTTTTCTTTTATTGACTTTAATTAGATTTGTTACATCTAAAGTCTTAAAAAAAGTTACCATAGGGTTTGGTGCTTTCATCCAAAATTCATATGCCATAGCTCTTGATGTATCTTTAGGTTGTATTTCTTTTGCCATTATGTCCTCCACAAATTCAAATTTGTTTAACAGAGAAGTTAGTCTTTTATCTTCAATCCAAATGCTAACCAACGTCCATCTATATCTTCAATAACAAACTCACTATTCTGATAATCGGTTGTGTGCAGATGTTTAATGAATATAACTTCTTTTTCGATAAGTTCTTTTTCAAGTAACTCTTGATTTCCTGTATATAAATAGGCATCATAACCATATCCGTACAAGGTTCTATTCGGTAAAATGTTATTTGTATTTGCTTGCAACAAAATGATTTCTATATCGTCTCTATAAAGGCAGATATGCGGTTCTGTACTCTTCAGATATTCAACTGCTCTGAAGCCCAGCTTTGATACATAAAATCCCGCTGTTTTCTTTATGTCTGGAGAAGGGAAAATACAGCTTAATCCACTTATACTCATATGATATATACCTCCGCCAAATTCGAATTCATGCGTGCTTTCAGGCTCTCCACAAGCCTGAAATTTTACGCTTTTCTTGCCACTACAATAGGTTGATAAAACTCTGTTTCATCAGGAAACTTCCACTCAACCTTACTACAACCATGAGCAAGTAATAATTTTGTCATTTCTTCTCTTCGTGTAGCCCTATACTCACACTCAAATTTACTTACTTGTAATGTTTCTTCATCATCAATGATATACTGTGTAAGTTTATACGTATCATCATTCCACACCCATGTTTGAAATGAAACTCTTTGTCCTTTATCAGTTTTATGGATATATGGTGGCGAATATGGTGGTTTTTCCATCAACAAACTATCATAATCTCTAATACTTGCAACAAATATTCCATTTTCCTTAATCTGATTAACAATGCTTTTAATTGCTGATTCCAAATCATTACTTGTCAGCATATGTGGTAGTGCATTATCCATAGCAATAACAATATCAAACTTCTCTGTAAATGTATCTGATAATGAACAGAAATTAGCCTGCTTAAAGCAAATTTCTACATTATTCGCTTTTGCTCTTTTTTCTGCTTCGATAAGTTCTCCAACGCTTAAATCAGAAGCCGTAACATTATATCCAAGTGAAGCAATACCGATAGCCTGCGTTCCAATTCCGCAAGCACAGTCAAGAATTTTGGCTGTATTATCAAATCCATTATTTTGATATATACGATTTAGAATTTCTGCTTGTTCCTTTGTTGTAGCTTGCCAATCCAGAAATAATTTATCATATTGAGTTGCTAAATTATCATAAAAAGTTTGTATTATGCTCATATCATTCACTCCGTCAAATTCAAAATTTCTTGAGTATTTTCTCAACTTTCCTTTATTTTCGGGCTTTCCAGCCTCCAAACATCTATGTAATTTTCACTTTTCCCTTATTTTTTCCCTTATGGGGAATCTATAAGGGAAAAAGTGTTATTATCGTGTTAATCGTTTCCTGCCACTTTATCAAGAAGCCGTGCAGAACTCTTTTTGGCTTCCCTTGTAGCATGAGCGTAGATATTCATTGTTGTACTTACTGCGGAATGCCCCAACAGCTCCTGCACATCCTTCGGCGGTGCGCCGCTTGCTAACAGATTACTCGTATAAGTGTGTCTCAATGAATGGAAGTGGAAGTTTTCAAAGCCTTTCAGATGTTTTCTGATTGACCTGCACATCCAATCCAGTGCTTCCCTTCCCAAATACATTCCGTCCTGTCTGACACATACCAGCGAAATTTCTGTATAATCTTCCGGTACATCCTGCGTTCCGTCCAATGAATATAATTCGTAGTAAACTCTGTTCTTCTCCCTGACTTCCCTGTAGTAATTCTTCTGATAGAGCTGTCCGTACTGTAAACGCTGCTTTAACTGTTCCTTTTTAGCCTTTCGTAAGATTTCAGCAAGTGTATCACCAAAATCCACGATTCTGACCTTTTTACGCTTTGTTGGTCCAAGCTCCAGCTTATGCCTTGCATTGTTCCGGCTTAAGCTCCTACGCACCGTCAGATACTGTTCATCAAGATTGATGTCATCCCAAGATAATCCGGTTACCTCACCCATTCTTAAGCCTGCATAATATGCTATCTGAATTGCCAGTAATGAAGAGCTTTTCTTTTTGGTAAGATAAGCAATAATTTCTTCATACTGCTTGTGAGTTATGGTTTTCTCTTGTGAGAAATCCTCATCATCCGTAGCGAACAAATCCACTTCCTGCGTTGGTCTTCTGATTACTACATACTGCATAGGATTGAAACTGATATACTGCTTTGGGAACACCGCAAATCTGAATGCCCTCTGTAACACTGCTGAGAAAGAATGGATACGGTCAATGCTTAATGCCTTTGCTTCCGTTCCATCGGGAGCAGTGCCGCCAAAGCTTAAATAATCCATATATTCCTGCATGTGTTCACTTGTGACTGTCCGAAGCCTTCTTTTGCTTAAAGGGTGTCTTTTCATAATCTTAACCACTCCAAGATAGAGAGTTACCGTATTATTGCTAAGGGAACTGACTTTCAGTTCTTCCTCCACCCACACATCCAAAAGTTCTCCCAGTGTGATGTTCTCCGTCTTAGCTACGACCTTTTTACTTTCGTAATCTTCCATAGCCTTACGGAGCAGTTTTTCCGTTTCTGTTTTACTTTCTGTTCCTACACATTCCTTCTGAACAAGATTACCACTGGCATCCTCCACATAAAAGCGGTAATACCATTTCTTTCCTTTTCTCCTTACAGAACCTTTTGCCATAATCGTTACTCCTTTCGATACAGACAATCGGAACTGATGAAATGCTTCTTGCGTGTAAGTATATCATAACTCCGGTTGTCCTATTATACCGATTCGGAGTCTCCTTCTGAAAGAAGATTTGCAAGCCTTTGTGCGGCTGTCTCCGGTTTCTTGGAATACATCCTTACAATATCGCCCATATCATTCAGTGCATTTACTGTGTGGGTGATTTCTCTAAGGAACATGATTTCATTGTATTCCTTATCTGATTCAAACCCCATTGTTTTGGCGAGTGTTGTATTTTCCGGATTGCCTTTGAAGTTCTTACAGGCAAACTGGAAAGAATCCACGAACAACTCATACTCCCGTAACATTAGTAGCAGTAAGTCTTTGGAAAATCCCGCCTCCTCATCCCTCATATCGTAAGGAAGTTTAGAGAGAATGGAACTCATGGTGTCACGAATCAAGATTTCTCTTTTATCCGTAATGTCACTATTTTGTTCTTCTGTTTCTCCCTTCAACCATTCCACAGATACATGGAGTGCTTCGGAAAGACCTTCCAGCACAAGCTTCTTGGTGTTGTCGATTGTTCCGGCTTCATATCTCTGAATAGTGGAAGGTGTCACTCCCATCTGTTCAGCGACATACGGCTGTTTCAATCCCAACTCCAATCTTCGCTGTTTCGCTCTGCTACCGATTAACTTGCGTAATTCCTTATCTTTCATATTGATACGCCTCCTTTTTCGGTATGGTATTACTATAACACACATCTTTTATAATTGCAATATGCAAGTTAATAATTATTTTTAAAATTTCGTAACGCTTGACAAAACGATATAAAAGGGTTATAGTATGCTTGACGAAGAAATTGCATAATGCAATTTATAAGGAGGTGATTTGATGACAGAATTGAAGATTGCCTTATCCATTGAGGAAGCAGCCGACTATACCGGAATCGGAAGAAACACACTCCGAGACCTGATAAAGTGGAAGAAGCTCCCGGTACTTCAGGTAGGACGAAAGGTTCTTATAAAGACTGATATACTGGAGCAATTCATGGAAGCCAACGAGGGCAGGGACTTGAGGGATAAGAATACTGTCAAAGCAGTTTGTAGAAAAGCTGCCGTAACTTAAAAGGGTGGCTTCCTACGAAACCACCCTTTGGTATGTATCAGACCGAAGTCATGATATACCTACACGCAAATAGATTATATCATGTGCTTCCTCTGGTATCAACCAAAACTTTCAGGGAAGGAGGATAAATTCAAATGATAAGTGAGAGATTTTCATAATTTATACGAGCCCCAAACAAGCCCTCGTGCATTTATGCGAGGGCTAAGCCTCGCAGAGCGAAATACACCCTTCGCACAAATCTTCGATTTGTACTCTGGGTATTTCGCCCTTGCAGGGAGCTTCTACTGCCGAAAGGCAGATGTGTTCGTAACCGGACACCTAAGTGTCCACTCACTTATAATCCTTCCACCTCTTTCCCTAAGTAACATTTACGAGAGGAGGAAGCACTATCGAAAGAAATTCATTTATTCAGATGAGTAAGCTCCACAATGTCCGTGGCAGGATTACCTATATATCCAGTCACGCCAAGCAGGAAAATCTGTATGCGGTCTATGAAACCACAGACCGCCACTACTGGACGGAGCTTGCACGATTTAATCAGCAGGAATTTCTAAAAAGCGGTACGGAAGGGAAATGTATCGAAGCAAGGGAACTGATTATAGCATTGCCGGAATCGTTTCCCGATTTGTATGACCCTGACAGGCTGTTACAGATGTTTACCAACCGCTTTAAGGAAAAGTATGGTGTGGAGTGTGTATCAGCCCTGCACCACAACAAACGCAAGACCAACTATCATATCCATCTCATCTTTTCCGAAAGGGAGCTGTTACCGGAACCCATAGAAAAGATTGCCACACGAAATATGTTCTATAACGAACAGAAAAAGCATGTACGCACCAAGAAAGAGATAACGGATGATAGTGGAAATGTCCGTAAGGGCTGTAAAATAATCAAAAAAGGCGAGGTCTATGAGCGAACCTTATTTACTGCCAAAAACAAGCTGTTCAAGCAAGAGCATTATCTGGACGAGGCAAAACACTTCTATACCGACCTTATCAATCTTCTAATAGAGGACGATAAGAATAAGCTCCATGTATTCGATAAAAACGGATTGTATCTTGCCACCAAGAAAATCGGTAAGAATAATCCCAAAGCGGAACAGATAAAGGAAAATAATGAGGTGCGTATGATGTGGAATCACGAAGTAGACCGAGCCTTAGTCAGCCAAGTGCCGGAGGATGAAATACGGCAGATAAAGAAAGAATTTATCACAGACCGTATCCGTAATTCCATCAAAGCATGGGGCAACTGTCCGGAACTGCTTGCCAATATCATACGAGGAGCAACCAACCGACTGGCACTTCTGATCCACGATGTACTGACCGCCGCAAGGGAACTGAAAAACAAGCTGTTCTACGAAGCTCTTGAAAAAGAATATGGTAGCAAGGCTGTTACAAAAGCAGAGGACAAAGCAAGTGTTGTTACCGCTCCGGCTGCAGAAGAATTGACCGAGCCTGAGCCACCAGTGACCACAATTACCGAAACTGTACTTGAAACAGAGGTTACAGAACCTCCCAAGCCACAGATACCTCCAAGACCGGTTATGCCACCGGAAGCAGCCGCCTTCCCAATGCTTCTAAAAATCAAGATTACGCTTGATAAACAAAATCATCTTATCTTTGAAGCAGAACGTGAACGGAGTCAACTGGAAATTGAATTAAGCGATTTAAAGGGACTTGCAAGGCTTACCAAGAAAAAGGAGCTTGAAAGCAGGATTGCCACCAAAAACGAGGAAATCCGAACCCTCAAAGCCGGATTGTCCGGTATCGTCAGACAGCATGGATTTGCAACGGTACAGGATTTCTACACAGCCTTCTATACCGCAAAGCGTGCCACAGACGCATATCAGATAGAATGTGCCAAGTGGGAAGAAGCCTACGGAGAGAAAGCCACTCCAAAAGCCGAAACCATGCACGGAAAGATACAGCGGTATAAAGAAAAAGTTGACAGACAATATGCCAACCAACCTTACCGAAGCAGAGATAAAGGGGCGAGATAATCGCCCCTTAACCACAAAATAGCCCTATCCATACACACAATGGATAAGGCTATTTTTAAATACATAGTATGCGTAGAACTGAAATTTTCTAGTGTCTTACAAGTATTTCTACAATACAATTATTGTTTACTGGCTTTTTTTATGATATTCAATACAATCATCAATGTTGTAATCACAATCCCAACAGTAAAACCAAAAACATGTGTCAAAAAAGAACTTTGATTATCATTAGCAAAAACAAAAAAGATTAAAACCACTAGTAAATCAAATCTAAACTTTTTCAAATCAAACATATCTGGGAAACGCAGATAGCATACCAGAAATGCCGCTATCAATGCATATATTCCGCCTGATGAACCACCCCCATAATTTACTTCACCATAGTGAACAATGAGAGAGAATGGAATTTCTGCAACAGCTCCACCAATTATAAATATTAACAGAGTTTTCCATTTACCAATAAACGGACTCAATAATGAGCCTACACATATTAGCGCAAGCGAATTGAAAAAAATATGTATAAAATTATAATGATAAAAAATGCATGTTATCCATCTGTAAAATTCATTATTCAGATACTCGATAGAAGTTGTTCCTATATAGTTCACTGCTTTACTATTACTTTGCGTTAATATAAATATTGGAATAAAAGTAATAACAATTATTATCGCAACGATATTTTCTTCAATCCATTTTTTCATCTTCTTCATTCTTGATTTCTCCATTTCTATTACAAAATAATCTGCGTAAAATTCGAGTTTTTCTTTTATCTTTTTTTATCTTACCACACCAAGTCTGGATAATCCACCAGCATTTATCAAAAATTACCATACTTCCAAACTATCAATCGCATCCACCCACGCTTGCATTTCGCCGTCTAAAGCAAGTCGAGCATACTCAAGCGGCTCATCTATCGCCAAAGCATTCAGCGAATTATGTGAACAAGGAGTGGTTCTTAATCCATCCTCAGCCTTATTACAGTCAATCCGTAATATATAATTTTCAAATGTGGTTACATCAATACTGTTCGTTTGAGGGTTATAGTCTGCATATATCAATTTCATTTTATCAGTCCTTTCTTGGAAATGTATTATAAGCATTCCATCTAGTCCCAACTGCCATTTTTATAATTTGTTATAAGTTGTTACTAGATTTTCTTTCCCTTGTTTTTTCCCTTATGAGGGTTTGTAAACAAGGGTAGAACGATATAACACGATACAAGATGTGACGGAGAGGACACCCACGAAAACTTTAGTGTTTTCAAGGGTTTGCCGAGATTTCTATAACAAGATATAACAGTTATTAATTCCCTAAAAATACCTCAAGTGAGAATTCAAATTTGTACCTGCTTTCAATCTCTCCACAAGACTGAAATTTGTACCTTTATCAGTTATTTCATCAAACCTCCATGAAAGTAACACTCGTAAACTTTTATGCTTCTACAGTATATTTCTTCATAACCTTGAAACCAAACAAAATCTCCTGTCACTTTATTCTTATAAATATATTCTCCTGACTGGTAAAACTCCGGTCCTCTGTAAGGATATTCCGCTGTTGCCATACGAAGAGCTTCTTTCAAGAAATCCCCGCTAAAATTATCACCTAACACCCTGCCCAAATAATTCATTGCATATACGGCAGTACCGTTTTTCCATATACCTTCTTCGCCGGCAAACTGTTCTCCACCAAGATAAGTATCGTGATAAGTAAATTCGCCTTCTTCATACTTATAATCGTGAGAATCGTATCTGGTAGAATCCGTCTCATTCATAAAAGCTGCATAGGTATTAACATTGGCTTTCAGGCGAAATTGAATAATTTTATCCATGTCTCCCACAGTCGTTTCTATCGGCTTTCTGCTGCATTCTTGGTCTCTTACCAAATAGTCAACCGTAACATTCATCAAATCACTGATTTGAATCAAATTGGCAATATCGGGAAAAGACTGTCCTGATTCCCACTTTGCAATTGCCTGCCGCGATACGCAAAGCTTTTCTGCCAATTCTTCCTGCGTATATCCTTTATTTTTTCTTAATAAATATAATTTTTCGGAAAATATCATAATATCCACCTCCAAAATAAAGAATAGCAGAAGTCAGGCTGATTTACACTCAACTTGCGGTAGCATTTTTGCTACTTTTGGTTGCAAACAATTATAAAAAATTTGTGTGATACTCATAAAACCGGCTACTTCTTTTCAATTCAGCCAACGCCGCGACAACGAACATTCATCAGCTTGCGAGTGTCGGCATGACGAATACTCGTAAAACCTGAAATTTATTTTTCTAAAACAAATCGTGCTACTTTAACATTTCCATCCATCTCCATAGACACTATATCAAATCCACATTTTTCTGTATAAAACTTAACATTTTCCTTTTTGTCTATGGGTGTGATTAAAGTAAATTTATCCCAATCCTCGTAGTGTGATGTTATAAATTTTATTGCTTGTGTTCCTATTCCTTTTCCTTGAAACTCTGGAACAACACACAAACAGCCAACTTCATATACTCCCACTTCTACCTTTTTACAAGAAACACAACCAACTGGTTTGTTATTGAATACAATAATAAACTTGGGATAATTTATTATGGATTTCTTCATCATTTCTTTCGTCTGTCCGTACGCAGGACATTCACCATATTTAATATAATCACTATAAAATGCAGAATTATATATATTTATTAGCAATTCTGCATCTGCAATATCCGCTTTTCTATATTCAATCTTCATAAATAACACCTCCAAAAATTCAAATTTTTCCCTTAAATTTTTTCCAAATATACAAATTGAAGTTCTTCAGATACTGCCTCTTCCTTATATTTTTTATACCCTAATTTCTCATATAATCTTATATTACTAATACTTTTGGTGCTGGTAAATAACTCATATCTTTGATTCGGATATTCCTGCTCCATTGCCAAAAGAAGTTTTGTGCCAAGGCCCTGATTCTGCATACTGGGGTGAACCATCAATTTACCGATATAAACCGTTTCGTTCTCTCGGTATGCTCTCACAGAACCTATAATAGTTCCTGCTCCATCTACTGATTTTAAAACAGTTCCTTTTTCATATTCATCAAAGACTTCTTCAATGGTCTGCTTTAAAGGCGGAATGTCCATACTCCCAAAGAGTTTCGCTTCACTTTGGTAAGCCAGATATTGTAATGCCAGTATCTCTTTTAAATCTTTTTTCTCTGCTTTTTTTATTGTAATCATATAAAATCTACTTCCCTTTCAATCTCCTAAGCAATCCAATACCTAAAATAAACACACATCCACCAAGAACAATAAAGAATATCCAAATAATATTCCAATACGGTGAATTTGTATCAAACATCATTTCAAGTAGTCTGCTCCAAAACTCCATTCCGATTGCAATTGCAAACAAATCAAACAATACATAGCTACCGCCGAATATGTATATCCATCGCCACCAATAATTACTTTTGCGATTTTTGATAAATGTAATAATTCCCAAAACACACAAACCGGCGAGTATTCCCATAATCAGAAAATACACAACACCTTTATTCTCCATGATCCCCATCCAAAATGATGCATAGGATTCTCTATCGAACAATGCCCATATTCTATGTAAATGAAATAATCCGAAAAACAGAAAGAACCACGGTTCCCATAGGTATATTTTCTTTATTTCCTTCACTTTTTTATCTGTAAAAATCTCTGCCATATATTTCATCTCCTTTATGCCATTTGGCGAAATCTTACCCTACTAACTGCAAAACAATTCCCTTAATTGCAATGCGCATACTGTCCTTCCAGTTTTCTTCGCCAATTTCTCTCTTGTACATTCCACCCAGAATAATCATCATAAAAGTACCCGACAAAGCCTGCACATTTAGATTCCTTTTCACAGCAAGTTCCTTAAAAATTCCTGCACCTATATCACCGTCATCTTCTCTATGCTTTGCAAGAACATCATCAGGAAGTTTCGATAAAACCAAAGCCATAGACTCCGGTTCAAGAAGAACTTTCAAACAAGAATTATAAGTAATCTCCATGGCTCCAAAAATCAAATCCGTAACTTCTTCCACACAATTTGAAAAATCCAGTGAATCCATAGACATATTCTTATCTTGCATAATCTTATAAGCACCGGTTGTCATATGCTCGTCAATCTGTTCGTGAAAGTCTTGCGCCACATCAAAAAGCAATAACTCTTTACTGGGATAAAACAGATAAAATGTCCCTTTGGGGATTCCTACTCTTTTTACCAGTTCATCCACAGTGGTTTTCTTCACGCCCTTCTCCTGCATAAGGATATTGGCTTCCGCTTTTAACCTTTGAATAATCTGCTTTTTTTCTTCTTCAGAATATATCTTAGGCATTTCCTGCTCCTTTTTGACTATTTTTATCTTTTTAGTCAGAATAGGCCATTTTTACCAATTTGTCAATATATATCACGAAAAAAGGACTGCCACACCAATGTGTACAATCCTTTGTTATAATTTATTACAAAATCATCATTCATAATCTAAATATACTCCACTCCTATCTCCTTCAGCTGTTCTCTCATTTTTCGAACTTTCTTCTCAGGAAATCTCCTTCCTATACAGTCCTCCAGCATAGTAACTTTAACACCTGTCGCAACGGCACCCTTTGCAGTAGCACCCACACAACCACATTCATCAAGCCCGCAAAGAACAACTTCTTTATATCCCTGCATTTCCATATGTTCTCGAAATGATTTTGCAGTATATGTATCAGAGTGACTCTTCTCAAAACACAAATCAGAAACAATATTCAATCCGCTATATAACTCGGCTCCTTCCGTCCCTATAATTGAAAAACCGACACCCCATAAAAGCTTAGATAAAACATGCTTAATGTATATAACATCGTATCCTTTTTCTTTATACGAATCTATAGCTTTGTTTACACTATTGACAAGTTTATCCGCATCATAAGAAAACATAGACTTTCTTTTATCCCACAGGTAATCATTCTGCATATCAATTACAAGTAATGCTTTTTTATCTGACATATTATTTTCCCCGTTCTCGTAACAACTTAATATCCTTCTCGAAAATCAGTCATTGTATTCATAAAACATCTCATCCAACAACTTATCCATCCCGGATTTGTCGCCCATTGCAGCTTTTAAAAACATGCCAATATTTTGGAACACTAATTTAAAATATAACCAATCCCCCAAATCATCATATTTTCTCGTTGAATTAATCAAATAATTGCTTCGAAGCGTAGTATATTTTTTACCCTGATTTTTTCCATATTTCTTCAGCAGTTTTGCAGTGGCCACATCTTCCATGGCTTTTTGTTCCACAAAACCACCAATTGCATCAAAACTATCTTTTTTTGCCCAGAAAATACCGCTATATAATCCTGTTAATCCAAATGATATCCTGCATAGAATATCATTACACCATAGCGGAAATGAATATCTTTCAAAACGTATCGGTGCACCTCCGCCAATGTATTTCCCGGTTCTAAGAAGTTTATACACTTCCGATAATGTGCCTTTCGTCATTCGATTATCCGCATCTATCGTAACGATTATCTTGCCGGAAGCAGCCGCAATTCCGTCATTCCGAACCTTTGCAATACATCTGTCCTCATTAAAAATAACCTTTGCACCGTTATTTTGGGCAATTTCAGCCGTTTTGTCGGTACATCTGTTGCACACAACAATAATCTCTGTCTTCCCACGAAACTGCTTTGCAGATTTTCTTATTGATTTTATACATCTTGCTATGTACTTTTCTTCATTATGCGCCGGTATTATTACCGAAATATGTACCTTCATTTTCCACCCCATGTCTAAAGCTACTTCGCCTTACACGATAACTTATCAACATCCAACTTAAAAACCGCAACCGCCTCTAACATTTCATTGCTGTAATGCCAGTCATTTTTAGATGTTGTTTGCTTCATAATTGCATTAAGCCCTATAATCTTTTCTGCACTATCTTCTACCAACGAAAGAATTCCGGTGCCGGTTACGCTTTGAAAAGTCGCAGAATAATCACATGCCTCCTGCCCTTCGATCAGCGAATAATTGCCGTCAATCTCAAATCCCACGTTCGGCATCTTTTTCGCAAGTTCGTATTTGCGTCCCGCCTTTGCACCATGGAAATAAAATGTATAGTTCTCGTCGTATGAATATCCATAATTTACAGGCACAATATAGATATCGCCTTCATCATAAAAAGCAATTCGTAAAATCTGCTCTTTTTTAATAAAATCTTCGATTACTTTTTTATCGGTAATTTCCCGGTCTTTTCTTCTCATATTGGTACTCCTGTAAAACTTTCCCTTCCGCTACTTCTCCAACGCAACAAGATCTGCTTTTTCATAGCAATTATGTCCCTGCATACTCTTTTTATATTTCCAACAGACGATAGCCTCATCCAAACTTTTTCCCTGATTATCCTCAAAGAAATCACGAATGTAAGTATTATACTCAAATTGCTTATCTATCGTTGTTTTACCTTTTTTCTTTTCTTCTAAAATCTGATAATATGCATCTATTGCCTCGCCATAAGTCTTGCCGGCATTGCTTTTAAGCCATTTCTGAAATAAAACATTAAAAGAAAAGGATTTTCCGATTTTCTCCGCAAAAAATGCTCTATGCTTTTCGGAACATACTATATTGGGTTCTATTTTTGTATCTTCTGTAATTGAACCAATACCGGAAGTGGTTGCTCTCCTTTGGGAAGAAGTTTCTAATACTTTGCCGGTATCAAGAAAATAGGCAATCCGTTCAGCAAGTTCCAATTTTCCACCCGAAACAGGCAAATTGTTTTCTCTACAAAAAACAACCAATTCTTCCTTTAGATAATAAAAACTTCGAAAGGTTTTGCTATCCAATTCTTTGTTCAAATCCGGTCTTTCGTTCATTGATTTTTCTCTCCAAACTTGCTCATACACCTACACCTCTCTCTCAAGCTCCAATAATTTCTTCCTTCTCTCCACCATTTCATCAATACGTGCAAGATACTGCTCCACATCCTTGACATTATCGGAACGCTCAATACGATTGTCAGGTAACACAAGCTTCGTAATACTGCCGGCACCAACTGCCGCAATGGTCTGCTTCTCTTCCATGATCAGCACATTGTAGATGCCGTCTTTACCTTCCTTGGCAAAACCCACATTTTCTAAATTGCCTGCCATATTTTTCTGCCGATAGAGATAATAGGGCTCCATATCCAACGATTTCGCACAGGATAAAGTCAAATCCATCATATCACCGGTATCGTTTAAGGCTTCGCGACCGTTCTTTTCAATCCACTCACCCAATTTGGAAGCGCGCTTAATCGCCAATGAGTGAGCAGTTAAACTGTCCGGATTCATAGCTTTTATCTCTTCCAAAGTTTTTGCAACCATATCTGCATCTTCGCCGGGAAGGCCGAGAATAATATCCATATTGATATTCTCAAATCCCACTTCACGGGCCAACGCATAAGCTTCCTTTGTCTGCTCAATGCTGTGACACCTGCCAATCAAGTCCAAAGTCTCCTGATTCATAGTCTGAGGATTTACGGAGATTCTACCAATCCCATGCTTATGCAAAACTTCCAGTTTTTCTCTTGTGATGCTGTCAGGCCGCCCTGCTTCCGCGGTAAATTCCAGCAAATGCGAAAAGTTAAATTTACATTTTACATATGAAATCAACTCGTCCAGTTGTTCTGCTGACAAGGATGTGGGCGTACCGCCACCGATATATATGGTATTTAAAGGTCTGTCTTTATATGCTTCGCTCCAGAAATCCAACTCCTTTTTCATGGCATCGATATATTCCTGCATACGATTCTTCCACTTAAAAATCGGATTCGATGTAAAAGAACAATACAGGCAGGTCGTGGGACAAAAAGGAATTCCTATGTAGAGGCTGTAACCTCTTTTACAATCCAATCGATCTAAAATTGCTTTTTCGCGTTTGGCAATTCCAATGCCCAACTCACACTTTTCATCGCTAACCAGATGCGTTTCCTGTAAAAAAACCTTGATTTCATCGTCAGACTTCTCCTGCTCCAACATCATCATGGCAAGTTTTGTAGGTCGGATACCGGTTAAGTTGCCCCAGGGCAATTCTTTTCCCGTAATCGCAGAAAGACGCTTATACAAGCAAATCTTAAATCTATTTTTAACTTCTGATTTATCCCCTACAAGACTGATTTTATCTTCTGTACATACCTCATCATCAAAACATTTTAAAATAAGTTCGTTATTTACCGACTCAATCCAAATATCCCAAGGATTTACTTTGCCTTCGAGCGACTCCTTACATTCTGTTTCTTCTGTGTCTGTTTCACTTTCCCGCACAAATTCCAATTCTTCTGCCGGATAAAAGGCTTTCACCAGGGAATGTACATCATATTCATAATCAGGTTTTTTACATACTATTTTTATCATTTTTATCAAAAAAGGGATTATTTCACATAATCCCTTCTCCTTCCTCTTAAAATATTACACGATGCAGCAAAAAGGGTTGTAAACCTTTTCATGACCGATGCTTGTCGCATCACCGTGTCCCGGATACACGCTTGTATTGTCAGGAAGTTTATATAACTTCTCTGTAATGGACATGCGCAATTCTCCCGCATTTCCGGTAGGAAAATCGGTTCTGCCCACTGATTCAAAAAACAATGTATCTCCACTGATTAATACATCATCTTCTTCAAAGTAATAGCACACACCGCCTACGGAATGGCCCGGAGTTTCAATTACCTTACATTTCATGGAGCCCACTGTGATTTCATCCCCATCTTTTACCGGCACATCTGTTTTTACCACATAGGGCTTACCGATTAAAATTGAGTGATTCATGGAAGGGTCTTCCAATAACACAGATTCTTTGGCACCTGCATATACGGTAACACCTTCAAACATTTCTTTTAACTCATTTACCGCCATAAAATGGTCGAAATGACCGTGGGTAATCAGAATTGCTTTTAAGGTTAATCCCTTTTCTTTTAAAGTATCATAAATCACATTGGCTTTGGTGGAAGGGTCCACCATAATTGCCTCTGTTTCTCCTTCCTTATGGAGATAATAACAATTATTCTCCAATCTTCCTAAAACCATATGTTCTACAATCAATTTGCTCATTAGTTACTCTTCCTTGCAACATCCACCACATTTTCAATGGTCATAATTTTGGTAAGGATACGCTCCAATTCATTTTTTCCTGCGATTTCGAAAGAAATTAAAATTGTGGTCAATCCCTGCTTGTTAATTTGTGTATTTAAGGCGTTGATATCAATACCTTTCTCCGTCAATGCTCCGGTAATATCTGCCAATAAACCGTTTCTGTTATATGCGTAAATGGTAATCTCAGCAGGATATTTTGTATTTTCTCCCTTATCCAAGCTATCATGCAGCCAACGAACACTCATGATACGCTCTTTCTCGGATTCCGGCATATTAAGGAGATTCACACAATCCACACGATGAATCGAAACGCCTCGCCCTCTGGTAACAAAACCAACGATATCATCACCGGGAATCGGACTGCAACACTTGCTCATACGGGTTGCAACTCCTTCCATACCTTCCACAATAACACCATTCTGTGCTTTTTTCGTGATTTTCTTTTCCGCAATTTCTCGAACTTCTTCCAGAACCTGCTCGTTGGTAATTTCTTTTTTATGGTCGTTTTCGTACAACTCACATAACTTATTGATAATCTGGCCTTCTTTTAAGGCACCGTGACCGATAGCCGCCAACAGGGCATCCCAATCACCAAAGCCAAATTTCTTTAAAACCACTTCTTTGTATACAGGTTTCGATATGTCGGGGTAATTGATCGTTCTTCCTTTACAATATCCCAAAAGCATTTCACGGCCTTTGGCAATATTCTCATCCTTGAACTCAGTCTTAAACCACTGATTGATTTTATTCTTGGCAACGGTACTTTTTACCTTATTCAACCAATCCCTGCTGGGTCCCTTGGAATTGTTGGAGGTAATAATCTGGATAATATCACCGTTTTTAATCTCATACTCCATGGAAACCAATTTATCATTGACCTTAGCGCCAACCATACGATTACCTACGGCACTGTGAATGGCATAAGCAAAATCAATGGTGTTGGAGCCCATAGGCAGACGTTTTACCTCTCCCGTAGGAGTAAAGCAATACACATCATCCGAGAATAAATCCAAGTCACTCTTTAACAGGTTCATGAATTCTTTGTTATCGGTCTCTTTCTGCCACTCAAGAATCTGACGAAGCCATGATAACTTTTCTTCTTCGCCGGAATTAACCTTCTTGCCATCAGACATTTCTTTGTACTTCCAATGCGCAGCAATACCGTATTCAGCAGTTTTGTGCATTTCGTAAGTTCTAATCTGTATTTCAAAAGGTCTTGCATCCGAGTTTTTCGGATCCATCAATGTTGTGTGCAGGGACTGATACATATTATCCTTAGGAGTAGCAATATAATCCTTAAAACGTGCTGTAATCGGCTTATAAATCGAATGAATCACCCCCAAAGCCGCATAACAGGTCTTTACATCTTCTACAATAATACGCACAGCAAATAAATCATAAATTTGGTCAAGGGTTTTACCCTGATTCTTCATCTTTTTATATATACTGAAAAAGTGCTTCACGCGACCGTCAATCTGTGCATCAATGCCCGCCGCACGAATGTGAGAACCGACTTCTTCTACGATACTCTGCACATATTTCTCGCGTTCGGCCTTTTTAACCGCAATTTTATCTACCAAGTCATAATATACTTCCGGTTCAAGGTATTTCAATGACAAGTCATCCAACTCTACCTTAATCTTGGAAATACCGAGACGCTGTGCAATAGGTGCATAAATATCCAGCGTTTCACGGGCTTTCTCCTGCTGCTTCTCCGGTCTCATATGCTTTAAGGTACGCATATTGTGAAGACGGTCAGCCAGCTTAATCATAATGACACGAATATCCTTTGCCATGGCAAGGAACATCTTACGCAAATTCTCCGCCTGTTCTTCCAACTTATCGCCACCGGCAAATTCCAAGCGTCCCAATTTCGTTACGCCATCAACCAAATTGGCAACATCCTCGCCGAACATATCCTTCAATTCTTCATAAGTCATAATGGTATCTTCCACTACATCATGAAGAATACCTGCTGCAATGGTCTCCTTATCCATCTCCAAATCCGCAAGGATAATTGCCACATAAAGAGGATGAATAATGTAAGGCTCTCCGGACTTACGCTTCTGCTCCTTGTGTGCTTCATAGGCAACATTATAAGCCTTTTCAATTAGGCTAAAATCATCCGAGGGATGATATTTGCCCACACGAACAATAAGGTCATTATAGAGCTGTTCCGGTGTCAAAAACTCCTCTAACGACTCAATGCGCCCGTCATCAATGATAAATTCATTTTGAATTGTGCTTTTTTTGTCTTCTACTTCCATATGCAGATTCCCTTTCGGTAATTTTTCCAGTCGGATACTACATTATGCTTATTCCGTGCTGTATCTTATTAGGATTTCTCTTACAATAAAATATATTCCTATTTTTACCAATTCGTCAACTGAACCACCGGTTTAAAACCTGTAGTTTTTCCGAATTTCATGTTGTATTCAAAGTTACTGAGTGAATCGGACGGATCGATTGCATCCAAATTAATCTTATTAAAAGTTTCTCTGTCAAATATAACAGATACATATGTAACTTCTTCTTTGTTTCCGGTAGCTGTATTCACGGCATCATCCACCGCATGAACAATTACCTTATCAACAGGAAGCAACGCAAATAAATCTCTTGCCATACGAATCATAACGCTGCACACATAATCCTGAAGCATTTCATAATAGGCCGTCTTGGTCATCTGCTTCTCGGATACTTTTCCGGTAGAAGTCAATGTGACCATGGTATCGGGAATTACATTCTCTTCCTTAATATTAAATTCCGCCACTATGCAAGCAGGGTCTTCCGTTCCGATTTCAAACTCACTACCGAAATCAACCAACTCATCAAAAGGCTGTGCCTGTTCGATTACTTCATAATATGCATCAATATCTCCCTGCAAAACCCTCTCTTGTAATTTTGCAAGCTTACGAGGAATGGTTTCCACGCGATTCCAGTCAATAGCATCCACTCCGGTTCTGTGAATTCCGATTACTTCATCCACCTGCTCTTGGTAATCCTGCACGATTTCCTGATTTTTCTCCAATTCTTTTTTCTTGGCTCTGTCGTTCTTCTTATTGTTCTTGTTGCCAAATGTCTTGGTATAGGAAATTCCGGTACCCGGAATACCGATAGTTGCTCTTCTGTCACCGTTGGTATTGATGGAGTACCTTGCACCTTTTACACCGAAGCTTAAACCGGCACTCTTTTTATTTAAATTTAATTTAATACCTTTTCCTAAAGATATACTTTTTCTAAAATTTAATCCCATAAAACCCCTCCCTTTTTGTAACAAATCAAACCATATATACATTGTTTTAAAAAAAGCTACCAATGTAAAGTATACCACAAATTGTGCCGTTATAAAAGTATCTAATCACAACATGTTGCCTTAATTTACTAAAGTTTTTATAAAAACAGCACAGTTTTTACTTTTATATCCGCTTCAAATAAAAACAGGTTCCGCAAAACTTGCAGAACCTGCTTATCATTTTTCTTATTTATTTCTTAATTCCACACGGCGTACCTTACCACTGATTGTCTTAGGCAATTCTTCCATGAATTCTACGATTCTGGGGTATTTGTAAGGTGCTGTACGATTCTTAACATATACCTGGATTTCCTTCTTTAATTCATCGGAAGGCTGTGTTCCCTTGGTAAGAACGATATTGGCTTTTACAACCTGACCTCTGATTTCATCGGGTGCAGCAACAACAGCACACTCAAGAACATAAGGTAATTCCATGATAACACTTTCGATTTCGAAGGGTCCGATACGATAACCGGAAGACTTGATTAAGTCATCCACACGGCCTACATACCAGAAGAAACCATCCTCATCTTTCCATGCGGTATCACCGGTATGATAATATCCGTCATGCCATGCTTCTTTGGTCTTTTCTTCATCAAGATAATAACCTTCGTAAAGACCGTTGGGCACTGCTTCTTCCGTACGGATTACGATTTCACCGACTTCACCTACGCCGGCAGGCTTACCGTCTGCAAGCTGAATATCCACATCATAAAGAGGACTGGGTTTACCCATGGAACCGATTTTGTTATTTTCACCTACAAAGTTTGCAATGGTAAGTGTAGTTTCGGTCTGGCCGAAACCTTCCATAATACGGATACCGGTTGCTTTTAAGAACTGGTTATAAACCTCAGGGTTCATAGCCTCACCTGCAACGGTTGCATATTTTATAGAGCTTAAATCATAGTTCTTTAAGTCTTCTTTGATGAAGAAACGATACATGGTAGTAGGTGCGCAGAAAGTTGTTATCTTATATTCCGCAAACATAGGTAAAATATCGTTTGCATCAAAACGATCGAAGTCATATACAAAAGTAGCCGCTTCACACAACCACTGTCCGTATAATTTACCCCAAAGAGCCTTACCCCAACCGGTATCGGAAATGGTAAAGTGTAAACCGTTGGGATCTACATTGTGCCAATACTTAGCAGTTAAGAAATGTCCCAAAGGATACTTGTGATTGTGCGCTGCAATTCTGGGATATCCTGTTGTTCCCGATGTAAAGAGCATTAACATGGTATCTGTACCACAAGCAGCATCTGCAGGTCTTTCAAATACAGTATCGTACTTAGGAAGACTTTCATCAAAATTATCCCAACCTTCCTTAGAACGGCCACAGATAATCTTAGTCTTGATGGTAGGTGACTTCGCAAGAGACTTTTCAACCTCTTCCGCCACATCTCCGTCACCGGTACATACGATTGCACTTATGCCTGCCGCATTGAAACGATATTCAAAATCGTGATCTTTTAACTGGTTGGTTGCAGGAATAACGATTGCTCCAAGCTTATGTAATGCAAGGATTGAGAACCAGAACTGATAATGTCTCTTCAAAACAAGCATTACGCGGTCACCCTTTTTGATTCCCATATCCGCAAAGTAGTTTGCAGTCTGTGCAGAGTAACGGCTTAAATCCGCAAAAGTAAATCTTCTGCTCTTTTTATCGTTGGTTACATGAATCATGGCTGTCTTGCTGGGTGCTTTTCTTGCCATTTCATCCACAACATCGAATGCAAAGTTAAAAGTATCGTCATTTTTAAATTTAACAGAGTTAACAACACCTTTTTCATCTACGGTTGTTTCAACATATTTCTCGTATACGGGAGCTTTTAACTTCGCCAAATCCACATTGGTGGTAGTGAAAGTTTTTACCTTCTCCTTATACTCAGCCACGCCGCCTTCTTCGGGATTCATAACGATTGCGTAGATTTCACAATCTTCGCCGCCGAGAGCGATTTCGTTATGAGGTGTGGAACTGTCATAGTAGATACAGTCACCTTCGTGAAGAATCTCGGTACGCTCACCGATCATCATTTTAAGGCTACCTTTGATAACGATATCCATTTCCTGGCCGGTATGTGTAGAGAAACTGTAAGGAGGATTCAATGCTTCCTCCGAATAAGGAATCTTTACATAAAAGGGTTCTGCCAATTTATTCTTGAATTTTGCAGCAAGTCGGTTGTATACAAAGCCTTCTCTTCTTACGATAGGCATTTCTTCACCCTTACGGGTTACGGTATACTCGGTAAGACTGGGGCTTTCACCTTCCATAATTTCAGTCATTTCCACGCCGCAGACATGAGCGATTTTGTAAATAAAAGTAAAGCTGAAATCCTTCTGTCCGGATTCGTACTGAAGGTACTCCTCTTCGCTTAAACCGATTTTCTCCGCCAATTCTGCTGCGCTTAAGTTCATGTCTTCGCGCAATGCCTGAATTCGTCTTCCGACCTCCTGAATTTTGTCTTCCAACATGTTAGGGTTTTGTGTCATTTTTTTGTCCTCCATTTAATTAAAATAAATGGTCTGCATGTTTGAGTAGCAATCATGTTTAGAATAAGAATTTGCTTGCAAATACAAAAAACTCGCCTCAAAGCTTCCTTTGAGACGAGTAATATTCTACCCGCGGTACCACTCAAATTGTGTTCATAACACCTCTCGCAGACTCCATCAAGTCTTTTGTCTTAACGCGACATCACGGGAATCGTCTACTTACGGTTACGCTTTCGGGATTCCGGCTCAGAAGGGATAACCACTTGGACACTTGACTGTCATCTCACACCAACCGATGACTCTCTGAAAATCAGCACTTCCGGGTCTTCTTCGTCGTTGCCTTTTACAAAACATAAAATACCACTTTCATTTTTTGTTGTCAATGACTTTTTTATAAATTTTTATAAAAAGGACATTAATCTTTTTAGTTATTTACAACTTCATCGTATATTTTTATAAATAAATCTCTCTTATTTAATGTATTGGCAGCCTCTACCGTTGCCTCATCATAGCTCACAAACGCTATGGAATCTACCATGATTTGGTAGGGCACATCCACATTCATTTTCTCCCCGTACTGTCTTTCCAATACATTAACTTCCATATAACAATCTTCATATATCCAGCCCAATGTATAATAAAATTCAATGTATTTATCTTCAATAACATAATCTTCATCTGTAAAATTACTGATTTTTTCCTTTAAAGTTTCTTCATCATAATTGAAATTGATATAGTTAGGCTTTCCGTAATAATCAATAATTTCGGTTAATGCAATGCCGCTCACACATTCTTCGTCATTTCCCACCACAGAATTATCAACAAATACAAGTCGAAAAACACTGTTATCTATATATTCCGCATTCGAAGTTAAAGTTCCTGTATCTATTTCTCTGACCGGAAAATCAAATGTTAACAATGCAATATGTTTATCAGCATTATGAACATCTGCGGTATCCGGCGCATGAAGTTCAAAACCAACAGATGCGTCTACACCGTATTTATCCCCAAATACAAGTTTTGATACAGGATGATTATTCACATAAATATCTTCCCAAGTGCACTGTTCGAAGTCTTTATTCAGAAATTCTTTTACCTGATAATCATTAAAATCACTGAAATCCTTTGAAATGGGTAAAGTTATTTCCGTATTCAATACTTTTTCCGGTCTGTTCGCAACAATTGCATCGGTTGAAAGTAAATCACTGCTAAAATAGAAAGATGTTGATTTTATTTCATTCTCATCATCCATATTTTCGGTTTCGTTTTCTGCAACATCCGTGCTTTCTTCAATTACCCCTTCATTGGTACCCGTTGTTGTTTCGTTATTACAACCTGTCATGCATGCCATAATTGTAATAAGACACAATGAAGTTACTAAAATTCTCTTTAACATATTTCAGTCTCCTTTTCATCGCTCGAAGCTATTGTTTTATTGACATAAAAAGCATCTGCTTTCCTGTTATTGCAAAACAAAACGCAGAATCACTTTTATGCTCCTACATTCTAACACATTTCATTTATTGTGATTGTAAAATGAGATGTGCGGTTGAAAATATGCGACAAACGGTATAGACACGCCTACAATTACCGCACTGAAATCTCGCAAAACATAATACAAAACCCTCTTTACCGAAACATTCAGCAAAGAGGGTACCTATCCGTTTGTCAAAATTTTATAATAACTTCCTTTATCTTCTGCTTATTTTACAATACCTTTGCCAGGAAATTCTGCAATCTCTCGGTCTTGGGATGTTCAAAGAACTCATCCGGAGCTGCTTCTTCCACGATTTTACCGTCAGCCATAAAAATCACGCGGCTGGCAACTTCTTTGGCAAATGCCATTTCGTGGGTAACAACCACCATGGTCATCTTCTCTTCGGCCAAGTCACGCATAACCGCAAGAACTTCACCGACCATTTCGGGATCAAGGGCTGAGGTAGGCTCATCGAAAAGCATTACATCCGGTTTCATGCAAAGAGCACGAACAATGGCAATACGCTGTTTCTGACCGCCTGACAACTGGTTGGGATATGCATCCGCTCTGTCGGAAAGACCCACTCGTTCAAGGAGTCTTTTTGCCTCTGCTTCCGCTTCTTCCTTTGACTTACCCTGAAGTTTCATCGGTCCCAAGGTGAGATTCTTCATAATACTCATATGAGGGAATAAATTAAACTGCTGGAACACCATTCCCATCTTCTGACGATGAAGATTGATATCGGTTTTCGGATCCGTAATATCCACACCTTCAAAAAGAATCTGTCCTTCCGTAGGTTCTTCCAAGCGATTTAAACAACGAAGAAAGGTACTTTTACCGGAACCGGAAGGTCCTACCACAAATACCACATCTCCTTTGTTGATATCCACGGATACACCATCTAACGCATCCAATTCCTTAAAACTTTTCTTTAAATCTTTTACCTGAATCAGAGGTGAGCCCGAAACCGCCCAAGCTTCTTTCAGCGCAGCATTTACACTTTTCTTATCTTTCACTGTTGCGCAACCTCCTTTCCAGTACTTTAATCAACCAGCTAAGCATCATAACAAACGCCAGATAAATTGCCGCCACGGCCAATAAAGGCATCATGGGCGAAAATGTCTGACTTCGAATAATATCCGCACCCTTTGTTAAATCTTCCAATGCAATATAGCCGGCAACGGAAGTCTCTTTTAAAAGCACAATAAACTCATTACCCAAGGCAGGAAGTACATTCTTCAACGCCTGGGGCAAAATAATGTGAATCATGGTCTGGGTATAGTTAAAACCAAGGCTTCGCCCCGCTTCAAACTGGCCTGCATCAATGGACATAATACCGCCACGCACAATCTCTGCCACATAGGCACCGGAATTGATACCGAATGCAATAACTGCCACCAACACCTTGTCAACACGGACACTTCCGAAAATGACAAAGTAGATAATCAACAACTGCACCAATACCGGTGTACCTCTGATTACCGTAAGGTAGATATTACATAACCAGTTAAGGAATTTCATCTTACCGGTTTTATCATGGGTAGAGCGAATAATCGCCACAATAAATCCCAAAGCAATACCAATCAAAACGGCGAAGAGAGTTACTTCCAAAGTAACTCCCAATCCGTCTACAATGTATTTCCAACGGTCTTCTTTTATGAAATTCAAATAAAAATCATTTGTAAAATCCGTAATAAAATTCATGTAACTCTCCGTCTAAATTATTCAGCCGCAATGTACTTGTCGATGATTGCCTGAAGTTCTCCCGATTCCTCAAGCTTCGCGATTGCCGCGTTGATCTCTTCAAGAAGCTCTGTATTGTCCTTAGCGACTGCAATTGCATACTCTTCATAAGTAAATGCTTCATCAATTACATAGATGCCTTCGTTCTGCTCAACGAACACGTTTGCAGGCTGTGAGTCAATCATAACCGCATCAACCTTATCCTGAAGAAGGGCCTGAACTGCTTCGTAACCCTTGTTGTAACGCTCAACGGTTGCGCCTTCAATATCACCTGCGTAGATATCGCCTGTTGTACCAAGCTGAACACCTACGGTTCTGCCTTCCAAATCCTCGGGACCGGTAATGTCACTGCCTTCTTTTACAATAATTACCTGAGCTGCGGTTGTATAAGGTGTAGAGAAATTAACCGACTCTAAACGGTCTTCGCTGATGGTAAGACCTGCAACACCCATATCAGCCTTGCCGGTAGATACTGCCATAATGATAGAATCAAATGCCATATCTTCGATTACAAGTTCTCTGCCCATTTCATCTGCGATTGCCTGTGCAATCTCCACATCGATACCTACAATTTCATCACCTTCATGATATTCATAAGGCGGGAACTCCGCATTGGTTGCCATTACAAGTTCATTGTTTGAACCGCATGCGCAAAGTGTCATCATCATTGCTACTGCACATAAAACAGTTAAAAATTTCTTCATTTTATCTCCTCCGATATAATACGATTTACTTTCTGCCATTTTTACATAAATAAAAGAAAATGGTATGCAAGCGTCATTGCTTAGCATACCACTTTCTAAGACTTTCGTCAAACTTTTCCTTAAAAATCGGGGCTTTTTTACATCATTCCCATTCCGCCGCCTGCAGGCATTGCAGGAACATCTTCCTTAATGGTTGCCACAACGGATTCTGTGGTAAGAAGTGTAGATGCCACGCTGGTAGCATTCTGTAATGCGCTTCTTGTTACCTTAACAGGATCAAGAATACCTGCTTCTACCATGTTCACATACTCTTCCTTGTATGCATCAAAGCCTACGCCAACTTCGGATTCGTATACTTTATTAATGATTACGCTGCCGTTAAGACCTGCATTGGCCGCAATGTAGTATAAAGGTGCTTCCAAAGCTTTTAATACAATCTGAGCACCGGTCTTTTCATCACCTTCCAAGGTTTCAGCCAAAGCAGATACCTTCTTGGAAGCGTGGATGTATGCAGAACCGCCGCCTGCGATAATACCTTCTTCCACTGCCGCTCTGGTTGCTGCCAAAGCATCTTCCATACGAAGCTTAGCTTCCTTCATTTCGGTTTCGGTAGCTGCACCTACGCGGATTACAGCAACACCGCCTGCCAATTTGGCAAGACGCTCCTGAAGCTTTTCTCTGTCAAATTCTGATGTAGTTTCTTCAATCTGTCTCTTAATCTGACCAACTCTTCCGGCAATTGCGGCAGGGTTTCCTGCACCGTCAACAATGATGGTGTTTTCTTTCTGTACCTTAACAGACTTTGCGCGACCCATATCTGCCAATGTTGCTTCTTTTAAGTCAAGGCCAAGTTCTTCGCTGATTACCTTACCGCCTGTAAGAATAGCGATGTCTTCCAACATTGCCTTTCTTCTGTCGCCATATCCGGGAGCCTTAACCGCTACAACATTAAAAGTACCTCTTAACTTATTCACGATAAGTGTTGTAAGAGCTTCACCTTCAATATCTTCTGCAATAATAAGCATCTTAGCACCGGACTGAACAATCTGCTCAAGCACGGGAAGGATTTCCTGAATATTGCTGATTTTCTTATCTGTAATAAGGATGTAGGGATTCTCAAGAACCGCTTCCATCTTCTCCATGTCAGTAGCCATGTAAGCCGATAAATATCCGCGGTCAAACTGCATACCTTCTACGAGATCAAGTTCGGTCTGCATGGTCTTGCTTTCTTCGATGGTGATTACACCGTCTCCTGAAACCTTTTCCATAGCATCCGCTACCATATTACCAACACTGTCGTCGCCTGCTGAAATAGCAGCAACTCTTGCGATATGTTCTTTACCGTTTACTTTTGCGCTCATCTGTGCAATAGCTTCCACTGCACAATCGGTTGCTTTCTTCATACCCTTTCTTAATACGATAGGGTTCGCACCTGCTGCCAGGTTCTTCATTCCTTCGTTAATCATTGCCTGTGCAAGAACTGTTGCTGTTGTTGTACCGTCACCGGCTACATCGTTTGTTTTGGTAGCAACTTCTTTTACAAGCTGTGCACCCATGTTTTCAAAAGAATCTTCCAATTCGATTTCCTTTGCAATGGTTACACCATCATTGGTAATCAGGGGAGCACCGAAAGATTTATCCAATACTACGTTTCTTCCCTTAGGTCCCAATGTTACCCTTACGGTATCTGCAAGTTTATTTACTCCGGCTTCCAAAGCCCCGCGTGCTTCTGCACCATACTTAATTTCTTTTGCCATTTTGACAACCTCCGAATTATTTCTTTTTATTATGTTCTACATTCTCTCAAAAAGGAATTTTCCATTCTTATTATAAAAGAATTGCAAATTATTCCACGATTGCAAGAATATCGGACTGCTTTACGAGAATGAATTCTTCTCCGTCCATTTTTACTTCTGTGCCGGCATATTTGGTATAGATTACCTTATCTCCTGCCTTAACGCTCATTTTAATCTCTTTTCCGTCAGGAAGGATTCCGGGGCCTACTGCCACAACCTCTGCCTCCTGAGGTTTTTCCTTAGTCTGCCCGGGTAATACAATACCGGACTTGGTTGTTTCTTCCGCTACAAGCTGCTTTAATACAACTCTGTCTCCTAAAGGTACTAATTTCATGTTTTAAGCCTCCTTTTATATTGCTGAAATTGTAATTCTTTCGTTCTCTGTTAGCACTCTCGCCTTACGAGTGCTAATCACGAGTTTTATCATATCTTTTTGCGGTTCTCTTTGCAATCTGTATCAGAAAAGTTTATCTTTCTTTTTCTCAATTTTCCTCATTTTTGCTCCCTTTTTCTCTCATTTTCTCATTTATAGCGTTTTGAAGTGAAAAAAATGTGTTTTTTTAACAACATAAATATGATATAATTGTCATGTATTTGGAATTTATTTCTTTTCTTATTGGCAAAGAAGTGTTATTCTAGTAATATGAATAAATATTAGATATTGTTCAACTATAAATTGAGGTGATTTGTATGTCAACCTTTTTTAAAAATTTGGTGACTTATGTCAAAAACTTAATAAACGGTGACGAATATATTTCCGACCGGACCAAGTTAAGCTATACCATTACGGCAATTTCCATTATACATGTGTTGATTGCGGTATTTTTTGCCCTTAACAATAATATTTTGCTTACCCTTTACAATGTAGGCTCTTTCTTCCTTTATCAGGGAACTATGGAATTGGTTAAGAAGAAAAAGTACATAGCAACCACCATCATTACTTGCGTGGAAATTATCGTGTTTGTACTGGTAACTTCGTTCTGTATCGGCACCATAATGCGATTTAATTTATACTGTCTGGCAGTTGTGCCCGGTATCTTTTACATTGCATCCACAATTAAGGATTTTAAAGGAAGAACCTTATTCCCCTTCTTGTTTTCCATATGTTCCATGTTGACTTTCGTTACATCCCTGTTGTTCGAGCTTATCCATGAACCTTTGTATGTTTTCGAACCTTCCGTAATAACACAGCTTGTGGAAATTTTTAATGTTATTGTTGTTTATGTCATGATGATTATCTTCTCCCTTCTGTTTACTTGGGAGATGAAAAACAACAGTGCCGCATTGGAGAAGCGAAATCAGCAGTTGCAGCAGTTTGCCAACCGCGACCCTTTAACCAAGCTTCCCAACCGACGCAGTATGATGCAGGTGTTGAATGTGTCCATGCATGAATTACAGCGAGACAATGCTCCGTTTAGCGTTATCCTCGGTGATATTGATGACTTTAAGAAGGTAAACGACAATTACGGTCATGATGCCGGCGACAAAGTACTTGTTATGGTGGCTAACACCATTACCTCTCAGTTAAGAGACTGCGACTCCGTATGTCGTTGGGGCGGTGAAGAAATCCTGATTATCATAAAGGGTGATTTGGAAGCAGCCAAGAACATCGCAGAGCGAATCCGTCTTAACATCTCCTCTTCGAAGGTCGAGCACGGTGGTCAGCAGATTCGCGTTACCATGACCTTCGGTGTTGCTCAGGCCAAAGCAGGCGACCGTATCGAACATCTGATTCAGCAGGCGGATAACCGTTTATACTACGGAAAAGGCCACGGCAAAAATCAGGTTGTAGACCAGAATGTATAATCTTTATAAGTAAAATTAAGAGCATCCTTTTGCGGTGCTCTTTTTCTTTGCCCGTATCTTCTTATTCTTTTTATAGAAATAAGGAAACTTTCTTGCTTTTTTTATAAAAGTATGTACAATAAGTAATGGTGCGCAAATTTAGCATTTATAGAAAGAAATGGAGTTTTTAGAATGATTAGTGCAAACAATGTATCATTGCGCTTTGGTAAAAAAGCGTTATTCGAAGAAGTAAACATTAAATTTACCGAAGGAAACTGCTACGGCCTTATCGGTGCCAACGGTGCAGGAAAGTCTACTTTCCTGAAACTGCTTTCCGGTGAATTGGAAACCACCACAGGTGACATTACCATTACTCCCGGCCAGCGTCTTTCCGTTTTAGAGCAGGACCACTTTAAATATGACAGCTATACCGTAATGGATACGGTAATTATGGGTAATCCCCGTCTCTACGAAGTTATGAAAGAGAAAGAGGCTATTTATGCAAAAGAAGACTTTACCGACGAAGACGGTATCCGTGCCAGCGAACTGGAAGGCGAATTTGCCGAAATGGACGGTTGGGAAGCCGAATCCAACGCTGCCAACCTTTTAAACGGTCTTGGTATCGAAACCGATATCCACTACTCTCTTATGAGCGATTTGGGTGGTAACGAAAAGGTTAAAATCCTTCTTGCCAAGGCACTGTTCGGTAATCCGGACATCCTTTTATTGGACGAACCTACCAACCACTTGGATTTGGATGCCATTGCATGGTTGGAAGAATTCTTAATCAACTTTGAGAATACCGTAATCGTGGTATCCCACGACCGTTATTTCTTAAATAAGGTATGTACACATACCGCCGACATTGACTACGGTAAAATTCAGTTGTACGCCGGAAACTACGATTTCTGGTATGAATCCAGCCAGCTGTTGATTAAGCAGATGAAAGAAGCCAACAAGAAGAAGGAAGAAAAGATCAAGGAATTGCAGGAATTTATCTCCCGCTTCTCCGCAAACGCTTCCAAATCAAAGCAGGCAACTTCCAGAAAGAAAGCTTTGGAAAAAATCGAGTTGGATACCATTAAACCTTCCAGCCGTAAGTACCCTTACATTGATTTCCGCCCCGAACGCGAAATCGGCAACGAAGTACTTTCCGTTGAAGGCATCAGCAAGACCATTAACGGCGAAAAAGTTCTGGACAATATTACCTTTATTTTAGGTCGTGAAGACAAGGTTGCCTTTGTAGGTAGCAATGAAATTGCCAAAACAACATTGTTTAAAATTCTTACCGGCGAAATGGAACCGGATGAAGGAACTTACAAATGGGGTGTAACCACATCACAGGCTTACTTCCCCAAGGATAACACCAAAGAATTTGACTGCGACTTAACCATTGCAGACTGGTTAATGGGCTACTCTCCCGTAAAAGACATTACTTATGTCCGCGGTTTCTTGGGCAGAATGCTTTTTGCCGGCGAAGACGGTGTTAAGAAAGTCCGTGTCCTTTCCGGTGGTGAAAAGGTGCGTTGTCTTTTAAGTAAAATGATGATTAGCGGCGCAAACTGCCTAATCCTTGACGAACCCACCAACCACTTGGACATGGAATCCATTACCGCATTAAACAACGGTTTAATGAAATTCAGCGGCGTAGAACTCTTCTCCTGCCATGACCACCAGTTTGTGCAGACTACCGCAAACCGTATTATGGAAATCCTTCCCAACGGCACCTTAATCGATAAGATTACCACTTACGACGAATACCTGGAAAGCGATGCAATGGCAAGAAAGCGTACCATCTATTCCGTAAACAAGAGCGAAGACTAATATATAAAAAATTGCAGATGTTGCGTTGTGGCGTCTGCAATTTTTATTATGCTATCTTTTTAATCGATATTTGGTTAAAATATAAATATCTTAACTACATTAAAAAAACGGAGGTAACACATGCAGGCAATCGACTTACATGTACATTCCAAACATTCCGACGGCACCTTTACCACCAAAGAACTGGTGGATTTGGCCGTTTATAAGGGCTTAAAAGCCATAGCCTTAACCGATCACGATACCGTTGCCGGTCTGGAAGAAATCATGGCTTACGCCAAGGACAAGGACATTGAAATTGTTCCCGGCATTGAGTTGTCAACCGAATATAACGGCAAAGACATTCACATTTTAGGTTTATACATTAACCCTTATAAGCCGCAGTTTCATGCTCATTTAAAAACATTTCAGGAATCCAGAATAAACCGTAATCGTAAAATGTGTGAAAACTTAGCCGAACAGGGCATAGATATCACTTACGAAGATTTGATGAATACTTTTAAGGGTGCAGTGGTAACCCGTGCCCATTACGCAAGATATCTTTTAGACAAGGGATATGTAAAAAGCATGAAGGAAGCCTTCGAACGCTATGTAGGCGATCATTGCAAAGCCTTTGTGCCCAGAGAAAAAATCACCCCTGAGCAGGCGGTAGACTTAATTCTGCAAGCCGGCGGCATCCCTGTGCTTGCCCATCCCATCCTCTACCGCATGTCGGATGCCAACCTGGACAAACTGGTAGCTTCCTTAAAAGAAGCCGGCCTTATGGGCATTGAAGCGGTTTACAGCACCTATGCGCCTTCCGAGGAGCGCTATGTAAAACGCCTTGCGGCAAAATATGATTTACTCCTTACCGGTGGCTCCGATTTTCATGGAAGCAACAAAAAGGACATTGATTTGGGCAACGGTCGCGGCAGACTTTTCGTACCCGAAGAACTGCTGGACAAATTAAAACAGGCCTATTTGGACCGCTTTGTTCCCGCAGAAAAGAATGTGAAAAAGGTACTGCTCTTCGACTTGGACGGCACCCTTTTAAACGATGAAAAGACCATTTCTCCCCGCACAAGAAAGGCTTTGGAAGCCTGCGTCAAGCAGGGACATATATTTGCCATTTCTTCCGGTCGTGCATACAGCAGCATTGTAAAAATTGTGGAGCGCTTAGGTTTGGAAGACTGCTCTCCCATAATCTCTGCCTACAACGGCAGCCAGATTTATGACTGGAAAACAAAAAAGATGCTTCACAGCGCCAAACTCTCCACAGATATCATTGCAACCGTAAGAGACATTGCCAGGGAAATGGGCGTACACTTACAGTCTTATTCCGAGACCGAAGTTTTAAGCGAAGCCGTAAATAAGCAGGTTACCTTTTATTGCGATTATGTAAAAATGAATTATAAAATTCTGCCGGATATAGCCGCAGAAGGTTTAGACAGCTATAAATTACTTGCCATTGATTTGGACAATCACAGCTTACTGGAAGCCTTTCAGCAGCGTATTGAAGAAAAATGCCAAGGCCGGATTCAATGTTTCTTCTCCAATAATTGGTTTTTAGAGATTTTGCCTTACGGCACCACCAAGGGCACAGCCTTAAAATTTATATGTGAGCACACAGGGGTAAATCCTGCCTTCTCTTACGCTTTTGCCGATGCGGAAAACGATTTGGCAATGTTGCAGGCCGCCGCATATCCCGTCGCATTGTTGAATGCCATTCCCGTTGCAAAAGCCGCGGCCGGTTTTGTTACTTTTACAAATAACAATCATGATGGCTTAGCTCCTTTTCTCGAAAAACTCGCCGATAATTAACTCAATAATTAGCATATAAAAAATTTTTTTAATTTTCTGATAAAAAAAAATTGTAAATGTGCGAAGTTTGTGATAAATTGTCTATGTTAAAAGATTTTTTAAATTTTAAAAGAAGGGACGACTTAAAGATGAAAAAAATCTATGAAGGTAAAACAAAAGATGTTTACAGCCTTGAAAATGGCAATGTTATGTTGAAGTTCAAAGACGACTGTACAGGAAAAGACGGCGTTTTTGATCCCGGCGAGAACTCTGTAGGCCTTACAATCGAAGGTATCGGTAAAGCTAATTTACAGACTTCTATCCACTATTTTGAACTTTTAAAAGAAGCAGGCATTAAGACACACTATGTAAGTGCTAACCTTGACGAAGCTACTATGGAAGTTCTTCCCGCAACCGTATTCGGCCATGGTCTTGAAGTTATCTGCCGTTTAGTGGCAACAGGAAGCTTTATTCGCAGATATGGTGAGTACATTGAAAACGGTACCGTTTTAGAAGGCGGTTATGTAGAATGTACCTTCAAGAACGATGCTTTGGGCGATCCCCTTGTAACAAGCGAAGGTCTTGCTGCATTAGGCATCATGACTCCCGCAATGTTTGAAAGCATGAAGGAGCAGACCTTAAAGATTACCAAGATTGTTGCTGATGACTTAAAGACATTAGGCCTTGACCTTTGGGATATTAAGTTTGAATTCGGTTACAACAACGACGAAGTTATCTTAATCGACGAAATCGCTTCCGGAAACATGCGTGTATACAAGGACGGCAAGATTGTTGATCCCGTTGAATTAACCAAGATTATCAACAACAGATAATTATACTGTTTAAAACAAAAATAAGCTGTGGTGTAATGATGCACCACAGCTTTTATTTTATTGCTCTTCTGTCATATTTATTTTCCTTTTTTGCTGGTGTTTACTCTATGCTCCAACTGTTTGTTGGCAATATACTTTCGAACCAGCGGACTGTCCTTTAGCAAACGACAACCATAGAGAATGTTTTTCTCGGTAACCTCAGCTCGCACCACGCGACCGGTCAAATTGAAACGCTCATCCAATCCCTTATCATAAAAATCAATCATGACTGCTTCATTTTTATTGATTTTCACTTCCGAATTGGCATCCAATAAAATCGCAAAGCCGCTTTCACTGATATCTTTTATCAGAACATCAAAAGGCACTTCTTTACCCAGAATCGTTGCTTTACCATCAATACCGATAAACACTCGAAAATTCTCCCGGCGATTGATTTTTACGCCGCTTACTTCACTGGTAATCACATGATAAGTAACACCATCAATAAATTCCCTGTTTATATGTACAATTTTCCAAAGATAAGGTGTTTTTTCTTCCTCATATGCAATCATAGAAATTGCGACAGCACCGGAATTAAAATTCAGTATTACTCCATTATGCTCAAAGGGCATAACATAGAGCTTATCCCCCTCAACAAAAGCAATATCGGAATTGAGTGTCATACTGGACTGCTGATTAGAGATGGTTATACTCATTTTAAAATTGGGTGTAATCTCTCTTATTTCCATACAATTAATCCTTTTTTAATTTTATAAAGACATTGGCTTTCAACAGTAAAATCTAAAATCTTTACCATATCTTAATTATATCATACTACAAAAATAAATGCGAACATTTTATGCTTCAATAATCAAAAATCTTCCGTCACCGATTTCAAAAACTTCTTCGGCCTCAAGAATGCTGGATTCATCATAATCCTCTACATCCAATCCTGCCTCATCAAAATATTCCCACACTTCTTTTACGGAATTCACCACAACAGCCATGCAATCATCCAAAAAATCCGCCGCTTCTTCTTCCGTTTCCGCTACTTTTTCAGGGAAGAGCTGTAACTGCTTCTCTAAAAATGCCTGTAATACAATTTTATCGTAATCCATAATCATAACCTCCATTTTCTCTTATATCACGAATAGCTTCATGCTATTTACGAACAAACATCCGATGCCGCGTTTTTATTCCATTCGATACCAAACCCGGCAAGCTCTTGACAAATATGAGCCACCGGCAAGCCAACCACACTGAAATAATCTCCGTTAATACCTTTTATATAAGCGCTACATAAGCCTTGGATGGCATAAGAACCTGCCTTATCATAAGGTTCAGATGTATTGCAGTATGCCTCGATTTGCGCCTTGCTCATCTCATAGAAAGTCACATCCGTCTTCTCATAAAAGGTTCTGCAATGCATACGCTCATCTTTAAAAATCATCAGCGTCACTCCGGTATATACCTGATGGGTCTTTCCCGAAAGCATGGTAATCATCCGAATGGCATCTTCCTTATCCTTGGGCTTTCCTAAAATTTGCCCCTCTGCCGCTACCACGGTATCGGAACCGATTACCACAAAATCCTGATTAATCCCTCTTGCATCGTACATAACAGGAATTTTGCCGGCCACATCTTCTGCTTTAAGATGCGACAACTCCATAACATATTCTCCGGGTTCTGTGGCCTGTGTGACTTCCTCCGCCTCACTTACCCGCACCTCAAATTCCATTCCAATCTGTTCAAGCAGCTCCTTGCGTCTGGGAGATGCCGATGCCAGAATAAACTTCATCTATTCTTCCTCCGTTGTTTCAGGCTTGGTCTCCGGTATAAAAACTCTCGTATCTTTTACCTGCTTTTTGGCTGCTTTCGCCGTTTTTACGGCTTCTTCCGCAAAGAAACTCTGTGAACCAAATAAAACCTTACCTCTTTTATCAATTTTATCATAAGTGCCATCCGGCTGTAAAAGCTGTGCTTTTAAGGTATCCTTCAACTGACACTCTAAAATATGTGCCACCTTCTCCTGCAAATTCTTTTCCAGAATCGGGAAGAGAATTTCAACACGGCGTTCCAGGTTTCTGGGCATCCAGTCTGCGGAACTTAAATAATATTCCTCGTTCCCGCCGTTTTCAAAATAATAAATACGGCTGTGCTCCAAGAAATTTCCTACAATGGAGCGTACGGTAATATTATCGCTCACGCCGGGAATACCCACCTTTAAACAGCAAATACCGCGCACAATCAAATCAATTTTTACTCCGGCACTGCTTGCCTCATATAAGGCCACAATAATGTCTCTGTCGCACAGCGAATTCATTTTGGCAATAATATGAGCATTCTCTCCTGCCAAAGCATGCTTTTTCTCCCGCTCTATCAGGTATAAAAATCTGTCCTTCATCCAAAGAGGCGCCAAAGACAAACGATTCCAGCTTAAAGGTTCGGAATATCCGGACAACATATTAAATACCGCCGTTGCGTCCTCGCCAATGGCCTCATTACAGGTAAAAAGACCTAAATCCGTATAAAGTTTTGCGGTAGCATCATTATAATTACCGGTAGCCAAATGCACATATCGGCGAATACCATCATTTTCACGGCGTACCACCAAAGTAATTTTACTATGAGTCTTTAAACCTACCAAACCGTAGATTACATGACAGCCTGCTTTTTCAAGTTTCTTTGCCCAAACGATATTGTTCTCTTCATCAAAACGAGCCTTTAATTCCACTAAAACAGAAACCTGCTTACCATTCTCCGCCGCCTGAGCCAAAGCCGCAATGATCGGCGAATTACCGCTGACACGGTACAAAGTCTGCTTAATGGCCAATACATCCTTATCCTTTGCCGCCTGACGAATAAAATCCACCACCGGTTCAAAACTCTGGTAAGGATGATGCATCAGAATATCCCCGCGACGAATGGCGGTAAATACATCTTCATCTTTATTAAATTCCGTAACCTCAGCCGGCTCATGAGGCGGATTTTTTAAATGTGTAAAACCATCCAAGCCATATACTTTCATGAGTACGGTCAAATCCAGAGGACCGTTGATTTTAAAAACATCATCTTCCTCAACTTCCAACTCCTTCTTCAGGATATTCAAAAGCTTTTTATTTACGCCGTCTTCCACTTCCAGTCGGATTGCTTTACCCCACTGACGCTTCTTTACCTGACGCTCAATTTCTTTTAAAAGATCTTCTGCTTCATCCTCATCAATGGACAAATCCGCATTACGCATAATACGAAAAGGATGAGCACACAACACATCATAATTCAAAAACAATTTCTGAATGTTTCGCTCAATCACTTCTTCCAAAAGAATAATCGTCTGCTCTCCGTTTTCGGAAGGCAAGGTAATGACACGGCTTAACACGCTGGGTACCTGTACCGTGGCAAATTCCTCTTCTTTTTTGTCACCCTTTTTACACAATAAAGCTCCGATATTTAAGGACTTATTTCGAATCAAAGGAAAAGGTCTGGAAGAATCCACGGCCATAGGCGTTAATACCGGATAAATATTTTCTTCAAAATACCGGTCTGCATATTCAGCCTGGGCCTCCGTTAAGTCCTCATGCTTTTCGATGATTATAAGACCGTTTTGCTCCAACTGAGGAAGCAAAGAACGGTTATAGGTGGAATACTGAAGGCTCACCAATTCATGTGTTGCCTTGTTCAACTTCTTTAACTGTTCCTTCGGCGACATTCCCGCAATATCCGGCTTGGAATATCCCGCATCCACCATATCCTTTAAGGATGCCACGCGCACCATAAAGAACTCATCCAAATTGGATGCCGTAATACTTAAAAATTTCAATCTTTCAAACAAAGGTAAGTTTTTATCTCTTGCCTCACCTAAAATTCTTTCATTAAAAGCCATCCATGACAATTCCCTGTTAAAGAAATTCTCAGGAGCGGTTAAATCTTTTTTTCCCTGCATTTCCCTTACCCCTTTTATAATTAAACCGTACGCTTCTGTCTGATTACCGGTTTAATGTTATATACTTCTTCGAAAAATCTTGCCGCATTCCAGAAAAGACCCTTTTCCAATGCGATATTCTCTGCGGTATCTACCTGAATCCACAATTCATTCTCATGAATGGTAGTTTTAATATCTTTAAATTTCTGCTTGTGTGTTTTATCCAAACCGTTTGCCACGCGAAGAATCGAAGTCAGCTTGGCCACCACCAGGTATGCGTCTTTATCTATGCCGCCGTCTTTGGCAATTTCATCATAATAAGCAAAGTCTTCATGATTGTATTTTACGATGTTGGCTACCATCTCTCTTTCCAAATGAGACAAACCGATAATTTCCGTATTCATCACAATATGGTAAGAACATTCTCCCACGGATACCATGTTTACATATTTGCCGCAATCATGAAGCAATGTGGCAATTTGAAGTAAAAGGCGTTCTCTTTTACCCAAACCGTGAATCTTTTTCATGCTGTCAAAAACAGTAAGGCAGATTTTTTCCAAGGTCTCCCCTCTGCGCTTGCTGCCCTGGTATCTTTTACTGATATTCTTTGCACAGGCAATAATATCTTCTTCAAAATCATGGGTGGGTTTAATCCATTTGTTCCGCTCCGCATAGTCGTATCCGATACCGTCACAAAGAGTCACACCGGGAACCCAAAGGCAATCGGCCCCCATGAATTCCAATGTGCTTTTAATCAGCTGGGATGAAATATGCAACAGAGGCACATTTTCTTCCGCCATGTTTAACTGTCCCGCCACTTCCATGTCATTCTTGTTTTGGAACAATTTTACATTCTCCAAGAACTTCTTACGCTCAATATAACCTTTTTTGTAAACTTCGGGATAAACCTGCTTCACCACCGCAGACACATAATCGTCTACAACGATTAAATTCTTGATTTCCCGATCTTTTAAATACAACTTCTTAAACACTGCCAGCTGCGTATCGATCAACTCTGCCAGAACCGTCTGATACTGACTGGGTTTTACATCGATATAACGCATCTTTTCATACAATCGTAACACACCGAGACGAATATTCTGTGTTGCCACCAACGCATCCTTATCGAAAAGTGACACCTGAATACTTCCGCCACCGATATCAAGAATCGCAGTACCGCTTGAAATAATTTTATAAAAGTCTTCTCCCTGAGCCGCAATGGATTTATAATCCAGAAAACGCTGCTCCGAATTACTCAAATACTGCACCTTAATTCCGGTCTTTTTCTCAATCTGATCAAGTACAATGATGGTATTGTCCAACTCACGAATTGCACTGGTTCCGTATGCACAATAATCCTCCACCTTGTAAGAACGCATCACCAAAGTAAACTCACGAAGCACATGGCACAATTCCTCCATATGTTCGTAAGACAACTTACCTGTTTTATAGGATTCGGTACCGATATCCAGACTGTGTCTGACATGGTCTATTACCTTCAGTCCCGTCTGAGGCGATACTTCGAATATTTTCATGGCAAGTTCGTGGGAACCCACATCAATTGCCGCAAATGTTTTCTTTTTCATAGTTGTTTTCCTTTACCCAATACTTACTTCTATTGTACTTCAAAACCCGCGGATGTACAACTTAATTTACGCAGATTTAACCTACTCTTTACTTCTTTCCAGGCAACACTTTTGATTGCTATTTTCCCTTTCGTGAAGTATACTGAAATTGTAAAAAAGAGAATTTATTCATTGATTATGAAGGGACGAATTCTTATGAATCAGAAAGTAAAATTATTCCTTATTTTAGGCGGAATCGCTCTTGCATTTGCCCTACTGTTCGTAATAGATATCTTTGCGGGCCGTATTCCCGAAAACCCTGCCGGCACCGTAGGCAACACGGCCGGTAATCTTTATAACGGCGGATACTTTTGCGAGGATTCAGAGGGCCGGGTATTCTTTTCCAATTCCTACGATCACGGTTCCCTATATGTTATGAATGCCGACGAAAGCAATGTAGAGAAACTTTCCGCAAACACGGTAAAATCCATCAATACCGGTGGCGATTACATTTACTACTATATGAGCGACTCCAGCGCGTCTAGCGGCTTAGGCTTTGTGCGCCGCGTCATCGGTGTATACCGCTCCGATAAGGAAGGTAAGGATATAACCACTCTCAGCCGTTTTCCTGCGGGCACACTGCTTTTGGTAGATAACTCACTCTATGTGCAAAGCATTCCCGACGAAGGCGGCGTGAATTTACTGAAACTCAGCCTGGACGGCAAAGAAGAGACCGTTTTATCAACAGACAAAATTTATCCCGCCAGCGTATACAACGGACGCATTTATTACAATGACAATGCAAACTCTCACTTTTTATATCAGTGGGACACTTACACCGATGCAAATGCAGTGGTTGTAAAATATAACATGTGGAATCCCATCCGCCAAGGGGATTACATCTATTTTATGGACATTCTGGAAAATTATCGCTTATGTCGCTACAGCTTAAGCGAAGATATCATTGAAGTATTAAGCTCCGACCGGGTAGATAGTTTTAATGTTACCGACAATTATGTCTTTTATCAAAAATCCTCCGACACACAGCCCGGACTTATGCGCATAAGCCTTGACGGTTCGGAGGAAATCATGCTTGCGGAAGGTGTCTATAATAACATTAACGCCACATCCCATTATGTTTATTTTCAGGAATTCGGTGATACAATCACCACCTATCGCGTACCTCTTAGCGGTACCGAAGTCTCAGAATTCTACGCTGCTGCCAATGCAGTAACTACTTCTGAGTAACATAAGAATCTTTTAACTTACGAAGCATCTCCTTAGTGGTCAAACCAATAAGGGGATGTCTTTTATATGGAGCAATTTCGTTCAAAGGTACAAGTACAAAATCGCGATACTGCATATCGACATGAGGAATCGTAAGGGAATCCGTTTCGATTACCATATCATCAAAATATAAAATATCCAAATCCAAGGTTCTGGGCCCCCAATGCTCCTTGCGAACGCGACCTGCGTGTTTCTCTTCCGCCTGTAAGAATTCCAGTAATTCCTTCGGCTCCAACAAAGTTCTCAATTCCAAAACTCCGTTGTAGAAATTGTCCTGTTCCACACCGCCATAGGGCTTGCTCTCCACGAACTTGGATACTTTCTTCACCTCACAACGCATATCCGCTTTTAAATTGGCGATGGCATCATTGATATAGGCCATTCTGTCACCCATATTGGAACCAAAGGCAATGAAGGCAGTATGCCAGCTGCGGTGGATTTTTACCGAAACATTATCGAAAGGTAAAGGAATGGGCGCCTGAGGCTTCTCAATTTCCAAAGTAACTGCTTCCAGTTCCGGATATGCCATAAGAATCTTTCTTGCAAGACGGTTTGCAATGGTCTCCAAAAGGTTCATTCTGTACTGCGTCATAAAATCATTGATTAACTGACAGACTTTACCGTAATCCACGGAATCTGTCAACTCATCCGATCTTCCGGCTTTGGCAGTATCAAAATAAAGAGTGGCATTTACAAGAAACTTCTGTCCCTTCTCCTGCTCTTCCTTGTATACCCCATGGTTCGCAAATACTTCTAATCCTTTAATAAAAATCTGATCCATATTAACCCCACCTTTTACTGTTTTCCGAGAATTGCCTCCGTCATACGAATCGCTCTTACATTCTCTTTAATATCATGAACCCTTACAAATGAACAGCCTTTCATAACTGCCATAACCGTAGTAACCAAAGTACCTTCCACCCGTTCAAACACAGGCAGATCCAAGGTTAATCCGATTACGGATTTTCTTGATGTTCCCAAAAGAATCGGATATCCAAAGCAATGTAACTGCTCCAAATGATTAATGATTTCCAAATTCTGTTCATGGGTTTTGGCAAAACCAACGCCCGGGTCAATGATAATTTTATCATCTGCTATTCCTGCTTTTCTTGCCGATTCAATATATGCCGACAAATCATTTTGCATATCGGTCCAAAAATTATTGTAATTCATAAAATCCCGATTATGCATAATTGCACAGGCAACCTTATTCTCTGCGATAAGTGACGCCATATCGGCGCTACCCTGCAAACTTTTTACATCGTTAATCAAATCAGCGCCGGCTAAAATTCCGGCCTTGGCAACTTCGGATTTCGATGTGTCCAGAGAAACCGGTATATCCAAGCTTGCTTTTATTCTCTCAATTACGGGTACTACTCTTTCAATCTCTTCCTGCGCACTTACCGGTGCATACCCCGGTCTTGTGGATTCTCCGCCCACATCAATGATGTCCGCTCCATCATGAAGCATTTCTTCCGCTTTTTTTAAAGCCGAATCCACACTGATATATTTACCGCCGTCCGAAAAAGAATCCGGCGTTACATTCAATATTCCCATTACATAGGTTCTGTTTGCCGTATCAAATTCTCTAGTGCCTATTTTCATATTTTATGCTCCCAATACAAGTCCCATCATATAATTCTTAATAATTCAGTTCTTTGTTTTTCTTGCCCTTCTTCCAGTCACATAGCTCGCTTGCCTTGCAAAAATAACACTCTCTGCTTAATTTATCCGCACGATAAATCACATCTGCCAGATCGTGCTTCTTTGACTCTTTCTGACTCCGATGTAAAAGAATTGCCTGCAAAATCTGCTGAATTTCTTTTTTACGAAAACCGCAGTCTTTTAAAATAGGTTCCGCAATCTCCGCACTGGCAATTTCATGAGGTGTTTTGTCATCATACTGAATATGCCTTCCGATGTCGTGCAACAATGCCGTAGCATAAATTAAATCCTTATCAACATCCTTGTGTTCTTCCAAATTAAGAATCATGGCAATGCGGGCCACATTCATAAAATGATCCGTATCGTGCTTACAAAAAATTCTGTTTTCTTCTCTGATTGCAATCTCTGCCAAAGCCTCTTTATAGGCAGGATGCTCAATGATTCGATTCACCTGTTTCATCCGCTACACATCCGTACTTTACATTTATTTTACCGTGTTTTAAATCCTTGGTTACGCCCACATGGCCGCATTTTACTACCGGCAGTTTAACATCTGAAAAAACATATTCTTCAGTTCTTCGTTTTCTTCAAAAGCACCTCTTGCCACCATGGTAACAGTTTTGCTTCCGGGTTTCTTCACGCCTCGCATTGTCATGCAAAGGTGCTCCGCTTCCAGAACCACCATTACGCCCTGGGGCTTTAACTCTTCCATCATGGCATCCGCAATCTGCGCTGTCATCTGCTCCTGAATCTGTAACCTTCTTGCAAATACTTCAACGGTTCTTGCAAGCTTGCTTAAACCTACCACTTCACCGTTGGGAATGTATGCAATATGTGCCTTACCGTAAAAGGGCATCATATGATGCTCGCACATGGAGTAAAATACAATATCCTTTTCCAACACCATCTCGTTATTCTCTACATGAAAACGCTTCGCCAAATGCACTCCGGCATCCTCATCGTTTCCTGCAAGAATCTCTGTATACATACGGGCGATACGGTCGGGAGTTTCCCGAAGTCCTTCTCTGTTTACATCCTCACCGATACCTTCCAAGAGAAGTGTAATCGCCTCTTTTACTTTCTTTTCATCTACCATTGTAAGCCTCCGTATAACGACTTCCGTTATTTCTTCCCCGCAAAGCAGGCTCTCAGTTTGCCCATATAGGACAGTGAACCGAATGCCAGCACCACGCCGTCATCACCGGCCATAAGCCTTGCAAGTTCAAGCGCCTCTTCCACAGAATCCGTAGCCGTAACATTGGGATTATATTCCCGAATCGCTTTTGCCAGTTCAAATGCCGGCAAAGCGCGCTCTCTGTTTGGCGGTGTTACCGTAAAAATGAATTCCGCCATGGGAACCGCTTCCTGAATCATAGGGGTATAATCTTTATCCTTTAATACTCCCATTATATAGATAATCCGCTGATTTGTAAAATGAAAACGCATGGTTTCCATGAGTTTTTTTACCGCATCCTCATTATGTGCCCCGTCTGCGATTATATAAGGCTTTTTTGACAGAATTTCAAACCTGCCGGGCCATTGAGATCCCATAAAACCTTTGCGGATTTTCTCTTCTTTTAATGATACGCCGCAGCTTTTTAAACATTCCAACGCCTCCAGCGCCAAAGCGGCATTCTCCGTCTGATAACTTCCAAGCAAAGGAAGTTCCACTTGCTTATAGGCACCATAGGATATTTTCTGACCCCTAAGGCTCTGTCGACCTACTTTTATGTCTTCGCTACGGACGCAGACAAATGAAATATTATGCTTGTCGCATTCCTGCTGCAAAACCTGTTTTACCGCTTCTTCCTGAGGCGCGGATACCGCCTTACAACCTGCCTTTAAAATACCGGCCTTATTTGCTGCAATCTCCGCCAAAGTATCTCCCAAAAACGCCATGTGGTCCTTGCTGATGGATGTAAAAACACAAAGCATGGTGTTTTCAACAATATTGGTTGCATCCAGAGTGCCTCCCATGCCGGTTTCCAGCACTACAAAATCACATTTTTTATCCGTAAAATACCGAAATCCCAAGGCAGTCTCAACTTCAAACGCAGTAGGATGCGTAAGGCCCTCTCCTTCCATTGCTGTACAGATATCAAAAATCTCTGTCATACCTTCTGCCACCGCAGTTTTGGAAATCATGCGGTTATTCACCTGAATACGCTCCCGGTAATCATTAATCACCGGGGAAATATAGCGACCCACTTTATATCCGTTGGCCGTCAGTGCGTTGGCAATCAATGTAGATACGGAACCCTTACCGTTGGTTCCCGCCACATGTATAAAAGTTAATTTCTCCTGGGGATTCCCCATACGCTTCAACAATTCACGAATGGAATCCAAGCCGGGAACGCTGCCTAACTTATTCACTTTTAATTCCATGTAATCCATTACTTCTTCGTATTTCATAGATAATTCCTTTTCATAAAATCAGGCAGACCTAACGCCTGCCTGTTCTTTTATATCGTATCTACATCATCCATTTCACCGGTACCGATGTTTAAGGTATTTACGGTTCTTCTCTTAAGTCTGGCCTCTTCGGAATATCTTAAAATAAAATCCTTTACATCCTGAGAATGCTTGATATTCTTAAGAATCAGTGAAGGATGGGTATTGTCGCCCGTATAGCAAACTACATTTCCCAGCTTAAACCATCTCTGGAAAAATCCCCGTTCCAAAGTAACATCCTGAATTTTATACATGTAACAGTCATTCTGCACTTTTTTGAAAAATCCGCTGTCAATGGTAAGCACATCTTCTTTTATCACATATGTGGTAAAAGTAAAAGGTAATCCAAAAAATCCCCAACGCTTCTTTTCAATCATCTGATTCATTTCGGTTTCCATATTTCAACCTCCTTACAAGAAAAAATTCAGGTATTATATCATCTTTTATATTATAATCCTTAATGCAAAAAACTGCAATTTAAAATAGCATTTTTTTGTCGGTTTATCTTGAATGAACACCTCTGTTGTGGTAATATTATTCAAGTTGAAAACATACATGAAAGGAGTCAATTATGAGACATTTAATGAGTCCTCTCGATTTTACCGTTGAAGAATTGGAGAACCTCTTCAATCTTGCAAACGATATAGAGACAAACCGTAAAAAGTACGCTCATGCTTGCGACGGCAAGACTCTTGCCACCTGCTTTTATGAGCCCAGTACCAGAACTCGTTTGAGTTTTGAAGCTGCAATGATTAACTTAGGAGGAAGTGTTCTCGGTTTCTCAGATGCCAACAGTTGTTCCGCATCCAAAGGCGAAAGCGTTTCCGACACCATTCGCATGATTTCCTGCTATGCAGACATCTGTGCAATGCGTCATCCCAAGGAAGGTGCTCCCATGGTAGCCGCTTCCAAATCACGCATTCCCGTTGTAAATGCCGGCGACGGCGGTCATCAGCATCCCACCCAGACACTTACCGATTTACTTACCATTCGTTCCTTAAAAGGACGCCTTAACAATTTTACCATCGGTTTGTGCGGCGACTTAAAATTCGGTCGTACCGTTCATTCATTGATTAACGCTCTCGTGCGTTATGACAATATTTCTTTTGTATTCATTTCTCCGGAAGAATTAAAAATTCCCGAATATATCATCGAAATGTTAAAAGAAAAGAACATTCCCTTCAAGGAAGTCATTCGCTTGGAAGATGTTATGCCCGATTTGGACATCCTCTACATGACCCGTGTTCAGAGAGAACGTTTCTTCAACGAAGAAGATTATGTTCGTTTAAAAGACTTCTACATTTTGAACAAAGAGAAAATGGCATTGGGCAAAGAAGATATGCTGGTACTTCATCCTCTTCCCCGTGTAAACGAAATTTCCGTAGAAGTAGATGACGATCCCAGAGCCGCATACTTTAAACAGGTTCAGTATGGTGTATACGCAAGAATGGCGTTGATTTTAACACTGCTTGAAGTTGAT
>JAGAMF010000001.1 GCA_017624855.1 Lachnospiraceae bacterium
CATTTGTCCGTTCAAAATCAACATCTAGCTAATTTTTCCGTTTTACTTTGTTTAGGTTTCTTTCTCTGAATTTCTCTCACACTTTAAAGTGTTTTTAGAATTTTCAGGGTTGGATTGCTGTTTATTTGTCAAGGTACTTTGTTGCGTCTCGCGGTCGCAACGGATTTATATTAGCATACCGTTTTAACCTTGTCAACAACTTTTTTTAACTTTTTTTACCGCGTTTTTTCGCGGTGGAATTAAATTGTAGCATTGAGCCTTTTAATTGTCAATGCCTAATTTATACACTTTCTAGTATGATTTATTTTTGGTAATTTTATACATTATTACATATAGAAGAAAGCAATTTGGGGCTATTGGACTAATTTCTTCAATAGATAGTGTTTATAGAAAAGTACAGGCACAAGATTTATGATAAATAAGACATCGGTAAAAAAGAACGAAAGGCGAATTCTTTCATAATGTATATTTGTATTATTCGAAATAATTACGATACTTTAATATGTAGACTCAGAAATTTTATATCATATATGTAAAAAAACATTTCTTAAAATATAATAAATCTTTTTATTTTTTTCATCTCGAATGATGTTATGCGGCAAAACAGATGTCGTTCTTTCTATATATAATAGGTAGAAGAACATCATCAAATACTCCCGAACAAAAACAACCGCCGAAGTTTATGTCGGCGGTTGTGATATATCATTAGAATGCCAAACGGCTATAAAGCTAATTGGGAGTAACAGGAAAAGCGGCCACGAATAACGGAAGGATGCCATTGGCGAAAGAAGCATAATCCCATACTGAGCAATAATCGGCAGGAAAACCGGAAAAACTTTTAGGTATTGTTTTAAGCTCTTCCATGCCAATATCATTATAAGCAGCACAATCCATGGAATATATCCCGAAACAAAAAAGATATTCAAAACAGGTGTTGTTCTCCAGAACGGCGAAGTACATAAACCGGCATAGTAAGCATCTACGGCTTTTAAATCTATCAGACTTTGGCGTTCCAAGGGAACCGAAAACCACTCAACCGGATAATTATAGTATTCTACATAGGTAAACTCATCCTGCCCCGGATACCAAAATCCCAATGTATTTGACAAAAATGCCACAACATAATCTTTGGGAAAGTGAAATCCTATTTCCAGATAAAACTTCCAAAAAGCCATCGGATCCTCATTGTATGCCTGTGAGGAAAAAAGACCTTTTGCGCAATCTGCCGTAAAGGGCTCATACCCGTGTCCGCCGGCGGCAACATCTGTCCCCGGAGTATTATAAAAATAATAACGCATCAATGCAGTCTGTTCTTCGGTTAATCGATCTAATCTATGGGTCTCCACACGTTTTAATTGCTGTATCGGAATACAAAGCGCTTCTCTGACTTCTCCCGGTTTAATATTCCATGCATCAAAGACCGGTCCCGTGTAAATCTTAAAAGCTAAAACCGGTAATAAAATAGCTGCAAGCAGCGCAATATACACCTTGATTTTCTTAATATCTTTGATTCTGAAGAGAGCCAAACCGGCAAAACAGAACAAATAGATATGAAAACCATTGTTTCTTGTTGCGCATAAAAAGAAACCGATTATTGCTAAAAGAATTAAATTTTTCTTTTTCTTCATATATTGTTCAGGGTCGATAACTATTTCCGTAAAATGGCATACAAACAATACCAGGAATGCAGCAAACAAAGTGTCCTTTATCATTGTAACTGCCAAACATGCATTCATAAACCACAATGCGTAAGATAATGCAGTAAAAATGCCAATCAGCATCGGAACTTTATATTTCTTTAACAATATTACGACACGGGCCAATGAATAACTTAGCAAAATCATCTGAACCAATGATAAAAAACCAAGCCCCGTCTCGTAGCTGCCAAAAACACTCTCTCCAAAGCGCATGAACACTCTAATAAGCCATGTGTGCAAAACAGGATGATGATTATCGACAATCACTCCCATTGCATCTCTTGTCTGGTTGATGATGTCATATGACAAAATCCCCGGGAAACAAACGAGATAAGCCGGCAACCAGAAAACAAAAATCACGCCCCAAACAATGAGCAGCAATTTCGTATCGCCCAGCTTATTTGTTGCAGCTTTTATCTTCTCGTTTTTTATACCGGAATCCAGCTTCTTTACTACAATAGCAATCAGAATATTTACCGCGGCACATATTAAAAAGCACAAAATAAAAGGGATGATTTCCGAACCATTGAAGCTCAAATCCTGTGTTTTGATTTTTGGACCTATCACCGCACAAAAACACCCGGTAACAAAGGCCAACAGCGTCACCATCCAAATCTTTTTTGTCATTGCGTCATTCTCCTTATATCAATTAAAACTATATCACACCGAAAATCAAAATAAAAGGGATGTTTGAATCAATTTACGGCAAAACACTTTGTCCCAATATATTCCCCTTCATAATCCGCTCCCATTCATCGTTATATGCAACACACATAATAAACCACACGCAAAAATGAATATTGTTTCATTTTTATATTGACAGATGCTCTTTTATGTTATAAAATGAAACTACATTCATTTTATATGCTTGTTTTTATTTTTACTCACATACGAAAGGAAATCTCATGCCAAAAGTAACGGAAGAATACATCATTAATAAAAAGAAAAAAATCATTGCCGCGGCCTATGAGCTGTGCTTGGAAAAAACAGTCAGCACCGTAACCATGCAGGATATTATTAACCGCACCGGTTTGAGTCAGGGTGGAATCTATCGCTTTTATAAGGATATTGATGAAATTTTCGGCGATATGCTGGCTGATATGCGCGAAAGAGTCACCATTAAAGAGGATTTAGACGCTATTCTGGCCGAGGCAGATACTCTTACCGCCGGGGAAGTAATTGACCGGATTTTTGATATGCTGGCTGAAAATATGGAAAATGAGTTGATGGGTATTCAGAAGATTGATTTCGAGATGTCAGTGCTTGCCATGAACGCTCCTGAGCGTGTGGATAAAATTCTCGCCGGCGCCAAGGGCATTGCCAATAAGGAGTATCTAATGCGCCGCACATCGGAATGTTTTGGCAAAAAAATTGAGGCAGGCACTTTAACCCCACGAATAGACCCTATGGAGCTCCTTGCTTATATTTCTTCCGCCTATACCGGAATACAAACCACCTGCATTGTACAGCAGTGTTACAACAAAATGCGATCCGATGAAATGTTTCAACCAAGAAGAAGATTTCGCGTTCTTGCTACCACCGTAAAATATCTTTTGGGCATAGATGAGTAATTTGCATTTACTATGGTGAGCAATTATACGCATGAAATAAAATAGGAGGCTTTTATAATGAAGAAAATACAATTACCCGAATACATTACCGGCGAATATGCCGTAGGAACAGAGTGTTTTAGCATAACGGACAACAGTCGCACCGAATTATTGGGCCCGAAAGAAGGCCCTCGTAAAATCGCCGTGCGCGTTTACTATCCCACTGAAAAAGCCAATATAAAAGGATTGGAAAAAGCGGATATTTTCACAGAGCGGAAAAAAATTGCCTTACAAAAAGCATACCTTGTAAAAGTAAAAGACCCTGCTATGCTAAAAGCCGATTATTATGAAAATGTAGCCCCTGTGGAAAATAAAAAGTTTCCTCTCATTATTTATAACCACGGCTATAATGCCTATGTGGAGTGCAACACCTTTCTCTGCTGCCTTTTGGCTTCCAACGGTTATGTGGTCGCTTCCGTAGGGCATGCTTATGAGGCGGTAGCCAACGAATATGAAGACGGCAGTTTCGATGTGTATGATAAACATATAAATAAAATCATGTACGATAAAGGTGTTATAAAAGCCATACGCGACCAGAAAAAAGTACTGAAAGCGAAGGGTACTCCCGAAGAATTATTCGAGAAATTTGATGTGTTCCAGAAACAACACTGCACCTATATCCTGAAACGCCTTCCTCAATGGGCGCAGGATACCATGCAGGCCGTTAATGCCATAAAAGAAAAATACGCCGATCGCATCGATTTTTCCAAAGGCATCGGCGCTACCGGGCATTCCTTGGGTGGTGCTACCGCTTACTATCTGTGCCATCACGAAGAAGATTTCGTGTGCGGCATCAATATTGACGGCGGTGTATTCGGCGAGTATGACGGCATGATTATGAGGAAGCCCTTTTTACAGATTTGTTGCGAGGAAAATTACAATGTGGTAACCCGTGCCCTGATTCATACGGAAGCTCCTGTGCAGTGCGAAATTTTCGCAGATATGAAACATTTAGGCTTTACGGATGCCAAATTTTATGTTCCTTTAAAATCCCTTGCCGGAAAAATGCCTCCTTTGGAAATGCATGAGCGCTTATCAAATCTGCATTTGGAATTCTTTGAGAAAAATTTGAAAAATCGTTAGAATTTTAGATATCTCTTTTACATAACCCTGATCAAAACCAACAAAATCCCAAGGCCTAAAAACCTTGGGATTTTTTTATATTTTATCTAAACCATATTTCGTTTCGAGGGCACGAAACCACTCCTGTACGCCTTCGCCTGCAAGCTCATAGCAATAATCCGTTTGTGTGTAAATTTTACCATCATCCGTAACATAAAAATAATAAGACGCTTCCGTATCGGTATAAATGTTCACATTATATTTTAAATTATCGTATTCGCGATTCATGTCCACAATGGCCATCCTTGGCCCTTCCGTCACATATATATTATCCGCGATCTCCCGCAATGTGCTAAGATCCTCCTCGTCCAGATAAAACCGTATATAATCATTGCTGCCATTGGGAAGATAATCTTCCTCTCCATTTCCGTAATCGGCGTATTTAAGCTCTGCAAAATAATTTTCGCCGGGCATTCTGTTATATTTTGCTGCGAATAAATCGTGTGTCTTGGTCACTGCCTTAAACCAGTCACCTATTTCATCCTCGAGCTCCAAAATCTGTCCTGCATCATCTGTAATCACAAAGTGAAAGTCACAGCGCCAGCAAGTAATAAGATTACCTTCCTGATCATACAAATTCATTTTGCACTTATAGTAACGGTTTTCCTCTACCTTCCATGCCTGGGGATGCCATTTTATACAATCCTTAATGGCTTTTAAAGCACTCACTTCCTCTTCGGTAAGCATAATGCTCATCTCTTCTGTGAATTCCCCCTCAATATAATCCGAAACTTCAATTGTACTAACCTTGTCTAAATAATCCAAGTTAAGCTCCGCAGACTGTTTCTGGGTTTGACTTGTCTCCTCCTCCGATATGGGGACAGCGCTCGATTGACTATTTTCTTCCAAGGTAATCGTATTGTACGAGTCCTCCCAAATGCAGCCGGATAAAAGGAAAATAACAATGAAACCTATCAAAAACACTTTTTTCATGGTTCGGTCCCCGCTTTACCTAAGCCTAATCTCCATAGTAAACGCATTCGGAATCTCATCAAACGGTACAACCTCTTCATCCCATGACTCAAACGAAATCTCTACATAATTGCCTTCGTCCACTTCAATAAGAGCGATGGTAATAAGCTCTACATCATCCTCATAGAAATAGCAGGGATTCTCCCAAATCATTCCCTCGGAAACCGTCATTCCCGCATCTTCCGCTTCTTTTATACGATCCTCCAATGAACCCTCCCGTGCGTAGAAATCAACATTCACATTCGTGCCATCTTCAAGCTCACACCCGGTGGACCAGTCCGAATCTGAGGGATGTCCCGCTTCCGGACACACCAGCTCAACTATATAATCACCGCACCAAAAACTCCCTTCCTCCCATGCTCCGGTCACCGGTTCATCGTAAATATTCGTATTGCCACCGCTACCTCCCGAAGTCATATTTTCATAGACATTATACAATATGCCACAGCCCGACAATCCCATGGCTCCCATCAGACATACCGTTGCAACCGCTACTTTTATAAATGCCTTTTTCATTTTTAATTCCTCTCCCTTTTACCATACTTTTCTGTAAAATGTTCTTTCCGTAAATAACACTGCATTAAACCGTAAAAGGTTGCAAACAGGATAAAAAAGCCTACTTCCCGTAAAATATTTTATCCTAAAATACTCCCAGCAAGTAGCATCCAATGGCATTGATTCCCAGGTTCGCCGCAATGTGAATGACCCAGGAACCGATAAAACTGTCGCATTTTTCCGCCGCAAAATTCAGAATCACACCGGCCACATACAATAAGAAAATAATCAAAAAGAATACCCATATATTAAACCAGCTTGTGACAATACCGATGTGGTATATGGCAAAACAAATTGCGCTTATATTATAAGCAAGCTTGCGGTAGCCCAATTTTTTTATCTGTAAAAACAAGAGTCCGCGGAAGAAAATCTCCTCTAAAAAGGAATTCACCGCAGATATGTACAGCGCCACATATAAAAAGTTGTCCACACTGACTTTTTCCTTATTTAAGAGGCTGTCCTTAATCTGATTGGGGTCTACAAAGTCTCGGATCAAGGCATAGCCGCCTAAAATCACCCCGACAGTCAGAACGGCGATAACCACGCACACGGCAAAGGCTTTTTTATTACTTATTTTAAAATGCTCTTTTATCTTCTCATCCTTATATAAAAGATAAAACAACACGACGCTTCCGAAAAACATGGTGATTTTTATCACGGATTTCCAGACATACCCCGGCTGGAAAACACTTTCCACCGTACACATCACCGCTACGGCAATAACGGCGGAAATGATAATGGTGAGCAACTTTTTGGGTTTGTCAGATATTTTTTTTGTCATAATTTTCACCTCGGTAAAATCTTTTTAATATTTTAATTCAAATGAATTAATAATTGCAAAAACAAGCTCCGGGTCAGATGTTGCAATATACATATCATATACATAGTACAAATTTTTGGGATGATAAAACCTCACATTATATGAGTATGGATATGTCTTACTATAATCCTGATAAGTCTCTGAAACAATGAAATATAAGTCTTCTGACTCATAATAGTAGCAAACCCGATTTACACCGTTTGTATGACAATAAATTCCGGCATAATAATATACTTTATGGGAAGCCAAAACACTGTAAGCCTTTGCTTTGTTTATATTCCAAAAATCATAATCCTCGTCCGTAACCGACAATATTGCTTTCAGCGAACTGTATTCGCTATTCGGAATACCATAACCCAGTTGTACAAATCCGTCCTTTAATTGATTCAGGGTTTCCTCATCATATTTTTCAAGATTTAATAGAGGATCCACTCCCTGATACCCTTCTTCATAAACAGTCAAACACACTTCTTCATTAGAAGATATGTATTCCGGAATTTCACCGGGCTGAATGATAATATTAGCCGGCAATTGAAAAGAACATTTTCTTCCATCAATCACAATCCAATCCTCGCCGGGTTGATTGTCATATTCATATGGCATTATGGCGGTTCCCAGATTTGTGGCATCCCATTTATCCATTGCTTTTTGAATGTCATTATAAATCTTGATTCTGGGATGTAACACAATAATATAAAATAATAAAAGCGATATGAAAACAACAGCTATGGGAACTATAATCTTTAATTTCTTCATTGATTTCCTCTCTTTTATCCTATGCCGATTTATCTCAACGACTCTTTTGGCATATTATAACATAAAAGAAAAGGGAGAAAAACTTTTTATAATAATTCTCAAAATGCCCTCTGCTCTTTGTCGCAATTTGTCGATGAAATCCCCCTATTCGGACCTATTCCCTCTTGATATAATAAAACCGGTAGCTTAAACGCTACCGGCAATCGTGTTACAGGGCAGTTGGCCTCCTATCTACATATGATAAGGGGGTGATGCTTATGAAAAATCATTTTGATTTTAAGGATATATTGACTTTTGGCATATTCCTTATAGCATTGCTTACATTTGTTTTTACATTTTGTCAGTAAGGCTACATAAGTAAAAAACCTCCCCTGTACTTTGCCCGAGTCAGGAAGGTTTTTTACTTTAACTCTCGGCCAACCACTCTGTGGCGATTGCCTTTTTATGATTGTATTATAACAAATCTATCAGATATTACAAGTTATTTATATTAAATCTGTTCTATCGCGATAAATCTACGCTTCTGACTGCCTCTCGCACTTTTAAAACAAAAGTGGGAGATACCGAGAGCTCATCAATTCCCATGCGTAAAAATCGCTCTGTCAGGCTTGTATCTGCTGCCAATTCACCGCAAATACCAATCCATGCGCCGTGTTTATGAGCGCTCTGTGCGGAGAATTCAATCAGTCTTAAAATTGCCTCATGGTGAGTATCACAGAATTCTTCAATTTCGGGATTCTGACGATCCACCGCCAATGTATACTGGGTCAAATCGTTGGTTCCCACACTGAAGAAGTCTACCATAGGTGCCAGCAAATCACTGATTACGGCTGCTGCCGGAGTTTCAATCATAATACCCAATTCCACTTTTTCGCCCATTTCAACGCCTTCTGCGGCAAGTTCAGCCCGAACTTCTGCACAGATTGCCAGAATTTTATCCAATTCACCAACACTTGTAATCATAGGGAACATAATGCCTAAATTACCGTAAGCCGACGCACGATATAAGGCGCGCAACTGAGTCTTAAAAATCTCCGGTCTGGTTAAGCAAATACGAATTGCACGATATCCCAGGGCAGGATTTTCCTCTTTTGCAAGACCAAAATAGTCTACCTGCTTGTCGGCACCGATATCCAATGTACGGATAATTACTTTTTTGCCCGCCATGCTTTCAAGCACTTTTTTATATGCGGCAAACTGCTGCTCTTCCGTAGGATAATCGCTACTCTCCAAGTATAAAAACTCACTTCTGAAAAGCCCGATTCCGCCGGCATCGTTTAAAAGCACCGCGCCGATATTGTCTACGCTGCCGATATTGGCATAGATGTTTATCTTTTTGCCGTCCAGCGTCACGTTTTCTTTGCCTTTTAATTCCAAAAGAAGCTTCTTTTTCTCGACATCTTCCTTCTGCTTCTGCACAAGTTTTGTCGAAGTTTCCTCATCGGGATGAATAAAAAGTTCTCCTGTAAAACCATCTACGATGGCGCTGTCACCATCTTTTATTTCTGATAAAAATCCGTCGCCTAAGCCGATAATGGCGGGAATATTCATGTTTCTTGCCAAAATAGCTGTATGGGAATTAGAGGAACCGTGAGCCGTAACAAATGCCAAAACCTTATCTTTATCCAAAAGTACAGTTTCGCTGGGCGCTAAATCATCAGCACAGATAATGACTTTATCGTCTCCGATTGCGTTGTCATGACCTCCGGCCTGAAGATTACGAATCAAGCGGTTGGAAATATCACGGATATCCGCAGCTCGCTCTTTCATGTATGCATCATCCATAGCACCAAACATTTCCGCAAAATTGTCGGATGTAACCGCCACGGCATACTCCGCATTTACGGACTGGGTTTCAATGATATTGCGGATGGAATCGTTATAATCCTCGTCCTCCAACATCATCATATGAATCTCAAAAATCTGTGCATTGGCTTCGCCTACTTCCACCAAAGCCTTGTCATAGATTTCCTGTAACTGCTCCGTAGCAAGGGCTTTTGCCTGCTCTACACGCTGCTTTTGTTCTTCCGTATCCTCAATTCGTTCTCTTTTTACGGAAACTTCCTGACGCTTAAAAATCGATATTTTGCCAATGGCAACCGCTCCGTAAACACCTTTTCCGGTATATTTGTTCATAACTCACTACCCCTTAAAAACTACTATGATTTCTTCTCTGCTGTTAAAGTATGTGGCAGGAAACCCTGCCACATACAATAATGGATTCTTTTATAAATTACTCGCCGAAGCCGTTTTCAAACATGCCTGCAATTTCATCAAGCACTGCCTGCTCATCTGCTCCGTCGCATACGATTTCCACTGTGCTGCCGCATTTGATACATGCTGACATAATCTGCATAACTGCCTTGGCATTTACGCTTTTATCGTTTACTTTTAAAGTTATGTTACATTCTTTATGTGCTGCTGCAGCCTTGGCAAGAAGACCTGCGGGACGCATGTGCATACCCTGCGCATTAATTACGTTTACTGTCTTTGCTACCATGATATAATCTCCTTTTTATCATTAATATTGTCATTTTTTATAAAAATATTGCAACTACTGAACTTTCTTTTTTAATAATCCAAGTAAAAACATACCTACAAGTGAACCAACTGCCAATGCAAGAAGGTAGAAAGGCCAGTTACCAACTACAGCGAATACGAAGATACCGCCGTGAGGAGCCATAAGTGTACAGTTGAATGCCATTGATAAAGCACCTGCCACTCCTGCACCAATCATGCAAGAAGGAATAACTCTTAAAGGATCTGCTGCTGCGTAAGGAATTGCACCTTCTGTGATGAAGGAAAGACCCATAATGTAGTTAACGGGACCACTCTTGCGTTCTTCTTCTGTGAACTTATTCTTGAAGAAAGTTGTTGCAAGTGCAATTGCGATGGGAGGAACCATACCACCAACCATAACTGCTGCCATTACATCGTAGTTTCCGGAAGCGATTGCTGCTGTACCGAATACATAAGCTGCTTTATTGAAGGGGCCACCCATGTCGATTGACATCATAGCGCCTAAAACACAACCAAGGAGAATCTTACTGCTGCCACCCATATTGGTTAAGAAATCAGCAAGTGCTGTGTTTAACATACCCATAAAAGGATTTACCGCACACATAACTACTGCAATCAAACCAAGTCCTACGAGAGGATAAATAAGTACGGGCTTAATACCGTTTAATGCATCCGGCATCTTATCACAAAGCTTTTCAAGACCAAGCATTAAGTAACCGCCTACGAAACCTGCGAATAATGCGCCGAGGAAACCGGAAGGAATGTCGCCACCGATGTTTGCGAAGGTACATCCTAAGGTTGCCATGTAACCGCCTACGAGACCAACTAAGAAACCGGGTCTGTCTGCAATACTCTTAGCGATAAACGCTGCAAGTACGGGAACCATAAAGTTAAAAGCGAATCCGCCCACATTCTTAAAGAATGCCGCTGCTGCCGTATAAGTACCGAAGTTACCGTCCTGAGGAGCACCTGCGATAGTATCGATTAAGAATGCAAGTGCAATAAAAATTCCGCCTGCTACGGTGAAAGGTAACATATTGGATACACCGTTCATTAAGTGCTTATAGATCTTTCTTCCGAAACCTTCTGTTTCTTTGGAAGATGCATCTGCTTTTGCACCCTGATGCTTGTAAACGGGAGCATCTCCGGAAACAATCTTATTGATTAATTCTTCAGGCTTCTTAATACCGTCAGATACCTTGGTTGCGATTAACTTCTTGCCGTCGAAACGGGACATTTCAACGCTCTTGTCTGCTGCTACGATAATACCGTCACATTCTTCGATTTCCTTAGCGGTAAGTACGTTTTTTGCACCGCCTGAACCGTTGGTTTCTGCTTTTACGGTAATTCCAAGCTTCTTGCCTGCTTTTTCAAGGGCTTCTGCTGCCATATATGTATGAGCAATACCGGTAGGACATGCGGTTACCGCAAGTACACGGAATGCTGCTTCAGACTTAGGTTCTGCCACTGCTGTCGCCTCCTCGGGATATTTTTCTTTCTCGGTTGCATCGATAATGCTTAAGAATTCCTTTGCATCTTTTGCTGCAAGTAACTTGCCGCGGAACTCTTCGTCCATAAGAATAGTCATCAATCTGGATAAAACTTCCAAATGTACATCTCCGTCATTGGGTGCTGCAATCATGAATAAAAGGTTGGAAGGCTGCTCATCCAATGCTTCGTAATCCACACCTGCGGGAACAGTCATGGCTGCCAATGAAGGCGCTTTTACCGCTTCGCTCTTTGCATGAGGAATTGCAATACCCTCACCTACTGCTGTGGAACCCATTTCTTCACGAGCAAGAATGCCGTCTTTATAAGCATCCGCATCTGCAATGTTCCCACCCTTAACCTGCAAATCAACCAGCATATCAATGGCTTCTGTTTTACTTGCAGGGCTTGCGTTCAACGCAATACTATCTGTTTTTAATAAGTCAACAATACGCATATAAAATACCTCCTTAAAATCTATGACTGCAATTGTTCAAGCAGTCGGTCAATGTCATCTCTCTTTGCAAGGCCGTCCGAAAACGCCGTTGCTCCTCCTGTTGCCGTTCCCAACTTCAAGGCGAACTCATAATCTCCGTCTTTGGATCCTGCAAGGAATCCGGCCACCATGGAATCACCGGCTCCTACAGAATTTCGTACGGTTCCCTTACATACATCGCAAAAATGCTCTTTTCCGTTTTCGTCAATGAGCAACGCACCGTCTCCGGCCATTGAGACCAGTACATTTCTTGCTCCCATTTCCTGAAGTTTTCTTGCATACTGTGCAATTTCTTCATTGGTCTGTAAGGTTATGTTAAATAACTCGCCAAGCTCATGATTGTTGGGCTTAACAAGGAAGGGTTTATATTTCATCACGCGGAGTAAAAGTTCTCCGGTTGCATCCACAACTGCCTTAATGTTTTTACTGCTTAAATGCTGTAAAATCTGTTCGTATATATCTGCCGGCAGTGTATTGGGAATGCTTCCTGCCAAAACAATGGTGTCGCCGTCCTGCAAGCAATCCAATTTGGCAAAAAGTTCTTTTATGGCATCCTCTGTAATGTGAGGTCCCTGTCCGTTTAATTCGGTTTCCTGTGAAGATTTGATTTTTACATTGATTCTGGAAAAACCGTTCTCAAGATGTACAAAGTCCGTTTCAATCCCTGCTTCCTGCACGCCCTTCTCAATGGCAACTCCGGTAAAACCGGCTACAAAACCAAGGGCAATGGAGGGCATATCCAATTCTTTTAATACCATGGATACATTAATTCCTTTTCCACCGAAGTAGATTTCTTCGCTGTTGCTTCGGTTTGTGGCTCCGATTACCATTTCACCGGTTCTTACCACATAATCAATGGCGGGATTAAAAGTAACTGTGTATATCATGTTATAAAACCTCCTTCACGGATGCCTCCGTCTGATATTTCTTATTTTCCAATTTATCGGTAATGATTTTACCTTCTGATAAAGGTGCGAAGGTAATTGCTGTAATTCTGTCGAATTTTGAATGGTCTGCGAGGAAGAAAACTTCCCGGCTGTTCTTAATTGCTGCTTTTTTTACTTCCGCTTCTCTTTTATCGGGAGTGGTAAATCCCGCATTAAAAGAGATACCGTTTACACCAACAAAACTCTTGGTAAAATTATATTCGCTTAAGGTTAAAACACAGGCAGCACCTACGATAGCTTCTGTGGTTCCTTTTACCTCACCGGCAGGAACATATACCTTAAAACCATTTAAAGCAAGCTTTCTTGCATGGACGAACCCGTTTGTTACAAAGGTTACATCCACCTTGGGTATGTACTGAATCATTTTCTCAGTTGTTGTTCCGGCGTCCATGTAGATAAAGTCACCGTCTTCTATTAAAGAAGCTGCGTATTTGGCAATTGCTTCTTTTTCTTCTGCAAAAAGCTTTTCTTTCTCATCTACATTACGCTCTGTCATGGCAAAAGTGTTGTCCGTGTTGGATCTTGCACCGCCTCTGACTTTAATCAACGCACCCTTTTCATCCAAATAGATTAAGTCGCGTCTGATTGTGGATTCGGAAGTGTCTAACATGGTACACAATTCTGTCAGTGTTGCACTTCCCTGTCGATTGACAATTTCTAAAATACTTGAATAACGATCTTCTGTAAGCATGGCCGGCCTCCATTTTTTCCTCTTCCCATTCACGTCTGAATGTTTTTGGAAGATTTTGATAGTTTATGATTGTATAATGCCATAATTCTTTTCATTTGTCAACTATAAATCTTTCATTTTCTTTCATTTTCGGTCACATTCTTTCAAATTAAGTAAAATTAATTGGTTAATTCTTTCATTTTCATTTAAAACTGTATCAATTTTTACCATATCTTCATATTTATAGTAAAAACTTTGGAGATTAATTCTGTTTTAACAGTAAGAAATCCTGAAGGCACCGCTGCTGCCCTGTCTGATTTGTTCAATCATTTTTATGCTCTTTTTATTTTTGATGAAGGATATCCTAAAAATAAAGCTAATTTAATTAAAAATTTATTTCAAAAGTTTTTATGAAAAATTTTCGGCAAATATTTTCTTTGGTTTTTATCCGAAATTTTTGCATATAATTTTTTTAGAAGTTTTCTTAAAACACTTGATTTTATTTTTTTCTCGTGTTAGACTACTTTCACTGATCAGGTTGCAGAAACTTGCGATGCCTGCGACCGGAAGGAGGACCTGCGGGCCCTTCTTTTTTTCTCTTTAATCCATTCTATAGGAGCGTGTCTATGGTAAAAAAAGAACCCAAACCTTTTCTTACTTATGAGGAACAAATCCGGAATTTACTTCACCGAAAAAATCTTTATATAAAAAATTCCATTTATGCCACAGAAAAGCTGCATGACATTTGTTATTACTCTTTAATCGATGGTTATAAAAGCTTATTTTATAATCCAATGTCGCGTACCTACGAAACCGGTACCTGCTTTGAAGATATTGTCGCCCTATATGACTTTGATGAAAATCTTCGATCACTTATTTTTCAATATATATGTCACATAGAACAAAAATTGCGTTCCATCATATCCTATTCTTTTTGTGAAATTCATACGGCAAATCAGACTGCATATCTCACTCCTACCAATTATAACTACACGCTAAAAAATCAAAAAGATATCAATAAATTAATCAAATTTCTTTCCTTTGAAGCAAACATAAATACAGAACATACTTATGTGGTATATCAACGGGCTACATACTCTAATGTACCTTTATGGGTTGTTATGAACACATTAACTTTCGGACAAACCTCTAAAATGTTTTCGCTTTTTACTTCAAGCATGCAATCGAAAATTACTATAAACTACAACTATGTTACAGAAAAAGAACTTGTACAGTATTTAAAAGTTTTAACACACTTTCGAAATGTATGTGCACATAATGAACGATTATATTCATTTCAGAGCCGATACGAAATACCGGATACTAAATTGCATTTAAAAATGAAAATTTCTAAAAAGGGAAATCATTACATCGTCGGAAAACATGACTTGTTTGCAGTTATAATAAGTTTTAGATATCTCCTAAATGATAAAGATTTTTTGGTTTTTAAAAAGAGATTTAACCATTTAATAAAAAAATTTGAAAAAAATACAAGTTCATATAAAAAAGAAAAACTCTTAAGGGCTATGGGATTTCCTTCCAATTGGACAGCTATCAGTAAATATAACTTATCGTAACAAAAAGCTATCGACACATTTTGTCGATAGCTTCCAACCATTTCTCTATATTTAATATTACTTCTACTGTACGCCCTTGGGCTCATACTCCTGAAGCGGAGCTAAAAAGCCGTTTTCTTTCAGATTCTTCTCAATCAAATCCAAGGTTTCTTCACGGTCTGCTAAAATCGTATGATAATGATAGCCTGCCGTAACATTTTTAAGAAGACTGGATTTACCGGAAGCAATATCATCCAAAAACTGCTGCACATGTAAGCGGGATTTGATGCCCATCTCACCGCGAACCAGTCCATATACTTTATGGTAGACGAACACATCATCCACAGTGCCACCCAAATCCACAATGAGATTCAGCTCTTTTTCCACATCCTCATCACTGTGTTGCACCTTAAATACTCTTTTACAGGCGTCCTGCTTATCGATGACATAGCCTCTGGCAAGGGATGCCACAGGAACACCGGTAGCGCGGATGATGGCGATATCCTGCACAATCACCTGTCTGCTCACATCAAACTGCTCAGCAAGACGAGAGGCAGAGACAGGGCTTACGGATTTTTTCAGACAGTCTACGATTTCCTTTCTTCTTGTTTCTGCGTTCATAGTTTTTTTCTCCTGTTATTTTACACCGCATGCAGATTCTTCAAGGACAAATCAAGAATCGGTGAAGAATGGGTTAAAGCACCGCTGGATACATAATCCACGCCCAAACCTTTTAATCTTGCGATGTTTTCTGCGGTTACATTACCGGAAACTTCCACTTCCGCTCTGTGGTCGATGTAGTCGATGGCTTCTTTCAACTGCTCTGTGCTCATGTTATCAAGCATAATGATGTGCGCGCCGGCTTCCACTGCATCTTTTACCTGGTCAAAAGTTTCTACTTCTACTTCGATTTTACGAACGAAGGGAGCATATGCCTTGGCCATGGCTACGGCTTCTTTTACACCGCCTGCCGCACCGATGTGGTTATCTTTTAAAAGTACACCGTCGGATAAGTTGTATCTGTGGTTGTTTCCGCCGCCGACGCGAACGGAATATTTCTCAAAAATACGATTATTGGGGGTTGTTTTACGGGTATCAAGAAGCTTGATGCCTGTGCCTTCCAGCATTTTAACCATTTTAGAGGTGTATGTTGCCACACCGCTCATTCTCTGCAAATAGTTTAATGCAGTTCTTTCTCCTGATAAAAGCACGCGAATGTCGCCGCGGACTTTACCGATTAACTGACCCTTGGTAATTGCTTCGCCGTCTTCCACATATAATTCCACTTCGGTCTTTTCATCCAAAAGTGTGAACACACGGGCAAAAACCTGCACACCGCAGAGAATTCCGTCTTCCTTACAAATCAAATCCACTTCACCCATTGTAGCGGTCTGCATTACGCTGTTGGTGGACACGTCTTCGCTGGTGATATCCTCTTCCAATGCGCTCATAATTAAGGGATCTACTTTCAATTTCATGGTTGCCTGATCAAACATTCTTAATTCCTCCTGTTAATTTCATCCAATACAAGTTTGTGGTTTTCTTCATTCCACTTCTCGATATCGTCGTATTTGCTGTAATCCGGTGTTAAAAAGGTGCATACCTTGGTTACCACCACCTGACCGTCTTTGTCGGTCTGCATTTTTACCTTGGTTTCCATTCCGTCAAAATCTTCGTCCATGTCCAAGGGCTCATATTTTAATAAGTCATTTGCCGCCTGTTTGGCAAATACAAGACTTTCTAAAAGAGAATTGCTGGCGAGGCGGTTCTTCCCGTGAACGCCGTTGCATGCGGTCTCACCCACCGCATATAATCTGTCCATGGAAGTCTGGCTGTTTTTATCCACCTTCACGCCACCCATAAAATAATGCTGGGCGGGAACTATGGGAATACATTCCTTGGTGGCGTCAAAGCCGTGATCCTTGCAATATTCTAAAATATTGGGGAAGTGAGCCACCAGTTCGTCCAAAGGAATGGTGCGCATATCTTCCCATACATGCTCCGTACCGTCCTTGGCCATCTGCTCCCTGATTGCCGCAGTCAGCTTGTCTCTGGGAATCAGCTCATTTACGAAGCGCTCCATGTTCTTATTATATAATTTAGCTCCCTCACCTCTGACAGACTCTGAAATTAAGAAGCTTCTGTCTTCAATGTTCTCACTGTAAAAGGTTGTAGGGTGAATCTGCACATAATCCACATCCTTGGTAGCGATGCCATGTCTTAATGCCAATGCCACACCGTCACCGGTTAAATGCCGGAAATTGGTAGAATAGCGATATAATCCGCCTACGCCGCCGGTGGCAAGCACGGTACAGTCTGCGTAGATGGTATCAAAACTGCCGTCTTCCTTGCGAATTACCGCTCCGAAGCACTCACCTGTTTTATGCTGCAAGAATTCCTTCGCGGATGCCTTAGCCGCCAAAGTTCCTTCCGGGAATCTTTTACTTCTTATATCAACTCCCGCTTCGCCGTCCCTTGCAATAATATCCACCATCGTGGTATATTCCATAATCTCCACATTGGCAAGTTCTTTTACACGGGCATACAGCGTGCTGGTAATCTCTTCGCCGGTGATATCCTTATGATGAAGGATGCGGTGTTTTCCATGGCCGCCCTCTCTGGTGTATTTTAATTCGCCGTTTTTGTCACGACAGAATCTTACGCCGTATTCAAGCAAGTCGTTAATGGTATCTCTGGAATGACCAATCATAATTTCCACACTCTCACGGGTGTTCTCGTAATGACCGGCTTTCAAAGTATCCTCCATAAAAGGCTCAAAATCATTTTCATCATGCTGTACGCAAATACCTCCCTGGGCAAGGTAAGAATCGCTCTCCTCTACCTTCGCCTTGGTAATCATGATAATTTTTTTGTCCCGGGGAAGATTCAATGCACAGTAGAGACCTGAGCATCCTGTTCCCACAATCAATACATCACACTTTCTCATATGCGTTCCCTCCGCTTAATTTATCCATAAATTGCGGTTTTTCGATAAAATCCTGCTCTCTGCATAAATTTTACCATGTTTTTCTACCCACATATTAACATGTGTCTTGTCACATGTCAACATATGTCTTGACACTTGTGTTGATAGCACTTATAATAGCATCAACAAGCAGGAGGTGTTTTTATGTATAATACAAAAGACCTACAGGAAGCAATTTTGAAATTAAAGAAAGAGAAAGATGTGTGCATTCTTGCTCACGCATACCAGACACAGGACATTCTGGAAGTGGCGGATTTTATCGGAGATTCTTTCGGCTTAAGCCAGCAGGCTCAGAGTGTTCCCCAGCAGAATCTTTTAATGTGCGGCGTGCGTTTTATGGCAGAAACCGCTAAAATCCTTTCTCCCGATAAGAAAGTCATTCTTTCCCATCCCGACGCAGGCTGTCCTATGGCGGAGCAGTTAACGGTGGATGAGTTAAAAGAAATCAAGGCACAGTATCCGAATGCGGCTGTTGTTGCCTATATCAACACCACCTCTGCCTTAAAAACGGAATGCGATGTATGCGTAACGTCTGCTTCCGCCTTAAATATCGTTAAAAACCTCCCTAACGAGGAGATTCTTTTTATACCGGATTGTAACTTGGGCTCCTGGATTGAAGCACAGGTACCGGAAAAGACCTTTCATTTTATAAAAGGCGGCTGCCCCGTACATATGCGCATCACTCCCGATGATGTGATAAAAGCAAGAGCCGCTCACCCGGGCGCGCCCCTTCTTGTGCATCCGGAATGTAAAAAGGAAGTTACCGCCCTTGCGGATTACGCAGGTAGTACCACCGGCATTATGAAATATGCCGCCAACAGCGACGCCGGGGAATTCATCATCGGCACAGACAACAGCATCGTGCAGCATTTGCAGTTTGAGCATCCGGACAAGAAGTTCTACGCCCTGTCCAAGGATTGCGTCTGTCACGATATGAAATTAACCACTTTAATGGATGTGTATAATTGCCTTTTGGGCGAAGCCGGAGAAGAAATTGTATTGGACGACGAAACACGGTTAAAAGCCAAGAAGTGCATCGACGCTATGTTAGAGATGTCATAAAAGAGTTATATAATCATAAAAAAGCAGGGCTCACCTAAACCGTGAATCCTGCTTTTATTATATCAATCTACTCCGGTACGCTTCCGCAGTCCACCCATATCGCCGGCCGAATTCCTCCGCTTGCCACATTGGCACGCTTTCCTTCCCAATCAATCTCGCCGGCCGGATTGATAATTACCATCCTTCTGCCGTCCGAGCCTTTGGTTCGCGTCCACCACCAGGTATTGTCTTTTCTCTCCTTATAATCATATCCGTCGTTAACGGCCACATTTACACCATCTCTTGCCGCCGCCTGAGTCGCCTGTAAATTACGCTCTTCTTCTGTGGGGAAATACAATTCCACCTCATCTGCCGACAGAATAAATACATAGTCCTGTACGGTTCGGCCACCGCCGGTTCCATACACGGGATTTGCCGATGTGACGATGTCGGTTTTTACCACCAATTCTTTCTCATAATCATTGATATATTCTTCATAAAAAGTACCGTTTAGCTCTTCTCTAAGACTGCAACCGGCCCAATAGATGTCTTCCGCCACATTATGAAGATCTCCCGGCGCCAAGGCACTGACGCTGACAAGAAGCAACTTATCATCTTGACGGTCTGCCACATACCACAGAATCCGCTCATCGCCGCTTTTAATATAATCCGTGTTCATGGTGCCGAAAGGAACCACATCTCCCACCTTGGCCTCTTCCAATAGCACAATCTCTTCTTCGTAATAGATTTTCGGCTGCACATACATCACATAAAGCTCACTGCATACAAAAAAGGTTAACAGTACAACCACTATTGCCAGCCACCTTAACGCAGCTTTTTTGCGCTTCTTTTTTATCTTTGCTTCCAGTTTCTGGTCAAGATTCATCTCTTCCTCGGGAATCTGCACCTTATTTGCCGTAATCAAATGCAGCAACCACCATATCAGCAAGTGCAGAATGACGGCTACACCCAGGGAGCTCACCATAACCCAGATAAAAAGAACCAAATCCCGCATTTCATTCTCAAAAAGCATATGCTTCATAAAAAGGTCATGGATGATGTACAATTCCAAACTGATTTTACTGAGAAGAATCAATACTTTATTACGGATTCGTACTTTCATCTGTATAAGTAAAAGCATGCTAATCCATGCACCGCAAACCAAAGTCTGGGCCAGCAATGTAATCAGTTTCGCTCCGTAACCCGGATGACCTTCCCACTCTTGGTAATAGCCAAAAAAGCGGATTACCACCTCTTCCAAGCCAAAGAGTAAAACAAACCCACCTACGGAAACCGGAAGAAGCCATTTATAATGCTTTTTCATAAAAGGCACAATTTTATCCGCATATCGGGCAAAGTAAAGCCCCGCAAGGAAAAATGCCGTGGTGTTATACCACCATTCCCCCATAAACCAACAGCCGCCTACCTTGCTTTCGTCATGAAGAATCAGGAAGCTTCCCAGAATCATCAGACCCACAAAGCCGGTCAGCACATACAATGCTTTGTTTTTATCTTTTATATAACGATGCGTAAAATAAAATGCCAGATAGAGAATCAGGATTTCCACCAAAAACCATGTGTTGGTGTTCACCAGACGAAATCCCCAGAAACAGATTAAACTGTCAATCACGCTGTTCACATAGCCAAAGTACATTGCCACAAAAACAAGATAGATGGCATTGGACAGCATAAAAGGCAGAAGTACGGAAGGCATTCTTTTACGCATAAAAGTTTTCAGGTAATCCGGTTTCTTATCCAAGCTGGTCATCAAACCATATCCGGAATAAAAGAAGAAAATGGCTGTAAAAAGAATACCCATGGAACTGAATATGGTAATGGGCCCCTTCCATACATTACCGTAATTGGTAATCTCCTGCGTAAGATGATGTAGAATTATACCTACCGCAGCCAGTCCCTGAAGAATTTTACCCTGTTGCAAAGACATAAAATCCTCATGAATACTGCCTTTGGGGGCAAATTTTATACCGATTAGCATGATGATTAACACGATTGCGGGAAAAATACACAACAGCAAAGACTCCATGTGCCCGGATACCTCCTTTTATAAAACGCTTATCCGGCTATTTTGCGGATAAGTCCATACGCTTCAAATATCATTTTTTATTTTACTAAAATTATAATTTGATTGCCTTATAAATGCTATCTTTTTCTTCCTCTTTCTTATCGGAATTGTCCTTTTTATTAAAACAACTTCTACCGCGCTTATCGCCTATGACATGTTTATTTGCCGACGTTCCATAGCGCAATCTCCCTTTTTTTGAAATATGGCTTCTTTTCACTCTGTGTACTTACTGTATCCGTAGATTTCATCATTACTTCCTCTTTTATAATTTTTATCATAAAAGGCATCCGCAAGCATATCTTCTAAGACCTAACGATATGCTCACGAATGCCTCTGCATTCTCTACCCGGTGGCAGATTATTTTATTAAATTATGGAATTCCATTCCGTTCGCATCATATTTTAACACATTGTTGAATCCTTGAAAACATATTGCGAAATTATATTTTTATTACTATACTTATATTATAGAATGAAGGGAGGAATCATATGAAATACAACAAAGAAACCCCCGTACATATTACAGCCCGTGAATCCGATTATATGATGTTGGCTTACGATGAATATTGCAGTCTGGGCGAGAGCATGAAGTATATCCGTGATGAGTACCTTGCCAATAAAAAGCGTACGGATTCCCGAAATCTCATTCATTTTACGGTCAGAACCAAGGATGACAGCCGGGATATTTATATTTTAAATGTGTATAACGGCATAGACAGCGGTATTGAATCCCTTTGCGAGATGACGGCAGCGGAGCTGGAAGAACTGGTGGAATACAAGAATTATATAAATTAATAAAAAGAGAAGGCACAAGCCTTCTCTTTTGTGATTATGTAGTCTTATTGTTTATTCCACATTATTTTCATATGAATATGCACCGATCTGTGTTACAACACAATCATTATATAATTCATCAAGAGTACCGTATCCGTAATAATAAAGCATCCAATTACCTTCGGGGTTCCATCTCTTTCCTACTATTTCATATTTACTCAAATCCACTACGGCGTTACCGGATTCATCCACGGAAATATCTGTAAACTTAATATATACATAGTGAGGATAAGCAACACCATCCCAAGAACAATCTACTTTATATACCATATAAAGCTGATTTGTTGCATTTCCGACCATTCCTTCTTTCTTATACAAGAAATAATTTCCCAGATAGGTAAATCCCTGCAATCCGTCCATATTTCCTTCTACCTGTACCCAATGAGCCATATATGCATCTTCTGCCTGTTGCTTGATTGAATTAAATGACGCTTCGTCAATATCTGCTGCAGAAGAAGCATAAGAAGTTAAGCCTTCTACCGTAAATGCCATAGTGATAGGGCTGGGAATAGAGTTAAACTGCTGTGCAAAACTATCTATACCACCCTGTATGTCAGCAGTTACCACAACAACATCTCCATTTGAAAGTCCACTGTTTTTATCTGCGGAGAAAGATAAATACTGTATTTCCGGCTTATCATAATCAGGAGTAATTGTAACTTTACCGTTGGGTGCAATTCCTGCAATATCTACGGTCACATAATCAAAAGGATTAAAAGTACCAATTTCCTGAAGTCCCTCTACCGTATACTCAATGTCAGAGTATTTTAAATCACAATTAAAATAGTCTTTTACAGTTTCGTCTTCACAATCCCAAACAAGCTTAATAACATCACCGTTAGAAAGTTCACTTGTCTTATCAAGCTCATAATCCGTACAGTAACTCAACATTACCTTGTGAGGATCTCCTCCATAGTAAAGATCCAAACTCATTGAGGTGACATCGTTTTCATCTATTCTTGCTTTAATTTTGTCTCCAAAATCTTCTTCATAAGCTTCATAGTCAAAGATAACCTGCGCCTCTCCCAGCGAATTGTATCCCGACACTTCAATAGTAATATAGTCATTGAGGTCTACGGTAGGTCTGATACAACCTGTTAAACCAAAGACTATGGTTCCTAAAATTCCGGTTAATAATAATGCTTTCATCTTGTTTTTCATTTTCTTATTCTCCTTTACTCTACTTTTCCTTCAAATTTTTCCTCGTTATCACTTATCCACTCATCAAAACTCATTTGTGATTTACCTAAAATCTCCGAATCTCCTTCTTTCCAAGCGATATCGAATACATAATCATCTCCGAATTCTTTTAAGTCTTTCACGAGCTGTGCCTCTGCTTCCTCATCAGTTACATCATAGTAATCTTTTTCTTCTCCGGTTTCTTCAATTACATCCAATGCTCTCATACGATAGCACGCCAAAATGCTTTCTTTTAAGGTGTCTCTCTTATAAGCAAAAGTAATAAGGTTTACTTTTTTGTTCTGGGGTATATGTAAAACCGAATCTCCAAAATGCACTTCCAACTTGGGCAACATGGCTTTTTCTCCTTTCTGTATTTTTTCTTTCTAAAATCATTGATTTGTTTATCATCTTGTTACACATTATAACTACTTTTAACCGGTTCAATTTCAGCCAAAGTTTACACACAAAAAAAGCGAAAGTCCTTTCGAAAAAATTATCATAAGTTTTTTATTTTTATTAGCATTTTTCTGATAATTGTGTATAATATAAGTAAGAAGACTTAATGTCTTCTTTTACGAGACGTAATTCAGGAGCGTCTGGCTAAAAATAACCTGACAATATTGCGAGGGGTTTCTCGATGTCACCTGGCTCAATATAAAATCGAAAAATATTTTACTAAAGATAGGAAGCAGAAATGCTTCCTATTTTTTTATAGGAGGACAAATGGACAACATACAATTCTGTTATATTATTGAACAATATTACATAGATCATCCGAATTTGATAAAAATACTTGATGTGGATGATGCAACAAAGCATAACACCAGAACTCATTTATGCTTAAACATAAAATATAATAATAACAATATACTTATTCCTTTAAGAAAAAATCTAGGTTCTGCCAAAAGAAAATTTGGAACAATCGGTTATCCTGTCCCAAGCTTAAGTAAGCCGGAAGCAGGTTTAGATTACAGATATATAATGATAATAAATGACTCTGCTTATTTACGATTTGATATTCCCAGAATCAGCAATAAACAAATCACTATCATCAAGGATAACTATACAACAATAGAGAAAGAAGTCATTGATTATATAAATTCTTATACACGGGTCGCAAATAAAGGACGTGTTAATCTAAATGCACGTTTTCGAGAATCAAGTCTGATTAACTTCCACAATGAATTAGAAATTACATATAAGGGACAAATTAAAGTATTACCATCAAGTAAAAAATAAAAAAGCGAAAGTCCTTTCGAACTTTCGCTTAATCTTCACGGAGAAAGAGGGATTTGAACCCTCGCGCCGGTTGCCCGACCTACACCCTTAGCAGGGGCGCCTCTTCAGCCTCTTGAGTATTTCTCCTTAGCCTGAAACTACCTTACCAATATGTGTATGTTTCAAATAGCACGCCTTCCGACGCAAATGTTATTATACAAGGTGGGGTGGCGTTTGTCAACTGTTTTTATTGTATCCTTTTTTCTTTAAACTACTCATAAAAATGTTTACTGCGGAATAATCCATCCCTCATACTCTTCCTCGGTTAAAAACTCCTTTGGAACACGTACTTGTATTTGGCATGTGTTAACATCTGTTTTATTTCCCGGGTTTTCCTGCTCTAATTCATATTGTAATGTAATGGTATTTCCATTTATTTGAACATCTTCTGTACGACAAAAGATATATGGCTCATCTCTTGTAAAAAAAACAACTAACAATCCAACTTCATTGAATTCTATATCGTAATCTCTTAAAGACATTCTTTCATGAAATTCTATACCTTCCGCCATGGACAAAAACGCTTCATATTCTTCTTCACTTCTTATGATATATTGATTACTGCCATATACATCATATAAAGATTCATCCGCTAAATCGTATGAAATATTTACTGCATACTCCTTATATAAGGTTACATCATCAGCATTTGGATAAATCGCATTTACAAAATTGCATCCGGAAAAATATTCTTTCGGCACAGCCGCTTCAAAGAAAAATCCGCCCATTATTTGTGGTTGCGGTCCGTCATCAGCATATACGCTATCATCACTCATCATAAAATAAATTCTGTCTTCTGTTATCTTCAAACGATCAGCTTCAAGATCGTAAATTCCGGAAGATGTCTCATCATATGATAATACATAATTGTATTCTTCCAACGAATAATTCTCTTTTAAGTTCTGAAGACTTCCTCCCAGTGAAAAACAATCTTCTGCAAAAATAAGTTGCTCTTCTGTTTCGATTATTACCGTACCATAGCGTATTTTCTCATATTCTTCCCTATAGCCACACTCATAGCTGCCAATGTATATGTCTCTGCTTGTATATATTGTTCCTTCTTCCTCTGTAATTTCCTCCGCATCAGCATTATTACAACCTAAAAAACAACAAAACATTGATATTAAAATTAAGAACAACAAAGCAATCTTTTTCATTACGCATTCCTCAACGCAACCACCGCATCACTAATCTTCTTTGCAACCTCCGGCTGATTCATGGTATATAAATGCACACCGTCCACACCCTGACTCATTAAATCCACAACCTGATCAATCGCATAAGCGATTCCGGCATCTCTCAATGCTTCGGGAGAATGCTCAAAGCGGTTCATCATTTTAACGAATTTGGCAGGAAGGCTGGCACCGCAGGTGGTAACCATACGCTCAATCTGCGCCTTATTTACCACAGGCATGATTCCCGCTTCAATGGGCACATTAATGCCGGCAAGACGGGCTTTTTCCTGAAATTCATAAAACATGTTATTGTCAAAGAAAAGCTGAGATACCAGGTGCTCGGCTCCTGCTTCCACCTTCTTTTTTAAATTTAAAATATCGTCCACCATGTTGTCGGATTCGGGATGTCCCTCAGGGTAGCAGGCGCCGGATACATGAAAATCGCCTCGTGCTTTTATGTATGTAACCAATTCATTGGCATGCATAAAATCCGTCTGTCTGGGCAAGTCCGGAACGATATCGCCACGGAGAGCAAGAATATTCTCGATTTTATACTCTTCGATTAATTTCAGAACTTCCTCAACAGATTCCTTGCTGGAATTTACGCAGGTTAAGTGCATCATGGCAGGAATATTGTACTGCTCCTGAATTGCTTTGCAGATATCTGCGGTTAAAACACTGGCTCCGCCGCCGCCTGCACCGTAAGTTACACTGATAAAATCGGGCTTACATTCCGATAATGCGCCCAATTTGGAATAAATACTGTCAATGGAACTTGTTTTCTTGGGGGGAAATACCTCAAAAGAAAATACGGTTTTTTTCTGGTCAAAAATCTCTGAAATCTTCATTTATTTTTCTCCTTTTACCTTGTACATTCATTACAAAATCATTCCTTTTGCAACTTGCTGCACAATTTCAAACGACTGTGCCCCTGCACGGAACACAGTCGCAATTACTTTTTTCAGAACACTTCACCTGCGAAGTAATTCATTTTCGCATACTTTTAAAATACAAACAATGCAGCTCCGTAAGCCGGAAGATTAAACTCTAAGTAATAAGGTTTACCGTCACACTCGCCCTTCTGTGCGGTAAGTTCTGCGGGGATAGCGCCTCCGTTGCCACCAAAACGCTTGTCATCGCTGTTGAGAATCAGTTTGTATTTCTTCTTCGCAGGCACGCCCACTCTGTAATTCTCACGACGCATAGGGGTCATGTTCAGTACCACAAGAATGCGGTTCTTGTTCTCTTTCCCTTTACGATAGTAGCTGTAAATACTTCTGTCGCCGTCATCTGCGTTAATCCACTCAAAGCCGTCCCAACTGTTATCAATCTGGTACAAAGAAGGATACTTACGATAAATGCCAAGCAATTCCTTCATGTATTCCAACATACCCTTATTCAAATGGTTTTCAAGTAAGTACCAGTCAAGCTCTCTTGCTTCACTCCACTCTCTTTCCTGAGCAAACTCCTGACCCATGAAAAGAAGCTTCTTTCCTTCATGTGTAAACATAAAAGTATAACCCACACGAAGATTTGCGTACTTATCTACCTGATAACCGGGCATTTTATTTACCATAGAGCACTTCAAGTGAACCACTTCATCATGAGATAAAGGCATGATGTAGTTTTCGCTGGAATTATAACTCATGGCAAAGGTAAGCTTGTTATGATTACCCTTTCTAAAATAAGGATCCAGCTTCATGTATTCGCAGAAGTCATGCATCCAACCCATATTCCACTTAAAAGTAAATCCAAGGCCGTCATCTTCCGGTGCACCGGTTACCTTAGGCCATGCTGTAGACTCCTCAGCAATCATGCACACGCCGGGGAAAGTACCGCGAACAACGGAATTCAAATGCTTGAAAAATTCAATTGCATCAAGGTTCTGGTTTCCGCCGTATTTATTGGCTACCCACTGGCCGTCCTGCTTACCGTAATCCAGATAAAGCATAGATGCAACCGCATCCACACGAAGACCATCGATGTGGAATTCTTTTATCCAGAACAATGCATTGGCAATCAGGAAGTTACGCACTTCGTTTTTACCATAGTTAAAAATCTTGGTTCCCCAGTCGGGATGTTCGCCAAGGCGAGGGTCCGGATGCTCAAATAAACAGGTTCCGTCGAACTCTGCCAAACCATGGGCATCTCTGGGGAAGTGTGCGGGTACCCAGTCAAGGATAACGCCGATTTTATTTTTATGAAGAAGATTTACCAGATACTGGAAATCCTCAGGCGTACCGTATCTTGAAGTAGGTGCATAGTATCCGGTTACCTGATAGCCCCAAGAGCCGTCAAAAGGATGCTCAGCGATACCCATCAATTCCACATGGGTATACTTCATTTCTTTTAAGTATTCAACGATTCTGTCCGCGAATTCTCTATAATTGTAGAAGCCTTCTTCGTCCTCTCTGGGATGACGCATCCAAGAACCGATATGGCACTCGTAGATTGCCATGGGCTCTTCAAAAACATTCTTGGAATCTCTGGATTCAAGCCATGCATTATCGCTCCACTTAAATCTGTTAATGTTAGCTACCTTAGATGCATTGCCGGGTCTCATTTCCGCATGATTTCCGAAGGGATCCGCCTTGTAGAGCTTCTTTCCTTCCGGTGTTTCAATGAGATACTTGTACATATCTCCTTCTTTTGCCTCTTTGATAAAAGCAGCAAAGACGCCGCCTTCACCTACTTCTCCCATGGGATGTGAGGTTTCGTTCCAATCGTTAAAAGAACCGATTACATGTACGCTTACGGCATTGGGGGCCCATACACCGAAGTGGATACCCTCTACGCCTTCTTCTACGGAAGGATGCGCACCCAACTTCTTGTAAATGTCATAGTGTGTACCCTGTCCGAATAAATAGCAATCCGCATCCGAGATAAAAACTCTCTCGCCCTGTACGGCTTTGCTTGTTGTTTTTGTGCCTTCAGCTTTCTTGCTTTCGGCTTTTGCGGCTTTTACAGCCTTAGCTTTTTCTGCCATTTTTGTTTTCCCCCAAATTATTCAAAATCTTTTTCTTTTAAAATAATTTTATCATTTTCATCATAACGCTTACGCATAATAATGCTTGCAACCTTGGAAAGGCCCCCTTTGTTCGCCTTATGCATTGCGTTATCCATGATCTCTTTTATTTCTGCTACGGTTACGGTATGATTTCCGGCCTGCAACTCGGCAATTTTTTTATACAATGCCAACTGCGCCATATTATCAATACTGAAACCTGCCTCATCGGCATAACGGGTTCCGTAGCTTACCAACATATCCGCGTTCATGGTAAGGATATCCATTCTTGCATTGAAGAACTCGCCAATCACTTTGGCTCTTCCAAGAAGAGTATCCATTGCTTTCTTTCTGTCCATCAGGATAACAATAATGCCGTTGGCATCCTGGTTTAATTCCTGAATCATGGAACGCATGGTCTGGCTGGTAATTTTACCTGCATCCTCAACCAATAAAGCACCGTTTACCAATTTCTTGAACACATTGGATATATCTCTGTTATTCAATTTATCTGCTTCAATTTTAGCAACTTTTCCGGAGAAATTGTCATCGCCGGTACGCACATAAGAAACAATCAACTTAGCCATCTGCAAAGCGGTTTCCTTGGAATCGGCGGTAATCACTACATTGCCTGTATAAGCAGCCAATGTAATCTTCTCCAAAGTATCAAGAATCTGCTTTTTCATCTTCTTAGAGTACAGGAACGGTTTAAAAAGGTCTTTCTCCTCATCGGTTAAATCCTTATGTTCCGCCATTTCCTGCTCGTCTTCGGATACTACATCATCCTGCTCCTGAATATTGTACTCGCTCACGGGTACTTCCTCCGGTATTTCTGATATTTCTTCTTCGGGAACGCCGTCCACTTCCTTCCAGATTCCTCCGGGAATGGCTTCCGTAACGGAACCGTAGAAATTGCCTTCGCCAACTGCCGCGAAATTGGATGAATCCTCAGATTCCGCAACTACGGCTTCTTCTGCTGCCGGTGCTTCCGCAATTTCTTCCGAAACCGTTTCAACTTCCGGCATTGCTACCACTTCTTCAACTGCATTCTCAGTAGCAACGACTGCTTCCATAACTTCCGCTTCTGCCGCAACCTCTGCAACTTCTGTGGTTGCCGCAGCTGCTGCCACGGGTACTGCCGTATCCGCAATACCTGCCACAACGGATTCTGCGATTACCACCTGCTCAATGGCTCCCGATGTGGTAGACAAATCTCCTGTAAACTGGGAAACAATGGTTTCGGCATTTTCCTCAGGCGCTTCTTCCGGAGTGATAACCGTAGCTTTTACTTCGGGAATTTCTTCTGCTGCCGTCTCAATCAATTCATCCGTAAGTTCTTCGATTACAGGCTCTTTTACATCTTCTTCCCGGACAGCCCCGGGAATAATCACCTGTTTTGCGTGATTTTCAAGGGCCTTCTCCAACTCATTGTCCTTGGCGATACTATTGTTTTCCAGTGATGCAAGAATGTCGTTTTGGTAAGATTCATCAAAATCAGTAAACATCTTACCGGTATGCTGAAGCACGGTCTTGCGTACTTCTTCCTGCATCTTCTGTTCTCTTTCTTTTTTCATCTTTTCCCAGTCGGCTAAAATATCCTGGATATTCATCTGACCGGTAATCTGCTTCTCAACCACTCTCTCCTCATTTACGCCGGCCAGACTAATCTGTCCGTCCTTCTCCTGAGCGAGATATCTTTCATATGCTCCCGCATTTCCTGCCATCGGCGCGGTATTCTGCATATTCTGTATAAAAGACTGCTGCCCGGGAATTTCCGAAGCCACAACCTCTCCATCTTCTTCATAGCGGATTTCCTGCACATCTCTGGTCTGCACACGGGCTGTATCTCCGGTTACAACCGCAGCCTCAACAGCCGCATTGTTAATGTATTCCGCAGGAATCTCCTGTGTACCCTCATCCAAATCCTCAATTAACTGTCCCTTAGACTGAGGAGGCTCTGTACCTACATATTCCTGAGCAAAACTTTCCTTAAAAGCTTCCATCTCAGGTGTGGTTCCCGCTACGCTCTGAGGCGTAGGAATCTGATAACGCATATCTGCGGTTTGATCTGCAAAAAATACTTCCTGCGCATCCGCGGGAATGGTGTTGTGGTATACCGTCTGATCTTCACGGTTAACGCCGGTAGGCTGAATCGGTTTGGGTTCATCCTCTATGTAGGCTTTTAAATTCTCTGCAAGCTCAGCCTGAAGGTCAATGGTGTTAAACTTACCCATGTTAATGGTTTTAACACGGAAATCGTCTTCCAACTCAATTTCACCTGTATTACGCTCTTTCGCAGCCTGTGCCGCAATCTGAATCTTCTCTTCGTTACGCTTATCGTACTTTTCCTGCTGAGAAGGAGTCAAAGGCTCATGAAGCATTTTAAGTTCCATGGCTTTCACAACCGTAGGACCGTCCACGAACCATAAAATCAAATCGTCGCAGGCCTCTACACACTTCGCCGCAAGTCCCTGGCGGTGGTACAGATATGCCAGTTCATATTCCATCTCTTCCACACGGTCTTTTCTCTTTAATGCTTCCAAAAGCTCAATCTTCGTATCGAAACCGGAACCGCAAGCGTCCAAAATCTGATAACGAAGAATAAAATGAGCGGGGTCTCCGGGCGCAAGGGCCACATAATCCTTATAGTAATTGGTTGCCTGCTCAATATCGTTTAATTCAAGACAAACTTCACACAACGCATAAACCACCGATTTATTGTTGGGATTACGGTCAATGGAATATTCATAGATGTTGCGGCTGTCCTGATAGCGTCTGTTTATTCTGTAAAGCTCACCGATTCTTGCCAAAGTTGATGCACTTTTTACACGTCTCCAGTCAATGGAATCTGCCAGCTGTGCCGCATCTGCGTACTTCTGGTTCTTCATTAACTTCTCAATCTCTTCGGAACGGAGCTTAAATTCATATCTATCCAAAGTATCCACCTCTTACAATTGCAAATTGGTTATGTACATTATTAACCCATGTTACTATTTTTAAGTTTACCACAGGCATAATACAATGTCAAAAAGAGAATATAAAAAAAGAGCCGAAAAATACCTGTTTTCGGCTCCCAAAATTTTACAATTTTTATGATAAAATTCATTACTCCATGTGGTCTAACAATTCCTGATAAAATCTGGAGTAGTCAATTCTCCCTTCACCCATAAATTTAATGGCTGCGGAAGGGTGAGAGTTCATAATCCCCGTTAAAAGGTAGGGGATATCGTATCCCCATAAACTCCCCTTTTCGATTTCCTCCTTAATGTAAACCTGCACAAAATCCATAATCGGTACAAGGTTGTAACGAGGATTACGCAAGAAGGATAAAAGAGATTCCATGTAACAGTTGCCTGCACCACGGCCCATACCGCTTACGGTAGCATCCGCAAGGCTGGCACCGATACTCAATGCTTCAATGGTATTGGCATATGCAAGCTGCTGATTGTTGTGAGTATGCACACCAATCTTTTTACCGTGTTTCGCGGCAACTTCCATGTATTTATGTGTAAGTCGGCGAATCTGCTCGGGATAAAAAGCACCGAAACTGTCTACCAAGTAGATGTAATCCACATCGCATTCCGCAAGGATTTCGAGACCGTTATCAAGTTCTTCTTCACGGACTTTGGAAATCGCCATAATGTTCGCAGATGTCTCATAACCCTTCTCATGAGCGTCCTGAATCATCTCAATGGCTGCGGGAATCTGGTGAATGTAAGTTGCGGTACGCACCAGGTCAATTACACTGTCTTTCTTGGGAATAATATCGTTCTTGTAATCGGTTCTTCCCACATCGGTCATAACCGAAATCTTCATATCAAAATCATTGGTACCCACAACGGCACGAATATCTTCTTCCTCACAGAATTTCCACTTACCGTAGTCTTCCTTCTTAAAAATCTCCTTAGATGCCTTATAACCGAATTCCATGTAATCGACACCGGCTTTTATGTTGGCGCGATACAATGCTTTTACGAATTCATCTGAGAATCCGAAATTGTTAACCAGACCGCCGTCACGAAGCGTACAGTCCACTACCTTAATGTCAGGTCTAAAAGAAATTAAATTACCTTTGTTCTGCATTTTTCCGCCCTTCTTTCTTATTTTTGATATAAAATACTGCGTCTGACTGCTACTTACTGACTTTTGTCACTTTAAAGCGTAACACTTCAACGCGTTAAACTGTTATACAGAATACTCCTTTTATAAAAGAATGTCAAGGGGAATTTTAGATTATTTCGAAGTATAAAAACAAAGCGGGTCCGTATCATGTATATATTATGATACAGACCCGCGTCCTCTTATTTCAACAAATCACTTAATCTTGCAAACTCTTCCAATGTAAAAGTCTCACCTCTTACACTTTCCGGCTTACCCATGGCCTCCAATGCTTCCAGAACCTGCTCCTTTGTCACATTTAAGTCCGCCGCATGAGTCAGGCCGTTCACCAGAGTTTTACGACGCTGCTGGAACGAAGCCCTGATAATGCGGAACATAAAAGCTTCATCCTCCACTTTTACGGGAGTATTATCGTAGACTTTTAAGCGGATTACCGCGCTGGCCACATTGGGCTTGGGAATAAAGCAGTTGGGGGATACCACGGTCACCACCTCAGCCTTGCAATAGTAAGCTACCGCAAGAGAAAGGGCACCATAATCCTTGGTTCCCGGTCCCACCTGCATGCGCTCCGCCACTTCCTTTTGTACCATAATGGTAATGCTGTCTAAGGGAACATGGCTTTCGAGCAAGCCCATAACAATGGGAGTTGTGATATAATACGGAAGATTTGCCACCACCTTAATGGGGCGGTTATTGTTATGCTCCGCCACCAGCTTGGCAATATCCACTTTTAACACATCTTCGTTTATAACCGTTACATTGTCGTACTCTGACAAAGTATCCGCCAAAATGGGAATCAGTGCCTTATCGATTTCCACCGCAATGACTTCACGGGCACGCTCCGCCAGATACTGGGTCATAGTGCCTATTCCGGGGCCGATTTCCAGTACGCAGTCGTCTTCCGTAATCTCTGCGCTGTCTATAATTTTCTCTAAAATATGGGTATCAATCAGGAAGTTCTGGCCGAACTTCTTCTGAAAATGAAACCCGTGTTTATTTAATACCGCGGCTGTATTGCCGGGATTTCCTAAATATGCCATAAAAGTTCCTCTCGTATCCGATTCAATTTATTATTTATTTAAGAACAACTTCATCCCATTCTCGTAAGTCACCCGCTCAACTTCTTCCGTGCTTATGCCTTTAATTTCGGCGATTTTCTCTACGACATAAGGCAGGTATAAAGAAGAATTGCGCTTACCGCGATACGGTACCGGTGTCAAATAAGGGCAATCCGTTTCCAGTAAAATCCGCTCCAACGGAATCTCCTCCACCACTTCCACCAGCTTCTTGGCGTTTTTATAAGTGCAGACACCACCTACACCGATATAAAAGCCCATCTTTATAACTTCTTTGGCAATCTCCGGTGAATAGGAGAAGCAATGCATAACGCCCCTGTACTCACCCTCTGCCATCTCATGCAGAATATCCAGGGTATCCTTCGCCGCTTCTCTGGAATGAATGATAATGGGAAGGTTTACCTCCCGCGACAACTCAATCTGTCGGCGAAACCACTTCTTCTGAATCTCTCTGTCCGGCTCATCCCAGTAATAGTCCAGTCCGATTTCTCCTATGGCTACCACCTTCTCGTCTGCTGCCAGTTCTTTTAACCGATCCATATCCTTCTCCGTTATGGGAAGAGTATCTGTAGGATGCACACCCACCGCCCCATAAATAAAAGGATATTTCTTCGCCAAAGCAAAGGTGCGCTCCGTAGACTCCATGCTGGCGCCCACATTGATCACATATTCAATTCCGTTTTCCCGCAAGCTTTCCAGAAGACTGTCTCTGTCCTCATCAAAAGCATCATCGTCAAAATGTGCATGACTTTCGAATATCATTTTACACGCTCCGTTATCCTTCACTTTCGGTCCGGCCGGTTCCAAACCTTATCTTACATAAAAATCCTTCCGGTTTTATCGTGCCGACCTCTTCTATTTATAGAACATACTCTACCAAAAAGCAAGTTTCCAACCCTTTTTTCCATAAAAATAAGGGAAGAATATCCCAAAAAAGCCCCGCATATATGCCTAATTCATAATTTTTTTGCAATTTTTTAAAAATTTTTTCAAAAAAAGCTTGCAAAGTTAAAAACCCTATACTATAATCAACATTGCGCGTGAGAAATGCGTCAACTAAATATCAAATGCGCGATTAGCTCAGTTGGTAGAGCACCTGACTCTTAATCAGGGTGTCCAGGGTTCGAGCCCCTGATCGCGCACTTAAGCACTGGTTTTGCAGACATATGAGCTGTGGGGTTGGTGCTTATTTTATTTTTATAAAACAATATTTAACTGCCGGTATTTGCTTTGATTTTACAAATTCGGCAATTTGTTATATAGTGGAACTAACATTATAAAAGGAGAATTGTGTCATGGGTATTTTTTTAACTGTGATTGTTATTGTTTTTGTAGTATCGATTGTTGTCCAGTTATTCTATAATATATTCGTTTATGCCGTAAAATCTCTTCCCTATTATTTGCTCTGCCGTAAAACAGGTTACAACAATTCCTGGCTGGCTTTTCTTCCTTACGGTAGGGATTTTATCGGCTTTATTATTCCGAAGCGTGAATACAACATGCTTATTTTAAAAACCGAAAAACGCCAAATTCCGTTCTGGATTTGGGTTGCCCTTGATTTTCTTCTTTGTCTGACTGCATATGCTGTACCTATTGTTCTAATGGTTATTATGTTTAGTGAAGCAAGCGGATACATGGAAATGGACAACACCGCATACAATGCATTAAGTACCATTTCAAATTTTTTCGGATACGGTATTGCCGTTGTTCGCGTTGTTGTTAAAGCTATTTTCCACTGGCGTAAAGATTACGACTTACTGAAAACCTACGGCATGGACAATCATGCAATCTGGGCACCTACCGTTAACATTATCTGTCCTTTGGTTATGTACATTTTTGCTTTCATATTGTTGAGCTATTCTCCGGAATACGGCGAAGGGGGCTATTACTACAACCCCGATGAGGACGACGATGACGGATACTACAGTGAAGATTGCTATAGTGAAGAGTAGGCATCGTATTTAACACATTCGATTTTGCTGCGTGATTTTACAATAGAATGAAAGGATCGTAGAATAAATGATTGCAAAGTTCCTGTGCGGAGTAATGTTTGTTTTGTTTGTTATGGCAGTTATAACCGGTATATTGGGCATTTGGTGGTATTCCGTCCTTTTTCTGACTCTTGCTCTAATAATAGATGTAGCATATGTTTTACTTGTTCTTTCCACGATTATCTCAGCGATACCCTATTTTATATTGGGAAAACGGGCAGGCTTTAAATATTATGGTATCGGCTTAATTCCGGGACTACATAACTATATTGCCTTTACTCTGCCGCACCGAAAATACGATTTGGGCATATTCCGCACCAAGAATCGCAAAATTATTTTCTGGGTTTGGTTTGTCATCGATGTGCTGTTGTACCTCTCCATGGACTTAATGAATATAATAATAGCTTCCTCATATAACTATAAAAATTCCTATTATCCGGAAAGAGGGTTGGTGGATTACCTGCCGGAAAATCCTATTGTCCTAGCCATTATACTCTTCTATGTTGTTTTTATATTGTGTATGCTTTTTCTTCGAACTATTTTTCACTGGCGTAAAAACTACGACCTGCTTAAAACCTACGGATTTGACAACCACGCAATTTGGGCGCCTACCGCTAATATTTTCTGCCCTTTGGTAATGATTATCTTTTCATATAAATTCATTACCCATGAACCTGATTATGGCTATGGCGGCTACTATATGCCCTATACCGACGCGGAAACATAGCTACCATATTGTAAATAATGGTTTTATGACCCCTTTATCGCCCTGATAAAGGGGCTTTTTGTTGCGTAAAATCAATTGATATGTTATATTATCAATTAACAAAATTTAACTAAATATGTAACTAAAGAAAGGAGTTTTCTTATGGATCCTCTTTATAATGAACAAATCAGTCAGGACTTAAGCAGTATTGACGGTATTCTGGCATCCCTTTTCGGCCTTGGCTCATTGGCGTTTACCGGTGTGTCTGCCGTTGTTGCGATTGTCTGCGCTGTTGTTTCTCTTTTAATTTCAATCGCTTGGTACTTGTTACAGTCCATTCCTCTTTTTATCATGGCGAGAAAAACCGGATTTAAACATGCATGGATGGCATTTTTCCCTTATACCAACGACTTCTTAACTTTTATGCTTCCTATCAGAGAGTTTAATATTTTTAACTGGATTAAGAGCGAGCACCGCGATACCATGGCTTTGATTTACCTCTGTATGTCAATTCTTGGCGGTACTGCTTTATCAATTATTACACCGATTCTTGCGCCTATTCCCGTGATTGGCCCCATCGTTGCCAGCTTCGGAGGAACCGCTTTACTCTTCTTTATTTATGCGTTCAGATGGCGTATGTATTACGATTTATTAAAAACCTTCGGTCAGGAAAGCAATGCTATGTGGGTATCTATTATCTCCCTCTTTATTCCCTGGTTGTTCCTGATTTTCACAATTTTCTCTTGCAAGAACGATCCGGATTACGGCAGAGGAAATTACTATAAGTATCGTAAATAATTGTTGTTTTTATTGTAAAAGGAGAATATGAAATGAATATGTTTAATACAATGATTACCAGAAACGGTATGACCGAAGAAGAAGCTTTTGCCCTTGTCGGCATTATACTTCTTGTTATGGGTATTGCAGCTATTTTAGGCATAGCATGGGCGATTATCGTACATATTGTATCAAGTATCCCCTACTTCAACATGGCAAGAAAAGCAGGCTTTCAGCATGCGTGGTTGGCTTTTATCCCTTATGGTCAATATTATGTTATTATGACCCTTTCACATCGGGAATTTAACATCTTCAATAAATTCAGAACCAATGACCGTAAAAAAGCATTCTGGGCATACTTAATCGTAGCTGCGGTAGGTGTTATCATCAATATCTGTAACACATTCCTTAATGGAATTTCCGATGGTTTAAGTACTTTATCGGAAGCATCCGAGGACCCTTCGGTTCTTACAATTTCTGTAATCGGTATTATTGTAATTCTTTTATTGTATTTGGTACTTGTGGCTGTAACTTTCGTGGTAAATTTAGTTGCTTACCTCATTCGCTGGAGAGCACACTACGACTTACTGATGACTTACGGCATGCCGGATCATGCAATGTGGGCATCCATCGTATCTCTCTTCGTTCCTTTGGTAATCATCGTATTTAGCTTCATTATCATGAACAAAGAGCCTGATTACGGCTTTGGAAACTACTACATGACCGATTCCAAATCAGATGTAATCGTATAAAACAAACAATAACTAAAATAAAGGTGTGGCAGATCTCATTCTTTTAAGAAAAGAGATTACCACACCTTTTTATATTGTTTCTTTTATCGATTAACTTGCCTTCATTAACTTCTCTTTATTCTTCTTTACTCCGGTCATAATCATAATGGGCGTATACATCAGAAGAAGAATCAATGGTAAAAGCACCGGAAATCCAATCAAATGGCTGCCGAATTTCTCTTCAAACAGATACAGGGGATTTCCCGGCTCTGCACCCATCAAGAACATAAAATTGGTTCCAAGCCACAGGTTTATGCCATATACAGGTACTGCCAACCCGACTAACACAAGCAAAACCTTGGGAATGGCTTTTACCTCAGGCTTAATGTCTCCGCCCAGAGTAACAATAATGGGGTAAGCCGCCAGCAGAATATGTACCGTAAAACTGTGAATGCTCATAAAATTCCACGCCGGAAGCTCTGTCCAGGAAGGAAAGAGGAGTCCCAACATAGCCGCCGGAATCCCGATGGCATACAGGTAATTATCCAATGCCTTAAAAGGCTTTATGGCATGCCAACTTATCATAAAAATATTGATGCTGCACAAATGAAAAGGCAGGTACTTGTAAGTATATAGGCCAAGTGCCACCAGAAAGACAATTTTATAAATCTCATCTGCCACAATCAGGCCCGCAAGAACATAGCGAAAGACCCTTCTTTTCTTGTCAGACAATTTCTTATAAATCAATGTAAAAACCGTTGTAAAAACCACAAAAGCCGCCAGCCAGCTAAGGTGCGTTATGTCAAAATGGGAGAATCCCACTCCGTCTTCTATGGTTTCCACCACTTCAAAAAAGTAATTCATGTCTAGCTCACTTTCTCAAACTGACTGTTATACAATTCAGAATAGAAGCCACCCTGCTTCATCAATTCATCATGGTTACCGCTCTCGATTACATCCCCGTCCTTCATAACCAGAATCATGTCTGCATTACGAATAGTGGACAATCTGTGAGCAATTACAAAAGAAGTTCTGCCTTTTGTCAGCGTATCCATAGCCTCCTGAATCAACACTTCCGTACGGGTATCTACGGAGCTTGTAGCCTCATCCAGTATCAGCATGGGCGCATTCTCTATCATAGCTCGGGCAATGGTCATAAGCTGCTTCTGGCCCGCGGAAAGATTCACCTTATCGTTAAGAATGGTATCATATCCCTTAGGCAGAGTGCGGATAAAATGATAGATGCCCGCTGCCTTGCAAGCCTTATCCAGCATCTCGTCCGTAATGCCTTCTTTGCCATATACGATATTGTCACGAACTGTTCCTTCAAACAACCAGGTATCCTGAAGCACCATACCGAATAAATCATGTATATTTTCACGGGTCAACTCGCTTACGGGCGTGCCGTCAATACTGATGCTGCCGCTGTTTACTTCATAGAAACGCATAAGGAGATTAACCATGGTGGTTTTACCTGCGCCGGTAGGGCCTACAATAGCCACCTTCTGGCCGGGTTTTACCTTCACGGAGAAATCTTTTATGATAATCTTCTCCGGGTCGTAGCCGAATTTTACATGGTTGAATTCAATCTCACCTTTTACATCGCTGCCCTTTAAAACAGTGGTCTTATGGCTCTCATCCTCCATGGGAGGCTCTTCGAGAAATTCGAAAATTCGCTCGGAAGCTGCTGCCGTAGACTGCATACTGTTCATGGACTGGGCAATCTGGGACAAAGGCTGGGTAAAGAGGCGCACATACATGGTAAACGCCACAATTACGGGGAAATCAATTTTACCCTTCATAACCAGAACCGCACCTGTTATGCAGACTACCACATAACCCAAGTTACCTACAAATCCCATAAAAGGATGCATAAGTCCGGATAAAAACTGGGCCTTAAAAGCACTTTTACACAGCTTTTCATTAATCTCTTCAAACTCTTCTTTAGCCTTGGCCTCGCCGTTATATGCTTTTAACACATTGTGACCGGCGTAAACCTCTTCCACATGACCGTTAATCATACCTAAGTACTTCTGCTGCCCTACGAAATATTTCTGGGACTTACCCAAAATAAGGCTCATAAAAGCAAATCCGATCAGGGAAGAAAGGATTGCCGCAATTGTCATGGTAACATTGGTGATTAACATCATGATAATGGAGCCGATTAACATGGTAACCGCCATAACCAGCTGAGTTATACTCTGACCTAAGCTGTGGCCGATGGTATCCACATCATTGGTAACGCGGCTTAACACATCTCCGAAAGTAGTGGAATCGAAGTATTTTAAGGGCATGATGTTGATTTTCTCAGAGATGTCCTTACGAATCTTTTTGGACATTTTCTGGGTCATGTTGGCCATAACCAGACTCTGGAAATACTGGAACACCGCGCTGATTCCGTAGATGATAATCAGTATAACCGCTACTCGTTTTACCGCGTTCATATCGATTCCGGTAAGAATACCGGTTTCGATTACCGCAGTTAAGTCCTTAATGACATCGGGACCCACAACTGCCAATACACTACTGATAAAAGATAATACCAACGAAAGCACCATAAAAGGAATGAATGCCTTCAAATATTTCGCTAATTTTATAAAAGTGCCTTTAAAATCCTTGGGTTTTTCCACAATGCGTCCGGCACCGGGACCGCGTTTTCTGCCATTATTGGCTGAACCCATTTCATATTCTTTTTTTGCCATTATGCCAATTCCTCCTTTGAAAGCTGAGAATAGGCAATCTGCCGGTAAACCTCACAGGTTTCCATTAACTCCTTGTGGGTTCCCATGCCTGCCATACGACCGTCATCCAGTACAATAATGCGGTCCGCATCCAGAATAGTACCGATTCGCTGAGCTACCAGAAGGGTAATGGCATCGCCGGTTACCTTCTTCAATTCGCCTCGCAGAATGCGGTCTGTTTTATAATCCAACGCTGAGAAAGAATCGTCAAAAATATAGATATCCGGCTTGCGACAAACAGCTCTGGCAATGGAGAGACGCTGCTTCTGACCGCCGGAGAAATTGGTTCCTCCCTGGGCCACATCCGCATCCAGCTTGGAATCCAACTTGGATACAAAATCCTCCGCCTGGGCAATGCGCAATGCATCCCAGATTTCCTCATCGGTATATTCTTCCTGCTTACCGTTATCGCCGTAGGCAATGTTGGAGCGGATCGTTCCGCCAAACAACACGGCACGCTGAGGCACAAGGCCGATTCGGTTGCGAAGGGCTACCCGGGTATAATCCCGTACATCTACGCCATCAATGAGAATCCGGCCTTCCGTCACATCATAGAAACGGGGCACAAGATTGATTAAGGTAGATTTACCGCTACCGGTAGAACCGATGAATGCCACGGTTTCGCCCGCTTTTGCAGTAAAAGATATATCTTCCAGTACCGCGTCAGACGCATCGGGATAACGGAATGACACATGGTCGAAAATAACTTCGTGAGGCTTCTCACTTTTATCCGCTTTATCGCTATCGCCGCCTACCGTACCGTCGGTAATTTTGGTTTTGGTATCCAGCACTTCTTTTATACGCTTAGCAGACACGCTGGCTCTTGGCAGAATAATAAAAATCATGGTCAACATCATAAAAGACATAACCACCTGCATCGCATAAGATGAAAATACAACCATGTCAGAGAAAACAGCGATTTTATCCGCTACAGGCTCTGTTAAAGCATCCATGAAACTCATTTCACCAGAGAGTACGGCTTCTGCCACATTTACCGGCATAGGCGCTATATTAATCAGGTATGCGCCAATCCAGTACACCGCCAGAGACAGACCGTTCATAATAATGGACATTCCCGGTCCCATAATTGCCATGGCGCGCTGGGTAAACAAATGGGTTTTCATTAATTCGTCGTTGGCTTCTTCGAACTTTCCTTCCTGAAAATCCTCTGCGTTATAGGCACGCACAACACGAATACCGGTAAGATTCTCTCTGGTAACACGGTTTAAGTTATCCGTTAAGGTCTGAATAATCTTAAACTTGGGAAGTACAACAATAATCAGGGATATAATCAAAAGCAATAAAAGCAACACGGCAATTGCGGTACTTAATGTCCACTGCCAGCTTTTACTGTAGATTTTACCAATGGCCATGGATGCCATAATAATGGCACGAAACATAATGGCAGTACCCATTACCAGAAACATCTGCACATGCATAATATCATTGGTGGAGCGGGTAATAAGGCTTGCGGTAGAGAATCCGTTAATCTCCTCCATGGAAAATCCGGTTACTTTGTCATACACCTGACTGCGCAATCGCATAGAAAAACCGGTTGCCACCTTGGCACAGAAAAAGCCCACGAAAACCGACGCAATCAAGCCGCCGAATGAGCACAGAAGCATCATACCGCCGGCAATCCAGATATCGCTCATATAACTGCCCGGAGTAATTACCGTAGTAGTAATGGCATTCATGTAATCCGGCAATTTTAATTCCAGAAATACCTGCAAAACGGTAACCAGAATGGTTGCCAGCATAAACAACATTTCTCTTTTGCGTAAATACTTTAAAATTGAAAACACAGCCTTTTCCTCTCCTTTCTGTGACAGTTACATATTTTAGCATAGAATATAATGTATGACAATGTTGTAGTTTTGAACATTATATGAAAAAACTCCGACATTGTACCAACCTCCAATCGTTAGATTTTTTAGATCTAACTTTTTGGAGGCAATACAAGTATGTCAGAGTTTCTTTTTTATATGTTCTATTTTTTTGTTTTTACTATCTGTAAAGCTTTCTCAATATAAGGTACGGCATTCAAATGCGGAAGATAGAATTTCGCCGTCATTATTTTTAACCAATCATAATGCTCTTTTATTTCTTCTTCCGATAATTGTATTCGCTTAAGCATATCCAGAGTAAGCGGCATATTGCTGTCATAGCTGCAACTCATCAGGCAATGAGAATAGAAGCATAAAAGCTTGGCTTCCTTCGTTTCAAGTACCTTCTTTTTCTCTTCCATCAAGGCTTCAAACTCGCTTACCGTCTTAATTTCTTCAATCTCCGGCATGATGTATTGATCAAAATCGTCCCGGATGCGGTTCATAATAACAAGTACCGGCATATCCTTGGGAAGGTAACTTTGGTAACCGTCTATTGTATAATCCAAACCGTTATGAACAGTAGAAAGATAGCCACAATGAGGCAGAAACACATTCTCCTCGATACAATTCATCTTCATCTGATTGTAGATATATTGCTGTTCTATTTTATCATGTATCTCGTCAAAGCGGCTTGCACTGAATTGAAAGCTGAAACTACATCCGGTAGCCACACTGTTAAAGCGGCTGTTCTTCATATAGATAAAAAGATACCCGTCCTCCAACTCCTTCCACCAGTTCATACCTTTACATTTAAAACCTGCGTTTTTGAACATAGGCTTAAGAATCTCTTTTACAACCATATCCCTTTTTTGATTGGGTTTCATGCTGATTTTATGATCTTTCTCTGTGCTCATTTCAAGTTTCCCCCTTATCTGCTTTATACAAACAAACTCACAGATTAATATCCGTATTTCTTCTTATTTACCAGTAAAAATATTACCGTCACTGCCGTGGCGAGGAATTCCGCCACAATCACCGAAAACCAGATTCCGTCCAGCTTAAACAACAAGGGCAACAGAAGCACCGCCACAACCTGAAAGAGAAAGGTTCTAAGGAAGGATATGATTGCCGATGTCAGTCCATCGTTCAACGCTGTAAAAAAGGCTGAGCCGAAAATTCCCATGCCGGTAAACAGGAATGAAAAAGAGTAAATCAAAAATGCTCTCTCCGTCATTTCAAACAATTCCGGGTCATAGCCTACATACAGCCTTGAAAAAGGTTTCGCCAACACTTCACCCAGCACCAGCATACATACAGAGAATACCCCGATGATGATAAGGCTTTTGCGTAAAAGATTTTTAAGTTCCTTGGGATGCTTCGCGCCGAAATGGAAGCTTACCACCGGTGCAACTCCTACTGAATATCCCAAGAAAATCGCCACGAAAATAAAACTTACATACATCAGCACTCCGTAGGCTGCCACGCCGTTTTCCCCGGCATAGCGCATAAGCTGAAAATTATACAACATACTCACCAAGGACATGGAGATATTGGTTACGAACTCCGATGCCCCATTGGTACAGGCTTTTATCAGGGCTTTTAGATCAAGTCCGGTTGCAGTCAGGCGCAGCAGACTCTTATTGGGCAAGGCAAAATAAATCAGGGAAATTAAGCCGCCCACAATCTGGCTTCCTGCAGTAGCCCATGCCGCACCGGGCAGGCCCCAGTCAAAAATCGCCAGAAATACATAATCAAGCACCATATTGGTTACGCCGGAAAACACCGTAACAAACAGCCCCAGTCCCGGTTTTTCCGCTGTGATAAAAAAGGTCTGAAACTCAAATTGCAGGATAAAAAAGGGCAGGGCTATTAAAAGAATCCGCCCGTAGGTAACGCAATAGTCGATAAGCTCTCCTTCCGCACCAAGAAGAATGGATACAGGCCGCAGACAAAAGAAGCTTACGGTCATAATCACCAGAGCAAGCGCGATGCTGACATAGATAAAAAGAGAGAACAGCTTCCGGGCTTTGCTTTTATCTCCTTCTCCCAAGGTCTTGGCAATTAAGGCACTGCCGCCGGAGCCAAACATGAACCCAAAAGCTCCCAACAACATCAGAAAAGGATAGATGAGATTTACCGCCGCAAAGGGGGTTTTACCCACATAATTGGACACAAAAAAACCGTCCACCACGCCGTAGATGGATGTAAAAATCATCATAATCATAGGCGGCAGGGTGAACCGGAATAATTTGCCATATGTAAAATGGTCTGACAACTGAACGCTACTCATAAAAATCTCTACTCCACTTCCTCATCATTGCTCTGAGAAACAGCAGGTGCGCCTTCCTTGCGGATGCACTTGTTCCAATAAGAAGGGAACGCAAAACAAACCAGACAAATCAGCAGAGCGGTCCATTTGCCTCGCTCCTTATCGTCCAGATTGGGATTTTTCTTGGCATGTACTGTAAACACAACAGCGCCAACAACACAGAGAATAATGCCTAAAATAATGCCGCCAATACCTAACCACAGTAAGATGGTGGGTACTGCTGCCGACATGTCCACTGTGCCCATAGCCACAAGAACCAGTAAAACGATGCCTGCCACCATGGAAACAACGCTGAGAATCACTTCAATAATAGGGAAAAAGGCCAAAACGCCGTATAAAAACTTCTTCATAAAAACCTCCGTAAATGCCTACTACCTATCATTCTACATTTTTTAGCGGGAATATCAAGTAAAAAACTACCGCACGGATGCGGTAGTTACAAATGATTCCTTATAGGTAGGGTATGAACGATAGCCACACAGAAACTATTCCTGCAACCGGTCACAACTATGTAGCGTTTCAATTCCTCGTAGGTACGATAAACTGCCCTGAACATATTGATACTGAAAGGGAGCTTGAAAATGTGTGTTAATTCCTCATAGGTACGGTATGACAAAGAATCAGCACCTTATAATTGGACACTTGTAAAATGGTTTCAATTCCTTATAGGTACGGTACAACTCGTGATTGAAGGTGTTACTATTGCTAGATTAGTAGAAGAACATAGCGTCAATTCCTCATAGGAACGGTACAACAACAGTAAATACTGCGTTTCTACACACAGTATAGCTCATAAAATCTCTTTTTTCAACATTTCCCTCCAAAAAGTCTGTCAATCTCCATTTTCGAAAACCCCTTAAACCAACATAAAAGAGCATACCGAAGTATGCCCTTTCTTCATTGCTATGCCTCACAAAGTTCTCTTTCACGAAGTTTCTTAATCTGTTCCAACGAAAGTTCTGTTATATTGTGAATTTCTTCATCCGTGTATTTTTTCAAATGAATAAGTTTAATAGCTGTTTGCTCAATTCCTTGCTCAATTCCTTGCTCTAATACCCAGCCACTTAAATTGCACATTTGAGATAACCTCCCTTCAAACTCCTCACTCATTATCATATGATGTTTCGTTTGCAGTTTCTTCTTTTTTTCTTCTGCATCTTTTCCTTTTATCAAATCTTCCAACATAGATATGAGTTCATTCTTGGATTCATTGACATTGTTGGATTTTCTCAAACAGATGAGATAGCCTTCCATTAAATCCGTAGATAAAAGCCCGGTGCTGTCACCGTATAATTCTTCAGTGCTTAATGATAACTTCTCAATGGAACCGTCATTTTTTTGATCACTCATACAAATCCAAATGCTCGCCACCTTTTTAATATTATCATAATCGCTTCTGAAAAATTCAACCTCTTTTTCAGCTGAAATCATTCTGGCCAAGTAGAAAACTATTCTATTTACGATATGATATTTTAATTCATTCGGCTTAATACTCTTCTGAGCCTCGACATTGATTAAAATTTTAACCGTTCGGCTTTTGATATAAGCCGAAAAGCGAATATCGTAATATATCGTTCCTTCACCATAAGTGCTGTTTTCGGTTGCGGTTCTTTCAACTTTTCCTACATTTGATAATCCCGGTTCAACATTCTGTTTATCAATATCGATTTCTCCCAAACACTGAATAATATCCGGAATTTCCATACCTTTAAATTCACTCATGGTATTTCTTAAAATCCGGGCTAACACTTGTTTGTCAGCCAGCAACTCTTTCATGATTTTGTCATACATATCTGATGTAGAGCCTGCACTGTCAATCGCTATTGCCAAGTTTGTCTGTTCCTTCATTCGACCTCTTTCCCTGCTTATTGCAGAATTTTATTTTATCTATAAATAAACAGGGATTGCGGCATATCCCCGATTGTTTTCATCGTCACGGGAATATACCCATATTCAATTTTATAAAAAATAAGATGTGACTATATTACTCTCTCTGATTTTATTATATCACTTAATTAACTCTTTACAAGCGCTACTCATCGACAAATTTCGACAAGAAAGTTGGATAAAAATGTATATGGAGCATTTCAATGAGTGCATAAAAAAACTACCACATTGTGTTGGAATGTGGTAGTTGGAAATTCCTTATAGGTACGGTACAACACCCGTGATCCCGAAGTGCGTTATTCGCAAGGAGAAGTGTCAATTCCTTATAGGTACGGTACAACGGTTAAGAAAACTCTTTCTTATGATACTAAAATCTTATCGTTATCTATGTGTCAATTCCTTATAGGTACGGTACAACCCGCGAAAGAAAAAGAGCGTATTCGTTTGGAAAAACTTTGTAAAGAAGAGTGTCAATTCCTTATAGGTACGGTACAACAACAGTAAATACTACGTTTCTACACTCAGTATAGCTCATAAAATCCCTTTTTTCAACATTTTTCCCTAAAAAAGTCGGTCGACCTCCATTTTCAAAAAACCCGCAAACCCGCATAAAATGGGACTTTTTGCTAATTAATGCAACCCTTACAAATGAAATTCTATACATTTCAAGTACACTGCAGCACCCCTAATTAAAATAGACCGAACATAAAAAGAGATTCGCATAAACGAACCTCTTAATGTTAATTTTTACAGATCAACTTTATATCCAAGTTTTTCTAACTTGTTCTCTGAAGGTATAAAGCGATTTTTTACCCTTGCGAAAAACTCTCTTCTTTTAATTACTCTGTCGATTTTCTTATCAGACCATTTTTGATACTTATGCGGTATCTTAATTGCTTCGTCGCATTCATAGTAATTGCGCATTTCATTATACCTCCTTCACTTTAATTTTATTACTTACTGACATTTTTTGCAAGGTTGATAATTGTGCCTCATTTTCATCATATCCATTTTTCTTTAATTTATGAATATTTATGAGATATGTACCTTTACTAATAAAACTTTCAGATGTATAAACATAAACCTTACCATTATGACCACACACAACACCAAAAACATAATGATTATGATAACACGCATTGAAATCTTCTGTACTCGGCGGAAATCCGTTTGGATGCGAATGTATTGTGATAAGATTTCTTTTTCCTTTTATTACTTTTTTTGTCTTTTTTGAGTATATTATTTTCTTCTCTTCTTGTGATGTCAGCTCTCTCGCTACTACTTTACAAGTATCTGCATCAATCCAATACATATCTTCATAGAATGTTCCATTTCTGTGTATTAACATTTTTTTTGCCAATCCATAAAGAACTCTATTTAACCTTTGATTTTCAGATATATCGTCAAATTTTCTTCGATACTCATTACTTTCGATATAAGCCTTATTAATAATCGTATTCGGATCACTACTTTTTAGCTTTTGCCATTCATGCTCCACTTTTGTTTTCCTCCCTGTAATATTTTTATCTATAAATAAACAGGGATTGTGGCATATCCCCGATTGTTTTCATCGTCACGGGAATATACCCATATTCAATTTTATAAAAAATAAGATGTGACTATATTACTCTCTCTGATTTTATTATACCACTTAATTAACTCTTTACAAGCGCTACTCATCGACAAATTTCGACAAGAAAGTTGGATAAAAATGTATATGGAAGTTTTTAATGAGTGCATAAAAAAACTACCACATTGTGTTGAAATGTGATAGTTGGAGATTCCTTATAGGTACGGTACAACAATTTGCAGTTGTTGAAGAAGTTGCTGCAACTTGCACAGCAGATGGTGTGTCAATTCCTCATAGGTACGGTACAACAACAGTAAATACTGCGTTTCTACACTCAGTATAGCTCATAAAATCCCTTTTTTCAATATTTTTCACTAAAAAAGTCGGTCAACCTCAACTTTTCAAAATCCCGCAAACCCGCATAAAATGGGGCTTTTTAATAAATGTGAATTTTACCCTTGACCCTGACCGACTTTTTACTTCAAAAACGCCTTTTTTTAGCCTTTTTTGCCCTGTTTTTACACTTAAAAATGTCTGCAAACCCTTATAAAATCAAGGCTTTCGAGGTAGACCGACTTTTTGACCCCTTAATTTTTTATATCTATAAATTCTTTCCGGTGGCCGGCTAAACTTCCTCCCCTTCTACAAATTGCATATATCTCTTCATAAAACAAAACTACCGCATCGTATTGGTGCGGCAGTTAGAGATTCCTTATAGGTACGGTACAACATGATTCCCGACGAGTTAATCGATAATATCGATCTTGTTGATTTGTGTCAATTCCTTATAGGTACGATACAACAATGTACACTACGAAACGAAGGAGGGTTTATTATGGCAATTATTTTGTATCAATTCCTCATAGGCACGGTACAACAACAGTAAATACTGCGTTTCTGCACACAGTATAGCTCATAAAATCCCTTTTTTCAACATTTACTCTTACTTTAATAACTTGAAATATGAGCACGAGCAATTTGACAGAGAAATAGAATATTCTCCACCTTCAATATCTACAAACCCTAAAATTTCTTCTAAATTCCGCAATTCTTCAATGGATAAGATCTTGTTAAAGCCAACTTCTCTGTCACAACCCTCAGAATAATGATTTGATATCTGTACCTTTCCTCCGGATTTTTCTAAATAATTACAGATCTTGTTGATTGCTTCATTTCTTTCATCTGCATTGGCAAATTCAATTCTTTCCCTTTTTATCATTAAAATCCTCCCCCTATACTTATAACTTTGCTTAAACAAAACTACCACAATTTCATTGATGTGGTAGTTGATTTTTATACAGATATTCAGTTAGGAGATTCCTTATAGGTACGGTACAACATATTACTGATGGTAAAGAAACTTTTAACTATAAGGGTCATGAAAGGTGTCAATTCCTCATAGGCACGGTACAACCCTTAAAAAAATGGCTTAGCGAAGTACAGTCCGGTATTTTATCTTGTGTCAATTCCTTATAGGTACGGTACAACAGAAGAGAATGTATCTGATGACAACCTCTACAATGGAGAAAATGTCAATTCCTTATAGGTACGGTACAACGCAGTTTAAGCAGGTATTCTTCCCTCACGCTGTTGGTGTCAATTCCTCATAGGTACGGTACAACAACAGTAAATACTGTGTTTCTACACTCAGTATAGCTCATAAAATCCCTTTTTTCAACATTTTTCCCTAAAAAAGTCGGTCGACCTCAACTTTCGAAAATCCTGCAAACCCGCATAAAATGGGACTTTTTGCTAAATGCGAATTTTACCCTTCACCCTGACCGACTTTTTACTTCAAAAATGCCTTTTTTTAGCCTTTTTTGCCCCTTTTTGGCACTTAAAAATGCCTGCAAACCCTTATAAATCAAGGCTTTCGAGGTAGACAGACTTTTTAATCCCTTAATTATTTTATATCTATAAATTCTTTCTGCTGACACATAGTTCGCCTACTTACTATCTTCATGACCACAATTTTTCGGCATCATATCACGCAGCTATGATTCTCTACTACGCCCAATTGCTCCTTCTTCGTATATTTCAAAGACTCCATTTCATAGATGCATACGGCATCCTCGTCAGTTATAACAATATTTTCAACTAAAAAACGGTTACCGGCTTCTATATAAGTCTTAGCCGCCATAACCGCTTCCTGAATTCCCTTACCCTTTCGATAGGCATAAGAATTCTCTGCTATTGCAGGATCCATATATCTTGTAAGCTTCTGCTCAATCAACTTCGTAATAAAACGATCCAATGCCGTCAATTGAGACACCGTCCTTCGCTTACCGCGCCCGTTAAGAATCTCATAATTGCTGACAATCCCCCGGATTATATCGTTCTTCCTCTATCTCTTGACGGATGCGTGCCTGATTCATGCTCCAATAGTCCTTCAACTCAGACAATCGCATACCATCGCTGCCGCAACTGTCTTTCTTCGTATCCAGATATGCAAATGCATCTCTTATGTTTCTCTTAGATAACAATTCTTCTAACTTAAACATCCGCTTCACCTCCTCGAAATTGTTTATGACCACATATAGAACTTTCTTTTATATGTTCATCATAAAA
>JAGAMF010000003.1 GCA_017624855.1 Lachnospiraceae bacterium
AGGTAGATAGGGCCAAGGTGTAAGTGCAGTAATGCATTCAGCTGATGGTTACTAATAGGTCGAAAGCTTATCCAGGTAAGGAGAGTGTGGAAGAATTTGATTGGTTTAGCAAGAGTCTGTGTTCGGTTTTGAAGGTTTAAAAGATCTTCGTAAGTGTAACCTCGAAACATAAATGTTTCTCGGTCGCGACTGCGTCGCTTATACAATTGCAAACAATCACTTATGAAAGCAAGCTTTCAACGGATTGTTATCAATTGTGCACTTACTTTAGCTACGCGAATATTCCTCAATAGCTCAGTCGGTAGAGCATTCGGCTGTTAACCGAAGTGTCGCAGGTTCGAGTCCTGCTTGGGGAGCTCGGAGTAATCCGACGAAACGGGAAACCGAAAGAAACAGTTGGCTCCATGGTCAAGCGGTTAAGACATCGCCCTTTCACGGCGGTAACACGGGTTCGATTCCCGTTGGAGTCATTAAAACTTTTATATTGTAATATAATAGTTTTAGAATTAAATATGGCGCCATAGCCAAGCGGTAAGGCGTGGGTCTGCAACACCCTGATCACCAGTTCAAATCTGGTTGGCGCCTCTTTGAAAACGATTAAATGAATAAATCATTTAGTCGTTTTTTTATAATTAATTTTGGTTAATTAAGTCGTATAATTAAACTATGCGATTAAGCCATAATATGAAAAATATGTTATATTAACAATAAGCCATAAAGGGAAGTAATATTATGAAAAGAAAGTATGGGAATGAGGATGATTACGAAGCGATTCGTCCGCCAAGAAAACATAAGTATTATTTGCGAAACAGATGGATTTTTACGGTTGCAGCGATTCTGATTGTGGCGATTTTTACTGTTGTTAAGTTTTCTTATCAAAAGCAACCGTCAGAAGACGGCACGGTTTGCGCCACGGTGTTGTATGTGGTGGACGGTGATACTGTTGATGTAGATTTAAACGGTGTAAAAGAGCGTGTAAGACTGATTGGTGTGGACGCGCCGGAAAGTGTCAGTGCAGAGGAAAGTGAGAATTCCGTGTATGGTGAATTGGCCTCGGAATATACAAGGGAGCATTTAAAAGAAGGAACGGTTGTGTATTTAATGTTTGACAGCGAGAAAAGAGACCGATATGACCGCTTGTTGGCTTATGTTTGGTTAGAAGATGCATTGGATAATACGGATCACCTTTTTCAAAAGCAACTGGTAGAAGATGGGTATGCCAGGGCGGTTTCATATGAACCGAATACATTATACAGGCATGTTTTCGAGGAATCCATGGGTGAAGCAATTGTGGAACGAAATGGTCTGTGGGCTTATGAAGATTTTTATAAAATGTATTATGACGATTAATTTGAACCGGCAAACAGCTGATACGATACTTGTTAAAAGTGTTAAAAATACGGTTTAGTAAAGTTTGTATGCAGTTTTTTCACAATTAATAATATTGATTTATCTTGTAGGGAACACTATAATGGATAATGATTTAATATACTATTTTAATAAAAAGAAAGTGATGTAAAATGGAAAATAATAATTACGAAAATAATAATAGAAATCGTATGCCGGAGGAACCTGACAACAGAAACTCAAATAAAAACAACGGTAACGGCGGAAATAATAACAATAAGGGAAATGGGTCCGGGGGATTTTGGACTTTTCTTTTAATGGGAAGTATTTTCCTGTTTTTGATTTTTACCATGTTCCGTACGCTGATTCCTTCGGACATGAATGTAATTGAATACAGTGAATTCGTAAGAATGATTGAAAGCGGTGAAGTATCGGAAGTAGTAATCGGTAATGACCGCATTACCATTGTGCCCGTAAAAGAAGAAGGTACAATCAATAATCCGTTTTTGCCGAAGGATGCAGATTATTTATATACCGGTAAAGTGGAAGAGGATGAAACACTTACAGCCCGTTTATTGGAAAATAATATAAAAGTAAGCGGCGAAATTCCCGATAATTCCGGAGAAATCTGGTATTTTCTTCTTACTACCGTTTTGCCCATCGGTTTGATGGTGATTTTAACAATCATGTTAATCCGTAAAATATCCAAGAGCGGTGGCATGGGCGGCTTTATGAGCGTAGGCAAAAATAATGCCAAGGTATATGCTCAGAAAGAAACCGGCATCACTTTTAAGGATGTTGCAGGCGAGGATGAGGCCATTGAATCTTTGCAGGAAGTGGTTGATTTCCTCCATAATCCCGACCGCTATGTTAAAATCGGTGCCCGCTTACCCAAGGGTGCTTTGTTGGTGGGACCTCCCGGTACAGGTAAAACATTGCTTGCCAAAGCTGTTGCGGGAGAGGCCAAAGTGCCGTTCTTCTCATTGACAGGTTCGGACTTTGTTGAATTGTATGTTGGTGTGGGTGCTTCCCGTGTAAGAGATTTGTTCCAGGAAGCAGAGAAAAATGCCCCTTGTATTATTTTTATCGATGAAATTGACGCAATCGGTCGCAGTCGTGATTCCAAGTACGGCGGCGGTAATGAAGAGCGTGAGCAGACATTGAATCAGTTACTTGCGGAAATGGATGGATTTGACGGCAAGAAGGGTATCATTATTCTTGCGGCAACAAACCGCCCTGAAATTTTGGATAAGGCGTTGCTTCGTCCCGGCCGTTTTGACCGTAGAATCATTGTTGAGAAGCCTGATTTAAAAGGTCGTGTGGAAATCCTTAAAGTACATGCCAAAGATGTGCTTATGGATGAAACCGTGGATTTGGAAGAAATCGCTCTTGCTACCAGCGGCGCGGTAGGTTCCGATCTTGCCAATATGATTAACGAAGCTGCCATTAACGCAGTTAAAAACAAAAGAGAATATGTAAGCCAGAAAGACCTTTTCAATGCGGTAGAAATCGTATTGGTGGGTAAGGAGAAAAAAGACCGTATTTTAAGCGAGCAGGAGCGTCGTATTGTATCTTATCATGAAGTTGGTCATGCGTTGGTAAGTGCATTACAGAAAAATTCCGAGCCCGTGCAGAAGATTACCATTGTGCCCAGAACCATGGGAGCTCTTGGCTATGTTATGCATGTCCCTGAGGAAGAGAAGTATTTGAATTCCGAGGCTGAATTAAAAGACATGCTGGTGGGCTTATTGGCCGGTCGCGCGGCAGAGGAGCTGGTATTTGATTCGGTAACCACCGGTGCTTCCAATGACATTGAAAAAGCCACATCCATTGCCCGTTCCATGGTTACTCAGTACGGTATGAGCGATAAATTCGGTCTCATTGGTTTGGAAACCGTAGAGAGCAGATATTTGGACGGTCGCGTGGTAATGAATTGCGCCGATGTAACTGCGGCTGCGGTTGATGAAGAAGTAATGCGTATTTTAAAAGAAAGCTACGCAGAAGCTACAAATCTTTTAAAAGACAATCGCGAAATTATGGATAAATTGGCTGAGTACCTTATTCAGAAGGAAACCATTACAGGCAAAGAATTTATGGAGATTTACTGTAAGGAAAAAGGAATCCCCGTGCCGGAGCCTAAGGCAGAATCTATGAGAAAAAATAAAAAGGTTCAGGAAGAGGCTGAGGCTCAGGAGGCGGAAACCGAAGAAAAGAGCGAAGCAATTGAAGGTGTAGAACCGGCAGAAGTTGCCACCACAGAAGCGGAAGATGTAATCGAGGATACCGCTTCGCAGGCTGAAAGCGCGGAAGTCGAGGAGACAACCGAAGTCGAGACGACAGACGAAAACGATGGTGAAACGGTTGCCGAAGAGGAGTCTCATCAGGAAGAACCCAAGGGAGCATCTATGGAAGATGTGCAGGATGATGACGATTCTGAAGACGGAGATTCCGATTCTGAGGACTCAACATCTGAAACATCGTCTTCAGCGGAGAATGATTTTGCGAAGGAACTGAAAAAGAGAATTTATAAATAACCAGGTGGGGCAAACGCCCCGTAGCGGAGTATGCATGGAACATTTTGATGTAGAAGCCGAATTAAAAAAACTCCCGGGAAAACCGGGAGTGTATATCATGCATGATGCCAAAGATGCCATCATTTATGTGGGTAAGGCCGTAAGTCTGAAAAACAGAGTGCGGTCTTATTTTCGTGCAAGCACAAAGAAAACCGCCAAGATACAAAAGATGGTATCGCTGATTGCCCGATTTGAGTACATAGTTACGGATTCGGAGCTGGAAGCTCTTGTGTTGGAGAATAACCTCATAAAAGAGCATTCTCCCAAATACAATACCATGCTGAAAGACGATAAAACCTATCCTTACATTAAGGTTACGGTTGCGGAAGCTTTTCCCCGCATTCTTTTTTCGCGGCAGATGAAGAAGGACAAAAGCAGATATTTTGGCCCTTATACCAGTGCGGCTGCGGTAAAAGATACCATAGAGCTTATGAATAAAATATATAAGCTTCGCACCTGCAATCGCAGCCTGCCTCAGGAAGAGGGCAAGGGGCGTCCTTGCTTAAACTATCACATAAAGCAGTGTACCGCGCCCTGTCAGGGCTATATCGACAAGGAAGCGTATCGTGAAAGCGTCAATAAGGCCTTAGAGTTCCTAAACGGTAATTACGGTCCGGTCATAAAAGATTTGGAAGAAAAAATGTACGCGGCCTCCGAAGCCTTGGAGTTTGAGGAAGCCGGTAAGTATAAGGAACTTTTATACAGCGTAAAAAGCGTTGCCCAGAAGCAGAAGATTACGGAAAGCGATGGTGAAAATAAGGATTATATCGCCCTTGCACGAAATGAAAGGGATGTGATCATCCAGGTCTTTTTTGTGAGGGAAGGCAAATTGATCGGTCGCGAACACTTTTATATGAAGCAGGCAACGCAGGATACCGACGGCGAGATTTTACAATCGTTTTTAAAACAGTATTACGCAGGAACTCCTTTTATTCCCAAGGAAATATTCCTGGCGGAAGCTATAGAAGAGCAGGAATTGTTGGAAGAATGGCTGGGGCGTAAAAGAGAAAACCGCGTATATATCCGCGTGCCTCAAAAGGGACAAAAAGAAAAGATGCTGGAACTTGCGAGACAAAATGCGGAACTGGTGTTAAGTCGCGATGCGGAAAAAATCAAGCGGGAAGAATTGCGTACCATCGGTGCGGTAAAAGAAATCGAAGCACTTTTACAATTAAGCAATATTCAAAGAATGGAAGCCTTTGATATTTCCAACATCAGCGGATTTGCCAATGTAGGTTCCATGGTAGTTTATGAAAAAGGAAAACCCAAGCGCAGCGACTATCGTAAATTTAAGATAAAATCAGTGGCAGGGCCGGATGATTATGCCTGCATGAAAGAAGTGCTGACCCGCCGTTTTGTACATGGATTGGAAGAGCGGGAGAGTACGGATGCCGCATATGGAAGCTTTACCAGATTTCCGGATTTGCTTATGATGGACGGTGGTAAAGGACAGGTGAATATTGCGTTGCAGGTGTTGGAAGAGTTGAATCTGAACATTCCGGTGTGCGGCATGGTTAAGGATGATAACCATCGCACCAGAGGTTTGTATTATAATAATTGCGAAATTCCTATTGATACCCGGTCGGAAGGTTTTCATCTGATTACCCGTATTCAGGACGAAGCCCATCGTTTTGCTATTGAGTATCATCGTTCGTTGCGGTCTCAGGCGCAGGTACATTCCGTGCTGGATGAAATTCCCGGTGTGGGTCCCACCAGACGAAAGGCGCTGATGAAGAGTTTTTCTTCCATAGAGGATTTAAAAAAAGCAGATGCCGCAACCATTGCGGAAAAAGCCGGAATGCCTTTGCATATCGCGGAAGGGATTGTGTCGTTTTTTGCAAACAAAGAAGAGAAAAAAGTGTAATAAGCCGTTGAAAGTAGGGGAATTTTGGGAGCGGCGTAGTTGATTATAAAATTCAACTATGATAAAATATTTGTAATTACGCGCTTTTGCCGGAAAAATAATGTTTTAGGAGGGCTTATTTATGTCCAGTGTAAGTTTGGCAAAAATCATTGATAAAATGAAATTGGAGCCTTTGACTCCGGAAATCGATATTAAAGGAATTAAAATTAAGCAGCCGGATATTAACCGTCCTGCGCTTCAGCTTGCAGGTTTCTTCGACCATTATGAAGCAACCCGTTTGCAGATCATCGGTTTCGTTGAGTATAAGTATATGATGTCGCTCAGCGAGGAGAGAAAAGAAGAAATCTATACAAAGCTTTTAAGCTTCCCCATTCCCTGTATTGTATTCTGCAGAGAATTGGAACCGGACGAATTGTTTATGAAGAAAGCTGTTGAAAACAATGTCCCTCTTTTTAAAACGAAGAAGACCACTTCTGCTTTTATGGCGGAAATTATTCGTTGGTTAAACGTAAAATTGGCTCCCTGCATTTCTGTGCACGGTGTATTGGTGGATGTTTACGGCGAAGGTGTTTTAATCGTAGGTGAGAGCGGTATCGGTAAAAGTGAGGCTGCTTTGGAATTGGTTAAGAGAGGTCACCGTCTGGTTACGGATGATGTGGTAGAGATTCGCAAAGTAAGCGATGACACCATTATCGGTACGGCACCGGATATTACCAAGCATTTTATTGAAATTCGCGGTGTAGGTATTGTAGACGTGAAAACCTTGTACGGTGTTTCCAGCGTTAAGGATACCCAGAGCATTGACTTGGTAATTAAGTTGGCTGACTGGAACAAGGATGTGGAATACGACCGCCTCGGTTTGGAGGAAGAGTATACGGAGTACTTGGGTAAAAAGGTAGTATGCCACAACATTCCCATTCGTCCCGGTCGTAACCTCGCGGTTATCTGTGAGTCGGCAGCGGTTAACCATCGTCAGAAGAAGATGGGTTATAACGCAGCTCAGGAATTGTATCAGCGCGTGCAGAACTCTTTGGCGAAGAAACGCGACGAAGAGGATGATGACGAAGAATAGAATCGCATGAACGATTTTAGTATAAGATGCAGAAATAAAATAATAGGAGAATAAATAAAATGAGTAAATATATTTTTGGTGTGGATTTAGGCGGAACAACAGTAAAAATGGGTCTTTTTGATGCAGAAGGTACTGTGCTTGACAAGTGGGAAATCGTAACCGTAACCGAAAACAACGGTTCAAAGATTTTGCCTGATATTGCAGACAGCATTCTTGCAAAAATGAGCGAGAAGAACATTGTAAAAGACGATGTAGTCGGTGTTGGTATCGGTGTTCCCGGTCCCGTGGATTCACAGGGCGTTATTCACAAGGCAGCCAACTTGGGCTGGGGTGTGTTCAATGTAAGCGAAACTTTAAGCGGATTGGTTGGTATGCCTGTTAAGTCCGGTAACGATGCCAATGTAGCTGCCCTTGGTGAAATGTGGAAAGGCGGCGGACAGGGTTACACCAATATGGTAGCAGTAACCTTGGGTACCGGTGTGGGCGGCGGAATCATTATCGATGGTAAGATTCTTGCAGGCGCAACAGGTTCCGGCGGAGAAATCGGTCACATGTGTGTTAACGAAGCTGAAACAGAAGTTTGCGGCTGCGGTAAGAAGGGATGTTTGGAGCAGTATGTATCTGCTACCGGTATTGCAAGACTTGCAAATATCAGACTTGCAAAGGATGATAAAGCAAGCGTTCTTCGCGGTCAGGAGATTTCTGCAAAATCCGTATTCGATGCCGTAAAAGAAGGTGACGAACTTGCCATTGAAGTTGCGGAACAGTTTGGTGAAATCCTTGGTAAGGCAACTGCTACCATCGCTTGTGTGGTAAATCCCGAAGCGTTTGTTATCGGCGGTGGCGTAAGTAAGGCAGGCCCTGTATTATTGGATTATATTGTTAAAAATTATACTCCCAATGTATTCCACGGAAGTCGCGATACCAAGTTTGCATTGGCAACTTTAGGCAATGATGCGGGAATCTACGGTGCAGCTAAATTAGTATTGGAATAAGAGTAAAGGAAGGAAAGGTGGAAGTATTTTCACCTTCCTTTTTGTGGAAGGACGATAGTGGAAAATCGGTTATATTTCCCCTGTTGTCCACATAAAATAAAAAAGATGCCGGCAGTAGTACATGCAGAAAGAGGAACGGTGTGAGTAAAGAATATTTCGATGAAATATCCAAGCTGATTCCTGCGGCAGAAATCGTGTGTGATGAGCCTATGAGCAAACATACCACTTTCAGAATCGGCGGTGTGGCGGATGTTTTTATAAAAATATCTCAGCCGGAGCAATTGCAGTTGCTGATTCCGAAGTTGGCTGAAAAAAAGATTCCTTACTATGTAATCGGTAAAGGAAGCAATTTGCTGGTAAGTGACGCGGGATTTCGTGGCGTAGTAATTCAATTGGAAGACGCATTTGACGAAATACAAGTAAATAATAATGTAATTACCGCCCGTGCCGGTGCAAGCATGGCAAAGGTGGCCAAGGTTGCGTTGCAGAATAAATTAACCGGTTTGGAGTTTGCGGCAGGGATTCCCGGAACCGTAGGTGGCGGAGTGATTATGAATGCAGGTGCCTACGGCGGCGAAATGAAGGATATCGTGACCAAAGTGCGTTATCTGAATACTGACGGAACCGTGGCAGAGCATACCGGTGAGGAGATGCAGTTTGCTTATCGTAACAGCATTTTAAAAAGTAAGCCGGAGTGCATTGTACTGGAAGTGGAGATGGAGTTACAACCCGGAGATGAAGCGGAAATTCTTGCTACAATGCAGGATCTTGCAAAACGGCGAAAGGACAAACAGCCTCTGGAGTATCCCAGTGCAGGCAGTACTTTTAAAAGGCCGGAAGGCTATTTTGCAGGAAAGTTAATCGGCGATGCAGGGTTTGGCGGATATTGTGTGGGTGATGCCAGCGTATCCGAAAAACATAACGGTTTTGTGATTAACACCGGTAATGCCAAAGCTGCCGATGTTAAGAAATTGATTGATGAAGTCCGACAGGGCGTAGAAAAACAATTTGGAGTAATATTAGAGCCTGAAGTGATTTTCCTCGGAGAGTTTGAGTAAAAGAAGGCGTAAGCTAAAATACAGCGTATCCTAAGGGTGCGGAAAGGAGTAATCCATGCGATTTGTAATTGTGACGGGTATGAGTGGGGCAGGTAAACTGACTGCTCAGAAAATGATGGAAGATATGGGATATTATTGTGTGGATAATTTGCCGGTTCCGCTGATTGCCAAATTTGTGGAGTTGATTTTGGAACCCAGCCAGGAAATCACCAAGGTGGTACTGGGTATTGATGTGCGTGCAGACCAGTCTTTTGATGATGTCATGAAGGCGTTGGATGATTTAAAAAGCAAGGGATTTGCATATGAAATTCTTTTTATGGAATCCAGCGATGCGACATTGATGAAGCGATACAAAGAAACCCGAAGAATGCATCCTCTTGCCATAGGCGGCAGAGTGGCAGACGGTATCGAAAGAGAGCGTAAAATCCTTGAAAAAATGAAGGCGGATGCCAACTATGTTATAGATACTTCTCATCTTTTAACAAGAGAGTTAAAAGAAGAACTGGATCGTATTTTTATGAAAAATGAAGACTATAACAGCCTCATGGTTAACATTGTATCTTTCGGTTTTAAGCATGGAATTCCTGCGGATGTGGATTTGGTTTTTGATGTGCGCTTCCTGCCGAATCCCTTTTATATCGACGAATTAAAACATAAAACGGGAAATGACCATGAAGTAAGGGATTATGTAATGAGTTTTCCGGAGGCGGAAGAATTTTTGCAGAAATTAACAGACATGATTTCTTTCCTGATACCCAATTATATAAAAGAAGGTAAGAATCAGTTGATTATAGGAATCGGTTGTACCGGAGGAAAGCACAGAAGTGTAACCCTTGCGAATAAATTATACGAGCAGTTGAAGGATCAGGGAAATTACGGCTTGACGGTTTCCCATCGTGATGCGTAGCGGGAGTTGGATTTATGTCATTTTCACAGGAAGTTAAAGAAGAGCTTGAGAAGCAAATCGGACAGGCAAGACACTGCCGAATTGCGGAACTTGCAGCGATTATATGGTGTTACGGACATTTGTCGGTGGGTGAAAACGGACAAAAAACACTGGTTGTGGCCACGGAACACGAAACAATTGTAAGAAAATGCTTTACTTTGTTGAAAAAAACCTTTAATATAGACAATGGCGTGTTAAAAACTGTTTTTCCGACAGAAAGCGCGGGGCGCTTGTATGAAGGAATTTTACAGGATGAAACTTGCGTGGAATCTGTTTTAAAAGCAGTAAAAATGTGGGATGAAGAGAAGGGGACCATGTCTAAGCATTCCGCAGTGTCCAAGGTGCTTTTAAAATCGGCTTGTTGTAAAAGAGCGTACCTTCGAGGTTGCTTTTTATGCTCCGGTTCCATGAGCGATCCACAGAAGGGATATCATTTGGAATATCTCTGTACCAATGAAGAAATGGCGGGACAGCTTGTGGATGTGATCGGAGATTTTGAGGTGGAAGCCAAAACGGTGCAACGTAAGAAATACTATGTTGTATATGTTAAAGAAGGATCATCCATTGTAGAGTTGCTTAATGTCATGGAGGCTCATGTGAGTCTTATGAATTTGGAGAATACCCGCATCTTAAAAGAAATCGGAAACAGAACAAACCGTAAAGTAAATTGTGAGGCCGCCAATATTATTAAAGCGGTGAATGCGGCGAATAAGCAGATTGCAGATATCGAAAAGATTCGCGATACAAGAGGCTTGGATTCTTTGCCTGCGCCTTTAAGAGATATGGCAGTGGTTCGTTTGCAGTATCACGATACACCTTTGGGTGAGCTGGGTAAATATTTGGACCCGCCCATCGGTAAATCAGGTGTAAATCACAGACTAAGAAAATTAGGGGAGATAGCCCGGGAACTATAATGATAAGTTTAATGCTTTGTTGGGGGACAAAGTGACGATCATGTGTAAAAATAAGGAGGAATGGACATGATTCAAAAGGAAATTAAAATCAAATTGTCCGGTGGTCTTGAGGCAAGACCGATTGCTGTGCTTGTTCAGGTTGCAAGCCAGTACGACAGCTCGGTTTATCTTCAGATTGATAACAAGAAGGTAAATGCAAAAAGTATCATGGGCATGATGAGTCTTGGTTTGAATGCCGGTGAAAATGTAACTGTATTGGTAGACGGTGCTGATGAGAAGGAAGCATTGGAAAGTATCGAAAAGTATTTAAGCGGTGAAGAATAAAGATAAGAGAAAAGGACACATTTCGTGTTCTTTTTCTCTTTGAGAAGAATAAAGATTCAACATTTTTATCATTATTTTTTCATAATTAGAACATAATTTGTTTTTATGATACCATAAAAGCAGGAGGAAAATTATGGATCGAAAGAAGCTTTTATTAATATATAATCCCAAATCCGGTACAGGAAAAATTAAAGGAAAATTATCCGATGTCATAGATATGTGCGTAAAAGAAGGGTATGAAGTAACCATTCGCCCTACGCAGGGAAAACTGGATGCCATGGAATACCTGAGAGAGAATGCGGCAAGATATGACAAGGTAATTTGCAGCGGCGGTGACGGTACTTTGGACGAGGTGGTAAAAGGAATTCTCGCAAGCGGCGAGCACCTTCCCATCGGATATATTCCCGCCGGCAGCACCAATGATTTTGCCAACAGTCTGGGCATATCTTCAATGACCATGAAGGCCGCCAAGGCAGCTGTATACGGAGAGCCTTTTGCCTGTGATATCGGTAAATTTAACGATGATTATTTTGTCTATGTTGCAGCCTTTGGTATTTTAACGGATGTTTCATACGAAACCAGCCAGAAGACCAAGAATGTGCTGGGGCACATGGCTTATGTATTGGAAGGAATCAAGAGTTTTGGCTTAAACAGCATGAAGTCCTATTCCATGAGCGTCATAGCAGACGACAGAATCATAAAAGACGAATTCATTTACGGTATGGTATCCAATTCCGCAACCGTAGGCGGTTTTAAGGCATTGCCCCAGGGGGATATCTGCTTAAATGACGGAGAGTTTGAGGTGTTACTGATCAAATATCCTCACAGCCTGGAAGAAGTGAATATAATTACTTCGTCTTTGCTTGCGCAGGATCCCGATCCGGAATATATGTATTACTTAAAAACATCCCATCTTGAGTTCCATTCGGAAGAAGGAATTTCATGGACTTTGGATGGAGAAAACGGCGGCGTGCACAATGATGTGGAGATTATAAATTGTAATAAGGCTTTTACGATTTGTGTGCCGGAGAAGAAAAAGAAACGAGTATAAACGGAAGTTTCAACAAAATTGAAGAGTAACCGATTGAATTTAAAAACTCCCTTTTGGGAGTTTTTATTTTTTGTCACATTTATACAATGCATTTATGGCTACATTAACCAAAAAATAAAATAAAAAATAACAAATATGCATAAAAAACTTGTAATATCATATAGATTTTACTGTGAAAATGTATTAAAATGTAGATTAGAATTTGGGGAAAACAGCGAAGATGGGTTCGCATGTTATATGGGAGGTTATTTTTATGATTTCTAATCAGATTTTACAGAGTACCATCGACGGTATCAAGGGGATTACCAGAGTGGACTTAACGGTTGCGGATGTAGACGGTAAGGTATTGGCTACAACCATGTTGGGTCAGCCCAATTTGGGAAATACGGTTTTGGATTTTGCCAATTCGCCTGCGGATAGCCAGGAAATTCAGAACAGTCAGTATATTAAGATTTATGATGAACAGCAGGTGGAATACATTCTTATTTCTGCGGGGGCGGGAGAGAATGCATATACTGTGGGCAAGATGGCGGCATTTCAGATTCAGACTTTGCTGGTAGCTTATAAAGAGCGTTTTGATAAAGATAATTTTATTAAAAACCTTCTTCTTGATAACCTGTTGTTGGTGGATATTTACGGTCGTGCCAAGAGACTGCACATTCAGACCGATGCCAAGCGTGTGGTTATGATTGTGGAAACCGAAAGCGGAAGAGACAGCAATACCTTGGAATTGGTTAAAGCCGTTTTAGGTAACAGCAGTAAAGAATTCGTTACTGCCGTTGATGAAAACAATGTGGTCATTGTAAAAGATTTGGCGGATGAGCAGACCAACAAAGATATCGACAAAACAGCCAAGGGAATTGTGGCTTTCCTTCAGAAGGAAGGCTTAAGAGATATACATATTGCATACGGAACCTGTGTAAACGAAATCAAGGATGTCAGCCGTTCTTACAAGGAAGCCAAGATGGCTTTGGATGTAGGCAAGATCTTCTTTAACGAAAGAGGCGTTATTGCTTACAGCGAGTTAGGAATCGGCCGTTTGATTTACCAGTTGCCCATCCCGCTGTGCAAGATGTTTATCAAGGAGATTTTTGACGGCAAGAGCCCCGATGACTTTGATGAGGAAACATTGGTTACCATTCACAAGTTTTTTGAAAACAGTCTGAATGTGTCCGAAACTTCAAGACAGCTTTTTATCCACAGAAATACTTTGGTATATCGTTTGGATAAGTTGCAGAAGAGTACCGGACTTGATTTGCGTGTTTTCGAAGATGCCATCACTTTTAAAATTGCGTTGATGGTTGTTAAGTACATGAAGTACATGGAAAGCTTTGAATATTAGAATTTTAAGGCTAAGTATAAAGTTTTAAGAGGAGAACATAATGGCGAAGGATATAAAGAAAAAGCGTGGGAGCAAAACCGGCTCCGAGACAGAGAAATATGCAATCTGTCTGGAGAATGTGAATAAAGCTTACGAGGACGGCGTTCCTGCGTTAACGGATGTGAATTTAAAAATTACACCCGGAGAGTTTGTCTTTATTGCGGGAGAAACCGGTTCCGGTAAGTCTACATTGATTAAATTGTTACTGAGAGAATTAAAAGCAGACAGCGGTAAAATTAATGTATGCGGATACGATTTGATCAGAATTAAAAGAAGGGATGTTCCGAAATTCCGTAGAAATTTGGGCGTTGTATTCCAGAACTTCCGTCTTTTAAAAGAACGCAACGTATATGACAATGTTGCGTTTGCCCAGAGAATTATTCAGAAGTCGGAGAAGGAAATCCGTAAAAATGTGCCCAGTATTTTATCCGCAGTAGGTTTGGCAGGTAAATACAAAGCAAAGCCCAAGCAGTTATCCGGTGGTGAACAGCAGCGTGTGGCATTGGCCAGAGCATTGGTAAACAAGCCCAGTATTCTCTTGGCGGACGAGCCTACCGGTAATTTGGATCCTAAGAATACAAATGAAATTATGCACCTGCTGGAGAAGATTAATGAGAACGGCACCACCGTAGTTGTGGTAACTCATAATCGTGAAATCGTAAATGCTATGCAGAGACGAGTAATTACCCTTCGAAAAGGTGTTATTGTAAGTGATGAGGAGAAGGGTGGATATATAGATGAAGATTAGTACGTTTTTTTATACATTAAGACAGGGAATCATAAATGTTTTCCGTAATAAATGGTTCACTTTGGCATCGCTTGCCACCATCGGAGCCTGCCTTTTTATCTTTGGTATTGCGTATTCGCTGTTGGTGAATTTTCAGCATATGATTAAAACGGCGGAAGAAGGAGTTTCCATTACCGTTTTTTATGATGAAGGTTTACCTCAGGAAGAAATTGATAAAATCGGTAGCCAGATTGAGGCCAGAACAGAAGTATCCAAAGTAGTGTTTATTTCGGCAGAGGAAGCGTGGGAAGACTTTTCTGCGGAGCTTGGTGAAGCGGCAGAAGGAATCACGGAGAATCCATTGGTGAACTCGGCAAATCATGAGGTGTATCTGAATGATGTGGCCGCGCAGTCTTCCTTGGTAAAATATATCGAGAGTATTGAAGGTGTGCGTAAGGTAAATCAGTCAGAGTTTACAGCCAATATGTTTACCGGTATTAATGCGTTGGTAACTTATGTATCCATCGGTATGATTGCCATCTTATTGGCAGTATCCATCTTTTTGATTAACAATACGGTTACCATCGGTATTTCCGTACGTAAAGAAGAGATTACCGTTATGAAATATATCGGAGCTACGGACTTCTTTGTTCGTGCGCCTTTCGTGTTTGAAGGCATGATTATCGGTCTTATCGGTTCTGCGTTGCCTTTGGTACTTTTATATTATATTTATACCGTGGCGTTACAGTTTCTTGCGGAGAAATTTGCATTTTTATCCAGCCTTTTGGTAACACTTCCTGCATGGGATGTGTTTAAGGTTTTAATTCCGGTTTCCCTGATTATCGGTGTGGGAATTGGTTTCTGCGGTAGCTTCTTTACCGTAAGAAAGCATTTAAAAGTTTAATATTAGGATAAGTATATAAGAATGAAAAACAGTGTAAAAAGATATTTAATCAAAGGAATTCTTTTCTGCTTTGTACTTTTTGCTCTTGTTTCTCTTCCGGAACAAAAGGTTTCCGCAAACAGAATTTCTGATTTGGAGGCCAGCATTCAGGAAAAAGAAGAAGCCATTGATGCGGCTGAAAAGGAGAAAAAAGAACTGGCAGCAGGCCTTACCAGTGTAGAGAATGTTAAAAAAGAGCTGGAAAAGAGCAAAGCAAATTTAACTGCATATGTTCAGGAATTGGATGCCGCTGTGGCAGAAATCCAAACCAAGATTGAGAATCTGAATACGCAGATTGCGGATAAGGAAAAAGCCATTGCCGAAACCAAGGCTGAGTTGAAGGAAGCCGAACAGGATGAGGCGGACCAGTATGAAGCTATGCAGAATCGTATGCAGAGCATCTATGAACAGGGAGACAATTATTATTTGGAATTGTTATCCGATTCCGGAAGCTTTGCAGATTTTTTAAATAAGTTGGATTATATTGAACAGCTTTCGCAGTATGATAACAATCTGCTGTTAGAGTATAAAAGCGTTGTAGAATATGTAAGCTTATGTAAGACTCAGCTGGAAGTCGAGCAGGAAGTTCTGAATGAAACCAAAAAAGCGGCGGAAGCCGAGCAGGCTGCCATGGAAACGCTGATTGGTGAAAAAGAAGCAGAAATTCTTGCATACGAGAAAGACATCACACAGAAGGAGCAGGTAATTGCAGCTTATGAGGCTGAAATAGCGGAGCAGACTTCGGTAATTGAGGCCTTGGAAGCAGCGGTGGCAGCAGACAGAGCAAGTCTCTGGGGCGAGCGCGTATATAACGGCGGTATGTTTTGTTGGCCGGCGCCTTCTTATACCCGTATATCTGACGATTACGGTTATCGTAACCATCCGATTCTTAATGTGCAGCAGTTCCATACAGGAGTGGATATGGCGGCACCGGGAGGAACCCCGATTCTTGCGGCTTATGACGGCGTGGTGGTGCAGGCGGCTTACAATGCCTCCATGGGTAATTATGTTATGATTGACCACGGAAGCGAATTGTACACTATTTACATGCATGCTCAGAAGTTAATGGTAAGTCCCGGAGATGAAGTTGCCCGAGGGGAACAGATTGCTACGGTGGGTACTACCGGAAGAAGTACCGGTAATCACTTGCATTTCAGCGTACGATTAAACGGAAGCTATGTCAGTCCTTGGGGATATATTTCCAAACCCTGATGTGAGTGTGTTTTATTATGGCTGATTAAAAACATTTATCGGTGTTACAATTAAAATACCGCTATCATAATGTGGCAAAAAGAATAATAGATTAAAAAAGATGAGTGTATCTTTTAGAAGGTAAATTGTTATGGATAATAAGGGAAAAGCAAAATATTTCGGACTGGGAGTCTTGGTTTCCGCACTTTGGTTTCTTGTGCTGATCGCAATCATTTTATTGATTGGCGGCGGCATGTCCTTATTTAAAAAAGATAAGGATACCGGTGCGGTAACGGAAGAAAACATTGAAAAAATCGAACATTTTCAGACTTTGTTAGAAACCTATTATTACGAGGATGTTCCCGAGGAAGAGTTGGCGGACGGCGTACTGTACGGCTTAATGGAAACGGTAGGAGATCCTTATACATGTTACTATTCCGTAGAAGAAATGAAAGAACTTACCGCAGATATTGAAGGTATTTTTCATGGAATCGGTGCTTATCTTGAAATGGACTACGATAAGGGTTATGCCAAGATCAGCGGAGTAATCGACGGTACTCCGGCGAGCCAGTCGGATATTCAGGTGGGCGATTATGTGGTGGAAGTAGACGGTCAGGATGTTTATGAAATGACCCTGACGGATGTTGTGTCCATGATTCGAGGTGAAGCAGGAACGCAGGTAACATTAACATTAAACCGAAACGGAAGTGAACTTGAAGTTACGGTTACAAGACAGAATATCGAAACACCTACCATAAAATACGAAATGCTGGAAGGCAAAATTGCCCATATTACCATTGTGGAATTTGACGATGTCACTACTTCTCAATTTATGGAAGCCATGGATCAGATGGAAAATGACGGAGCAAAGGGATTGATTCTGGATGTGCGTGGCAATCCCGGCGGAAGTTTGGCTACCGTTGTTGAGATTTGCCAGTTATTGTTGCCGGAAGGTATGATTGTTTATACCGAAGATAAATACGGTGAGCGCAACGAATATTTTAGTGACGGAACCAATGAATTTAAATTGCCCCTGGTATTGCTGATTGACGGCAGTTCAGCCAGTGCTTCCGAAATTCTTGCGGGTGCCATTAAGGATTATGAGTTGGGTACTCTTGTGGGCACCACAACATACGGAAAAGGCATTGTGCAGAAGATTTTCTCTTACGAGGACGGTTCTGCGGCAAAGATTACGGTAAGTAAATATTATACCCCCAATGGTTATAATATTCACGGCGTAGGAATTGCACCGGATGTGGAAGTTCCTTTTGATGCGGATTTGTATCTGGAGGAAGAAATCGATAATCAGTTGCAGGAAGCAATTGAAATTATCACGAAAGAAATTGAGGGATAATCCAAAATAGAGGAAATGAGCAGCATCGGAGAGAATCCGATGCTGTTTTGGTATAAAAGTTTTTATAAAAACCCACACTTTTCACTATACATTTTAAAAAAATATGATATACTATATTAGAATGTATGTTCGATAAAATTGCGAGAGGAGTATGGCATGGACCGTTTTGTTTTACATTCTGAATATCAGCCTACCGGAGACCAGCCTCAGGCGATTGAGAAACTTGTAAAAGGTTTTCAGGACGGCAATCAGTTTCAGACGCTTTTGGGTGTTACCGGGTCGGGTAAAACTTTTACAATGGCTAATGTCATTGCGGCATTGAACAAGCCTACATTGGTGATTGCTCATAATAAAACCCTGGCTGCTCAGCTTTACGGCGAATTCAAGGAATTCTTCCCTGAGAACGCAGTAGAGTATTTTGTGTCCTACTACGATTATTATCAGCCGGAAGCTTATGTGCCTTCCAGCGATACTTATATTGCCAAGGACTCCTCTATTAACGAAGAAATAGATAAACTGCGTCTGTCAGCCACGGCATCATTGGCAGAGCGTAAGGATGTGATTGTAATCGCATCGGTTTCCTGCATTTACGGCTTGGGTAGCCCGGAAGATTATTTGGATATGATGGTATCCCTTCGCCCCGGCATGAATAAAGACAGGGATGAAGTGGTGAAGGAATTGGTACAGATTCAGTATGACCGCAATGATATGGATTTAAATCGCGGTTGTTTTCGTGTGCGTGGAGATGTGCTGGAGATTGCTCCGGCCCAGGGCGGACAGTACATTATCCGCATTGAATTTTTCGGTGATGAAATTGACCGTATTTCGGAAGTGGATCAGTTGACCGGCAAGCCTCATGCCACTTTGGAGCATGTGGTGATTTTTCCGGCGTCTCATTATGTTGTGGCTCCGGAGAAGATGCAGAAAGCCTGCGAGAATATTGAGCAGGAGTTAAAAGAACGGGTGGAATTTTTTAAGGGTGAGGATAAACTTTTGGAAGCCCAGAGAATATCCGAGCGCACCAATTTCGACATTGAGATGTTGAGAGAAACCGGCTTTTGCTCCGGTATAGAGAATTATTCCAGACATTTAAGCGGTGCGGCACCGGGAGAACCTCCTCATTGTTTGCTGGATTATTTTAAGGATGATTTCTTAATGATTGTGGATGAGTCCCACATTACCATTCCTCAGGTTGGAGGTATGTTCGCCGGGGACCGCTCCCGTAAAACAACGCTGGTGGATTATGGTTTCCGTCTGCCTTCGGCGTTGGATAACCGTCCTTTGTGTTTTGAAGAGTTTGAGAATCGAATCGATCAGATTCTCTGCGTATCCGCTACGCCTGCAGAGTATGAAAAAACCCACGAGATTCTTCGGGCGGAGCAGATTATCCGTCCTACGGGACTTTTAGATCCTATCATTGATGTAAGGCCGGTAGAAGGACAGATTGATGATTTGGTTAGCGCGGTAAATGCAGAGATTGCCAAGAAGAATAAAGTTCTCATTACCACATTGACCAAGCGTATGGCGGAGGATTTAACGGATTATCTGAAAGAGGTAGGCATCCGCGTAAAATACTTGCATTCCGATATCGATACGCTTGAGAGAGCGCAGATTATTCGAGACATGCGATTGGATGTGTTTGATGTACTGGTGGGAATCAACCTTTTACGAGAGGGATTGGACATCCCCGAGATTTCTCTGGTGGCAATTCTGGATGCGGACAAGGAAGGCTTCCTTCGTTCCGCAACTTCCCTGATTCAGACCGTGGGTCGTGCTGCTCGTAACGCGGAAGGTCATGTTATTATGTATGCGGATACGATTACGGATTCCATGAGAGCCGCTATCGACGAGACCAATCGAAGAAGAGCTATTCAGCAGGCCTATAACGAAGAGCACGGCATTACGCCTCAGACCATTAAAAAGGCAGTGCGCGATTTGATCAGTGTCAGCAAGGTAATTGCCAAGGAAGAACTGCGCTTGGAGAAGGACCCGGAATCCATGAGCGACAAGGAATTGGATGCGCTGATTGCCAAGGTAGAGAAGAATATGAAAAAGGCTGCTGCAGAGTTGGATTTCGAAACTGCCGCCGAATTGCGTGACAAGATGGCAGAGTTAAAGAAAATCCGTCATAACAGAGCCTAGGACAGGAAAAAAGCAGAAAAGTAAAAGAAAGGGAAGGCAGTTTTTATTGGAATTGCCTGATGTAAAAGAAATGGCACAGAAAATGTTACCCCGCGGAGAATGCATCCGCATAAAAGGGGCGGCTGAACATAATTTGAAAAATATTGATTTGGAGATTCCCAGAAACCAATTTGTGGTTTTAACCGGTTTGTCCGGTTCCGGCAAATCTTCGCTGGCGTTTGACACCATTTATGCGGAAGGACAGCGTCGTTATATGGAGTCGCTGTCTTCCTACGCAAGGCAGTTCTTGGGACAGATGGAGAAGCCCAATGTGGAAAGCATTGAAGGCTTGTCTCCTGCAATCAGTATCGACCAGAAATCCACCAATCGTAACCCTCGTTCCACGGTGGGAACCGTGACGGAGATATATGATTATTTTCGATTGCTGTATGCAAGAATCGGTACCCCTCATTGCCCCGAATGCGGTAGGGAAATCCGTCGCCAAAGTGTGGATGAAATGGCCGAGCAGATTCTGGAATTGGAAGAAGGAACCAAAATTCAGTTGCTGGCACCTATGGTAAGAGGTCGTAAGGGCGAGCATGTTAAGCTTCTGGACCGTGCCCGTAAAAGCGGCTATGTGCGCGTTCGTGTGGACGGCAACATGTATGATTTGAGCGAAGAAATCAAACTGGATAAAAATATCAAGCATAATATCGAGATTGTTGTGGACCGTCTTGTGGTAAAACCGGAAATCAGAAGCCGTTTGACAAGTTCTTTGGAAACCGTGTTGGATTTGGCAGAGGGGCTTTTGACCGTAGATGTAATCGGAGGAGAAGAGCTGCATTTCAGCCAGAGTTTTTCATGCCCCGATTGTGGCGTGAGCATTGAAGAAATTGAACCGAGAAGCTTTTCTTTTAACAATCCTTTCGGTGCTTGTCCGGAGTGCTTCGGTATCGGTTATACCATGGAATTCGTGGAGGATTTGATTATACCGGATCGGAGTTTAAGTATCAATCAGGGAGCCATTGCGGTAATGGGTTGGCAGTCCAGCAAGGATAAAGGCAGTTTTAGCAATGCGTTGCTTCGGGCCTTGGCAGAACGGTTCCAATTCAGTCTGGATACACCTTACGAAGAATTGTCCGATGAAGTGCGACATATTTTGATTCACGGTACGGAAGAGGAAGTGGATGTGTATTACGAAGGACAGCGTGGCAGAGGTGTATATCCCATTGCCTTCGAGGGCATTATCCGCAATTCCCAGAGAAGATATCGGGAAACTGCATCGGATACAATGAAGCAGGAGTATGAGACTTTTATGAGTATTACTCCTTGTCAGTGTTGTAAGGGAATGCGACTGAAAAAATCCTCTTTGGCGGTTACGGTATGCGATAAAAATATCTATGAAGTCACCAATATGTCCGTAACGGATTTGCAGGAATTTTTGCGGGAGATGAAGCTGACAAAGCAGCAGGAGTTAATCGGTAAGCAGATATTAAAAGAAATCAATGCCCGTGTAGGTTTCCTTGCGGAAGTGGGCTTGGATTATCTGTCCTTGGGTCGAGCTACATCATCTCTGTCCGGCGGTGAAGCGCAGCGTATCAGACTGGCAACTCAGATTGGTTCCGGTTTGGTTGGTGTGTGCTATATTTTGGATGAACCCAGTATCGGTTTGCATCAGAGAGATAATGATAAGTTAATCGGAGCATTGCGCAATCTGAAGGATCTGGGCAACACATTGATTGTGGTAGAGCATGACGAAGATACTATGTACGCGGCGGACTACATTGTGGATATCGGCCCCGGTGCCGGAGAGCACGGCGGCGAAGTAATTGCCACCGGTACGGCAGAAGATATCATGAAGGTAAAAGAATCCGTAACAGGTCAGTATCTAAGCGGCGAGAAGTTCATTCCCGTGCCGAGTGAGCGTAAGAAATCGACCGGCTGGTTAAAGATTCAGGGAGCACAGGAGAATAACTTAAAAAATGTCGATGTAGATATTCCCTTAGGCGTTATGACCTGCGTAACCGGTGTGTCCGGTTCCGGCAAGAGTTCGCTGATTAATGAGATTCTTTATAAAAAACTGGCAAGAAAATTAAATCGGGCAAGAACCATTCCCGGCAAACACAAAACCATCAAGGGAATCGAACAACTGGATAAGGTCATTGATATCGACCAGTCCCCCATCGGACGAACACCCCGTTCCAATCCTGCAACTTATACCGGCGTATTCGATCAGATTCGTGATTTGTTTGCTTCTACCGTGGATGCCAAAGCCAAAGGTTATACAAAGGGGCGTTTCAGCTTTAATGTAAAAGGCGGTCGTTGTGAAGCCTGCAGCGGTGACGGTATCATCAAGATAGAGATGCACTTCCTGCCGGATGTGTATGTTCCCTGCGAAGTGTGCGGCGGCAAGCGTTACAACAGAGAAACCCTGGATGTACATTACAAGGGCAAGAATATCTATGATGTATTGGATATGACTGTGGAAGAAGCACTTACCTTCTTTGAAAACGTGCCTTCTATTCATCGTAAGATACAGACCCTTTATGATGTGGGACTTTCTTATGTGCGTCTCGGTCAGCCTTCCACAACTTTATCCGGAGGTGAGGCTCAGCGAATTAAACTGGCAACGGAATTAAGCCGTAAAAGTACCGGTAAGACCATATATATTTTAGATGAACCCACCACGGGCTTGCATTTTGCGGATGTACACAAGCTGGTTGATATTCTGAAACGTTTGGCAGACGGCGGTAATACGGTTGTGGTAATCGAGCACAATCTGGATGTAATCAAAACGGCGGACTATATTATCGATATGGGGCCGGAAGGCGGCGATAAAGGAGGAACACTTTTATCCAAGGGAACTCCGGAAGCGGTGGCCAAGGACAAGGCATCTTATACGGGACACTATATTGCCAAGATGCTGGCACGGGATAAAGCACTGAAAGCAAAATGATATTTTATCCGAGTGTGATTTTTAACCAAATGAATAATCCGGGTGGAAAGGGTTAAGATTTAAGAATTTTTACCGATATAAATTACAGAAACAAGGACGTAGTATAAGGTCGGAAGGAGCCGACGGTTTGGTTTACTGCGTTCTTTTTCTGTTTTTATTATAAAAACTCTTTGATTTTCCTACGCTTTGGGTTATAATTACTTAGATTAGGTAAAAATGTAAATATAATCCTCGGAAGGAGAAGAGATATGCAATATACAGATATAGGAATTGACTTGGGAACAGCCAGTATTCTGGTTTATATAAGAGGTAAGGGTGTTGTGTTAAAAGAGCCCTCAGTGGTAGCTTTTGACCGTGATACCAACAAGATTAAGGCAATCGGTGAAGATGCAAGATTGATGCTTGGTAGAACCCCCGGAAATATTGTAGCGGTAAGACCTTTGCGTCAGGGTGTTATCTCCAACTATACCGTTACGGAAAAGATGATGAAGTATTTTATCCAGAAGGCACTTGGAAAGAAAACTTTCCGTAAGCCCCGCATCGCGGTGTGCGTGCCCAGTGGTGTTACTGAAGTAGAGCGTAAGGCGGTAGAGGATGCTACTTATCAGGCAGGAGCAAGAGAAGTAGCCATTATCGAAGAACCTATAGCAGCAGCAATCGGTGCGGGTATCGATATCGGCAAGCCTTGCGGTAACATGATTGTAGATATCGGTGGTGGTACTTCCGATATCGCGGTTATTTCTCTCGGCGGAACGGTAGTCAGCGAATCCATCAAGATCGCAGGTGATGATTTTGACGAAGCACTGATTCGTTACATGAGAAAGAAACACAATCTTATGATTGGTGAAAGAACCGCAGAAGATATCAAAATCAAAATCGGTTCTGCGTTTAAGCGTGCCGAAGTTGACTATATGGATGTAAGAGGTCGTAACCTGGTAACAGGTTTACCCAACACTGTTAAGGTTTCTTCCGAAGAAACAGAAGAAGCGTTGCGTGAGACTACATCCCAGATTGTAGAAGCAATTCATAGCGTATTGGAGAAAACTCCTCCCGAGTTGGCAGCGGATATTGCCGACAGAGGTATTGTTTTAACCGGCGGCGGCAGTATGTTAAGAGGTTTGGAAGATTTGATTGAATCCAAAACCGGAATTAACACCATGACTGCAGAAGAACCTATGACTTGCGTGGCAATCGGTACAGGTAGATATGTAGAATTCCTTGCAGACAACAGAGAGGAGCCCTAGAAGGCAACATATCGTTGATGCAAGGTACAGAAAGGTCAGAGACTTATGTTAAAAGGATTGTACACTGCATACAGCGGTATGGTAAATGAACAGAACAGAATGGATGTCCTTACCAATAACCTTGCCAATTCGGCAACCACAGGTTATAAAGCGGAAGGTGCAACCAGCCAGACCTTTGATGCCATGCTTGCCTATCGTATCAAGGACGAGCAGGACGGATACGCAGGTGGCGTATACTTAGGTCGCAATAATCCCGGTGTAAAAATCGGAGAAACCTATACGAATTATTCTCAGGGTTCTTTCCGTGAAACCGGTAATCCCTACGATATTGCATTGTCGGGAGAAGGTTTTTTTACCATCGAATATACCAATCGTGCCGGAGAAACATCCACCATGTATACAAGAGACGGTTCCTTTACCTTAACCAAGGAAGGCTATCTTGTTACCAAAGACGGTGATTTTGTTCTCGGTAGAGGTGCCAACGGTGAGTTGGGTCATATTCAGATTGACCCCAACCATGAAGCATCTATTGATACTTCCGGAAGAATTGTTCAGAACAATCAGGTAATCGGTAATTTGCAGATTACGGATTTCGAGGACTACAATTATCTGGAGCATTACGGCGAGAACTTTTATCGTCCCGTGGAAGGCGCTGAAATTGTTGAGTCCTCTGCCAAGGTGCAGGCAGGATATCTGGAAGCGTCCAATGTACAGGTTGTGCGCGAAATGGTTGAGTTAATCAGTGTAACAAGACAGTATGAATCCAATCAGAAAATTTTGCAGGCATATGACAGTACGCTGGATATTTCGGTAAATCAGCTTGGTAAGTTATACTAGGAGGGATAGCAGATGGTAAGATCACTTTGGACAGCTGCATCAGGAATGATAGCACAGCAGAATAATGTGGATACAATTGCCAACAACCTGGCAAATGTAAATACAAACGGATATAAAACAGAAGTAGCGGAATTTAAGTCCCTTTTATATCAGGACATCAATGCGAAGTCTACTTCAGCCAATTCAGAGCAGAAACCCATACCTTCTCAGGTAGGTTTGGGCGTGCGTAACTCCGCAATTACATCTATTTTTACTCAGGGAGCATTCTTTGATTCCACCAATGATTTGGCATTTGCCATTAACGGTGACGGTTTCTTTGGGGTAAAAGGGCAGGACGGCAATACATATTATACGAGAAACGGTAACTTCGTTCTGGCAACGGATACCAACGGTTTGGCATTGACCACTACCGACGGTTTGAAGGTGTTGGATGCGGACGGTAATCCTATTGTTTTGGATAAAAATTATGTTGCAAGCCAGATTACGGTAACCGGTGACGGCCAGATTTGTTATCCTGATGAGGCAAACAATCCTCAGCCTATCGGTATCGAAATCGGACTTTGGCAGTTCAATAACCCTTCCGGTTTGGAAAAAACCGACAGCAGTCTCTATTCCGAATCGGCAGCCAGCGGCGCGGCAATGAACGAATACACCAACAATAACCTGGTGCGCAGTGATTTAAGACAGGGCTATTTGGAAGGTTCCAATGTTCAGGTTGCGGATGAAATGGTTAATATGATTGTTGCACAGCGAGCATACGAACTGAATTCCAAGGCAATTCAGGCATCGGATGAAATGATGCAGCAGGCAAACAATTTAAGAAGATAGTAGTGCATGAAAGGATGCGTGGTTAAATGGATATTAACGGTTTAACATCAGCATACTCTCAGTATGCGGAGAATCTTTCGGGAAACGCCAAGGCTGAAGCACTTACAAACAAAGTATCCGGTGCGGATTATTCCAAAGCTACCGATGAAGAGCTGATGGAAGTATGTAAGGAGTTCGAAGCGTATTTTCTGGAGCAGATGTACAAAGAAATGATGAAGACCATACCCGAGTCAGAGTTGACATCAAGTGCCAATTCTACACTGGTAGATTACTATAAAGATGAGATGATTAAGAAAGTGTCGGCAGAAACCGCCGAGCAGAGTAATATGGGTCTTGCACAAACTTTGTATGAGCAGATGAAGCGTAACTACCAAGTATAGTTTTATTAAAATATGATACAAAGAGTTTCTCACAGGCCTGTAAGCAATGTGCAGGCCTGTTCTATTTTTTATTCGGATTTTATCAGTAAAATTATTTTCCGTTTTTAATTTGTGTATATCGGGAGTGTTTATGAATATAAAAGGGTATATAGACAATTTTAAATTTCGCAGCCCTGAGAATCATTATGGCGTCTTTTGGCTTGTTACCGAAGATATGGAAGAGGGCGAAGTGATCTGCGCCGGTTTAAGTAAGGGCATGGAAAAAGGCGATTACGTGGAACTGGAAGGCCGTATGGTGGATCATCCCAGCTATGGACCGCAGTTTAAGTACAGTAGCTATAAAATACTTCCTCCTGCCGACAATATTTCCGTGGAGCGCTATCTTGCTTCCGGTGCCATAAAAGGAATCGGCCCCGCGCTGGCGGTTCGTATTGTAAAAAAATTCGGTGATGAAACTTTTCGCATTATGGAAGAACAGCCGGAGCGCCTGGCAGAGATTAAAGGCATCAGTGAGCGTATGGCCAGAGAAATCGCTGTCCACATGGCAGAAAAGAAGGATGTAAGGGATGCCATGCTTTTTTTACAGGAATACGGTGTGGGGAATGCAATGGCAGTGCGCATTTACGAGAAGTACGGAATTGCCATGTATTCCATTTTAAAAGAGAATCCCTATCGTCTGGCAGAAGATGTAAGAGGCGTCGGTTTTAAAACGGCAGACGATATTGCTATTAAGATGGGGATGGCGGGGAATTCCCCCGAGAGAATGGAAGGCGGCTTGGTTTATAGCCTTCAGGCTGCATCCGGAGAAGGACATACCTATCTTCCCAAGGCGGAGTTGCTCTACCGCAGTGCGGAACTTTTGGGTGTAGAGAGCGAAGATTTGGAAACACCTTTATCCAACCTTGTTTTGGAAGCCAAGATCATTATAAAGAGGGAAGAAGACGGTGGAAAAGCGTTCCTTCGTCACTTTTACTATGCCGAGTTGAATTGTGCCAATAAGTTGCAGGAGTTGTCGGAAGCTTATGATAAGGTAACATTGAATGAGGAAGAGGAGGAAGCCTGTTTGTACGCCATTCGTATGATTGAAAGGGAACAGGATTCCGAACTGGACGAGTTGCAGAGGCAGGCGGTTTTGTCCTGCATTACCAACGGCGTATTTATTCTTACGGGCGGACCCGGAACGGGAAAGACAACCACCATCCGTACCATTATCGATTTTTTTGTAAAAAGAAATTGCGATGTGCTGTTGGCGGCACCTACCGGAAGAGCAGCTAAAAGAATGGAAGAAGCGACCGGGTATGAAGCCAAAACCATTCATCGCCTGTTGGAAGTAAACGGTGCCATGGACGGCGAAGAGGAGCGCCCTCGTTTTAATCGAAATTCTTATAATCCGTTGGAAGCGGATGTGATTATCGTGGATGAGATGTCCATGGTGGACATTTTCCTTTTCCATGCGCTTTTGTCCGCAATTACGCCCGGAACGAGGCTTATTATGGCTGGAGATGCCAACCAGTTGCCTTCCGTAGGGCCGGGAAATGTTTTAAAAGATTTGTTGCGAAGCAAAGCATTCGAGGTGGTAGAGCTGGAACGAATTTATCGCCAGAATGTGGAAAGTGATATTATTATAAATGCACATAAAATTAATCGCGGCGAGGAGATTTCTTTTGATAATAAGAGCAAGGATTTCTTTTTCCTGGAGAGAAAGGATATTCCCCTTATTTACAGAGATACCGTCCTTTTGGTGCGGGATAAAACCCCGAAATACATAAATGTAAAACCTTTCGATGTGCAAGTGCTGACGCCCATGCGCAAGGGTAACTTAGGCGTGGAACAGCTCAATCACATATTGCAGGAGCAACTGAATCCACCGTCTCCCGAGAAAAAGGAGGTAAAAAGAGGTGAGCAGGTGTTCCGTCAAGGCGATAAGGTGATGCAGATCAAAAACAACTACGAGACCAAGTGGAGCATTCGCGGTAAAAACGATATAAAAGCAGTTGAAGGCGAAGGTGTGTTCAACGGTGATGTGGGAATCATTACCGCAATGGATGATTATGGCAAGAATCTTACGGTGACCTTTGAAGACGGTCGGCAGGTGGAATATCCCTATTCTCAGTTGGAGGAGTTGGAGTTGTCTTACGCCATCACCATTCACAAATCTCAGGGTAGCGAATATCCTGCGGTTATTATGCCGTTATTGGAAGGACCGCGCATGCTTTTTAACCGTAATCTGCTGTATACGGCAGTGACCCGTGCGACAGGTTGTGTGGTGATTCTCGGAAGTAAAGAAACCGTGAAACAGATGATTTTAAGAGAAGATGAGCAGAAGCGGTTTACCGGCTTATTAAACAGAATAAAAGAGGTGAAAGAAGATTAATCTCACGCATAAAAGTGATACCAAGGAGAAACGCGGGAGAGAATTACGAAATACAATTTCAATAAAAGAAAAGATAAAAGATGTGTTTTTTCCGTTACATTGCCCGGTGTGCGACAGTGTGGTTGTGAGGAAAAAAGGCCTGATTTGCCCGGAATGTATAAGTATTCCCCGTCTTGTGGAAGAACCCAGATGCGTATGTTGCAGCAAGCATTTGCAGAGCAGGGAAGCGATTCGGTGCAGGGACTGTTCCGGTCTGAAAAGGCATTTTGAGAGAGGAATCGCGTTGTATGAGTATGCATCGGTACATGATTCGATTCACGCTTTTAAAAATATGGGGCGGGCGGATTATGCGCACTTTTATGGAGAAGAGATGCGGCGCGAGCTGATGCCGACAATTCGTGGGATGAAAGCGGACGCTTTGGTGCCCATTCCTTTGCATCCCGGCAAGTTAAACAAGCGAGGATATAATCAGGCGGCGCTTCTTGCAGGGGAAATTTCCAAGGGCTGTGGTGTGCCTGTACGAGAGGATATACTGAAAAGGGTTCGCAAAACAGAGGCACAAAAAAAGATGAACCATGAAAGCAGACAAAATAATATGAAAAAAGCTTTTCATATGGTCAAAAATGATGTAAAATTAAAGACGATTATACTGGTGGATGATGTATTCACTACCGGAAGCACATTGGAGGCTGCTGCGGAAGAATTGAAGCGGGGCGGTGTTGAAAAAGTATATTTTGTGGCCCTGGCAATCGGAAAGGGCTTATAGTGATGTTTAAAAACAGTTAAAGGGAGGGCAAAAGCATGGATGTAAGAAATTGTAGAAAGTGCGGAAAAGTATTTAACTATATTTCGGGAGTGCCTATTTGTCAGGCTTGTCGTGAATTGGAAGAAGCTAAATTCCAGGAAGTAAAGAAATTCGTTCAGGACAGTAAGGAAGCAGGAATCAACGAAATCGTGGAAGCCTGTGGTGTCAGCCATGCTCAGGTAAACAACTGGATTCGTCAGGAGCGTCTGGTATTTGCGGAAGATTCGCCCATCGGAATTAACTGTGAAGGTTGCGGAACCATGATTAAGACCGGTCGTTTTTGCGAAAAGTGTAAGACTGATTTGGCAAGAGGCATTAACAATATGATTAAGCCTAAGGCTGCCGATCCTGCGCCTGTAAGAAAGGATCCCAGGGATAATCCCAGAATGCGCTATTTGGATTAATCCCATGAAACGAAACAGAGGTTATTATGATTAGTGAACAGCGAGTAAAGTTAATGACAAGACTTGCGGCTTATGAACAGAAGGAAGGTAAGCAAAACGAAGAAATAGGCTCCTATTTCCGAGATGATTATATCGGCCTTCAGATTCTTAAGTCTGTTATTTATGCGACAATTGCATTTGTGTTGATTTTGGCACTGTTTGTTTTATATGATTCCGAACTTTTTATGACGGATATTTATAAAATCGACATTATGGAATATGCCAAAAAATTAGTTTTCTATTATTTGGGATTTACGGGAATCTATGTGATTATTTCGTATATAGTGTATGCAATCAAATATCGGAAGGCAAAAAAGCGCCTGAAGGTATATTTTAATAATTTAAAGAGACTCCAGATTCTCTACCAAAGAGAAAGAAAGGATAAAATGCAGTAATGACACAATTGTTGGTTATAAGAGAACAACTGAAGAAGTTATGCGGAAAATATGAAGTATATCTGATTCCCATCGGAAAGTTCTTAAGCGCCATGATTACCTTTTTGGTGATAAACGGTAATTTGGGATATATGGAAAAAATAGCAAAGTTTCCCATCGTATTGATTTTAGCGCTTTTATGTTCTTTCCTACCCATTAATTTTATTATTATCTGTGGTGCCCTTTTGTCGTTGGCACATGTGTATGCATTATCGATGGAATGTGCCATAATCGTGGCGGTTATTTATTTCCTTATGTTCCTTTTATATTTTCGTTTTTCGCCGAAGGATACGTTTGTGGTGATTTTAACACCGATTTGCTGCGCATTGCAGATTCCCTATGCAATTCCGTTGTCACTGGGCTTGGTAGGAACTCCGGCATCGGCAGTGTCTGTAAGTTGCGGTGTGATTGTATATCATATTCTCGGATACATCAAAGAGTCTGCAAATGCCTTAACCGCATTGGATGCCGACGGTATGATGTCTAAGTTTAAATACCTGATAGACGGTATTTTAGGCGACAAAGAAATGTTTGTTATGGTAATCGCTTTTGCGGTAACGGTTGTTTTAGTATATATTATTCGACGCATGAATATCGATTATGCTTGGACCATTGCCATTATTGTAGGTGGTCTTGCGGATATTTTAATCCTTTTAATCGGTGATTTGATGTATACCACCAATATTTCCATTATCGGAATTATTTTGGGAAGCGTAGTTGCTTTTGCGGTGGTAAAAGTGTTGCAATTCTTTGTGTTCAATGTGGATTATGCCCGTACGGAGCGTGTGCAGTTTGAAGACGATGAATATTATTACTATGTAAAAGCTGTTCCCAAAGTGACGATTTCCACGCCGGAAGTTAAGGTAAAAAAGGTTTCCGGTAAAAGTTCGGAGACGAAGAACAGTGCCGAAAGAAATCGTGAGCGTGCGGCATCAACCGGCGCTAATGCAGGTGTGCAGTCTGCTGCAAGAGAAGCGGTGGCAAGATCATCCGCTGCGCAGGGTACGGTAAGAAGCAGTGCTACAGGCACAAGAACAGCGGGAACCGTATCAAGAACGGTAGGAACGACACCTCAGGGTACAAGAACCGTTTCGGGCAGTACGATGTCTCAGGGTACAAGAAGCGTTTCTTCCGGTACAATGCCTCAGAGCACAGCCGGTGTGCAGAGAACCACGGTTCGTCCGGGAACGACAGGAACGACTCCTACATCGGGAGTTAGAAGAACTTATACTTCTGATGATAATAAATAAAACGTGTTGTTGATTATTACGCGGGATTGGAAAGAATATGCTTGATCGTATTGGCGAGTTTATAAATGAATATATGTCAGCGTTTAGAATTCCGCATATCGGAATCCTGGATATTCTTGAGATTTTTATTCTTGCATTTTTGATTTATCAGGCAATGGTTATGATTAAAAATACAAGAGCATGGGCATTCTTGAAAGGTATCGCAGTTGTGCTGATTTTCCTTGTAGTGGCGGTTATGCTTAACATGACTACCATTATTTGGATTGCAAAAAATCTCTTGTATTTGGTGGCGGTAGCGGTCATTGTAGCGTTGCAGCCCGAGATTCGTCGCGTTATCGAAACCATCGGCCAGAAGAATTTGCTGGCGGCTTTTAGAATTTCTTTTGATGATAAAAAGGGCGAAGGTTTATTTTCCGATAAAACTTTAAATGAAATTGTTAATGCAAGTTTTGAAATGGGCAAGGTGAGAACCGGTGCCCTTATTGTAGTTGAACAGAATGTTCCTCTGGGAGAATATGAGAGAACGGGTATTGCGGTGGATGCCATTGTGAGCAGTCAGTTGCTGATTAACATTTTTGAACACAATACTCCTTTGCATGACGGTGCTGTAATTATTCGCGGCGACCGTGTGATTTCTGCGACTTGTTATCTCCCTTTAACGGATACCAGAACTTTGAGTAAGGATTTGGGAACCAGACATCGTGCAGGTGTGGGAATCTCTGAACTTACAGATTCCATGACCATTATTGTTTCGGAAGAAACCGGTAAGGTCAGCGTGGCCTACAAGGGACAGTTGTATCGCAACTTAAATGCGGACGGTTTGCGCGAGCAGCTTGCAATTGTTCAGAATAAGCCGCAGGAAGAGAAGAAAACCAGATTTTGGCAGAAAGGACGGGGCAAGAAGAAAAAAGATGAAAAAGAAAATAAAGAATAATCTTGACCTTAAAATTTTGGCTGTCCTGTTTGCCATTATTTTATGGTTAATTGTAGTAAACATTGATGACCCCATAAAAACGGTTCAGTTTAGCGGCGTTGAAGTGCAGATTTTGAATGGGGATGAGTTGGAAGCTCAAGGTAAGGTGTATGAAATTCTTGACGGAACCGGAGAAATCACCGTTACCGTAAAAGGGCGTCGTTCTATCGTAGAGGATATTTCAAAAGAGAATATTACAGCGGTGGCGGATATGAAAGATTTGACCACCATGAATACGCTCAGCATCGAAGTATCATCCAATAAGTACGGAAACGAGCTGGATGATATTAAGGGCGATCAGGAAAATGTACGAATCAGCATTGAAGATTTGAAGAAGGTACAGAAGGTAATCGAGATTGAGATTGTTGGCGAACCGGATGACGGATACATTCTCGGTACATTAACCACGGCATTAAATCAGATTTACTTAGAAGGGCCGGAGTCTTTAATCGCTAAAGTAAGTTCGGCTCGTGCTCAGCTTGATGTGGACGGTGTTAAGGCCAATGTCAGCTCCAGCGTACCGATTAAGCTGTATGACAAAAACGGTAAAGAAATTAATGATGAACGCATTTCCATGAATATCAGTACGGTTAGTGTTAATCAGGAAATTCTTATGACCAAAGAAGTTCCCGTGGAATTCCGTGTGGGCGGTTCGCCTGCGGAAGGTTATGCGCTTACAGGAGAGATTACTTCTGACATAAACACCGTAGTGATTGCCGGAAGAAAGTCTGTATTGGATGATATTGACAGTATTGTAGTTCCGGAAAGTGTTCTGGATGTAGATGATTTAAGAAGTGATTTAGAGGTAAGAGTTAATTTACAGGATTATCTTCCCGGAAATGTAATTTTTGCCGATTCTACAATGAGTGTATATACAAAAGTCAATGTTGAAGTTCAGAAGGAAACTTTTGTAACCGTATCTTTCAGCAAGGCAGATGTACAGGTGTTAAATCTTCCTTCCGGATACAAGGCAGAGGTTTTGGCAGACGGTAATTATTTGACCAATCAGGAAACCAACCTTAAAGTATATGGTTTGGCAGCTGTTTTGGAAGAATATGATGAAGCTCATGCAGTGCCCCGATTGGATGTGTCTGCTTATATGACGCAGAACGGAATGACGGATATTTTACCCGGAATTTATAATATTACTCCTGATTTCGGTTTGCCGGAGGGAGCTTATATTAAGGATAATTTTAAAATTCAGGTCAGAATTACAAAAGAGTCATAAAATATAAAATCATGCGGGAAGGACCGGTATAAAAAGATGGCAAGATTATTTGGTACAGATGGTGTAAGAGGTGTTGCAAATGAGGAACTGACTCCTCTGTTGGCGATGCAGCTTGGTCAGGCGGGAGCATATGTTTTAACAAAAGAAACCAATCACAAGCCTACGATTATGGTAGGTTGCGATACCAGAATTTCAGGTGATATGTTGGCAAATGCGTTGATGGCGGGTGTTTGTTCCGTAGGCGCAAATGCAGTTTATGTAGGTGTGGTTCCCACTCCTGCTGTGGCATATCTTACAAGAAAATATAAAGTAGATGCCGGCGTTGTTATTTCGGCGTCTCACAATCCGGTGGAATTCAACGGTATTAAATTCTTTGACGGAAACGGCTACAAACTTCCCGATGCAATGGAAGATGAAATTGAAGCATTGATTAACAGCAACATGGAAGGCGTGAATTTCCCTACCGGTTCCGGCGTGGGTAAAATCAAATATCGTACCGATGCCTGTGAAGAATATATCAATCACTCCATTCAGTCCGTAAACATTGATTTAAGCGGTATGAAAATCGTTGTAGACTGTGCAGAAGGTGCATCTTACTATACTTCCGTAGAGGCATTAAAAGAGTTGGGAGCCAATGTGGTTGCCATTCACAATATGCCGGACGGAACCAATATCAATGCAAACTGCGGTTCTACTCACATGCAGGAATTGTGCGCAAGAGTTGTATATGAAAAAGCTAATCTGGGTATTGCGTTTGACGGTGATGCCGACAGAATGCTTGCGGTAGACGAAAACGGTAAATTGGTAGACGGCGATCAGATTATGTCTATTATCGGTAATTTTATGAAGCAGCAGGGTACCCTTAAGAAAGACATGATTGTTGTTACGGTTATGAGTAACCTGGGTATGACATTGATGGCGCAGCGTGAGGGTATTGCCTTGGAGCAGACTAAGGTTGGCGACAGATATGTTTTGGAACGCATGCAGGAGATTGGTGCAAATCTGGGCGGTGAGCAGTCCGGACACATTATTATGTTGGACCGCAATACAACCGGGGACGGTTTGTTAAGTGCATTACTTCTTTTAGAAGTACTTGTAAAAACAGGTAAGCCTTTATCCGAATTGGCATCTATTATGGAAGTGTTGCCTCAGGCTCTTATAAATGCCAAGGTACCCAACCATAAAAAAGACCGTTACATGGAATATCCCGAAATTGCGGAAGCAATTGAAAAGTTAAATGCAAAGTTTGCGGGAGAGGGCCGCGTATTGATTCGTCCTTCCGGAACAGAGCCTAAGGTTCGTGTTATGATTGAAGGCAAAGATCAGGTTATGATTGAACAGGAAGCAAAGAAACTTGCTGAATTGATTCAGAACACCATGTTATAAAATCAAGATTGCAGAGGGGGTTGCAATCGATGAAAGCAGACATGATATGACAAGTTGCGGCAGGGGGCCGGACTTGTGTAAAAATATATTATGTGCTATACTTTATTTGGGGTTAAAGTAATGTATTAAAACAGAATAGATTGGGGGAATGCATATGGTAAGTCAGAAAGTAGTTGTAAAAAATGCAACCGGATTGCATTTGCGTCCGGCAGGTGTCCTTTGTAAAGAAGCGATTCAGTTTAAGTCGCTGATTACATTTTCTTTCCGTGATACCACTGCCAATGCAAAAAGTGTTTTGAGTGTGTTGGGTGCATGTGTGAAGCAGAATGATGAAATCACTTTGTGTTGTGAAGGTGAGGATGAACAGGAAGCTTTAAAACATCTTGTGGAAGCTATCGAGACAGGTCTCGGTGACAAACTTACGGAAGCATAAAACAGAATATAAAAGATAAAAGAGCAATTGCAGATGCGATTGCTCTTTTTGTATGGAAAATATTATAAAATTTTAAACATAACTGTTAAACATCATACCGCTGTACTGGCTCGTAATATATGCGGGTGCATAATTTTTGCCGGGATTCTTATATGCCACAATGGTTTTATTTACATAGTCCATAGGGTTTAAAGAAATAGCGTTGGTTTTGTTTAACACGGCATTGGCAAAACGCTTGATTCCGTTTAAGGATTCTTTGGCACCGTTTTCATCAATGCCTGCTTTTAATACAGAGTCATCTACCTGTATAATACCGCTCTCGTCTAAGGAAATTCCAAGCGAACCCAATTCGTTGTTGTATAATCCTGAGATGCGTGACATTTCGCGGATTAACTGACTGCTCTTGGGCTGGGAATTCCGGTATTCCTGAGCTGCTTTTATGAAATCGTTGTATCCGCCGATAAAGCGATGAATGTTTTCTGTTAAGGATTCGGTATCAGGTTTCAATCCTATGGTTACGGTTTCGCCCTGGGTGGCAGGAAGACCCTGCAAATTAAGTTCATATTTACCTTCCACAGTAAAGTGGTTGGTATAAGAAACTCTTTTATCTCCGTTTAAGGTGAAGACCGCATTCTGAGGATGGCGGCTTACTTCATTTAAGCCTAAGTAATCTACAATGCCGGAATGTTTGCTGGTATTATCGTCGGTTATGTCAAATATGGTGGCGTGACCTAAGTCAATACCGGTAGCGGTAGACTCTAATGATAATGCCGCATGTGAATTATCATATTCTTTTACCTCGGCCTTGATTCCAACATTGGCATTGTTAATCAACCGTGACAATTTATTCTGCAAATCAAAATTAGTATCCCCGGGATTAATATTAAACTGAAACTCATAAGCGGTATTGTTAATGGATATATCAAAGGAGTAGGTGCCGGAGGGCATTGCCATGGCTTCCTTCCTAAGATAGTTTCCGGTGTTAATCTGTGACTGCGCCAGCTGTTCAACGCCGAGTTCCAAACTTTCGTTTTCATCCTGAACGGATATATCGCCGATGAATTTTGCATCAACCACGGACGCATCACTGCTGTATGCAATCTTACGATTTAAAAGCTCTGTTTCATCGGAACCGCTTAATGAAGTAATAGTATTACGCAATTCACGCGCATTTTCTTTTATGCCTACGACATACTTCTGGGCGGCCTCGCTGGTATCCACAATGGACAGAGGGGATTCTTTATTCAATTTAACAATGGAATTATAAACATCACGAAGATCGCTTTTCTTATGTGCATCATAGCGCGTAGCACTTTTGGGCGCATAAGTGGTCAGATAATGATTATAGATGTTGCTTAACGCGTACTGATATGCCATCGTCCCCCTCCTTTCTTCCTTGAAATCGCCGTTGTCGAAACGAATCGACCCGGAGCAACCGTGCTCCTTGACATGGGTATAGCATAAAATGATTCTATCCTAAGTTAAATGTATCACGATTTTTTGTCATATGCAATACTATTTTTGTAAAAATGTTAAAAAAATATCAATCATTAATAAAAGGACGGGTGTGCGTGGTTTGGGAACGCCTCTGCAGGGTTCAACTACGAGTTGATTGGAAAACATTAAAAAACTTGCTAAGCTATGAGCACAAACAAAATGACGATGTAAAAAGGAGGAACGCATATGAATGAAAAAAATACGGTTAGCAAGAAGGTAACAAAGATGAAAGATCTCACATGCCTGGCAGACGGTCAGGTGTTTCCTGCAAGTTTCGAGGAAACGGGAATCAATTGTAACGAATTAATTATAGGCCCCACCGGAGCCGGTAAGACTTACTCCATATCTCTTCCCAGAATAGTTCATACTTATAATAAGAGCCTTGTGGTGCCCATCGCAAAGAAGGCTCTTCGTGAAAAGTGCGGAAAACTCCTTGAAGAAAGAGGATACAGAGTAATCAACCTGGATTATGCATACCCTGAAAATTGTGTTGTAGGGTATGACCCCATGGATTATATACACAGTGCGGCGGATGTAGTGCAGACGGCTAAAAACCTTATAGGGATGAATGAGAGTCAGTCCAGAACCGGTGGAATTGATCCGTATTGGAACGATAGCGCCGCCAGTGTATTGGCAGCAATCATTGCCCTTGTAAGGCTGAAGGCAGAGTATTACGGAGAAAAGCCCAGTTTTGTAGAGGTTATTGAAATCTACAGAAGCATGAAAATTGAAGATAATGTAGGGCACTTTAAGTCGAATCTTGACCCCAAATTCGACCGCTTGGAAAGTCTGTACCCCGGAAATCAGGCATCAGAGCTTTGGAAAACCATCAAAGGCCTTGCATCAAGAACTGCGAGCTGTATCATTTCCATTGTAAATAACGCTTTGGATAAAATCTTTTCCGAGAACATCATCGAGATGATGAGAAAGAAGGAGCGTATCAACTTCGCCGATTTGGGAAAAGAAAAAATTGCACTTTTCGTAACAACTTCGCCTGTGAATCTTACATTGCAGAACTTCGTCAACCTTATGTATGCCGATATGTTCCGTACGCTCTTCGAGACAGCGGAAATGAACGAAGAAAGCTGCTTGGATGTGCCTGTGCACATTATATGTGACGACTTTGCCTGCGGCAGTAAAATCAACAAATTCGAAGATTACATCAGTATCTTCAGAGCGGCAGGTATCAGTGTAACGCTTCTTTTACAGAGCGAGTCACAGCTTAGCGGAATGTACGGACAGACCGCAGCAACCACCATTATCAACAACTGCGACACCTATGTGTACATGGGTGGCAGAGATGTGGAAACTTGCAAGAGTATCTCTTGCCGCGTAAACAAGCCCGTCAATGTCATCATGGATATGCCTTTGGAGCAGGTTATGGTGTTCCGCCGCGGCGCGGCACCGGTAATATCACGCCGCTACCAGATATTGGATGACCCCTTTTACATCCATATGGAAGAGCTTGCTAAGCCGCCCGTGAAAAAAACTCGCAAGAGTAACGCCAATAAGGCAAAAGAAACTGTCCCCCCTAAGGACAGAGAGTAACCCGACAATAACATATTAACACCCTTGAGGCCTACGGGTCTCAAGGGCTTATAAAAGGAGGTACAATATGAATTTTTATAATAACGAAACTATGAACGACAGCACAGTTACACATGTATCCCGTTGGTCGCCCACCATTGAAGTGGAATCTTACAACGGCGTGAGAGAAATCTCCCTTATGACCAAGCATTTCGGGAACCGCAAGCTTTTCCTTAACGGCGAAGTGACAGACGAAATGGCAAACAGCTTTGTGTCAGAGCTTCTTTACCTTAGCCAGAGTAACGAGCCTATCGATATCTACATCAACAGCCCCGGCGGTTCGGTAAATGCCGGCCTTGTAATCTATGATGTGATTCAGGCCTGCGAAGGTAAATTACCTATAAATATGTACTGCACCGGTATGGCGGCTTCCATGGGGGCGGTGCTTCTTGCAGGCGGCCAGAAGGGAAGGCGCTACATTTTACCTCATAGCAAGGTCATGATTCATGAACCCTTGATTTCCAGAGGCATGGGTGGCTCGGCTACCACCATTAAGAAGACGGCGGAATCCATTTTGGAAACCAAGGCCATTACCAATGGTATTCTTGCAAAACATACGGGTAAAACCGTGGAAGAGATTGACGAAGCTACGGCTTTTGACAACTACATGAATGCCGAAGAAGCCATTGCTTTCGGTCTCTGTGATGAAATTAAGAATATCTTTTAACTAAGCCTAAAAGGCTCCCTACTATGTGGGGAGTCTTTTTTATGTGGAAAATTGTAGAATTTTCAACTTTTCGGTTCTTTTTGTTTTCGCATTTGTTGACTTAAGGCATTTTGTATCAAAATTTAATGAAAAAAAAGGTGATTTTCTTTTTGGTAATATACAATAGCAAAACGGTAAAAGGGTTTGTTCCGACTAAAACGAAGAAAAGCATAAAAAGTCGGACTGCAAACGAAAAGAATGCCCGACTAAAACGAGAAAATATGTAAAAAGTCGGACTGCGAACGAAAAGAGTGCCCGACTAAAATGAAGAAAAGCATAAAAAGTCGGACTGTGGACGAGAAGAGTGCCCGACTAAAGTGAAGAAAAACATAAAAAGTCGGACTGCAAACGAGAAGAGTGCCCGACTAAAACGAAGAAGAGCATAAAAAGTCGGACCGCGGACACATAGAATGCGTGACATAGATGGGAAACAGTGTTTTTCTATCCAATGTGCATGTAAAATAATTTCCTCAAAATACTTCTTGACACATAATACTATGCGTTATATAGTATTATGCAAAGGAAGGTATTTGTTTGAGAAAATGTATTGATATGACGATTTTTCAAACGGCTATTTGTTTATGAGCGAAAGCAAATAGCCTTTATGGCAGACGCAAATTTGATGTTTGCGTCGCCTCTTCTCGATAAAACGCTCAGAAAAGAGGAATGAAATGGATATTCAGTTAAAAAGAGGACTTTTGGATGTCTGCGTACTGGCGGCGATAAAGGATGAAGATTCTTACGGTTACCAAATTATAAAAGATATGAAGCCTTATGTAGAGATTTCGGAATCTACATTGTACCCTATTCTTCGAAGACTGGAAGCTGCAAAGATGCTTACGGTGCGCTCGGCGGAACATAACGGGCGACTTCGCAAGTATTACCACATTGAAGAGGTCGGGTTGAAGAGAATTGAAGATTTTAAGGAAGAATGGAAGGAAATTATGTCTATTTACAGCTTTGTGACAAGGGAGGAGAAGAAGGATGAATAAGAATGAATTCCTTGCGGCACTTCGCGAAAGGTTAAACGGGTTGCCGGAAGAAGATATTATAAAATCGGTAGATTTTTATGGCGAAATGATTGATGACAGAATGGAAGATGGCATGAGTGAAGCGGAAGCTGTGAATGATCTGGGCAGTATAGAAGTGATTATGTCGCAGATTTTATCGGAAGTATCTTTACCGAAACTGGTAAAAGAGAAAGTAAAGCCCAAAAGAGCATTAAAGGCTTGGGAAATTGTGCTTCTGATTCTTGGAGCACCGCTTTGGATTCCCTTGTTGTTCGCGGCGGTTTTAACGGTTCTGGCAATTTATATTTCAATCTGGAGCATTATTATTTCATTGTATGCTGTGGACTTATCCGTTGCAATAAGCGGACTTGCTTGCATTGGAGTTGCGGTGGCACTTTTAATTGACGGACAGTTCATACCTTGCGGAGTGGTGTTTGGAACCGGACTGGTGTGTATGGGGCTGGCAATTCTGCTGTTCTTCGGTTTTAACCAAGTGACAAAGGGTATTCTTTGGCTCAGTAAGAAGGCATTGAACGGTATTAAGGGATTGTTTGTCGGGAAGTAAAATAATATAGACGGCATGGATTTTTATCTTAATCTGTTCTGTGGAAATCATATCGTAGAAACAACGAAATTCGCGGATGAAATGTAGCGAATAAATATCAAATATAAAAATGTAATACGAGGAGTATATAAAATGAAGAAAGCAAAAAAAATTGTGATTATAGTGGCTGTATCCATGATGGCAGTAGGGCTTATTATGGTTATCGGTAGCTTGGCTTTTGTTAGATTTGATGCGACAAAATTAAACACAAAGGAATGGGAAACCAAAATTTATGAGGTTGAGGATTCTTTTACAAATATAACTATTCATGGTAAAGACGCAGCGGTATTTCTTGTGCCCGCAACGGATGGGAAGTGCAAAGTAGTATGTACGGAAAACGAAGTCATTTATGATAAAGTTGCAGTTGTTGATGATACCTTAACCATTGAAAGAGTGGATGAGAGTAAATGGTATAACAACATTGGAGTGCATTTTGGAGAAATTGAAATTACGGTGTATTTGCCAGAAAATGAGTATGAGGCGCTTTTTATTGATAATAGTGGCGGAAGAATTGATGTACCGGGAGATTTTACGTTTTCAGAAGCAGAAGTAAAGAGTTCCAGCGGAAAAATCAATTTTATGGCAGATGCCACCGGCGCGTTAAAAGTAGAGAATACCAGTGGCGGAATTTATGTAGGTGATAATAGTGTCGGTAGTTTATCGGTGAACGGAACCAGCGGAAGCATTGAGGTAATGTCGGTGATTGCAACGGGAGATGTGGAAGTGACCGGTAGTAGCGGTGGAATCAGTGTTACCGAAGTGGAGTGTGCAAATCTGTCCGCAGAGAATATCAGTGGAACTATGCGTCTTTATAAAATTGCTGCTACCGGTGATGTAAGTGTAAACGGGACCAGTGGCAGTTTGAATATTGAGAGCGTAGAGTGTAAGAATTTAACCGGAAGTGATTCCAGCGGGAAAATATATTGTACCAATGTGGTTGCATCGGGGGATATGAAGCTGGAGAATATCAGTGGCGGTATTTCTTTGTCGGCCTGTGATGCTGCGAATTTGAAACTCAATACAACCAGTGGCAGTATTAGAGGAACCCTGCTGAGTGAGAAGATTTTTATGGCAAATTCGGTTAGCGGAAGTGTGGATGTTCCGAAGACAACAAGCGGCGGTGTGTGCGAGGCATCGACAACCAGCGGAAGCATCAACTTGAGTATTGTGGAGTAAGTGTATGGGAAAGCATAGGTTTATTCACTTGAAACAGCAACACAACATATGTATGATAAAAGAAATATTAAATTGTAAATAAAATAAATCAAAAAAGGTAAGATGTCATGAATATTATAATAAGAAAACACACCGAAACCGATCTCCCTGAAATGATTCAAATCTGGAACGAAATCGTAGAAGAAGGCATTGCCTTTCCGCAGGAAGAAACTTTGACGATAGAGACAGGCAGGGAATTCTTTACATCCCAGACTTATACGGGCGTGGCAGTGGATGCTGAAACGGGACAAATCTACGGGCTTTATATTTTACACCCTAATAATATAGGAAGATGCGGACATATCTGTAATGCAAGTTATGCGGTGGCTCCGGGCAGTCGCGGATTGCATATCGGTGAGAAATTGGTAAAAGATTGCATGGAGCAGGGAAAAGCGCATGGCTTTAAGGTGCTACAATTCAATGCCGTTGTCGCAACAAACATTCATGCAAGACATTTGTATGAAAGATTGGGCTTTGTACAGCTGGGCACAATTCCCGGCGGATTTCGTATGAAGGATGGAAGGTATGAGGATATTTGCCCGTACTACATAACATTATAGGCGGGATGCTTTTTAAACGAAGTGATTCATTATAAAAAGACAGTTATTCAAGGAAGTAACTGTCTTTTTCATTTTGTCAAAAAGCTTAATCTATGCCAAGCAGCTCATTGGGGCTTATATCAAAAATCTTTGCAAAAGCAATGATTTCAATGTCCGTAACAAAGCGCTTGCCCGCTTCAATGCGTTGGATGGCATTTTTGTCTACATCCAAACCGATAATTTGAAGGCGGTCTGCCAATTCTCTTTGGGAGATTTTAAGATTGGTTCGTAACTCGGAGATTTTTGCTCCGCAAATATTGTTTTTGCCGTCAGATGTTTTATTAATGAACATGGGTATTCTCCTATTATTTGACATTCACTGCTTGTCAATAAGTATATGGTGTGCTAAAATATGTTTGACATTCACTAGATGTCAAATGTGCACAGATGAAGGGAGAAGTTGTTTTGAAAGAGATGAAGGAAAAGAATAACAAAAAAACATCAAAAGCACTTATACCAATTATAATTGGCGCAGGTGTTTTGGTTATTGGTTGTGTAGTGGCGGTGTTGTTGATTTTTAGTAATCCGCAAAATCGCCTTGAAGCAAAATTAGACCAAGCAGAAAAGTTGTTAAGTGAACAGAAGTATGAGGAAGCATTATTGGCATATCGCGAGATTGCAAGTGAGAATGTCGATTGTGAAGCTGCATATGCAGGCGTGTCAGAAGTGTACAGAGCACAGGCTGCAAATGCATCAACTGTGGAAGAGGCTATGGGATGTTTTGCAAAAGAAGAGTCGGAAGTGACCGGTTTTCAATATACTGAAGCCGATTTGTTGATTTTGACCGAGGTTGCATCCAAGGATATACAAAATGCTAATGTGGTATTGGATTTTATGGATACTTTAAAAGAAGAAAATCCGGAAATTACAATTCCTCAAGAGGCTTATATTTCTTTGGCGGTACAATATATGGATGAAGCCGGTGATGCATCCGTATATGAAAAATATAGTCAAAAAATATATGAAATGGATCCGACCAATCCTTACGCCATATACTATGCGTGCGTTTGTTGGTATATGGATGTTGAAGGCGTCGAATTAGATTTGTTGGAAATGGTTGATTGTGAGTATCATCTGTCTAATGCGATGAATATCATGGGAACAGTAGGAAGCACCCATTGTTCCGTACGGCATTATATTAACGATATTGCAAAAGGAAGAGAAAAAGAGGCAATATTGGAAGGGTTTGTATATAATGAACACGGTGATGATATGTATGCTACTTGGGTAGGGAATATTGTGTATCAGGACGATGCGCATGATGTGTATTACACCTATGATGAAAGAGGAGAGGTATTAACTATCGATGCGGCCGGTTATACTTGGGGCGGTGGCGATAATGAAATTTTGGAAGTAAGATATACTTATCGTGAAAACGGACAGCCGGAAAATGTTATGGTGAACGGCAGTTTATATCAGGAATATAGATATGATGAATCAGACAGAATTGTTTATAAGTATGACAATTCTTTTTATGAGGCGGCTAAAACCTCATATACTTATCATGATGCAGAGGGTTATGTTGATTGCAGGACAGAATATATTCCCATAGACTGGGATGATGACGGTGTATATGAAGAAAAGATGCATCATTGTGGTGCGATTGTGCAGAATACGGTACTGGAAGATGGAACCAAAATCAATGTGGTTGCTGATGTTCCTTCGCCGATGGGAGAATTAATCGTTGTTATGCCTGACGGAAACCGTTTGAATATGTGGATGGAGGTTCCTGTGGACGGTACATTTGCAGTAGAACATACCGAAGGAGAATTTGTATCACCGAAAGCTATCGCTCCCGGATATGCAGGGGATACTTACACTGTAACAGTTAGTGATGCAAAGGGTAGAGTGAAACAGGTTTATACTTATATATATGATGAGTACGGATTGTTGCAACAATATCGTATAGAAGTACCCACGGAGAGCGGGGAACTGAGACTGGAACAGGGACTGTGTTATTTGACGGAAGTTTCAGAGGATGAAAGTTATATTATCAGAGTAGAAATGTATTATTATAATGGCGTTGGTAATAAGTTAGGCGCAAGTTTCGGAGAAATTTGCGAAATTATTTATTTTAAGTAGAATATAAAATATATTTTTTTCAACACCGAGCAGGGCGTAGGAATTTCTTCGAGGACCGTTTCGGCTCGTCGGCGCTTAATGAGAAGACTTGTTTACAAGGCTTCGAATTTAGCGTCCGCTACGTAGATGAACCGAGCGAGAGCGTGTCCGAGAAGAAATCCTACGCCCTGCGACCGTATAAAAATAATTTTAAAAAACCCATTGACGAAAATAACCTCATGTGCTATTCTACTATGGCAAGATTGGTTTTTAGGCCTTTTTTTTATGCGCTTAAATTTCATTAAATCAAGCAAAAGATTCAACAAGAAAATAGAAATAAATACGCGTGGAGGTGGGAAAATGCGTACAAGAATTACTTTAGCATGTACAGAATGCAAGCAGCGTAATTACAACACAACTAAGGATAAGAAGACACATCCTGACAGAATGGAAACAAAGAAGTATTGTAGATTCTGCAAGGCTCATACAATGCACAAAGAAACTAAATAATTTGTCTTTTTTGTATGAAAGGAAATTAGAATTATGGCAAATGCGTCAAATACAGAGAAACCGAACAAGACAAGTTTCTTTCGTGGCGTAAAACAGGAATGGAAGAAAATTACCTGGCCCTCTAAAAATGATGTAGTAAAGCAGACGGCAGTTGTTCTCGTTGCGATTATTTTACTTGGTGCACTTATTTTTGGTGTAGATGCACTTGTAAAAACCGGCATGAACTTTTTGTCAAATTTAACTTTTTAAGGTGAGGGTGGACGTATGGAAGAAAATAAAGAATTCGACATTGGCCAGAGCGATAACAAAAGCGGCAAAGGTATGGGTTGGTATGTTGTTCACACTTATTCCGGTTATGAGAATAAGGTAAAAGCCAACATTGAGAAAGCAATTGAGAACCGTCACCTTGAGAATGAAATCTTAGAGGTAAGAGTTCCCATGCAGGAAGTTGTTGAAGTTAAGAACAATGTCAAAAAGGTTGTTCAGAAGAAACTTTTCCCCGGATATGTATTACTTCATATGGATGCGGACAATAATGATGCATGGTATGTTGTAAGAAATACCAGAGGTGTTACAGGTTTCGTAGGACCGGGAAGCAAGCCGGTGCCCTTGACGGAAGCAGAAATGAAGATGATGAACATAGGCGAAAGCAATACAGTTCATATCGATGTAAAAGAAGGCGATTCCATCACCGTTGTTTCAGGTGTTTGGGAAGGTACCGTGGGCATGGTTAAGCGCGTTGATGAAGGTAAGCAGGTTGTTACCATCAATGTTGAAATATTCGGTCGTGAGACACCGGTTGAAATCGGTTTCGCAGATATCAAGAAAATGTAAAAATGCTTGTTCATAGGATTTTATCCTATTTTAGCAACAGTAATGTTGTTATATGAACAGTGGGAGCCGTTGCATAGGGCGCGGCGCCGAACCACAATTTATTAGGAGGTAGCCAAAATGGCAAAGAAAGTAACAGGTTATATCAAATTACAGATTCCTGCCGGAAAAGCAACACCGGCACCGCCTGTAGGTCCTGCACTTGGACAGCACGGCGTTAACATCGTTGAATTCACAAAGCAGTTCAACGCTAAGACAGCAGATAAGGGTGACTTAATCATCCCTGTTGTAATCACAGTTTATGCAGACAGAAGCTTTAGTTTCATTACTAAGACTCCTCCCGCTGCAGTTCTTTTAAAGAAGGCTTGTAACCTTAAGACAGCATCTGCTAAGCCTAACAAGCAGAAGGTTGCAACAATTTCTAAGGATAAGGTTCGTGAAATCGCAGAAATGAAGATGCCGGACTTAAATGCAGCAAGTATCGAAGCAGCTATGAGCATGATCGCGGGTACAGCTCGCAGTATGGGTATCGTAGTAGAAGATTAATTTTAGAAGGTGGGAGCACATTGTGCATTGAACCACAAGGAGGTAAATAAGTTATGAAACATGGTAAGAAATATAACGAAGCAGCTAAGCTTGTTGATAGAGCTACACTCTATGATCCCGCTGATGCAGTTGCTTTGGTAAAGAAGACTGCTGGTGCTAAATTTGATGAAACAGTAGAAATTCACATCAGAACAGGTTGTGACGGACGTCACGCTGAAGAACAGATCCGTGGTGCGGTAGTATTACCCAACGGAACAGGTAAGACTGTAAAAGTTCTCGTATTCGCTAAGGGCGACAAGGTTAATGAGGCAGAAGCAGCAGGCGCAGATTATGTAGGCGGCGAAGAACTCATTCCCAAGATTCAGAACGAAGGTTGGTTAGATTTTGATGTTGTTGTAGCAACTCCCGACATGATGGGTGTTGTAGGTCGTCTTGGTAAGGTTTTAGGACCTAAGGGCTTAATGCCTAACCCCAAGGCAGGTACTGTAACAATGGATGTTACCAAGGCTATTGCTGATATCAAAGCAGGTAAGATCGAATACAGACTTGACAAGCAGAACATCATTCACTGCCCTATCGGTAAGGCTTCTTTCACAGAAGAGAAGTTAAACGAAAACTTCGAAGCTTTAATGGAAGCAATCAAGAAGGCAAAACCCAGCTCATTAAAGGGACAGTATTTAAGAAGCGTAACCCTTTCAAGCACAATGGGCCCCGGCGTAAAAGTAAATGTAATGAAGCTTTAATTTCATGTATAAAAGACAGCAGCGCAAGTTGCTGTCTTTTTTATATGTTAAGGTTAGAGAGTTAAGAAACAACTTAATCCTACTGTTCAAATAAAAAAGAACATGGTAAAATGGCAACTATGAGAGATTCATTGGATGTAAATGCAGGAAAAAACAGAATAGGAAGCGTTTTGGCATGGACAGGCGGCGTGCTGCTTTTGGTGGCATTGTTCGTATTTTTAATTATGCGTAAAAACGGGTTACGGGAAGCGGAACTTCTTGCTGAACAGGAGAATAAGCCCCTGCCTCAGGTAAGCGGTGAAGAATTGTTTGGAATTACAAGCGAAGAGGAAGATGTGCCGCCGTCCGAAGAAGAAAGCGTCGAAACTATGCCTGAGAATACATATGCTTTGCCGGATAAGGATACCGTGACTTTTACCTTCGCCGGTGATGTGCTTTTGGATGAAAACTATGCGGTAATGAGTACCTATCGGGCAAACGGCAGCGTGCTGGAAGAATGTATCGATCCGCAGTTATTAGAGATTATGCAGGGATCGGATGTTTTTATGATTAACAACGAGTTTACTTTTACCGACAGAGGAACGCCTCTGGCGAACAAAGCATATACTTTCCGGGCGGATCCGCAGAGCGTGCATATTCTAAAAGACATGGGCGTAGACATTGTATCACTGGCTAATAACCATGTAACGGATTATGGCGAAGTCTCTCTTTTGGATACCATGGATACCTTAAACGGTGCGGGTATCCCCTATGTGGGAGCGGGTGCGAATATAGAAGAAGCATCCAAGGTGGTCTTTTACGAAAACGAAGATATGCGTATCGGAATTGTGGCCGCGACGGAAGTAGAGCGACTGGCTTCGCCGGATACCAAAGGCGCTACCGAGAATACGCCGGGAACTTTCCGCTGTTTTCGAAACGATGACTTGGAGGAAGTAATCCGTGAGGCAAAGAAGGAGTGCGACTTCCTGATTGTAGTGGTGCATTGGGGAACGGAAAGTACCGATGAAATTGATTGGAGCCAGCCCGGTCAGGCAGAAGATTTTACTGCGGCGGGTGCGGATGTCATTATCGGAGCCCATCCCCATGTATTGCAGGAGATAGCCTATGTCAATGATGTACCCGTCTTTTACAGCCTCGGTAACTTCTGGTTTAATTCCAAGACCGGCAACAGCTGTCTTGTGACACTGGAAATCGGAGAAGAAGGTCTGGTTTCGTCGCAATTCATTCCCTGTCGTACGGAAGGAAGCAAAACTTATCTTGCAACGGAAGGTGAAGGCGAAAGAATTTTAGAGTATATGCGGGATTTATCTCACGGCGTTAAAATTGACGAAAACGGATATGTTATAAAAGAAGCAGAGGAGTAGGCGTAAAATGACCGGATTTGCCGGCGCATACATCTGCTTTGCAATAAATGATAAATATAAAAGAATTTTGCTTGACAATCTAAAAAACATGTGATAAGTTTATCTAGGTTGTGAGAACAACTATGCCGAAGACAGTAGGTGCCGCTAAGCGGCGTAAGCAGACAACGCCTACCGAGGACGAGTAAGTTTTATGATGTAAATTTGCCCTCTTGTCTTCTGCGAAGATAAGAGGTTTTTCTTTTATACGCACCCTGCGAAACGGTAATCGGTCGCAAGCGACATCGCGGGGCGTGGTGAGTTTCCTGTTGGAAACTCTCATCAGAAATACTCTTTCGGCACGAAATAAAGAAGGAGGTAAAACAAAATGGCAAAAGTTGAATTGAAGAAACCCATCGTGGAAGAGATTTCAGCAAATATTAAGGATGCGCAGTCAGTTGTTATCGTTGATCACCGCGGACTTACCGTAGCTGAAGATACCGAACTTCGTAAGCAGCTTCGTGAAGCTGGTATTACTTATAAGGTATACAAGAACACCATGATGAATTTTGCATTCAAGGGAACAGATTGCGAAGGACTTGCACCTTACTTAGAGGGACCCAGCGCAATTGCAATTTCCAAGGATGACGCTACAGCTCCTGCAAGAATTCTTTGCAAGTTCGCTAAGAACGCTAAGGCACTTGAAATCAAGGGCGGTGTTGTTGAAGGAACTGTATATGACAGCAAGGGCATCGAAGCAATTTCCAATGTACCTTCAAGAGAAGAATTACTTGGCAAATTACTTGGAAGCATCCAGTCACCTATTACAAACCTTGCACGCGTTCTCAATCAGATTGCAGAACAGCAGGGCGCTCCCGCAGCAGAGTAATTGCTGCATGAATGTCGGTTTTTATAATCGGCGATGAGACACTTTTAAAAGAAACTTTTAAAACAAACATTATTATTAAATGGAGGAAAATAAAATGGCAAAGTTAACAACTCAGGAATTTATCGACGCTATCAAAGAGTTAAGCGTACTTGAATTAAACGAATTAGTAAAAGCATGTGAAGAAGAATTTGGTGTATCTGCAGCAGCAGGTGTTGTTGTGGCAGCAGGCGCTGTTGGTGGTGCAGCTGAAGCAGCAGAAGAAAAGACTGAATTCGATGTTGAATTAACAGAAGTTGGTGCTGAAAAGGTTAAGGTTATTAAGGTTGTTCGTGAAGCTACCGGCCTTGGCTTAAAGGAAGCAAAGGACTTAGTAGACGCTGCTCCTAAGATGATCAAGGAAGGCGCTTCTAAGGAAGAAGCTGATGACATCAAGGCTAAGTTAGAAGCTGTTGGTGCAAAGGTTACATTAAAGTAATTTAAACCCGAGAGTTAACAAACCGCGAAGGAGAAATTCTTCGCGGTTTTTTCTTTTATATAAAAGATAAAATCAAACCGGGAGTCGCCTAAAAAGGGCATAATAAAATTTTTTAAACAAATGGAAAAAAATGTTTGACATGCAGTACTATTTCTGCTATCATATAGAATGCTTTATTGTGGTTTAGTGTCCCTTTTTGTCTTCTGATAAAGAGGCCTGATTTTGTGCGGACAAAAACGGGTAAAAATGAGACATGTATCCCTCAATAAGCAGAAATGTCTATATAAAATTTAAGAACGGAGTGGAGTGCTATAATGGAAAAGAACAGAATCCGACCGGTGATTAACGGCAACAGTATGCGTATGAGCTATTCACGCCAGAAAGAAGTTCTGGAGATGCCCAATCTCATCGAGGTTCAGAAGAATTCCTACAAGTGGTTTCTTGAGGAAGGATTAAAAGAAGCTTTCGATGATATTTCTCCCATTACTAATTTCGGCGGCGATCTTCGTATGGAATTCGTGAATTTCGAATTGGCGGAAAACGAAATCAAGCATACGATTGAAGAGTGTAAGGAAAGAGACCTTACTTACGAAGCGCCTTTGAAAGTGACAGTTCGTCTTTTCAATAAGAACGACAAGGAAAATGTAAAGGAACATCCCATTTTTATGGGTAATTTCCCTTTGATGACAGAAACCGGTACTTTTGTTATTAACGGTGCTGAGCGTGTTATCGTTAGCCAGTTGGTACGTTCACCCGGTATTTACTATACAATCGGTCATGACAGAATTGGTAAAGAGCTTTTCTCTTCAACGGTTATTCCTAACCGTGGTGCATGGTTAGAGTACGAAACCGACTCTAACGATGTGGCATATGTTCGTGTGGACAGAACCAGAAAAGTGCCTATTACCGTATTTATCAGAGCTCTTGGTCTGGGAACGGACGAAGAGATTCTTGAGGTGTTCGGAGACGAGCCCAAGATTCATGCAAGTTTCACAAAAGACCCTTCCAAGAATTATGTGGACGGTTTAAAAGAATTATATACCAAGGTACATCCCGGCGAGCCTTTTAGTGTAGATAGCGCTGAAAGCTTCCTTGCGTCTATGTTCTTTGATGCAAGAAGATATGATTTGGCTAAGGTTGGACGTTATAAGTTCAACAAGAAGCTTATGCTTAAGTACAGAATCCGCAATCAGATTCTTGCAAAAGACGTTGTCAATGAATATACAGGTGAAATCATTGCGAAAGCAGGTGAAGTTGTTACCGCAGAAATCGCTGACGCTATTCAGAATGCAGCGGTTACATCCGTAATGATTCAGACTGAAAAGAAGAATGTTGTTGTTCTTTCCAATATGATGGTAGACATCAATGAATGGGTTGACTGCGATGCGGCAGAATTAGGTATTACTGAATTGGTATACTTCCCCGTTCTTCAGCGTATTCTCGAAGAATACCTTGATAAGCCGGAAGAGATGGCAGCTGCAATTGCGCGTAATGCACATGAATTGATGCCGAGACATATCACAAAAGAAGATATTCTCGCTTCCATTAACTATAACATTCATTTAGAGTATGGCATCGGTAACAGCGATGATATCGACCACTTAGGAAACAGACGTATCCGTGCGGTTGGTGAATTGTTACAGAACCAGTACAGAATCGGTCTTTCCAGAATGGAACGTGTTGTTCGTGAAAGAATGACAACACACGATTCAGAAGATATCACTCCTCAGAGTTTAATCAATATTAAGCCTGTGCAGGCTGCAATCAAAGAATTCTTTGGTTCATCACAGCTTTCACAGTTCATGGACCAGAACAACCCTCTTGGTGAGTTGACACATAAGAGACGTTTGTCTGCATTGGGACCCGGTGGTCTTTCAAGAGACCGTGCAGGTTTCGAGGTACGAGACGTACACTATACTCACTACGGAAGAATGTGTCCTATTGAGACTCCTGAAGGTCCCAACATCGGTTTGATTAACTCCCTTGCATCTTATGCAAGAATTAACGAATACGGTTTTGTAGAGGCTCCTTATCGTCGCATCGATAAGTCAGACCCTCAGAATCCCCGTGTAACCGATGAAGTTGTTTACATGACTGCGGATGAAGAAGATAACTATCATGTAGCACAGGCAAACGAAGAACTTGATGAGAACGGTTGCTTTGTGAAAAACATGGTATCAGGTCGTTATAGAGAAGAAACACAGGAATATCCTAAGGCGAAGTTCGATTTTATGGACGTATCACCGAAGATGGTATTCTCAGTTGCAACAGCGTTGATTCCTTTCTTGCAGAACGACGACGCGAACCGTGCCCTCATGGGATCTAACATGCAGCGTCAGGCAGTGCCCCTTCTTTTCACAGAAGCTCCTGTTATCGGTACAGGTATGGAAGTGAAGACTGCGGTTGACTCCGGTGTATGTGTGGTTGCCAAGAAGGCAGGTACCGTAACTTATGTATCTTCCGAATTGATTAAGATTACCGCTGATGACGGCGAAAAGATGGAATACCGTCTTTCTAAGTTCGTAAGAAGTAACCAGAGTAACTGCTACAACCAGAAGCCTATTGTATTCAAGGGCGATCATGTAGCAGAAGGTCAGGTTATCGCTGATGGTCCTTCTACAGCAGAAGGTGAACTTGGTCTTGGTAAGAACCCTCTTATCGGTTTCATGACCTGGGAAGGTTACAACTACGAAGATGCTGTCCTTTTAAGTGAAAGACTTGTACGTGAAGATGTTTATACATCTGTTCACATTGAAGAATATGAAACCGAAGCCCGCGATACCAAGCTTGGTGCAGAAGAAATTACAAGAGACGTACCCGGTGTAGGTGAAGAAGCGTTGAAGGATTTGGATGACAGAGGTATCATCCGTATCGGTGCGGAAGTTCGTGCCGGAGATATCCTTGTTGGTAAGGTTACTCCCAAGGGAGAAACAGAGCTTACCGCAGAAGAAAGATTGCTTCGTGCGATTTTCGGTGAAAAAGCAAGAGAAGTGCGTGATACTTCATTGAAGGTTCCTCACGGCGAGTACGGTGTTGTTGTGGATGCTAAGGTATTCTCAAGAGCAAACGGCGACAGCGAATTATCTCCCGGTGTAAACCAGAAGGTTCGTATCTATATTGCACAGAAGAGAAAGATTTCCGTTGGTGACAAGATGGCTGGTCGTCATGGTAACAAGGGTGTTGTTTCCCGCGTATTACCTGTAGAAGATATGCCTTACTTACCGAACGGTCGTCCTTTGGATATCGTATTGAATCCTTTGGGTGTACCTTCCCGTATGAATATCGGTCAGGTGCTTGAAATCCACTTGTCATTGGCAGCTAAGGCTCTCGGCTTTAACATTGCCACACCTGTATTTGACGGTGCAAATGAAGCTGACATCATGGATACTCTCGATCTTGCAAACGATTATGTTAATACAACTTGGGAAGAATTTGAGGCGAAACACAAAGATACACTTCGTCCCGAAGTTCTCGAGTACTTATATGAAAACAGAGCTCACAGAGAGCTTTGGAAAGGTGTAGAAATTTCCAGAGACGGTAAGGTAAAACTCCGTGACGGTAGAACCGGCGAATATTTTGACAGCCCGGTAACCATCGGTCACATGCATTATCTGAAACTCCACCACCTGGTAGACGATAAGATTCATGCTCGTTCAACCGGACCGTACTCACTGGTAACACAGCAGCCTCTGGGTGGTAAAGCTCAGTTCGGTGGACAGCGTTTCGGTGAAATGGAAGTTTGGGCTCTGGAAGCATACGGAGCATCTTACACCTTGCAGGAAATCCTGACAGTGAAGTCAGACGACGTGGTTGGTCGTGTGAAGACTTACGAAGCTATCATTAAGGGCGAAAACATTCCTACACCCGGTATTCCTGAGTCCTTCAAGGTATTGTTGAAGGAATTACAGTCACTGTGTCTGGATGTAAAAGTTCTTGACGAAAATGGCGAAGAAGTCGAAATCAAAGAAAATGTTGAGCCGCCCACCAATAACTATCGCTTCGAAATCGAAGGCGAAACAAGAAATGTGGATTACGAGCGTGACAACATGGCAAGCTATGGCTATCAGGAGCAGGAATTCAATGAATCCGGCGAACTTACCGAGGTATATGACGAATATGCCGATGATGATGATTTTTCAGGCGGATATGATAGCGATATGAACTTTGATGATTCATATGATGATGACGAAGATAACTAAAAAGGCAACAGCCTAATTTTGGAAGGAGAGCCAGTAATGTCTGATGTAAAAAAAGAGATATATGAACCGATTAGCTTTGACTCCATTAAAATCGGTTTGGCGTCACCGGAAAAGATTTTAGAATGGTCTAAGGGCGAGGTTACCAAGCCCGAGACCATCAACTATAGAACTTTAAAACCGGAGCGCGAAGGTTTATATTGTGAAAAGATTTTTGGACCCAGCAAGGACTGGGAATGCCATTGCGGTAAGTACAAAAAGGTACGTTACAAAGGTATCGTATGTGATCGCTGTGGTGTAGAGGTAACCAAGGCTAATGTGCGTCGTGAAAGAATGGGTCATATTAAGCTTGCAGCGCCTGTTTCACATATTTGGTATTTTAAGGGTATTCCCAGCCGTATGGGACTTATCCTTGATTTAACACCCAGATTACTTGAAAAAGTATTGTATTTTGCATCTTATATTGTATTGGATGCAGGAGATACAAACTTAAAGGTAAAAGATGTTTTAAACGAAAGAGAATACGAAGAAGCCAGAGAAAAGTATGGTGACAGATTCCGCGTTGGTATGGGTGCAGAAGCAATCAAAGAGCTTTTGGCAGCAATCGATCTTGAAAAAGAATATGCTGAATTAAAAGAAGAGCTTGAGAACGACAACAGCAAGGGTCAGAAGAGAGCTAAAACTGTTAAGCGTCTCGAAGTTGTGGAAGCATTCCGCGGTTCGGGAAACAGACCTGAGTGGATGATTATGGATGCCATTCCGGTAATTCCCCCCGATTTAAGACCTATGGTTCAGTTGGACGGTGGCCGTTTTGCTACATCTGACTTGAACGATTTATACAGAAGAATTATCAACCGTAACAATCGTCTTGCAAGACTTCTTGATCTTGGTGCGCCCGATATTATCGTGCGTAACGAGAAGAGAATGCTTCAGGAAGCTGTTGATGCTTTGATTGATAACGGTAGAAGAGGAAGAGCTGTAACAGGCCCCGGAAACCGTGCATTAAAGTCACTTTCCGATATGTTAAAAGGTAAGTCCGGACGTTTCCGTCAGAACTTGTTAGGTAAGCGTGTTGACTATTCAGGCCGTTCCGTTATCGTTGTTGGACCTGAGTTAAAGATTTACCAGTGTGGTCTTCCCAAAGAAATGGCAATCGAACTTTTCAAGCCTTTCGTTATGAAGGAATTGGTAGGAAAGGGAATCAGCCAGAATATTAAGCATGCAAAGAAGCTTGTAGAAAAGCTTGACAATACTGTATGGGATGTTTTGGAAGAAGTAATTCGTGAGCATCCGGTTATGTTGAACCGTGCTCCGACACTTCATAGACTTGGTATCCAGGCCTTCGAACCGATTTTGGTTGAAGGTAAGGCTATTAAGCTTCATCCTTTGGTATGTACAGCGTTCAACGCTGACTTCGACGGTGACCAGATG
>JAGAMF010000011.1 GCA_017624855.1 Lachnospiraceae bacterium
AGTTCCAATGTGGCCGATCACCCTCTCAGGTCGGCTACTGATCGTCGCCTTGGTGAGCCGTTACCTCACCAACCAGCTAATCAGACGCGGGTCCATCATATGCCACCGCAGTTTTTCACACTGAATCATGCGATTCTGTGCGCTTATGCGGTATTAGCAGTCATTTCTAACTGTTGTCCCCCAGCATATGGCAGGTTACCCACGCGTTACTCACCCGTCCGCCACTAACTTTTAAATCACTAGGTTTCATTAAAAGTCCGTTCGACTTGCATGAGTAAATCACGCCGACAGCGTTCATCCTGAGCAAGGATCAAACTCTCTAAAAAAATTTAAATCATTTGTCCGTTCAAAATCAACATCTAGCTAATTTTTCCGTTTTACTTTGTTTAGGTTTCTTTCTCTGAATTATTCTCTTTGCAACTTGAGTATCAGATACTCGCAATGCGAACTCATAAACGCTTCGCGTTTATTTCGTCACGGGCAGTCGCCCTATCGGTCTGTAATCCACTCAACAAATTTGTGCAAGCACAATTTGTTTCCTGTCTTCCATCCCGGCATTGCTCGTTGCTTACTTGAACTTTCAGGGTTGGATTGCTGTTTATTTGTCAAGGTTCTGTTATCGGAATTTCTTCCGTTAAAAAGGCCGCTCGTTCAGCGGCTTTTTTATAATAACAAAAGGTTTTTATATTGTCAACAACTTTTTTAAGTTTTTTATGAATATCCTCTTTTTTACATTTTTTATGGAAAGTTATCCACATTTATTGTGCAAAAAGGCGACATCATCGATTTATGATATCGCCTTTAATCTTAAAAGTACTTATTTTAATTCAATGGTTTCAATGGCAGAATTTGTTATTACCACAAAGCGATTGGAAACATTAGTAGGGATAATTCCCAACACCCCGGGGCCAAGCTCGCCTTGATACTTATCAATGCCGCCCACATTGTGCACATAGCAATGCTCCGTACCGTATACGATAATTCTTCCGTCATGGAAAAACATATCCGTATACTCTTCATTATAATATATGGTATCTTCGCATTTACCGTTTCCGTTATATATATCAATTCGATATTTACCTTCTTCGCCGGCATTGTTATGCACCAACGCAACATATTCTTCCCCGAAGAACGCAGAAACAATTTCTTCCTGCACCAACACCTCGCCTGAGCTGGTAGGAATCTCATCTCCCGAATATACCATCAAACGATTATCCGCAATGGCCACCGCTTTGGAGTTCCCCACAAACTGAATATGAGGCACAACTGCGTTGGCATATGTATTTCCACTTACAAGATTATCCGTTTTATTTTGTCCCACTTCGCTGAAATTATAAAAGGCTATATTGGTTTTATAACTTGTCTCATCCGCATATAAATAGGATATACCCACAAGGTATCCGGCATCCGAAATTGCCATGGCAATGGGAAAACCACTGTTTCGCATGGTTGTATTGAAGTAGGCAATCATTTTGTTTTCCGTATTATAAATATAAATCGGTGTTTTCTGACCGTCATCCAAAGCAGCAATCGCCAGACCTTTTGCCGAAACCCGGAACAAGCGGATGGGCATTCCCGTGTTAATCTCACCCAAAACGCTCTCCCGATTCATCATATAAATGACACTTCCGTTATAATCCGCAATACCAACCACATCATCATCAATATTAATCATCGGATTCTGCATTTCATAAGTAATGTTCCAAACAGTCTCGCCCTTGGCATCGACGCACTTTGCACCGTCATTTCCATATATAACGAATCGATCTTTCAGCGCTTCCACCTTTGCTCCGGTAACCACCTGATAATCAACACTGCTATACACATCATAAGATGTATACACGCGGGTTATATATCTTATATAAAAGAAGGCAGTGGCTAAAATCAGTACACCCACAAAAATCAACACACATTTGGCAATGTGTGCGCGGTGTCTCGCCAAGTCTTCTCTCCAGCTAAGATTTTCCTTTTCTTTCTTTTTCGGCGAAAATCGTTCCAGCGGTTTTACATTCTTCTTTTTGCCGCGGGATGTTTTTATTCCAAACCGACTTACTTTTTTATCCTTCATTTTTTCTCCAATACTTCCGTGAGCATTTTACATTACATTTTTTCCTTATATAGTATAGCATACTTTTTACTGCGGGAGTAGAATTTTTTGTCCGTACAGAATATTATCTTTGTTTTCTATATTATTAATGCTGCAAATTTCCGATGCCCTGGATAAATTCCCATAAAAGCGGACGCAGATTCCATACAGTGTATCACCCTTGGACACTTCATAAGTAATATATTCCGGTGCAATCACTACCGTTTCCGTATCCTCTTCGCCTTCCGCCACAACTTCAGGTTCCTCTTCCGGAACCACGGTTCCCTCTTCCGTAGACAGTTCCTCCGATGACACATCTTCGCCATCGCCGTCCTCGGTCGGCTTTTCTGTAACCATAGTCTCCGGCCGCTCTTCTTCCAAAACAATTTCTTCCGACGACTCAGAAACCGGTTCTTTTATTTCTTCCGGCGCTTCTTCCTCTTCAACAATAACCGTTTCATCGGTAATCACTTCTTCGTCCGGATTCTCTGACAATATGTCGGATTCTTCCTCAAAGCTTACGGACGATGTTTCCTTATACAATTCTAAAACCTGTTCATTCTCCGAAACATCTTCCAGCGTCTGTCCTACTTCTTTTATCTTGTTATATCCGTTCAGATTCTGTACACCCACACCTGCGCTAAAAAGCAAAAACAATAATGATGCCGTCAGCAGCACAGTTGCAAACCTTGTACGAAACCGCTCTGCCTTCTTTTCTTTATAATAATTGCGGCAACTTTCCGCCACATTATCTCCTTCTTCATCACACTTGTCCTTATGGATTGCCCCATGCCATTCAATCAAGAAATTCTGCATTGCATCATTTTCTTCATAAAAGATAAAATAGCCATCGGTTTCTTTTGGCATCTCCGTAGGATACAAATAAAAATGTTCCTCGCAGGTTCCTGACTTTATCGTCATAAGCAATTCCGGTTTCCCCATAAGGGTTTCCAGTCTGGAACGATAACAATTCTCCCAAAGCGTTCCGACATTGTCTCCAAGCACAATCGCCCAGCCCAGAAAAAAATATTCCGAAAACATTTCTCCCCTCTGTCGCATAATTTTCTGAACGGCTTCTCTTGGCAAACCTTCTCCCAAAACATTTTCACACTCTCTGTAAATCGCCGCATAAATATAATATTCTTTTGTGCCTTCCACCTCGCGACAGGCACCGAACAACCCGGCCAGACCTGCTTTCGTTTCCGGCGACCGAGCCACCTGATTTAAATAAGTAACCGCATAATCTTCTATGTATATTTTATCACCTTTTCCAATGCGGCCGATTTGCTTTTTATTTTTCGGTCCCCGTGCCAAAGACTGTTCCCGAGTAGTATCCATTGCATTCCCTCCTCTGCTAAAACAATATTTACATTTGCTTGTCCAAATATCTTTTTAAAAACTTAGCACAGAAGTCATGTCGCTTTTTATCAAATTCTATATACGCACCCCAAGAAGTTTTCGACAATTTATTTTTTATATTGTAAAAATAAAAAAGTGCTCCCCGGCAAGTATATCCCTTGCCGGAAGCACTTTTATAATTTCTTTTATTCTGATTATAAGTATTTCTTTAAATCGTCTACTCTGTCAAGTTTCTCCCAAGGAAGATTCAAATCGTTTCTTCCGAAGTGTCCGTATGCAGAAGTCTGCTTATAAATAGGACGACGAAGGTCTAACATCTTAATGATGCCTGCGGGACGGAGATCAAAATTCTCTCTGATGATTGCCACCAGCTTTTCTCCCGAAAGCTTACCGGTACCGAAAGTATCCACCATGATGGATGTAGGATGCGCAACACCGATTGCATAAGAAAGCTGAATTTCACACTTATCAGCCAAACCTGCAGCCACGATGTTCTTTGCAACATAACGTGCCGCATAAGCAGCTGAACGGTCCACCTTGGTACAGTCCTTACCGGAGAAAGCACCACCGCCGTGACGGGCATATCCGCCGTAGGTATCTACGATAATTTTACGACCGGTCAAACCTGAGTCACCGTTAGGTCCGCCGATTACAAAGCGTCCTGTGGGGTTGATAAAATACTTGGTATTTTCATCCAAAAGTTCCACGGGAAGTACCGGTTCAAACACATACTTTTTAATATCTTTGTGAATCTGTTCCTGTGTCACATCGGGATCGTGCTGAGTAGATAAAACTACCGCTTCCAATCTGATGGGCTTGCCGTTTTCGTCATATTCTACAGAAACCTGACTCTTACCGTCGGGACGAAGATATTTTAAAGTTCCGTCCTTTCTTACTTTGGTAAGCTGTAAAGTCAACTTATGTGCCAAAGAAATAGGATAGGGCATATATTCTTCGGTTTCGTTCGTAGCATAACCAAACATCATACCCTGATCACCTGCACCGATTGCTTCAATCTGGTCATCGCTCATTTTATCTTCTTTTGCTTCAAGAGCCTTATCAACGCCCATGGCAATATCAGCAGACTGCTTGTCCAAGGATACCATTACCGCACAGGTATTACCATCAAAACCATACTCGGAACGGTCATAGCCGATGTCTGTTACCGTCTTACGAACAATTGCGGGAATATCAATGTTAGCCTTGGTGGTAACCTCACCCATAACCACTACAAAACCTGTATTTGTGCATGTCTCACAAGCAACACGGCTCATGGGATCCTGTTCCATTAACGCATCCAAAACCGCATCGGAAATTGCATCACAGATTTTATCGGGATGTCCTTCGGTAACGGATTCTGAAGTAAATAATCTTTTTTCCATTTTTCTGTCCTCCTCTTAAAAATAAATGATTGAATAAAAGTTCGAAACGAACATTTCTCATGTTATGAAATTGTCCCATAACATAAAAAAACCGCTTATCAATAAGCGGACCTGACTTCACATACATATCAAATCCTCTTATTGTTCGACGCATTGCGTAAGCAATGCCACTCGCTCAGGTAGGCACCTTCCTTCTTAAAAGGGGTTGCCGTGGCTTCATCGGTCCTCTGTACCTCCACCACTCTGAATAAGAGACAACTTAACCTTACAACGACACGACCAAAATGTCAAGCAGTTTACATCATTTTACAAATTCTTCTTTTTTTCACATATTACAATTCGTAGTTTCATTGACTTTATAGCATTTTTTCCATATAATGATAAAAGAAGTTTATTTAGGAGGGAGGAACAGCGTGAGACGAGTCAGAACATCAGAACTGATTCCCGGCATGATTACAGCGGAAGATGTTTATAACTATACCGGACAACTGATACTCCCCAAAGGTCTTACTCTTACCGACAAAGCCATTACCCGTTTGGAATTTTATTCCATCCTCAGTGTGCGAATCAATGATTCCGCCGCTGAAGAATTGGAAGTTGCGGAAGACAACCGCTCCCATTCCGAACGCATTCGCGAAAGTGTGGAGTTCAAGAAATTCCAGGAAAGCTTTGACGAGAATTTACAGAGCTTCAAAGACTCCATCAATGACATTGTGGATTTGAATGCCAAAATCGATACGGACGCCATGTTAACCAACACACTGGCCATTCTCTCAGAAGCCACATCAAGCTACCATGCTTTTGATATGTTGCATAACATGCGCCAATATGACGACTTGACTTTTGCGCACTCCATGAATGTTGCTTTGATTTGCAATATTTTTTCCCAGTGGCTCAAATGGCCCGAGCAGGAGCAGAACCTTCTGACCTTATGCGGTTTGTTGCATGACATTGGTAAGCTTAAAATTCCCGATTCCATCATCAAGAAGCCGGACCGTCTGACAGACGATGAATATAAAATCATCAAAACCCATACCGTGGAAGGATTTCACATTCTTAAGAGCAGAAACATTAATTCTCATATTATGAACTCTGCCCTTATGCACCATGAGAAATGCGACGGAACAGGTTATCCCTTAGGTTTATCGGCAGATAAAATCGACCGTTATGCCAAGGCCGTTGCCATAGCCGATGTATATGACGCTATGACTTCTGCCAGAATCTATCGCGGTCCGTTGTGTCCGTTCAGGGTAATCGAAATTTTCGAATCGGAAGGTTTGCAGAAATACGATCCCGAATATATTTTGGTATTCCTTGAAAACATCGTAAATACTTACATACACAATGAAGTTTTACTCAGCGATAACCGTGTTGCTTCCGTTGCTTTTATTAACAAACAGCAATTATCCAAACCCATTGTTAAATGCGGGGATGACATTATTGATTTATCAAAAGAAGATGACCTGCATATAGATGCAATTTTATAAGAAACGCTTTTATAGGCAATATAAAAAGGACATTTCACTACGAAATGTCCTTTCTTTTATGATACGCCGAATTCAATTCTTTTTAATTCTTTCTGGTCCCTAACCTTGGCAATCTGCGCTCCGAGATTCTTCAGTTTCTCAGGGAAGTCTTCATAACCTCTCTCAATGTATTTAATATCGTCTACCACGGTGAGAGACTCAGCTGCAAGACCCGCAAGCACCAACGCCGCACCGGCTCTTAAATCGGGAGCCGAAACATTTGCACCGCTATATCGGGGCACGCCTGTGATAATGGCAGTATTTCCTTCCACCTTAATGTCTGCACCCATTTTAATAAGTTCATCCACATATTTAAAGCGATTATCAAAAATACTTTCCGTCACGATACTGATGCCTTCCGACAAGCCTAGGATTACCGTAATCTGAGGCTGCATATCGGTAGGGAAGCCGGGATAAGGCAAGGTCTTAACCTGCGTATTGTTCAAACGCTTGGTTGCAACCACTCTTACCGCATCATCGGATTCTTCCACCTCACATCCGATTTCAAGAAGCTTAGCCGAAATACACTCTAAATGCTTGGGAATTACATTCTTAACGGTAATATCGCCCTTTGTAATGGCTGCCGCCATCATAAAAGTACCTGCTTCTATCTGGTCGGGAATAATTGCATATTCTGCTTTATGAAGCTTGGGAACTCCATTAATACGAATTACATCGGTTCCTGCGCCCTTAATATTGGCTCCCATACAGTTAAGGAAATTGGCCAAATCTACAACATGAGGCTCTTTTGCCGCATTCTCAATCGTTGTTCTTCCTTCTGCCATTACTGCTGCCATCATTACATTGATGGTCGCTCCGACAGACACCTTATCCATAAAAATATGACCGCCTTTTAATTTTGTTGCTTCTGCCACAACAAAACCATGCTCCACGCGAACATCCGCACCCAAAGCACGAAATCCTTTGATGTGCTGATCAATTGCTCTCGTTCCTAAATTACAGCCACCGGGAAGAGGCACTTCCGCATGTTTATATTTACCAAGCAAAGCCCCCAACAAATAGTAGGAAGCTCTGATCTTTTTGATATGTTCGTCATCAATCACAAGGTTATCAATCTTTGAACCGTTAATTTTAACCGTATGGCGATCGGTTTTTACCACCATGGCACCAACACTTTCCATTGCCGCCATTAATACATTTGTATCTCGCACATCGGGAACGTTCTCTACCGTAACGGTTTCATCTGTCATGATTGCCGCAGCAAGGATTGCCAAAGCTGCGTTTTTCGCACCGCCAATCTCAACTTCTCCGACCAGAGGTACGCCACCTTTCATTGCGTACAGTTCCATAAAACACCTCAACTTATTAGGTTTTGTAAACCCATTAACCCAATCATGCTTAGTTTATTATATACTAAAACCCGACTGTTGTAAACCTTTTCGGTTTGAATTCAGACTACTTACAAATAATCCAGCGGGTTAACCTGCTTTCCGCCGATTAAAATTTCAAAATGCACATGAGGTCCGGAACTTACACCGGTATTACCGCTGAGTGCGATCTTATCGCCCTGCGAAACCGTCTGACCGGGAGATACAAGCACCTTGCTAAGGTGAGCATATCTGGTCTGTCGACCGTCAGGATGATTAATATATACCACATAGCCGTATCCACTACCCCAACCGGCTTTGGCAACAGTACCACCGGAAGACGCATATACCGGAGTGCCCACAGGTGTAGCCCAGTCAACACCCTTATGATAGGTAGACGCACCTGCCGTAGGCGCACTTCTTCGACCGAAGCGTGAAGACAAACGGCCACCGGAAATAGGCTTCACATAAGTAGGCGGTACAATGGTTCCTCTTTCCACAATTTTAGGTACCGCTTCCATAATAACTTCTTCTTTTACTATATTTCGTGCGATTTCGTCATCGTTTTCATAAGTAACATCCGCAACCACTTCTCTAAAACCTGCGGAAGGCTCCTGCAAAGTTACCATCTGAGTTGTATACCATTCATCATTGGGGATATAAATAATCTCCGCCTCATAAATTTCTTTGTAATGTTCACGGTTTGTCCAGATTACGGAAAGTTCCGGTTCCGGCACAGTAATAATCAACTCATCACCAATGTTCAATGTAGAATTTACATTGTCCAATATGTGACCGTTCATTTCTACAATGGTTTCCATGGGAATGCCCACTGTAATAGAAATTTCCGAAAGGGTATCACCGCTTTTTACTTCATATATCTGCTGAACTTCCTGCTCTTCTGTCAGCAGGTTGATGGCTTCATCCAGAGTACTCAATTCTTCTTCCAGGATATAAGCTTCAACCACTTCAACCTCTTCCGAAAAAGCGATTTCTTTTATACCAAGTTCAAAATCGTCAAAATCCATGTACTCGGTAACTTTTTCCGGGTCCACTTCATGTGTTAATGCAGCACTCACTCCGGCCTCCGTATCCCAGCTCTGACGCTCGCTTCCGCTTCTGGTTACATTGGCTGTCAATACATTCAACTCACGATCCGGATTCAAATTCATTGCCAATTCGTACTGTCCTTCCGTATCATAAGTCGCAATTGTACGGGATAAAAGTTCGCTTACTTCTTCCGCGGTTCGTAAATTAACCGTTTGACTGTTAACTTTAACTGTATAAGCGCGAATTAAAGTTTCTTTTTCATGCTCCGCCATTACAGCCTTAATATTCTCAGTTACAGTCTTTTTATCGTCACATTTACTCCAAAAGGTTTCTTCACCTTCTATTATAATTTCAGGCTCTTCCACAATGTACAAGCCCTCGGACTCAGATGCCAACTCCCGTCGCGCCTGACGAATACAATCTTCTATCATATCCGTATTCGCCACATAACCAACCTTTTCTCCATACAAATAAACCGTAAAACGATTGTCACCCGTAGACTCGTAAAATTCGATACAAGGCAGGAAAAAGGCCGCAACAAACCATGCCCCCAATAATACCTTGAGCGCATGGATCTTTATTCTTTTATGAAAATGTGTAATGTATTTCATGGATTCATTCTCCGACAAATTCAAATAACGAATAAAATCCGTCTTTTTCTACAAACTCCCCAATATAACACTTCATTTTAACATCCAAATCTAAGCTGCGTCAAGTTAAGGTTTTTTAATCCTTTTTCTTGACTACATTAAAAAAAGAGAGTATGTTAAATATTGTTTTGTTTCTTTTATGTATTATATATTATTGATACATTCACGAAAAAGTCATTAATTTTAAAATTTTATCAATATATTTTTGGAGGAAAAAACTAATGAATTACGCAGAAGAATCACTCAAAAAGCACGGAGAATGGAAAGGAAAAATCGAAGTTGTAAGCCGCGTTCCGGTTTCTACCAAAGAAGACCTTTCCTTAGCATATACTCCCGGTGTTGCAGAGCCCTGCCTTGAAATCCAGAAGGATGTAGAAAAGAGCTATGACTACACTCGCCGTTGGAACACATGTCTCGTTGTAACCGACGGTACAGCGGTTCTCGGCTTAGGCGATATCGGTCCCGAAGCAGGTATGCCCGTTATGGAAGGCAAGTGTGTTCTTTTTAAATCTTTCGGTGATGTAGACGCATTCCCTCTTTGCATTAAGTCAAAAGATGTAGATGAAATCGTAAATACCGTTTATTTGATTTCAGGCTCTTGCGGCGGTGTAAACTTAGAGGATATTGCAGCTCCCCGTTGTTTCGAAATCGAGAAGAAGTTAAAAGAAAAATGTGATATTCCTATTTTCCATGACGACCAGCACGGAACTGCAATTATCACATTGGCAGGTCTGATTAACGCATTAAAGGTTGTAGGAAAGACAAAGGAAGAAATCAAGGTTGTTGTAAACGGTGCAGGTGCTGCCGCAACAGCAATTACCAAGTTGATTCTTTCATACGGTGTTAAAAATGTTATTATGTGCGACCGTACAGGTGCTGTATACGAAGGTCGTAAAGAAGGCATGAATCCTTTTAAAGAAGAAATGGCTAAGATTACCAACTTAGAGAAGAAGTCCGGCTCTCTTGCCGATATGGTAGTAGGTGCCGATGTATTTATCGGTGTATCTGCTCCCGGCGCATTAACCACAGAAATGGTTAAGACCATGAACAAGGATTCCATCGTATTCGCATGTGCTAACCCCACACCTGAAATCTATCCCGATGAAGCAAAGGCAGGCGGAGCAAGAGTCGTTTCTACCGGTCGTAGCGACTTCCCCAACCAGATTAACAATGTACTTGCATTCCCCGCATTGTTCCGTGGCGCATTTGATGTTCGTGCAAAAGACATCAATGAAGAAATGAAGATTGCTGCATCTCTTGCACTTGCAAACTTAATTTCTGATGATGAGTTAAACGAAGACTACATCATTCCCGCAGCTTTCGATCCCCGCGTAAAGGAAGCAGTTTCCAAAGCGGTAGCTCAGGCCGCAAGAGATTCAGGCGTTGCCCGCTTATAATCTTCTATCATTACAATAATAACAATAAAACGCTGTGGTTTAATAAAACCACAGCGTTTTTATATTATCTTTTATAAATGTTCCAAACAACTTCTACTGCTCTCTGAAATAATCATATAAGCAGGAGAATGTTTCAATATTAGCATCATATACAGAATCTACTCCTGTAATGGTACCGGCATAATATCCGTTCTCCATTTCAAAAACAGCTACCTGACCCTTAAATACATAGCCCTGCGCTTCCATCTCATAATAGTTTGCAGAATACTTTAAAATATCATCATTGTCAAACTCTAATTCCTGCGGAACACCTTCTCCCATAGAAGCAGTAACACCATCCATGTAAAATTTTTGGAAGGATGCAAAATCACTATACGCATGGGATTCTTTGGGGAATTTCTGCATCATTACGGTAAAAGTCATGTCCGAATTATCAAGTATGAGATGGTCACCGTTTCCCACTTCGGGATATATATTCCATCCGCCTTCAATCTCGGGAATACTCACAACATAACTCTCAAGCTCAGGCATGAATTCCTGTAACTCAATATCCGCTTCAACCACATCCTCGGAAACACTTTCGTCCGCTCCGGATACAACGCTTTCCGGCTCATCATCCGAAGCCGAAAGAGCACTACCGCAACCCATCATAAAAAATGTTGCAACCGTCAAAGTTACCAAAATAATTTTTTTCATCTTTTTCTCCTTTTACAATAAAACATCTTTTATTTTTCATAAAAACAGGCCGATATCTCTATCGACCTGCTATAGTAATTCTTTATACAATTCCTAAAATCGAAAGAACGGTAAGTACAATGTTTGCCACACCCAAAATAATTGCAATAATCACCATGGTCTTGGTTGATTTCATCTTGGTGTACAATTCCTGATTATGTTTTGTCAAACCTTCTGTCTGGTTCTTAAGTTCGTCAACCACAACAGCCTGCACATTACGATATACCTTAACATTCTCTTTATGTACAAAGTCATCGGACTGGCGGAACAACTCTTCCAAGGTTTTCTTATTTTCTTCTTCTCTTGCGATTCTTGCTTCTTCTCTCTGCTGTTCTTCCAGCTGTCTGCGCTGCTCTTCTTCTTCTTTGCGAAGTTCTTCTTCCGGTGAAGGCTTATGAATCGTATCCACCGTAGAACGAATATATTCCAAGTGATCCGCAATTTCACGATTCTCGCGTCTTATTGTCAATAAAGCGTTATCAACCGATGTCTTAACAGATGACTTCAAATCCTCGGTAGAATGCTTTAAATCTTCCGTAGTCGCCTTAATTTCCTCAGTAGAAATCTTCATATCTTCCGTAGAAATCATCACGCCCTGTACGGTTGAGCGCATCTGCTCCATGGATTCCTTCACTTCATCCGCAGAAGTTCTTACTTCCGCAACAGCAGTCTGCATACCTTCTACGGAATTCTTAACTTCCAAAGCTGAACTTGTAACATCATCCGCAGAAGTTCTTACCATATCGGATGCATATCGAATTTCGTCAGCGGTTGTTTTAACATCTTCCGCAATCTGGCGAACAGCCGCAACCGAACCGGAAACCTCCTGTGTTGACTGCTTCATCTGATCAACCGGAACCATCAATGCTCCGCTTACGGATTCATTTAATGCAGTACCTACGGTAGTATCCAAATTGCTTAACGCTTCATCCAAAGCCGCCATAATAGCACTGGATAAATCAGCAGCTACCGCGCCTGACTCTTCATCACTTTTATGTATTCCCTGAACCTTACTGATACTTTCATCTACCAGGGCGTAAATACGATCCGTAAGTTCTGAATTCTTATAATTCAGCTTACGCATATCCTGTAAAATGCCTTCATACGCCGCAACCTGCTCCTGAAGACGCTGCATCTCGGATGCTTCCGCCTGAGCGTTTGCTCTAATCATTTCCTGGGCATTATATTTCTGTGCTAACTTGTCCATAAAATTGTCCATTGTTGTCCCTCCAACTACCCCATTCGTCCAAATAAATACGAATACATAGATTTAATACATTTTATCATTTTTTATTGCTTTTTACAACATGAAAGTGCTTAAACTTCCCTTTCACATTTAATAAATTTAGCAAACTTTCTTTAATATAAAACAAAAAATTGATTTACATAATTTATTTCTTTATTTTTAAAACTACTTTTACTTTACGTTCATTTTTTATTCATATTTATTGTCTATACTAAATAACAGATAGAAAACAATCATTCAAGTGACATTTACATTGCTAACAATTTTTTTCATAATGCCTCGGTGTTCAAACGAACATCGGGGCACTCCTCATTTTATGGAGAAATTCTTGGATTATGTTTATTCTTTTGATATAATGATGATTCGGATAACACTATAACAATTTGCCCCTTTTCGCATTACTATAGCGATTCCATTAAATATAATCTGCCGAGGTGATACCATGTTTAAATTATGGGTAAAAATCATAAAAGAAAACCGCTTAATAAAAGATACCATTATAGAAGATGCTACGGAAGACACCCGTACGCATAAGATTTTTAACGGCTTGGAAGAAGCCTGTAAAGAATTTGACTTGGCGAAACCGATATGGCTCGATTCCACTATCGCAGATTTTAAGCGCTTAAACAAAGCACGCTTTACCAAAGATAATTTCATTGAGCCAATCGATTTTGATTACTTAGAGCTTTTGGTCCTTGAAGAAGATATTTTATAATTCCATTTGTTTTCCGAGAAAAGCAGCGGCAGAAAGAACCAGTTTGCGTTCCACATCGCCGATGCTTTCTTTTTGCTCAGTGCTTAAAAGAAAAACCGCACCTACCACATCGCCTTCGCAAATAATGGGGGCAATAGCCTGCGATACGCAATCATTCTCATCTTCCGCCAGTGCGACGAAATTTTTCTCGCCCAGCTTAGCCACCACGGTTTCTCTTTTCTCCATTTTGCGTTCCACATCTTTGCTCACATGTTTTCCGAGAAGATTTTTCATTCCGCCCGAAACCGCAATATAACGGTCCCGGTCTGCGATTACCGCAATTCGACCCGATACTTGCGCAAGGCTGTCACTATACTGCTTCGCAAAGCTGTTCATCTCACCGATGGAAGAATATTTTTTAAGAATGATCTCGCCTTCCCGATCTGTAAAAATTTCCAGCGGGTCACTCTCTCTAATCCGTAAAGTTCTCCGGATTTCTTTGGGAATTACAATCCGTCCCAAATCGTCAATTCTACGCACAATACCAGTTGCCTTCATAACTTTTTATGTCCTCCGTTTCCATTACCTTCTGTTTTCCAATCAATTGAAATTTCAAATCTTTGGATACGGAGTTATTATGTGGAAATTTTATGGAATTATACCATGAGATTGACAACGCTTTTTACTGTAATTTATCTTTTATATCATTTTTCTGATAATATATTTTCTTCTCTTCGTACATACGGCTGTCCGCTTCGTAAAGCTGCTCTTTTATATGCACATTTTCATCCCTCCAGCTGCTGCCGATGGAAATTTCAATATCCGCTTCCGCCATCTTTTCACGCAATTTTTCGGTTTTTTCCGCCAATTCCGCTTCCTCTGCATCAACAAGAATAGCCACGAACTCATCACCGCCGATTCGATAGGTATCCTCGCCAAAAACCTTTTTAAAAATTTTAGCCGTATTTTTAATCAGTTTATCGCCGTAATCATGCCCCAAAGTATCATTGGCTTTTTTCAAACCGTTTAAGTCCATATAAATAATACCCAGCTTCTCGGGAGGACGCTTTTTCAAGGCATTGCGCACCTCATTATAGCGGTTACGGTTATTCAACTTAGTTAATGTATCTTCATAACTTAAACGCTCCAACTGCTCCATAACACGGCGTTTCTCCAAGTCGTTCTGAATAAAGTACAACACCGAAGTAAGCAAGTCAAAGTCTACAATGTTATCCGCAGGATCGTCAACGCCCAAAAATCCTACGATTTCGTTATCTTTTACCACCGGCACGGCCAAAAGGCTTCTGATTCCCTGAGCCTCTAAAATACGATATGTAGATGTTTCTTTTGATACATCCGCATCCAAATCAGAGATATAAAACATCCCCTTCTCATTAAACATATCCAAAAAAGGTTGAGTCGCTTCCATAGGCACATTTTGCAAATTATCCAATTGCGCAGTAACGCCTTTCGCTACCCATTCATAGGTATTGGATGTGGTTTGCGCCTGATAATCGATTTCAAACAGGTAAGTTCTGTTTGCTTTGTAGTAATCACCGATAATGGCAAACAGATTGTTTATCGCATCCTTAACTTTTAACTTTAATTCCAAAGTCTTGGCACAACGGATAAGCACGCGCTCACGCTTCAACTGATGCAGGGTATCTTCCTGCGCCTTAATCTGCTCTGTAACTTCATCTGCAATTTCCAAGTATAAAATTTTATCTTCTACTTCAATGGATTTCCAACGAACCCGAAAATACTCGTCATGCTCCTCATTGTGATACAACACATTGGTAAAACGCTTCGTATCACACCCTCCGCAGCTACGGCAATTCTCGCAGGAATGGCTGATTTCCCGCAAAACTTCATGACACTTTTTACCAATATAAGAGTCATCATCCTCAGCCAAACCGACTTTCTTCTTCATCTCGCCGTTCATATATACAAGTGCGCAATCCTTGGTATCTGCCACAAATACCAAACTGCCGCATTCTTCCGGAATTCTTGATTTTAATGTATCTAAAAGCATCTTCTGTCCTCCGTATCCTATGTTTCTCTCAGATAGTTGCATATATCTAAAATATTATACCATAAACCGAGGCATCCCAAAAACAACTAATTGTTAAAAGAATGTGTTCTGCCATAAAATTATTTTTTACCATTATATCATGAGCAGACAAAGTTATAAAGTAGGACATGATATACAAAAAGGACATTCCCAAACGGAAATGTCCTTTGCATGCTTTCTAAAAGCAATTATTTGTTTTTCTGAGCAAGATATGCTGCTCTACCGTCTTCGTAGAGGTTCTTTCCTTCGCTGTCAATAATAACAACCAAAGGCATATCTTCCACATACAATTTTCTTAACGCTTCTGCGCCAAGATCTTCATATGCAATAAGTTCGCACTTTTTAATACACTTTGCAAGCAATGCGCCGGCACCGCCGATTGCGCCGAAGTAAACACCGTTGTACTTCTTCATTGCTTCAATTACTTCAGGAAGACGAGCTCCCTTACCAATCATACCTCTTGCGCCAACTGACATCATGGTAGGTGCATAAGCATCCATACGACCGCTGGTTGTAGGGCCTGCAGAACCGATTACCTGACCGGGCTTAGCAGGTGTAGGACCTACATAGTAGATGGTTGCATCTGTAGGGTCCATGGGAAGAGGCTCACCCTTTGCAAGGGATTCGCACATTCTTTTATGACCTGCGTCACGGGATGTATAAATGGTACCTGTTAAATAAACGGTATCACCTGCATGTAATGTTTTTGCTAATTCTTCTGTTAAAGGTAATGTAATATGCTTCTCCATTAGATCACCTCCGATTTATGACGGGTTACATGGCAGTTAATGTTAATTGCGCAAGGCATACCTGCAATGTGTGTGGGTAAGGTTTCAATGTTAAGACCGATTGCTGTGGTTCTTCCACCGAAGCCCTGAGGTCCGATACCAAGTTCGTTAATCTTTTCAAGCATTTCTTTTTCAAGGTCTGCATAGTAAGGATCGGGATTCTCAGAATCGATAGGACGCATCAATGCCTTCTTAGCAAGCAATGCAGCCTTATCAAAAGTACCGCCGATACCAACACCTACTACCATGGGAGGGCAGGGGTTGGGGCCTGCTGTTTCAACAGTCTCAATGATAAAATCCTTGATACCTTCAATACCGTGAGAAGGTTTGAACATTCTGATGGCACTCATGTTTTCACTACCAAAGCCCTTAGGACCAACGGTAATTTTTACATTTTCACCGGGAACGATTTCTGTATAAATCATAGCAGGTGTGTTATCGCCTGTGTTACCGCGTCTTACGGGATCTTTTACTACGGATTTTCTTAAGTATCCTTTATCGTAACCGCGACGAACACCTTCGTTGATTGCATCTGTCAAGTCACCGCCTACGAAGTGAACATCCTGACCGATCTCTAAGAATACACAAGCCATACCTGTATCCTGGCAAATGGGCACATTTTCATTGTCTGCGATTTCAAAGTTTTCGATGATATTGTCCAAAACACCCTTTGCAATTTCACCGTCTTCACAAGCACGGCAGTTCTTGATGGCACATTTTACATCTTCGGGAAGATGAGTGTTGGCATCAATGCAAAGCTTTTCAACAACATCCGTAACATTACTTACATTAATTTCACGCATGGTTTTCTCTCCTTTTAGAATAGTTTTAATGGGAGCATTGTACATTCTCAAAATCGCGTCTTACGACGCTTTCCTCACAAACTTGCAATGCTCTGAAATTAGAATAAAATAATCAAGAACTGTGATACAAGCACAACAGAGATTAATGCGATAGGATATGTAGCTGCATAAGCTGCTGCAACATCTTCTGTTCCTGCTGTGTTGATTAAGGTTCCGAGAGCGGGGGTACTTGTCATACCGCCTGTGATGGAACCAAGGTTGTTAAGAAGACTTAACTTAACAACATATTTTGCGAAGATGAATCCGAGAATCATAGGAACGATTGTCATGATTACACCGTATACAAAATATAAAATATGGAACTGTGCCACGAATTCAGCGCCGCCCGGAATACCTGCACCGATTAAGAAAAGCATAAGTCCCAATTCACGGAACACTTTAAGGGTTGCTTCGGGGGGCGTAAAACTGATTTTGCCGATTCTTCCAAAGTGACCAAACACGAGAGACATTAACAAACATCCGCCTGTTGTAGTCAATGCAAATGTTGTTCCGCTTAATCCCTGTGCGCTTAAAGGAATCTTAATCATACCTACGAAAATACCGCATACTGCTGCGAGAGCAAAAGGTGCAATTCCAAAGCCGTCAAGTTCAATTAATTTGCCGTCATATTTCTTTGATTCACCGTCAGAAGCCTGAACCAATTTCGCTCTTTCTTCTTCCATATTGGCTTTCATAAACTTAGGCATAAGCTGTACAAAAAGTACTACACCGATAACACCGAAAAGATATGCAATACCGTGACCTACGGATACAACACTTTCCAAAGAAGCATCTACGGTAGCTTTCGCCGCTGAGAATGCAGGAGTTGATGTTAAGGAGCCGGAAAGAAGTCCAACCACCATTGCAGTCATCTCATCATGAGGCACATCAGGCTGAAGCCATCTGCCTAAAAAGATACAACCAACCGCAGCAAGACCACCTGCAATAATAACTACAAGTCCCAATGCAACATATGACTTGAAGTTTTTCTTCATGTTACCGAAGAACTTAGGACCTGCAATAAAACCAACTGAGGTAACGAAGAAAATCAAACCGAGGTTCTCGATGATTTTTAACGCGTTTTCTGCATAATTTACTGCAGTACCGTCAGCCATTTTTACTGTAAGCTGTGCACTCAAGGGCTCGTAGAAAAAGCATCCATAAAGAAGCGCTACGATAAATACGCCGGCTGTACCAAGGTTAACTCCCTTAATGGAAATACGACCAAGCGCATAACCAACAAAAGTGATAATCAAAAGACTAAACATTAAAAATGTAATTCCCGTAATAGGAATAACACCGCCAAAAAGTGACATAATTTTTTTCCTTCCTCATGCTATATATTTACGCATTGCGGGGCGAAAACGCATTTTGCGCCTTCGCCCGACAAAAACATACATTATTTTTGACCAATTATTTAAATAAAATTTTATCTCTCGTGACGAGCATACTTAGGAAGAAGAAGAGGTGAAACATCGTTTGATTCGATGCCTGCTGCCTTTAACTCTTCTGCATATGCAGCCACATGGTCAATATTCATGGTTCCCAACTCAACTGTCTTCGCCTTAGCTGCTGCAGCCTTACCTGCGTTACGGCCGAATACAATGATGTCAAGTAAGGAGTTACCCATAAGACGGTTTCTACCGTGGATACCACCAACAGCTTCACCAGCTACAAGCAAGTTGTCAATTGCCTTGGTAAATCCGTCGCCGCCGATTTCCAAACCACCGTTCTGGTAGTGAAGTGTAGGATAAATCAAAATGGGTTCTTTTCTCATATCGATGTCGTAGTTTAAGTACATACGAAGCATCGCAGGAATTCTCTTTTCGATGGTTCCGGGTCCGCCGATCATTTCGATCATGGGAGTATCCAACCATACACCGCTTCCGAGAGGTGTGGTTACACCCTTACCTCTGTCAGAGCATTCACGAATAATGGATGCTGCTGAAACATCACGGGTCTCAAGGGGATGCATGAATGCTTCACCATCTACGTTAACAAGCATAGCACCAAGAGAACGAACCTTCTCTGTTACCAACGCACCGAAAATCTGTGCAGGGTATGCAACACCTGTAGGATGATACTGGATTGTATCCTGGTATAAAAGGGGAGCACCTGCACGGTATCCCAATACCAAACCGTCAGCAGTAGCGCCGTAGTGGTTTGATGTAGGGAAGTTCTGGTAGTGAAGACGGCCTGCACCACCTGTTGCGATAACAACGGTTTTAGCCTTAGCTACCAAATAGTCGCCGGTTTCCATGTTGAGGAGAACTGCACCTGCAACCTGGCCCTTTTCATCTTTGATTAATTCAACTGCTGAAGTAAATTCAACAACGGGAATCTGGCGGTTGATTACTTCGTCACGAAGTGTACGCATGATTTCTGCACCTGAGTAGTCCTTACAAGCATGCATACGCTTTCTTGAAGTACCACCACCGTGTGTAGTTACCATTCTTCCGTCTTCGTCCTTATCGAACATAACACCTAATTTGTTTAACCACTGGATTGCATCGGGAGCTTCCATAACAAGGCGTCTTAAAAGCTCGGGTCTTGCAGCAAAGTGTCCGCCACCGAAAGCATCAAGATAGTGCTGAACGGGTGAATCGTTCTCTTTGTCAGCTGCCTGAATACCGCCTTCTGCCATCATGGTGTTGGCATCACCGATACGAAGCTTGGTTACGATCATTACATTAGCGCCTGCTTCGTGTGCTTCGATTGCTGCAGAAGAACCTGCACCACCGCCACCGATAACAAGTACATCAACATCGTAATCTACTTTGCTCAAATCAACCTTATCTGTTAAAAGACGGCTGTTTGAGTGAAGAAGGTGTCCTAATTCTGTGGGAACCTTCTGGCCCTTGTTGGGTCCGATTTTAATTTCTACAAATCCATCTTCTCTGTAGTCGGGATGGTAAGCTTTCAGAAGGGTATCCTTTTCCTCAGCGGTCATACGTCTGGGTTCGGTTTTCATACGTTCTGCTCTGGTTGCTTCCACCTTTTTAATGGATTCCTGCATTTCTGCTGTAAACATATTTATCCCTCCTTATTTTTCAATCTCTCTTGTGTTGTATAATTCCTGCATCTCAGTGATGGGTTTCTGCATAATCTGCTCGATTAACTCATCATATGCACCACTGTTGATTTCCTCAACACGGTTTGCCAAATGCTCTGTTTCGGGAGCAATGTACTTACCGGTGAGACGTCTTGCAAGAAGACCAACCATGGGATGAGAAATACCTGCGGGACATCTTACTGAACAGCATCCACAGCTTACACAGTCGAAAGACTCCTCAGCACACTTCTCGAATTCGCCTCTCTGAGCATATGCAATGTACTGCATAACATTCAAGTCCTGTGTACAAGCCTTTGTACAAGCATTACATCCGATACAGCTGTAGATTTCAGGATAAAGTTCCATCATAATCTGCTGTGTAGGCTTAATTTCATTAATGTCATATGTTCTCTTGTCAGTAGGGAAGAAGGGAATGCTTGCTACATACATACCTTCCTCAACCTGTGTCTGACATGCAAGACAGGTTTTTAACTCGTTCTTGCCTTTAATTCTGTAAATAGTTGCACATGCACCACAGAAACCGTGACGGCAGCCGCATCCTCTGTTTAAGGTATAGCCGGCATATTCCATAGCTGTCATGATTGTTAAATCTGCAGGTACACTGTATTTCTTACCAAAAAAGTATACATTTACCATATTTTCCATTTTGGAATACCAGTCCTTTCGTTTTTTATAAAAGCCTCTTAATACTCGTTAGGCAGCTCATCGATTTCGTCGAAACGGAATACGGGGCCGTCCTTACATACATATTTAGAACCAATGTTACAACGTCCACACTTACCGATACCGCACTTCATACGAAGTTCGAAAGTAGTGTAAATCTGTTCGTCCTGGAAACCTAATTCCTTAAGTCCCTGAAGAACGAATTTAATCATGATAGGCGGTCCGCAGACAAGAACTGTTTTATCTGTAGAGAATTC
>JAGAMF010000013.1 GCA_017624855.1 Lachnospiraceae bacterium
GGCAAAGTGGAAGGGCGCCGAAAATTTCGAAAACGGTACTTGGGTTAAGGTGACCGCAGTTGTAAAATTTGAGTATTGGGCAGATTATAACGGTGATGGACCGGTATTGTACGCAACCGAGGTTGAACCTGCCAAGGCACCTAAGGAAGAGATAATTAATTTGGTATAAAATAGTTAAGTTAAAAATAGCGTGTGAATTTATATCCAAATAGGATAAATGTTTCACACGCTTTTATTTTGTTTATATCAAAGTTTAATGCAACTATGTCGTTCTACCAGTTTGTGCGGAACAATAATTTTGGTTGCAAGAAGGTTAGGATTCTCAATGTGATTAATCACTTGGGATGCAGCCTCTATACCTAATTGAACAGAATTGATATCTATGGATGTAAGCGGTGGAGACGTTAATCTTGCAAACAATGAATTGTTAAATGAAAGAATGGACAAATCTCTGGGTATACTCAAATTCATTTCTATGCAGGCACGTTCTAAAGCTACTGCAAATAAGTCATCGCTGACTAAAATGGCAGTGGGACGGTCCTTTTTGCTTAAAAGATTATGTACAGCTACAGAATTTTCTTCCGGAATAAAGGGAAGTTCAATAATATTTTCTTTTTCTACTTCAATTTTATGATTTAACAATGCAAGCTGATAGCCGGATTTGCGGTCTGCAGAAAACATCAAATTACTGTCACTTCCTAAATAAGCGATATTTGTATGTCCTAAGTTAATTAAGTACTCTGTAGCTTCCTGAGCTGCTAATACATTATCATTATCGACATATACAGTCTGATTGGCAAAACGATAAGCCTTACCGATGACAACATAAAGAACTCCTTCGTTATAAAGATAATCAATAATTGGATCATTTTGCTTGGAATATGTAACAATAAAACCATCTACTTTATTGTTTTTTACCATATATTCTAATACACGCAGAATTTCTTCGTCATCCCGACCGGTAATAACAGTATTCATATAATGATGTTGATTACAAAATTGGCTTACACCACGGATAACTTCCAAATGAAAAGCGTTTTCGAAGGATTCCTTCGGTGAGGGCGGTAAAATAATGCCGATAGTTCTGTTCACGGTTTCTTCAGCGGGAAGGTTTGGTTCATATCCTAATTGTTCCATAGCTTTGCGTACGCGTTCTTTTGTTTCTTTACTGATGGAAGGATTATCCTTGCAGACGCGAGATGCTGTAGAAGGTGATACTCCTGCTAAAGTGGCAACGTCTTTTAATGTAACTGACATATTGCAATCTCCTTTTATTAAAGATACAATCATTATAATGGAAAAAATACAGAAAGTCAAAAGGTGTTGCATGAAAATGTGCAAAAGTTGCGCAACAAAATGCAACTCGTATATAATTACAGATACGATATGGTTATTATGCAACATTTGTTGAGAAAATAGTTGTTAAAAATTCACAAAAATAGTAGATATAAGTAGAAAAGCGTGAAAAAGTATTGCAAAAACTGTGCAACAGATATACAATTATTGCATAAGATTACATAAGGATTGCGCAAAAAATGCACGAAGTGCGGCGCGTTGAGTTGCATTAAGGAGGTTTGGGTTATGGGTAACATAGCACAGGAAATGTTAAAGGGTGTATATGCACCGCTTAATGGGAAGGTAGTTTCATTGGATGAAGTACCTGATCCGGTATTTGCTGATAAGGTATTGGGAGAAGGTTGTGCCATTATTCCGACAGATGGCAAAATTTACAGTCCGGTAAACGGTGTTGTATCATCTGTTCCGGAAACGCTTCATGCCTATGGATTCACATCGGATGAAGATTTAGAAGTGTTGATTCATTTTGGTTTGGAGACAGTTTCATTAAAAGGTGAAGGGTTTACGGCTTATGTCAAAGAGGGCGATAAAGTAAAGGTCGGAGACTTGATTGCAGAAGTTGATATGGATTTGATTCGAGAAAAGGAATTAAATACAATTACGCCTGTTTTGATTTGCGGTGGAGCAGATGAGGAAGAATTAAGAGTTACTTTAGGTGATGTGAAAAAAGCAGAAATTCTGATAAAATGTGTAAATTCTGCAGGAACAACAAATGTAAATGAAGTAGAAGCTTCCGAAGCTTCGTTAGGTGAGGCGGTTGATAAGAATGAAGGTACAACCACAGAAAGTGTGAAGGAAGTATCCAAAACAAATAAGGATACACCTAAAAAAGAAAAGAAGAAATTAAAGTTCAATTTTGATTTTCTGCAGAAACTAGGTAAAGTTTTAATGACAGTCATTGCAGTCATGCCTGCAGCGGGCTTAATGATTAGTATAGGTAAGCTGGTTGCTATGGCAGGTGCTGATTTGGATGCAGTGGTTACTGTCGGCAGTGTAATGGAAAATATCGGTTGGGCAGTTATTAATAACTTACATATTTTATTTGCGGCTGCTATCGGTGGGTCATGGGCTAAAGAGCGTGCTGGTGGTGCATTTGCGGCAATTATTGCTTTTATTTTAATTAATAATATTACAGGTGTTATTTTTGGTGTGACTTCAGATATGTTAGGTGATCCGGAAGCAGTGGTATATTCTCTTTTTGGACAGGAAATGCTGGTAGAAAATTATTTTACCTCGGTGCTTGGTGCACCGGCTCTTAACATGGGTGTATTTGTTGGTATTATATCCGGCTTTGTGGGTGGTATGGTATATAACAAGTTTTATAATTTCAGAAAGCTTCCCGATGCGCTTTCTTTCTTTAATGGCAAGCGCTTTGTTCCATTGATGGTAATTGTATATTCAGTAGTGGTATCTTTAGTATTAGCTGCGGTTTGGCCTGTGGCACAGTCAGGAATCAATGCATTTGGTATCTGGATTGCAAATTCTTCTGAGAGTTCACCGATTCTTGCACCGTTTATTTATGGTACATTAGAAAGATTACTGTTACCCTTTGGCTTACATCATATGCTAACTATTCCCATGAATTATACCTCTTTTGGTGGAAGTTATATGATTCAGACCGGTATCAATGCAGGTTCAGAAGTGTTCGGTCAGGATCCTTTATGGCTTGCATGGGTGACAGATTTGATTAATTTCAAGGATGCGGGAGATATGGCATCCTACACTCAGTTAATGGAAACCGTAATTCCGGCACGTTTTAAAGTAGGGCAGATGATTGGCGCAACAGGACTTTTGCTTGGTATTGCGTTGGCAATGTATCGTAGAGTAGATAAGGATAAAAAGAAACAATATCGTTCTATGTTTATTTCAACTGCACTGGCTGTCTTTTTAACAGGTGTAACAGAACCAATTGAATTTATGTTTATGTTCTGTGCATTACCTCTTTATATTGTGTATGCATTACTTCAAGGTTGTGCGTTTGCGCTTTCGGGAATTATTGATTTAAGATTACATTCTTTTGGTAACCTAGAGTTTATTACCAGAATTCCTATGTCTGTGAAAGCTGGTTTGACAGGAGATATTATCAATTTCTTAATATGTGTGGTAATTTTCTTAGTGATTGGTTATTTGGTAGCATACTTTATGATTGGAAAGTTCAAATTTGCTACACCCGGTCGTTTGGGTAATTATATGAACGAAAATGCAGAAGGCGATACTGCAAACAATGACGCAAAGTCGGTTTCTGATAACGGACAGCCTGAGCGAATCATTGCACTTCTTGGTGGACGCGAAAATATTACGCTAGTGGATGCTTGCATGACAAGGCTTCGTGTTACTGTGAAAAATCCGGATTTGGTTGCAGATAAGGATGCGTGGAAGGCAGAAGGTGCATTGGGACTGGTAAAGAAGGATACCGGTATTCAGGCAATTTATGGTCCGAAAGCGGATGTTTTAAAGTCAGATATTAACGATATTTTATAAAAGAGGTGTTGACTTATCAAATTATTAACACTTAATTGCCACAGTCTTGTGGAATCAGATTATTTACAAAAACTACAGGATTTTGTCGAAATGGTGGCAAAGGAAACTCCGGAGATTATTGCTTTGCAGGAGGTGAATCAAACCTGCTGCAAGGCAGAAGTTTCTGCTGAGGATTTGGCCGGATATTGTGCGTGTCATGAAGGAGTAGTTATTAGAATAGACAATCATGCATACAATGTAACCGCTTTTCTGAGGGAGAAGGGATTGTTATATTATTGGACTTGGTTACCCATGAAGAAAGGATATGATATTTATGATGAAGGAATTGCATTGTTAAGCAGATATCCAATTCTGGAAACAGATGTGATTACGGTAAGCACCATTGATGATTATAATAACTGGAGGACCAGAAAATTGGTTGGTATCCGAACTGAAGATACACCGGATGAGTGGTTCTTTAGTGTGCATTTCGGATGGTGGAATGATGCGGAAGAATCTTTTCAAACACAGTGGGAAAATACCCATGCATATATGAAAAAGTATGGTAAAGTATGGCTAATGGGTGATTCCAACAGTCCTGCCCAGGTGCGTAATGAAGGTTATGATATGATTGTGTCTGATGGCTGGATTGACAGTTATGAATTAGCAGAGATTAAGGACAGCGGTATCACAGTCGGAACTGTAATTGATGGATGGAAAGAAAAGATAAAACAGACGGATGGTATGCGTATCGACCAGATTTGGAGTAACAGGATTGTAAAAGTAAAAAAAACGGAAGTAGTATTTAATGGTCACAAATATCCTGTGGTATCAGACCATTACGGAGTATTAATTGATTATGAGAGGAATTAAGCAATGAGAAGAAGTGCAGGTGTTTTGCTTTCGATATCCAGCCTGCCGTCGAAATACGGTATCGGTTGCTTTTCCGAAAGTGCATATAAATTTGTGGATTGGTTGAAAGCTGCCGGTCAGACATATTGGCAGATTTTGCCGCTGGGTCCTACGGGATATGGTGACTCGCCGTATCAGTCTTTTTCTACCTTTGCCGGAAATCCATATTTTATTAGCTTGGAAGAATGGGTTAAAGATGGATTGTTAACGCAGAAAGAATGTGATGAAACTGATATGGGTAAGGAACCGGCGTGTGTAGATTATGAGAAACTTTATAAGGGACGTTTTCCATTGTTTCGTAAAGCATATAAAAGAAGCAATATCAGTCAAAACCCGGAGTTTATCAGTTTTTGTAGAGAGAATGAGGATTGGCTTTCAGATTATGCCTTATTTATGGCAGTGAAAGATTCATTTAAGGGTGTGGCATGGAATGAATGGGACGAGGACATTCGATTACGCCAAAAAGACGCGTTAAAACAGTTTCGTAAGGAACTTGCGGAGGAGATTGAGTTTTATCAGTTTTTACAGTTTTATTTTTATAAGCAGTGGATGGAACTGAAGAGATATGCCAATGAAAAGGGAATTAAAATTATTGGAGATATACCAATTTATGTTGCTTTTGATAGTGCAGATACATGGGCAAATCCATCTTTATTCCAATTGGATGAAAATAACATTCCAAAGGCGGTTGCCGGTTGTCCACCGGATGGTTTTTCCGCAGATGGGCAGTTGTGGGGAAATCCTCTATATAACTGGGAACAATTGGAAAATAGAGGCTATGCGTGGTGGATTGAGCGCTTAAAACATTGCTTTAAACTATATGATGTAGTACGAATTGATCATTTCAGAGGCTTTGATGAATATTTTTCCATTCCCTATGGAGATACGACAGCCTTAAACGGTCATTGGGAAAAAGGACCGGGAATGAAACTGTTTGATGCAATGAAAGCCTGTTTGGGAAATAAAGATGTCATTGCTGAGGACTTGGGCTTTATGACTGAATCGGTGAAGGAACTTGTGAAGAACAGTGGATTTGCCAACATGAAGGTTTTGGAATTTGGATTTGATTCCAGAGATACCGGAAATAGGGAAGATTATCTTCCGCATAACTATGGAGAAAACTGTGTAGCTTATACCGGAACACACGATAACCAAACGGTTAGATCTTGGTTTGAAACTATAAGCGATGAAGAGCGTAATATGGTGAAGGAATATCTGGAAGATGAGCCGGAAAGCAGTAGGGAAATTTGCAGGGCTTTTATTGAGTTGGTTATGAAAAGCAAAGCAAATGTTTGTATTATTCCTATGCAGGATTATCTGGGCTATGATGATACAACACGAATGAATCAGCCTTCTACAGTGGGTAAAAACTGGAGATGGCGCATGGTAGATAAGGATTTGAGTGACACACTTAAAGAAGAAATTATCTGTTATACCAGAAAATATTTAAGATAAAAATATAGAAATATAAAACTATAATGTAAGAGGAAAGGAAATAAAATTATGAAAACATTTGATTACACAATTAAGGATGAACTTGGAATTCATGCAAGACCTGCAGGTTTACTTGTAAAGGCGGCTAAGGCTTATGCCAGTGAAGTGAATTTAACAAAAGGTGAAAAGACGGTTAACTGTACTAAGCTTATGGCGCTTATGGGTTTGGGTGTGAAATGCGGTGATGTAGTTACAATATCCGTAAATGGAGATGACGAAATAGTGGCAGCAGAAGGTATGAAAACATTTTTTGAAGCAAATCTGTAATGGGGTGATTTTATGAAGAAATATACTGGAAAAGGTGTTTATGGAGCCATTGCAATTGGTAAAGTTTCTCTTTTTCAGCGTCAGGATATCCAGGTGAAACGTCTTCATATTGAGAATGAGGAAGCGGAGATTGAACGATTTGAAGAGGCAAAGGAGATGGCTGTTTCACAGTTGAAAGAAATCTACGAAAAGGCTTTGGTGGAAGTAGGAGAAACCAATGCCCAGATTTTTGAAGTACATATGATGATGCTGGAAGATGATGATTATAATGATGCTATTCGAGAAATAATCAGCAATCAGAATATGAATGCAGAGTATGCTGTGGCTACGACGGCGGATAATTTTGCAACAATGTTTGCAGCGATGGATGATTCGTATATGCAGGCAAGAGCAGCTGATGTCAAAGATATATCCAACCGTGTAATTGCCTGTTTAAATAAAGAGGAAGAACGACTGACTCAATCTGATGAGAAGATGATTGTATGTGCAGATGATTTGGCACCCAGCGAGACTGTTTCTTTGGATAAGGATATGGTGCTTGCTTTTGTGACTGCCCATGGCTCTTCCAATTCTCATACTGCTATTCTTGCAAGGAATATGAATATTCCGGCAGTAATCGGTTTGGGTGATGGGTTTTTAAAAGAAATAGAAGCTGGTTCTTGGGCTATTGTCGATGGTTTTACCGGAGATGTTATTATTGACCCTGAAGAGGAAATTTTAAAAGAATATGAAAAGAAGCAGAAGGAAGATATGGAGAAGAAAGAACTGCTTCTAAAATTAAAAGGAAAAGAAAATGTTACGCTGGATGGCACTAAAATAAATGTATATGCCAATATTGGAAGCGCTGATAATATTGGAGCAGTTTTATTAAATGATGCCGGAGGAATCGGTTTGTTTCGAAGCGAATTCCTATATTTGGAGAATATGGACTATCCTACGGAAGAGCAACAGTTTCTTGTTTATAAAAAGGTACTGGAAAGTATGGCAACCAAGAAGGTTGTAATCCGTACATTGGATATCGGTGCAGATAAGCAGGCGGATTATTTTAAACTGGATAAGGAAGAAAATCCGGCACTTGGACTAAGAGCTATTCGAATTTGTCTTACAAGACCGGAAGTATTTAAGACTCAGTTAAGAGCTTTGTATCGAGCATCCATTTACGGCAATTTGGCTATTATGTTTCCAATGATTACTTCGGTGAGTGAAGTAGAACAGATTCTCGGAATTTGTGAATCAGTAAAAAAAGAATTGAAAACAGAAGGTTTTGATTATTCGGATAATATTGAACTTGGTATTATGATTGAAACACCGGCAGCTGCAATTATCAGTGATAAGTTAGCGCCATTGGTTGATTTTTTTAGTGTGGGGACGAATGACTTAACACAATATACACTTGCCTGTGACAGACAGAATCCCAATACAGAGCGTTTTTGCGATACACATCATGAGGCAATTTTGCGACTGATTGAGATTTCGGCCCAAAATGCCCACGCTAATGGAGCATGGATTGGTATTTGCGGTGAATTGGCAGCAGATACAACACTTACGGAAACTTTTCTACATATGGGCATTGATGAACTTTCGGTATCACCTACTTTTGTTTTAAAATTAAGAGATACCATTCGAAATATTGATTTAGGTAAGGTAGAGATATAATGATTCATTTACTTTTAGTAATCATATACATTTCATTTATCAGTCTTGGTTTGCCCGATGGTTTGCTTGGAGCCGCATGGCCGAGTATGTATGAACCGTTGCAAGTGCCGGTGTCCTATGCCGGTATTATCAGTATGATTATAGCCGGAGGAACCGTGTTTTCTGCTCTGTTCAGTGAGCGGCTGGAAAAAAAGTTCGGGGCAGGACTTGTGACAGCTGTTAGTGTGGCTATGACAGCAGTAGCATTGTTTGGTTTTGCGAGTAGTACGCAGTTCTGGCATTTGTGCTTGTGGGGCATTCCTTATGGACTTGGCGCGGGAAGCGTAGATGCGGCATTGAATAATTTTGTTGCCCTGCATTATAAAAGCCGTCATATGAGTTGGTTGCATTGCTTCTGGGGTGTGGGATGTTCGTTAGGACCATATGCAATGGCGTTTTTCCTAACCGCAGGAATGGGATGGAATTACGGATATTTGTCAATTTTTGCATTACAGATTATTTTGACGATAGTTCTTTTTATTTCTTTGCCCTTGTGGAAGAAGAAAGCGGCAGAAGAGGGTGTTATGTCTCAAGCGGAAAATGTGAAACCGCTGGGGCTCGCGAATACTGTAAAAATCCGTGGTGTAAAAGCGGTTATGGGTACTTTTTTGTGTTATTGTGCTCTTGAACAAACTGCCGGCTTATGGGCGGTAAGTTATATTGTTTTGGAAAAAGGACTTAATGCAGAGATTGCCGCAAAATGGGGCGCCCTTTTTTATATCGGTATTACGGTAGGGCGTTTTCTTGCCGGTTTTATCAGCGATAAATTAGGTGATAAAAAAATGATAAGACTGGGTATCGGTATTTTAATCGCGGGAATTATTATGATGTTTCTGCCTTTTGGTATGGTATGCACCATTATCGGACTGCTTGCTATCGGTCTTGGCTGTGCACCGATTTATCCTTGTTTGATTCATGCGACTCCGAATAATTTTGGGAAAGAGGCGTCACAGGCGGTTATTGGTGTTCAGATGGCCAGTGCTTATGTGGGGACTACAATTATGCCACCTGTATTCGGATGGCTTGCGGATTGGTTGGGCATTGGTATTTTGCCGATATTTTTATGTGTTTTATTGGCATTAATGCTGGGGCTGTCCGAAGGGGTGAATTATATAGTAAAGAAATATAGATATTGATAATATGTCTTATAATACAATAAAAGCTACCATATCACAGAATATTATCTGTGATGCGGTAGCTTTTATTATTTGAATAAAAGATATCCAATTATCTAAACAAGAAATTATCGCCAATCACATCGGTGCATTTCTCTTCGCAGTATTTACATCTGTAACTTCCCTTGGCTTCATCTCCTAAAACAAAAATGTGAGGAAGTTCCTGTTCGATGGATGTGATACAACGGGGATTCTTGCAACGGAAGATGTTCTTTACTTCCTTGGGAAGTGTAAGTTCCTGCTTTGCAACAATTTCGCCGCCTTTGATGACATTA
>JAGAMF010000014.1 GCA_017624855.1 Lachnospiraceae bacterium
GGCAAAGTGGAAGGGCGCCGAAAATTTCGAAAACGGTACTTGGGTTAAGGTGACCGCAGTTGTAAAATTTGAGTATTGGGCAGATTATAACGGTGATGGACCGGTATTGTACGCAACCGAGGTTGAACCTGCCAAGGCACCGAAGGAAGACATTATTAATTTAGTGTAAAAGGATTTCAGAATGGCAATACAGAGAACATTAAATGAAATGATTTCAATGGCTGAGGATATATGTACGCAGCTGTCAATGGCGGGAGCGCCCAGTGATACCGGGCTTCGTCCCCAGGATTTGCTCAGCAGCTTTCGTTATTCCATGCTTACATTGGCTATTTATATAGCGGATGCCGACCATAATATCGATGAAGCTGAGAGAAGCGTAATTGAAACCTATTTGGGGAGTTGCCCCTCGGTACCGCAGATGAAGACATTAAAACAAAGGGAGCGTTTGGAAGAAACAATTCTTTTGTCGGTTCCCATTGTGTTGCAGTGTGCATCAAATGCAGATAAAGGATACCTGATTCCTCAGGATTTGTATAAGGAGCAGAAGGCGCAGATACTTGCGGACACTTTTATTATGTTTGCAAGAGAAGTGCTTGCGGTACATAAAAATGAAAATGACGAAGCGGTATTCAGATTAACCGGATATGAAGCACTTTTAGAGGAATATCTAAAAAATGAAGGTGCATATGTGCCCGTTTCCAAAAGACTGTTTTGCCCGGAAACAACGGCGGTGCAGGAAGCTTCGGCCGATCCCGAAAAGCTGGCAGCTGTATTGGAAGAATTGAATTCCATGGTAGGTTTGCAAGGGGTTAAAAACGAAATCAACGGTCTTGTAAATCTGATTAAAGTTCAGAAGATGCGCCAAGAAAGAGGTATAAAAGCCGTAGATGTATCAAAGCACATGGTTTTTACGGGGAATCCCGGTACAGGTAAAACCACTGTGGCAAGAATTGTGGCGCAGATATATCAATACATGGGTATTTTATCTAAGGGCACGCTTGTGGAGACCGATCGCGCAGGCCTTGTAAAAGGCTATATGGGTCAGACTGCCGCAAGGGTAAAAGAAGTAGTGCAGGAAGCCATGGGAGGTGTTCTGTTTATCGACGAGGCATATTCTCTGATTGTGGATAAAAGCGAAGGAGATTACGGTCAGGAGGCGGTAGACAGCCTGTTAAAAGAGATGGAAGACCATCGTGATGATTTAGTGGTTATCGTAGCCGGTTATCCTGATTTAATGGAGGAGTTTTTGGATTCCAATCCGGGGTTGCGTTCCAGATTCAATAAGTTTATTGATTTTGAGGATTATACGGTTGAGGAAGAAATTGCAATTTTAATCGGAATGGCATCTAAGAAAGAATATATGCTGGATAAGGCTGCTTTAGAATATGCCAAGACATATTTTGAAGAACGAATTTCCGAGAAAGCAAAAGAATATGCCAATGCCCGAGATGTGCGTAATTTCCTGGAGCAGGCAATTTCTCATCATGCAACAAGGGTTGTTAATTTGCAGAATGTAACTGCTGCGGATTTACAGATTATTCGGATGGAAGATGTTAAGAAGTGTGAATTAAACTAAAATGTGAAAGGAGAAGGTAAAGGGTCTATACAAAAAACTATTAAATTATTTGATATTAAAAGTGGTTATCAAACATGGATAAGGTAAGGGGGAAGGACAAATGAAGAAAGATGCAAAAGAATATCGGCAAAAAGTACATACCATTGTAAAACCTATATTAAATTTAAAAAGTAAAGAGTATGAAGATGCTAGGGATGCCAGCTACTTAAATACCTTTAAGTTGAGTAAAGGATTTGATAAGCTGATTAAATTGTATTTCGAATACGGTATTGAGAGAATCAGTACAATCTGTTATACGGGTTCGAACATAAGAGTTACGGAAGAAAATATGCCGTATGTCTATGAGTGCTTAGTTACGGTTTGTGAAACTTTGGATTTAAAGAAAATTCCCGCATTGTACATTATGCAGGGGGATTTAAATGCTTTTACAATCGGTGCGCAGGATCCCATTATTGTATTGAATGATGATTGTATTCGTAAGTTGAATCATGAAGAGTTGTTATTTATCTTGGGACATGAAGTTGGTCATATTAAGAGCGAACATTGTTTATATCATTCTTTGGGTGCCAATATTCCAATCATCGGTGGAATAGTCGGAAGTTTGACATTTGGTTTGGGCGAATTGGTAATGCAGGGACTTATGATAGCCTATTATGACTGGTTGCGCAAATCTGAGTTTACCGCAGATCACGCGGGTCTTCTTGCGTGTCAGGATTATGAAGCGGCCATTAGTGTGTTGGCAAAATTGGCCGGATTACCCAAAGCATATTATGATTCATTTGATATACAAACTTTTTTGACACAGGCACAAGAGTTTGAAGATATGGACAGCAGTTTGTATAACAAAATTTTAAAAATTATAAGTGCAAAAGGAACTACGCATCCATGGACTGTGTTAAGAGCAAAAGAATTGGAGAATTGGGTAAATAGTGGTGAATATAATCGTATCATTAACCGAACATCTAAGTGGTTGGTTGAAGAAGAACAAAGATTGACGGCAAAGGAAGAAGAGGAGATTAAAAAGGCTGAAGAACTTTCCGTAAAATTGGAGCAGGCAGAAGCTGAAACCACAAAATTAAGGGAAAGTGCCGAAATGCTTAAAGCGGAAATTGATATGGCAACGCCTGATCGAAGAAATGCAATGATTCGACAGCTTAACCAAATGAATAATAATATAATTACAGCAGAGAATAAAGCCAAAGCGGCAGAAAGTGCGCTTAAAAAATCGCGTGAGAAAATTGAAGAATTACATAATGCGCTTATTGAAATCAAAGAAACCATTGATTGGGAGGCTTTAAAGAATGAAGTACAGGACGATAGCGCATCTGAGATGAATGCTGAAAATGCGGTTTATAAGGAAATTACAGCCTTGCCTTTGAGTGAAGGAAATGGTAATACTTCATCAGAACAATAGTGGTTACCGATGTGTAGATTAATAGCAAGGAGTAAGTAAATATTCCAAAAATAAAATGCTACGATGATTCAAAGGAAAATGAATGCATCGTAGCATTATCTTTTATAGTGTTTTATCTAAACAAGAAATTATCGCCAATCACATCGGTGCATTTCTCTTCGCAGTATTTGCATCTGTAACTTCCCTTGGCTTCGTCTCCTAAAACAAAAATGTGAGGAAGTTCCTGTTCGATGGATGTGATACAACGGGGATTCTTGCAACGGAAGATGTTCTTTACTTCCTTGGGAAGTGTAAGTTCCTGCTTTGCAACAATTTCGCCGCCTTTGATGACATTA
>JAGAMF010000004.1 GCA_017624855.1 Lachnospiraceae bacterium
ACTGAAATTTCATGAATTATCGCTTGCCTTAAACTTGCTGACACAAATCATTTAGTTTCCAATCCACTCAAATAGAATTGATATAACAAATACACCAGAGAAAATATACCAATTAACAAATACGCCACATTTTCTTTTAAAGATACTAGATACAATGAGAATACAACAAAGCCAATAACCTTGATTACCGCTTTAATTTTTCGATTTTCAATCTTATCAATTTTACAACAGATAAAACGTACTCCAATAACCATAGGGGAAAATAAGATTGCAATCAAAATTAATATAATATTTTGCTTATTAAAAATAAGCTTTGATAACTGTTTTTTCTCATTATCCTTGATGTCCAAATACTGGTATAGCAATATAAGAGAGGCTTGGTCAGGAACACTTTTTCCCAATTCCCATTTCGAAATTGTCTGTCGCGTAACAAAGACAACATCAGCCAGTTGTTGTTGGGTTAAGCCCTTTTCAATTCTGGCTGATTTAATCAAATCTGATATTTCCATAGTTGTACTCCATTTATTATCTGTTTTTAATAGTGTCGCATAATGTTATTGCTAAACAAGCAACTATTGCAAGAAAACTCATCTGATGTTTAATAACAACGCAAAATAGGCTAATTGCCAATAACATACCGATAAAAGCAATCATACTATACTTGTATATCCTAGGATGTTTTTGGGATAATGCATTCGATATTTTTACAATTACTGCTATCATAGGAATAATTAATACCCCCATAACACCAAATAAAATTCCAGTTGCAACAACACTCATTTTGTTTTTCTTTAATTCCTTCAACATAAAAAGAACCTCCTTTGTTTTTGATACCTTGATATTAAAATAGAATTCTTTTTATGTCACGCAACGCTTGTGAAAACAGGCGCAACGGTAACGATTTTCATTCTGGTCATCGAAAGCAAAATTCAAATTTTCCTAACTGTTAAACAACTTCAATTTCACGCTACCTCCATTATATCCCCATCCCCCCTTCTACACAATAAAAAAAGCCCCGATAAAAATCGAGGCTTTTGAAATAATTCTCTTTTGATTAACGCTTTGAGAACTGAGGTGCACGACGAGCTGCTTTGAGACCGTATTTCTTTCTTTCTTTCATACGAGGATCTCTTGTTAAGAAACCGGCTTTCTTAAGTGCAGGTCTGTTGTCTGCATCTGCTTTGCAAAGTGCTCTTGCAAGACCATGTCTGATAGCACCGGCCTGACCTGTTGTACCGCCACCGTGTACAGATACGATAACATCATACTTCTCTGTAGCTTCTAATAAAGCAAGGGGCTGACGAACAACTACCTTTAAGGTCTCTAAACCGAAGTAATCGTTGATGTCTCTTTTATTAATTGTGATATTTCCTTTACCAGGCATAAGGTATACTCTGGCAATTGAACTTTTTCTTCTTCCTGTTCCGTAGAACTTTTCTGTTGCTTTCTTAGCCATTTTTCAATTTCCTCCTTCTTGGTTCCTTCAGACTAGAATGTCAATACTTCAGGCTTCTGAGCTGCATGCTTGTGCTCGGGTCCTGCATAAACAAAAAGTTTCTTGTACATTTCTCTTCCTAAAGGTCCTTTGGGAAGCATGCCTTTAACTGCATGTTCGATTACTTCTTCAGGATGCTTAGCAAGCTTTTCCTTTAAAGTAACTAACTTGTCACCACCAACATAGTCAGAGTGTGAGAAGTATGTCTTCTGGTTCATCTTCTTACCTGTAACTACAATCTTCTCAGCGTTGATAATGATTACATAGTCACCTGTATCAATATGAGGTGTAAACTGGGGTTTGTTCTTACCTCTTAAAACTTTAGCTACTTCTGAAGCTAAACGTCCTAATGTGCATCCTTCTGCATCAACTACATACCACTTTCTTTCAATGGTAGCAGGATTTGCCATATAAGATTTCATGATCTTACCTCCATCAAAATGTTCATTTCAAATTTCAACTGTTCTGCCGATACTTAAGCCTGCGGATGTCCGGGCCACACGCTCCGAATCAGCTATGTTAATTTTCATGCATATGTCCCGGGGCTACGGTCCATGCGCATGCTAAATTATTATAGTATAGGAAATTCTTGGTGTCAATTGGTTTTTTATAAAATTTTGTAATGTTTTTTAATTGTCGAAATATGTCGATGAGTTATGTCTTTTTTCCGGCATATTTCCTTGCTATAATAAAGCCGACAGCTCTATGCTGTCGGCAATCGTGTTACAGGGTGGTTGGCCTCCTATTCTTAATAGAATGGAGGTGGTGCTTATGAAAAATCATTTTGATTTTAAAGATTTTATGACCTTTGGTCTTTTTCTTTTAGCACTGCTTACATTTGTTTTTACATTTTGTAAGTAAAGCTACATAACGCAGAAAAACCTTCCCTGTACTTTGACCGGTGCGGGAAGGTTTTTCTCAATATACGGCCAACCACTCTGTGGCGATTGCCTTTTTATAATTGTATTATAACAAAGATTCAAAACATTACAAGTAAAATTTTACTCCTTTATCTCTATCCTACACAGCCTCAGCCCTTCCGGTGGCAATGTAGGTCCTGCTACGGTTCTATCGCACTGCTCAAACATCCAAGCCACCTTAGAAGGCTCAAATTTGCCCATTCCGGCCTCTAAAAGGGTTCCGGCTATTATTCGTACCATGTTATAAAGAAAACCGCTTCCTGACACTCTTATGACGATTTCACGCCCTGTCTGCTCTACATCTACGGCATATACGGTGCGCACCGTAGTCTCTGCCTGAGTATGCACGCTGCAAAAACTCTTAAAATCATGTTCGCCCACAATGTACTTTGCCGCCTCACGCATCAGCTCCACATCCGGCATATGATAGGTATAGTAAGCATACCTGCTATTGATGGGCATGGGGAATTCCCCGCTATCAATATGGTACTCATAGGTTTTTACGCTGTCACATTTTCTCGGATGAAAATCCGCTGCCACTTCTTCGGACTTCTGCACTTTTACATCCGAAGGTAACTTGCAGTTCAGCGCATAGGCAAACTTTTCTGCGGGGATATTACTCTCTGTATCAAACACGGCAAGATTTCCCAGAGCATGCACTCCCGCATCGGTTCTGCTGGCTCCGATCACCTGCACCTCTGCCCCCAGAAGTTCCGATAAGCATGTATTCAATTCACCTTCTACGGTTCTCACACCGGGCTGCACCTGCCAGCCGTGAAAATCCGTGCCGTCGTAAGCGACGGTCAGCATAATTCTTCTCATCCTACGCCACCAGTCCTAATATTTTAAGAAGAGACCCTTCCGTAAAAATACCTACCGCGATCAAGGCAACGATATACAGTAACAATACCACATAGGCAACAACATCACGCTTTTTGTATGTCAACGGCTTCATTTTGGTTCGACCGTCACCGCCGCGATAGCATCTTGCCTCCATGGCAAGAGCCAAATCATTGGCACGGCGAAATGCCGAAATTAACAACGGTACCAACAAAGGCACCAGCGCCTTTACTTTTTTAAACAGATTTTTACTTTCAAACTCTGCGCCTCTGGCAATCTGCGCCTTCATGATTTTATCCGTTTCTTCCATGAGAATCGGTATAAAACGCAAAGCGATGGACATCATCATTGCCACTTCATGTACCGGCACCTTAAAAATCTTTAAAGGACTCAGTAAACTCTCAATACCGTCCGTCAGCTGATTGGGCGTGGTGGTAAGAGTCATCAACGATGAACCGATAATCAAAAGGGTCAATCGAATCATCATATAAACAGCCGTCTCAATTCCCTGCTTGGTAAGCTTCAAAAATCCCCACTGCCAGAGTATATCTCCCTTGGTTAAAAACAGGTTATAAAACACTGTAATCAACAACAGCAGAAAAATAGCCTTCATGCCTCGCACCATAAATTTAAAAGGCACCTTAGACATTTTTATCGTACCAAACAAAAACAATGCCGCAAGACCATACCCTATTAAGTTGTTAAACATAAACAGCGATATCATAAAAAATACCGTGCCCACCAGCTTGACTCTGGGGTCTAAGCGGTGTATTACGGAATCTTCCTGATAATACTGTCCCAAAGTAATATCTCTAAGCATTTTATCTCCTAAGTACAGTCACACACCAAACATGCGACCGGTTACGAAATGCATCTTTTATCTCTAAATATGTCCCCGGCTCTTCATTGCCGCAAGAATAGACGCCTTGGCTTCTTCCAAGGTGGTTGCCCCTGTATCCACAGCCATGCCCTTGGCTGCCAACTCATGCATGATATAAGTCACTTCCGGAGCCGCAAGGCCGATTTCTTCCAGTTCTTTATAATGGGCAAACACTTCCTTCGGCGTACCGTCAAGGAATACCTTGCCCTTATTCATAACAATAATGCGTTCCACATATTTTGCCACATCTTCCATGCTGTGGGACACTAAAATTACCGTCATATCCTTCTTTTGGTGCAAAGCACTGATGCAGTCAAGAATCTCATCCCGCCCTTTCGGGTCTAAGCCCGCCGTAGGCTCGTCAAGAATCAACACTTTAGGCTGCATGGCAAGAACACCCGCAATTGCCACGCGGCGCTTCTGTCCGCCGGACAAATCAAAAGGCGACTGATAAAAGACTTCGTCTTCCAAGCCAACCAGTTTTAACGCATCATATGCGCGAAGCTCCGCTTCTTTTTTATCCAGTCCCAAATTCTTGGGGCCGAAACATACATCCGCAAAAACCGTTGTTTCAAACAGCTGATGCTCCGGATACTGAAACACCAGACCCACGGAAGAACGAAGCTTGCGTCTGTCGTAATCTTTCTCAAAAATATCTTCCCCGTCCAGATACACCGTGCCGCTTTTGGGCGTAAGCAATGCATCCAGATGCTGAATCAATGTAGTTTTACCGGAACCGGTATGACCGATTAAACCCAGAAACTGCCCGTCGGGAATTACCAGATTAATATCATCCAAAGCAAGCGTATTCAATTTGGTATCGGTTCCGTATTCGTGAACCAAATGATGTACTATAATCGGCATAAGGCCTCTACCAATCCTTCCTTGGATAAAATACCGTCTTCCAAAGGCAAACCTGCCTTCTTCAATTCATATGCTAAAAGAGTTGCCTGGGGAACATCCAAGCGAAGCTCTTTTAACTGTTCCACCTGAGAAAATACCTGCTGCGGTGTTCCCTGCATCACAATTCTTCCTGCGTCCATAACAAATACCCGATCCGAATAGATAGCTTCCTCCATGTAATGGGTAATCAGAATCACCGTTACCTTCTCCACATCATTCAAAGCCCTCACCGCACGAATTACTTCCTTGCGGCCTTTCGGGTCCAACATAGCCGTAGGCTCGTCCAAAATAATGCATTTGGGATGCATGGCTATCACTCCGGCAATGGATACTCTCTGCTTCTGTCCGCCGGATAATTTGTTGGGTGAGTGCTTGCGATATTCATACATACCTACCGCTTTCAGACTCTCTTCCACCCGTTCCCAGATTTCTTTGGTGGGCACACCCATGTTCTCAGGGCCAAATCCAACATCTTCTTCCACTACCTGACCGATAATCTGGTTATCCGGATTCTGAAACACCATGCCCGCACTTTGACGGATATCCCAGAGGTACTCATCCTCCGCAGTATCCTTGCCGTCCACCCACACGGTACCTTCCGTAGGATAAAGAATGGCATTCAAGTGTTTCGCCAAGGTGGACTTGCCGGAACCGTTATGGCCAAGAATCGTAATGAATTCCCCCTGGCGAATGTTAAGATTCACATCATCCACAGCCTTGGTAATTCCTTCCACATTGCCTTCTTCGTCCCGGCGAATATATTCAAATGTCAAGTCTTTGGTTTTTATCATTGACATTGATAAGCTCCTTTTATGTTTCATAAGCTTTTGATTTGCATGAATTCTATTTTTCTTCACGCTGTTTTTATCTTACCAGCGATTTGGTCTTGTCTTTATTCTCTCCCAAAACCTCTCTTATTCTAACTGATTTTATAAATAAAAACAAGCACACCGCCGCAAATGCAAACTCGCCGTTTACCATGGCGGCACTTTTATATAATACCGATTCGCAACAGCCCCAAACATAAGACAATAACGGCCAAAACAATCAGATGCACCGGATAAAAGAGGTAGAAAAACCACTTGCCGTTCCACCCTTTTTTACCATGATAAAAGAACATAAGAGGCAGTCCTATAAATGCCCAGACTTCACCCGGGCTGAAAAGGCAAAGAAACGCCGTACCGGCCCCCAACACAATCGGCGGCCAGTATGTGGTTTTTGTCTCCGCAATTCTTCGCACATAGTACATCAACACAATCGTTAAAACGCCGAAGCCGGAATAATCCGTAGAAAGCACCTCTGCCACCAGCACAAAGCCAATGGTGCACAGAAGCGTCATTACATTGTGCTTCATAAGGCTCCAATCTGTCTTTGCCGCCATTTTATCCAATACCCATATTGCAAGCAAACCGATTAGCAGAGTGTAAAAAACATTTTGATGCCAGAGATAGATTATCTTGCCATACAATGCAATATCAAAGGGCAACTCCGAAAGCAAAGCACAGATGCCTAGACGAATGGCATATTTCTTCCTGTCACGGGTTTTAAAAAATCCTTCCACAATAAAAAAGCAGTAGATCGGAAAACTCACGCGGCCGATATGACGCATCCACTCATAGATATTCTTAATAAAATTATATGTCACCATGATATTGTCGGCCTGTATCCACTTACCGATTTGCAACATAATGGGATGATTGGGATGATATAAAAGTTGCATCATCACACTTGCCGCAAAGTGATCGATAAACATACAAATCAATGCAATTGTTTTTATAAAACTTGTGGATAATCCTTTTTGTTTTGTGTCCATAGTCTGGCCTGCTTTCACTTTTCATTTGATTTTATCAGATAAATAAAACCGTTTTGTGTCTGTTTCGTTACATTTAGTCGGTAGATGCTTTTACCGATTTCTTTTATCAAGTATACAAAAAGGGCACTGCTTTCGCAATGCCCTTCATAAAATACATATTTTTAATACAATAATTTCTCCAATTCAGAAGGAACAGAGGATACACGCATCGCATCTTCCTTGGTAATCTGCATTTCACGAACCAAACGAACCAAATCACTGTTCATGGTGTGCATACCTTCACGCATACCGGACTGGATGGAGCTGGTAATCTGCACTGACTTGTTTTCACGAATCAGGTTAGAGATTGCGTAATTTGCACTTAATACTTCGGTTGCAACCACACGACCGGTTCCGTCAGCCTTGGGAATCAACTGCTGAGTAAGGATACCTCTGATAACATTTGCAAACTGTGCACGCACCTGCTCACGACCGTCAATAGGACATGCGTCTACGATACGCTCTACTGTCTGTGCAGCACTTGTTGTATGTAAGGTAGAGAATACCAAGTGACCTGTTTCAGCTGCGGTAATCGCTGCCTGAATTGTTTCGAAGTCACGCATTTCACCTACAAGGATGATATCGGGATCTTCACGAAGTGCAGAACGAAGAGCAGTTGCAAAACTGTCAACATCTCTACCAACTTCACGCTGATGAATCATAGCTCTGTTATGAGGATAGATATATTCAATAGGATCCTCGATCGTCATAATATGCTTTGAAGTAGTCTTGTTGATATAATCAATCATGGAAGCAAGTGTGGTTGTTTTACCACTACCGGTAGGACCTGTTACCAATACAAGACCGTTGGGAAGCTCTGCAAAGTTCTTAACGATGGGAGGTAAGCCCAACTTCTCAAAACCGGGAATACTGTCGTCAAGAAGACGAATACTTGCTGCCAGGTTATTTCTCTGATGATATACATTGGCACGAATTCTGGTACCGTCACGAAGCATACAACCAACATCAAGGTCTTCTCCGGCAGACGCTCTGTGTACCTGTTCCTGATCCAAAATAGAGAAAATCATATCTCTTGATTCTTCTGCTGAAGGTGCAGGTTCAAGAATCTGTAATGTACCGAAACGACGGATTGCCAATGCAGTACCTACTGTAATATGAATATCGGAACACTTATTCTCTTTCGCATAACGAATTAATTCTTCTAATGTCATCTTAAAATATCCTCCTCAAATTCCCTTTTGCTATACATAAAATTTTTGATATCGGTCGAATTACACCAATACCTACCTTTTGTAGTATAACTTATTTTAGCAATAATAAAAAGTATTTTATCAGCCAAAAAATAAAATATAGTCAATATGCTACAAAATAAAAAAGGTGAGTTGGTCAATTTGACTAACTCACCCTTTAAAATACTTAATTAAACAAGCTCGATTACTACCATCATAGCTGCGTCACCCTTACGAGGACCAACCTTGATGATTCTGGTGTAACCACCGTTACGCTCTGTATACTTAGGAGCGATTTCATCGAAAAGCTTAGCAACCATATCTACATTCTTTGTGTTGCGCTTCTTGCCTGCTGCTGCGGTGGGAACTTCTACAACCGGTGTTAAAACTTTTAACATCTGGCGTCTTGCATGAAGTCTTGAAGGTAAATCTTTCTTGATTTCCTTTTCTACTTCGTCATATACGGTAACTTTCTTACCATCTACAACTTCTTTTACTCTCTTGCCGTCTTTGTCTTTACGAGCAACCTTAGCGGTAACCTTAACCATTTCAAAGTTGTCTTTTTCTTTTACGGCAAGTGCAATCATGCCTTCTGCAATCTTACGGATTTCCTTAGCCTTAGCTTCGGTTGTCACGATTTTACCATGGTATAACAATGTTGTTACCTGGTTTCTAAGTAATGCCTTTCTCTGGCTTGAAGTTCTACCTAATTTTCTGTATGCTGCCATTTTAATAAATCTCCCTTCATTTTTCGTGGAACGCAACATGACGCTCTTTGGTCTTACTCATCTGCGTTTAGCATATCCATTATTGGGTTCTTGTGCGTGCCATTCGGACTTACCGCAAGTCTTCTTTTAGTCCTCGCTGGGATTTAACTGAAGACCTAATTCTTTTAACTTAGCCAAAACTTCGTCTAATGACTTACGGCCCAAGTTACGAACCTTCATCATATCTTCCGGAGTCTTGTTTGTTAATTCTTCAACAGTGTTGATTCCTGCTCTCTTCAAGCAGTTGTAAGAACGAACGGAAAGCTCTAATTCATCGATGCTCATTTCAAGCACTTTTTCTTTCTGGTCGTCTTCCTTTTCAATCATAACCTCAGCGTTCTTAGCGTTCTCAGAGAGGTTGATGAAGAGTTTTAAGTGCTCACTTAAAACCTTAGCCGCAAGGCTGACTGCCTCATCCGGAGCTAATGTGCCGTTGGTGTATACATCTAATGTAAGCTTATCATAGTCAGTCATCTGACCAACACGTGTATTCTCAACAGTAAGGTTTACTCTCTCTACAGGTGTGTAGATAGAATCCACAGCAATGTTTCCGATAGGAAGATCATCGCTCTTATTCTTATCAGCACTAATATATCCTCTACCTCTTGTGATTAAGAAGTCAATATAAAGTCTTGCATCTTTTCCACTTAAAGTAGCGATTACCTGATCGGGATTCACAATTTCAATGTCGGAATCCACATGAATATCGGAAGCTCTTACAACGCCTTCGCCCTCAAATTCGATATAAGCTTTCTTCGCTTCGTCAGAATCGCTGTTATCTTTGATGGCTAAATTCTTGATATTCATGATAATTTCAGTTACATCCTCTTTTACACCGGGGATTGAACTGAACTCATGCAAAACACCTTCAATCTTAACCTGGCTTACTGCAACACCGGGTAAGGAAGCTAACATGATACGTCTTAATGAATTTCCTAATGTAATACCGTAGCCTCTTTCCAAAGGTTCAACTACGAATCTGCCGTATTTCTTGTCCTCTGAAATTTCAGCCACTTCAATATTAGGGCTATCAAAATCAAATGCTAACATTGTAGATCCCTCCTTATAAATGATAATGTTTTGCTAGTTTTTACTTAGAATACAACTCGACGATAAGCATCTCGTCAACAGGTACATCGATTGCTTCTCTTGTAGGAAGTTCTTTTACAACAACCTTAAAAGCATCTCTGTCAACATCAATCCAGTCAGGAGTAAGTCTGCCTGCTGTTACTTCAAATACATCCTTTGTTCTCTGGTTGCTACGTGATTTTTCTCTGATTTCGATTACATCACCTGCTTTAACAAGATATGAAGGAATGTTAATAATCTTGCCGTTAACTGTAATTGTCTTATGGTCAACGATCTGTCTTGCTTCTCTTCTTGTACGTGCAAAACCTGCTCTGAACACTACATTGTCAAGACGGCTTTCAAGAAGGATCATAAGGTTTTCACCGGTCATACCCTTCATACGGTCAGCCTTCTTGTAGTAGTTACGGAAAGGTTTCTCTAATACACCGTAGATAAATTTAGCTTTCTGCTTTTCTCTAAGCTGAAGACCGTATTCACTCATCTTCTTGCCTTCTCTAGCAGATTTTCTGTTGGATTTCTTATCATATCCTAAAACCATCGGTTCAAGACCGAGAGTTCTACATCTCTTAAGAACGGGCACTCTATTTACTGCCATTTCTAATTACCTCCTAAAATGATTACAATAATCTCAGCTACTATAATAACTACACTCTTCTGCGCTTAGGCGGGCGGCATCCGTTGTGAGGTACAGGAGTAACGTCTGTAATGCTTGTTACTTCAAGACCACATGCCTGTAATGCACGAATAGCTGCTTCACGTCCTGAACCGGGTCCTTTAACCATTACATCTACCGTCTTCAAACCGTGAATAAGAGCTGCCTTAGTAGCGGTTTCAGCTGCCATCTGAGCTGCATACGGAGTAGATTTCTTTGAACCTCTAAATCCAAGACCACCGGCACTTGCCCAGCTTAAAGCATTACCTTCGCTATCGGTTAATGTAACGATAGTATTGTTGAAGGATGACTGAATATGTGCCTGTCCATGTTCAACGTTTTTCTTGACACGCTTTTTAGCGACTTTCTTATTTGTGTTTGCTTTTGCCATAAAAACTAACCTACTTTCTCAAATATAGATACGCGCACTTTTACCATAAATAAGTATGAAATAAAAAGTGCAAAATTTGTTACTTTGTTACTTACTTCTTCTTGCCTGCAACGGTTCTCTTCGGACCCTTACGTGTTCTAGCATTGGTCTTAGTCTTCTGACCACGAACGGGAAGTCCCTTACGATGACGAATACCGCGATAGCATCCGATTTCCTGAAGTCTCTTGATGTTAAGAGCGATTTCTCTCTTAAGATCACCTTCTACGAGGTAATTGTCAGCGATTACTTCGCCGAGTCTCTTTACTTCGTCGTCTGTTAAATCTCTAACACGAGTGTTAGGGTCAACCTTAGCTTCTGCTAAGATATTGTTTGCACTTACTCTACCGATACCGTAGATATAAGTCAAACCGATTTCGATTCTCTTGTCTCTGGGTAAGTCAACACCAGCAATACGAGCCATGTTAAAATTCCTCCATTTCTTGGTGTGGCGCATAGTTTGCCCACACGATTTACAGTTACTAATTGATTGGGGCAGTATAGAACCACCCGACCGGATATCAATCCGATTTTTCCGATACTGAAAAACTCACTTCTCGGTATCAAAAAGTAAATGCCCGGCAAGCCATAAGGCTCCCTCACATTTATCTTTGTTCAGCATGATTTTTTGACGGAAAAGTCATGCTGCCAGCCGCACTAATTCATAACCGGACATGGTCCGACTATACGGAAATAGCATCCGTTTGTTACCTTTTCGGTAACATACAAACAGACAAGAACAATTATCCTTGTCTCTGTTTGTGCTTGGGATTTTCACAAATGATCATGATTCTTCCCTTACGCTTAATTACTTTGCATTTTTCGCAAATAGGTTTTACTGATGATCTAACTTTCACGTCAAACCCTCCTTTCAAAAATGACCGTTTAACATTATAGCATTAAATTTTCCAGTCCGCAAGCGTTTTTTTGAACTTTCTTAAAAGTGTTTTTAAATCGGTTCTGACCGCGTCACCGTCCACGGTGCCTGCTTACAGGAAAAAAGTTTCCTTATTTATCTCTCCAAATGATACGACCCTTTGATAAATCATAGGGTGACAACTCCAAAGTAACCTTATCACCGGGTAAGATACGAATAAAATTCTGTCTCAGCTTACCACTGATATGAGCCAAAACTTCATGTCCGTTTTCCAACTGTACTTTAAACATGGTGTTCGGTAACTTTTCGATTACTGTTCCTTCAATTTCAATTACATCAGCTTTTGACATACATACACTCCGTTCATTTGATTTGAAAAATTAATTGTTACTATATATACAGCTTTAAAATTTAAAGCATTATTATCATATTTTATATTCGGCAAGAACTTTTATAAGTGGTGAAGCACCTGGCGTATGGCTTCATCGCATCCTCTTGCCTTTTCGGAAATCATTTGCTTTAACTTGGATGCTTCCTCATTCTCACACACTTCAACATGTCTTAGATTCTTCCGTTTGGGATTACCAAGTTTTCGTCCGATACCGTCTGCCAGAAGCAAAAACTCCCGATCGCATCCGACTATAACATATGCCTTTCCGGCGTCATGCCCTGCTTTGGAAACTGCTATTCTGCCGTTCATCTGCCACCTCTTATTTTAAAAGTGTTAAAATTTCCGGTTCGCCTTCCGTAATCAGAATCGTATTTTCATAGTGAGCGGAAGGAAGTCCGTCTGCAGCCACAACAGTCCAATCATCATCCAGAAATTCCACATCTGCTCTTCCCAAATTGATCATAGGCTCAATTGCCAGAGTCATTCCGGGGCGAAGTTTAATTCCTCTTCTCTCCTGAGCAAAATTGGGAATCTGGGGATCTTCATGTAACTGTGTTCCGATTCCGTGTCCTACCAATTCTCTTACAATACCGTATCCAAACTGACTGATGTACGCATCAATAGCATTGGAAATGTCATGAAGATGATTTCCCGCCTTAGCCATTTTGATTCCGGCATAAAAACTGTTTTTGGTTTCATCCATCAGCTTCTGAACCTCAGGTGCAACCTTGCCAACCGCATAGGTTCTTGCAGCATCGGAATGATATCCTTTATAAATCAATCCCGCATCAAGGCTTACGATATCGCCTTCTTTTAAGATGCGCTTCTTATTGGGTATGCCGTGTACGACCTCTTCGTTCACAGACACACAGATGGATGCGGGGTATCCGTTATAATGAAGGAAATTAGGAATACAATCATAACTGCGAATCAATCTCTCGCCGAGAATATCAATTTCCAAAGTTGACATTCCGGGATGAATTGCTTTTCCAAGCTCCTCATGCACCATAGCAAGAATTCTTCCTGCTTCTCTCATCAACTCGATTTCTCTTGCGGACTTAATTGATACAGCCATCTCTACCTTTCCTCCGTTTTTATTTCATGCAAAACCCACCGCAAAGCATTCACCTTGCGGTGGTTCATATGCAATTATAAATCAAAAATCATTTGGAATCAAACAATTCCTTTTACTGTTCAAGACATGCAATGATATTGTCAAACACAACCTGCATATCCTGTGTACCGTCTACATCTTTTAACACGCCCTTTGCTGTGTAGAAATCAATGAGGGGCTGTGTCTGCTCATGATAAACCGTAAGACGATTCTTAACGGTTTCCTCTTTGTCATCATCACGAAGAATCAATTCGCTACCGCATCTGTCACAGATACCTTCCTTCTTGGGAGGAACATGTTCAATGTGGTATGTAGAACCGCAGCTTAAGCATGCGCGTCTTCCTGACATTCTTCTGATAATGTTCTCATCGGGAACATCAACATTGATTGCAAAATCAATTTTATCATTTAATTCTGTTAACGCCTTGTCAAGCACTTCTGCCTGAGGAATTGTACGGGGAAAACCATCCAGAACATATCCGTTCTTGCAATCATCCTGCGCAACTCTATCCAACAGAATTTTTACGGTCAACTCATCGGGAACCAATTTACCCTGATCCATGTAGCCTTTGGCTTCCATACCGAGAGCAGTGCCGTTTTTGATATTAGCTCTGAAAATATCACCGGTGGAAATATGAGGGATTGTGTACTTGTCGGCAATCATTTTTGCCTGTGTACCCTTACCTGCACCGGGAGCACCTAACATAATAATTTTCATTTTCTGTTCCTTTCTTCATCTATACAGTTGTATAGGAACAAATTCTTTTACTTTTATAAAAGAATAGGACAAGACACGCCGCTAAAAACGGTGTGCCCCGGTCCAAAACTTTATTAGTCGTTTAAAAATCCCTTATAGTTACGAACAAGCATCTGTGACTCAACCTGCTTAACCGTTTCTACAATAACACCTACTACGATGATGATACTGGTTCCACCGAAGGATACCTGCGCACCGAATACACCGTTAAAGATGTAAGGTATGATTGCTACGATGATCAAGCCAACCGCTCCGATAAAGATAATACGATTTAAAACTTTATTCAGATATTCGGTTGTGGGCTTACCGGGACGAATACCGGGAATGAAGCCACCGCTTTTTTTCATGTTGTTCGCCATTTCAATCGGATTAAATGAAATTGATGTGTAGAAGTAGGCAAAAAATACTACCATTACAACATAAAGGATTAAACCGATTGTGTACTGCATCTGTTCCGGATTAAACCAAAAGTTTGAATTCAAATACTTAAGGCATTCACCCCACCAGCCGGTGCCGTCATATTTCAACATGTTTGAAATAATAATGGGGAAGGTTAAAATAGATGATGCAAAAATTACAGGGATAACACCGGCGGTATTTACACGCACGGGAATCACGCTGGCATTTCTGCCCATCATGCGATTATGGCCCTGTACCTTCTGAGCATACTGTACGGGAATCTTACGAACACCGTTGCTCAAGAAAATAACCAGTATGATCATTGCAATGATTACTGCAACAATAATTACTACTGAGAGAGCTGCAATCGCAACTGTCTTACCCTTAACGAATTTCTCATAAAGAGTCATAACATCCTGAGGGAAGGATGAAATAATATTGATGGCAAGAATAACAGAGATACCGTTTCCGACACCGTTTTCGTTAATTCTCTCACCGAACCACATCAATAATGTACTACCTGCTGTCATAGCAACAATTACGGCAATTACATTCAATACATTGTAGTTTTCCAACAATCCCTGGCTACCGAAACCGATTGCCATAGCGCCGGATTCTACAATTGCAAGACCAACCGTTACATAACGGGAAATCGAAGCGATTTTTTTACGGCCTTCTTCTCCCTCTTTCTGCATTTCCTCAAGTGCAGGAATTGCAATCGTCATCAACTGCATAATGATGGATGATGTGATGTAGGGGGTAATGTTCAAAGCAAAGATTGACATCTGTAACAATGAACCGCCGGTAAAGGCATTTACAATACCTAAACCTTCCGCACCCTCACCAAACATCATTGACCATACAGCCTTTACATACTCCTGATCTACACCGGGAGCAGAAATCTGACATCCGAAACGGATGATTAATAACATCATAAAGGTATATAACAGTTTATTTCTGACTTCTTTAATTTTAAAAGCATTGATGAATGTTTTAAACACTAAATCACCTCTACTGTTCCACCTACGGCTTCAATCTTTTCCTTTGCTGCCTCACTGAACGCATTTACCTGAACAGTAAGTTTCTTGGTAAGTTCACCGTTTCCTAAAATCTTAACTCCATCTTTGGGATTCTTAACGATTCCCTTTTCGATGAGAGCATCTACAGTTACAACACTGCCATTATCGAAACATTCAAGAGCGCAAACATTGATTCCAACGATTTCCTTAGTGTTTCTGTTAGTGAAACCTCTCTTAGGAATACGTCTGTATAAAGGCATCTGTCCACCTTCGAAACCGGGTCTGGGTGCTCCGGAACGAGCTTTCTGTCCCTTGTGTCCCTTACCTGCGGTCTTACCGTTTCCTGAACCGTGTCCACGACCTCTTCTAAAATTATCACTATGTTTTGAGCCATCTGCGGGTCTTAAATTAGATAATTCCATTGTGACACCTCCTTCTTGTATTCTTATGCTTCCTCAACTTTTAACAGGTAACCTACCTGCTGAATCTGTCCCTTTGTTGCTGCATTGTCAGGCAAAAGAACAGTCTTATTTAACTTAGTCAATCCCATTGCTTCAACAGTCTTTTTGTGCTTGGGAACAGCACCGATTGTAGACTTTACCAATGTGACTTTTAACATCTTATCTGCCATTTCAGACTCCTTTCTATTCTAAAAGAAATGTCTTAAGCCAAGATTTCATCAACTGACTTACCGCGATTTCTTGCTACATCTTCAGGACTCTTTAATTTGCTTAAACCTTCGATGGTTGCAAGAACAACATTCTGCTTATTGTTAGAGCCTAATGATTTAGTACGGATGTTGCTAATACCTGCAAGTTCACAAACGATACGAGCAGGACCACCGGCGATGATACCGGTACCTTCAGGAGCTCTCTTTAAAAGAACTGATGCAGAACCGAACTTACCGATGAAGTCATGTGTGATACTCTTGTTATCATCTAATGCTACGCTAACCATTCTCTTCATAGCATCTTCTTTTCCCTTACGGATTGCTTCGGGAATTTCAGTAGCTTTACCAAGACCGGCACCTACATGTCCGTTGCCGTCTCCCACTACTACCAAAGCTGTGAAACGGAAGTTACGACCACCTTTAACAACCTTAGTTACACGCTTAATTGTTACAACTTTTTCTTTTAAATCACCTAACTGTGTAGGATCGATTAATGTGCGTCCCATGTGTTCTTATCCTCCCTTTCCTAGAATTCTAAGCCAGCTTCTCTGGCTGCATCAGCTAAAGCTGCAATTTTACCCTGATATATAAAGCCGCCTCTATCAAAGACTACTGTGGTAATGCCCTTATCCAATGCTTTCTTTGCAATTACTTTTCCTAAGTATGCTGCTGCTTCAACGTTGTTGGTCTTCTCAAGCTCAGCTTTTACATCCTTATCCAATGTAGATGCTGCTACTAAAGTGTTACCAACTGTATCGTCGATAATTTGAGCATACATATGATTATTACTTCTGAACACAGCCAAACGAGGTCTTTCAGCAGTGCCGCTGAAACGGTTACGCATTCTTCTGTGTTTCTGTACACGAATTTTTGATCTTGATTCTTTACTAACCATTTTACACTCTCCTTACCTATTTCTTACCAGTCTTACCAACTTTACGTCTGATAACTTCATCAGCATACTTGATACCCTTGCCCTTGTAAGGTTCAGGTCTTCTCTTGTCTCTGATTTCAGCTGCGAATTGGCCAACTTTTTCTTTGTCAATACCCTTAACTACAATGACATTACCGTCAACAACTGTTTCGATGCCTTCGGGATCAATCATTTCAACCGGATGAGAGAATCCTAAGCTTAATGTAAGCTTCTTTCCTGCCTTAGCTACCTTGTAACCAACACCGTTTACTTCAAGCTTCTTCTCGTAGCCTGATGTAACACCAACAACCATGTTGTTAACCAAGGTTCTTGTAAGACCATGTAAAGATTTCATTTTCTTTAAGTCGTTAGGTCTTGAAACAACTACTTCAGCACCTTCAACTTTGATTTCCATTTCTGCGGGTAAAACTCTTTCAAGAGTACCCTTAGGACCTTTTACAGTCACTTTGTTATTTTCTGCAACTTCTACAGTAACACCTGCAGGAATCGCGATTGGCATTCTTCCTATACGTGACATGCCCGTACCTCCTTATAATACTAAGTGAATTTATAGTCTTCCTGTACACCATCTCGAAAATCGTCTGCCACGCAGCCGTCGTAGCTACGCCACTTGACATTTTCTCGATGTACGGCCATTCAAAATCAAATACTCACTTCGTTCGTACTTGATTTTGTCTGCGGCCTACCAAACGAAGGCTAAAACTTCACCACCAACATTTAACTTTCTAGCTTCCTTATCTGTGATAACACCCTGGTTTGTAGAAATAATTGCTACACCAAGTCCACCGAGTACCTTAGGTAACTCATCTTTGCCAGCGTATACACGAAGACCGGGCTTAGAAATTCTCTTAATGCCTGTGATAATCTTATCGTTCTTATCCACACCATACTTTAAGGTGATGCGAATTGTCTTAAAATTACCGTCTTCAATAATATCGTAGGCTTTAATATAACCTTCATCTAAAAGAATCTTTGCGATAGCAAGCTTCATCTTAGAAGAAGACACATCTACTGTATCATGCTTTGCAGCATTTGCATTACGAATTCTTGTAAGCATATCTGCAATAGGATCGCTCATTGTCATTGATTTTGCCTCCTTTAAAATTTATCTCGTGATCTTACCAGCTTGATTTCTTAACTCCGGGAATCTGACCTTTGTATGCCAATTCTCTAAAGCAAATACGACAGATACCGTATTTTCTTAAATATGCATGAGGACGACCACAGATTCTGCAACGATTGTATTCTCTTACAGCGAATTTCTTTGTACGCTGCTGCTTAATCTTCATTGCTGTTTTAGCCATGAATTTATACCTCCTTTAATTTACGACAACTGTTTATTTTGCAAACGGCATGTTGAAAAGTCTTAATAACTCGCGAGCTTCTTCGTCAGTGTTAGCTGTTGTTACGAAGATAACATCCATACCTCTTACTTTATCTACCTTATCATATTCGATTTCAGGGAAGATAAGCTGCTCTTTGATACCAAGAGCGTAGTTACCTCTACCATCGAATGCGTTAGGGTTAACACCTCTAAAGTCACGTACACGAGGTAATGCAAGGTTTACAAGACGATCTAAGAATTCGTACATCTTGTCACCACGAAGAGTTACCTTACAACCGATGTTCATGCCTTCACGGATTTTGAAGTTAGCAACTGAATTTTTAGCCTTTGTAAGAACAGCCTTCTGGCCTGAGATAATTTCCATATCTCTTACAGCAGATTCAAGTGCTTTTGCATTATCTTTAGCTTCGCCAACGCCCATGTTGATAACAATCTTGTCAAGCTTGGGAACTTCCATAACATTCTTGTAGCCAAACTTCTTTGTCATCGCGTCAACGATTTCATTCTTGTATAAATCTTTAAGTCTACTCACCGTTTTTGCCTCCTTCCTTAGAATTAATCAATTACTTCGCCTGTTGCCTTAGCAACACGTACTTTTTTGCCATCCTCAACTTTGAAACCTACTCTTGTAGCTTTTCCCTTGTGAACGAGCATTACGTTTGAAATATCAATAGGCGCTTCTTTCTGAATAATTCCACCGTTAGGATTAGCAGCAGAAGGCTTAGAATGCTTGCTTACTACATTAACGCCTTCAACGATTACTTTACCCTTCTTAGGATCAACAGAAATAACTTTTCCTTCTTTACCATTAGAAGCTCCGGCAATAACCTTAACTGTATCGCCCTTCTTAATCTTCATCATAGACATCTTCCGGCACCTCCTTATAATACTTCGGGAGCCAGAGAAACGATCTTCATATACTGTTTCTCACGAAGCTCTCTTGCTACGGGCCCGAAAATACGAGTTCCTCTCGGGGTCTTGTCATCTTTAATGATAACTGCAGCATTTTCATCAAATTTAATGTAAGAACCGTCTTTACGACGAGCACCTTTAACGGTACGAACCACAACGGCCTTTACTACATCGCCTTTTTTGACAACACCGCCGGGTGTTGCATCTTTAACAGAAGCAATGATAACATCACCAATATTTGCATATCTTCTTGTTGAACCGCCTACAACACGGATGCAAAGTAATTCTTTTGCACCGGTATTGTCAGCAACTTTCAATCTGCTTTCTTGCTGAACCATGCTATTTTCTCCTTCCAAATTCTTGAGAATAAGTCTAAACTTATTTTACTCTTTCAATAATCTCAACAAGTCTCCATCTCTTATCTTTTGATAAAGGTCTTGTTTCGACAACTTTTACGGTATCACCGATGTTGCACTCATTCTTTTCATCATGAGCTTTTAACTTGTAAGTCTTCTTAACGATCTTGCCGTAAAGAGGATGCTTTACATGGTTTTCAACTGCAACAACGATTGTTTTATCCATTTTATTGCTGACTACCTTACCGGTACGCACTTTTCTTAAATTTCTTTCCACAGCTGTTCTCCTTTCTCAATTATCACAGCCCAATTCTTAGGCCTGCTGTTCCTTAGCTTTTTCAGTTATAACTGTCTGAATTCTAGCAATGTTCTTTCTCACTTCTTTAATTCTTGAAGTATTGTCTAACTGATTTGTAGCATTCTGGAATCTCAAATTGAAAAGTTCTTTCTTAGCATCAACTAACGCCTGAGCTAATTCTGCAGGGGATTTTGCTTTTAAATCTTCTACATACTTATTAGTTTTCATTTGATACACCGCCTTCCAAGTCTGCTTTAGAAACGATCTTACACTTACAAGGAAGCTTGTGTGTTGCAAGACGTAAAGCTTCTCTAGCAACTTCTTCGTTTACGCCGGAAATCTCGAACATAACACGGCCCGGCTTAACAACTGCTACCCAGTATTCAAGTGTTCCTTTACCGGAACCCATACGAGTTTCAGCAGGTTTAGTAGTTACAGGTTTGTCGGGGAAAATCTTAATCCAAACTTTACCACCACGCTTGATATGACGAGTCATAGCAATACGGGCTGCTTCAATCTGGTTAGATCTAATCCAACAGGGTTCCATAGCAACGATACCGAATTCACCGTAAGAGATTGTGTTACCTCTTAAAGCTTTACCTCTCATGCTGCCGCGGAACTGTTTACGACGTTTTACTCTTTTAGGCATTAACATTATTTAGCTCCCCCTTCCTGGTTGTTCTTGACGGGAAGAACTTCGCCTGCGTAGATCCAAACCTTGATACCCATTTTACCATAGGTTGTATCCGCCTCAGCGAATCCGTAGTCAATATCTGCACGAAGTGTCTGTAAGGGAATAGTTCCCTCGCTGTAAAATTCTGTACGAGCCATATCAGCACCACCTAAACGGCCTGATACTGCAGTCTTGATACCAAGAGCGCCTGCCTTCATAGCTCTACCCATGCAAGACTTCATAGCTCTACGGAAAGATACACGGTTCTCTAACTGTGCTGCAATGTTTTCAGCAACAAGCTGTGCATCCTTGTCAGGTCTCTTGATTTCCTTAATGTCTACATTCACTTTCTTGCCTGTCATCTTCTGAAGTTCCTTCTTGGTAACTTCGATGTCAGCGCCACCCTTACCGATTACAACACCGGGCTTAGCAGTGAACACATTAACTTTTACTCTGTCAGAAGTTCTTTCGATTTCAATCTTGCTGATTCCTGCAGAGTATAATTTCTTCTTTAAATACTCTCTGATCTTATAGTCTTCAACTAAGCAATCTGCGAAGTCAGCTTCTGCATACCACTTAGAATCCCAATCTTTGATAACGCCGACTCTAAGTCCATGAGGATTAACTTTCTGTCCCATACTTTTCCTCCTATTTCTCGTCAAGCACGATGGTGATGTGGCTTAATCTCTTTTCGATTCTGTAAGCTCTACCCTGTGCTCGAGGTCTTACTCTCTTCATTGTGGGTCCCTTGTTTGCGTAGCACTCTGCAATGTAGAGGTTTTCAACGTTCATTCCGTTGTTGTTTTCTGCATTTGCAATAGCTGACTGCAATAACTTCTTGATAATGCTTGAAGCATATCTGGGATTATACTCTAAGATTGCCAAAGCTGTCTGTACATTCTTGCCTCTGATGGCATCAAGTACGAAGCATGCTTTCTGAACAGAAACTCTTGCATAAGATAACTTTGCAGAGGGTCTTGTTTCCTTATTATTGGCATTTCTTTCTCTTTTAAATTTAGATCTGCTAATTCCTGTTTTAATAGCTGTCTTTTCCATGGATAAAAACCTCCTTTCAAAAATTATCTTACTTTGGACTTCTTTTCGTCTTTTCCATGACCTCTAAAGGTTCTGGTTGCAACGAATTCGCCAAGCTTGTGTCCAACCATATCTTCGGTTACATATACGGGAACATGCTTTCTACCGTCGTGTACTGCAATTGTATGTCCAACGAAGGACGGGAAAATTGTAGAACGACGAGACCATGTCTTAATAACCTGCTTATTACCTGATGCATTCATGGCGTCAACCTTCTTAAGTAAGCTGGCATCTGCAAAAGGTCCTTTTTTTAATGATCTAGCCATTTTGTTTCCTCCTTATCAACTATGCGGGCTTATTTAATACCGCGTCCATCTCTTCTTCTAACAATAAGCTTATTAGACTGCTTGTTTTTCTTTCTTGTCTTTAAGCCAAGAGCGGGTTTTCCCCAAGGTGTGCAGGGACCGGAACGACCGATACCACACTTACCTTCACCACCACCGTGAGGATGGTCGTTAGGGTTCATAACAGAACCGCGAACTGTAGGTCTGATACCCATATGACGCTTACGTCCTGCTTTACCGATATTGATAAGGTTGTGGTCTACATTACCAACAACACCAATTGTTGCTCTACATCCGATAGGCACCATTCTCATTTCGCCTGAAGGAAGTCTCAATGTTGCATACTTTCCTTCCTTAGCCATAAGCTGAGCGCTGTTACCTGCTGAACGAACAAGCTGTCCGCCCTTACCGGGATATAATTCAATGTTGTGTACCTGAGTACCTACAGGAATCTTATCCAAAGGTAAGCAGTTACCAACTTTTACTTCTGCTTCGGGTCCGTTCATAACCTTCATTCCGTCAGTTAAACCTTCGGGAGCGATGATGTATGATTTCTCGCCGTCTGCGTATGCGATTAACGCAATATTTGCTGTTCTGTTAGGATCGTATTCGATGCCGATTACAGTTGCGGGAACGCCATCTTTCAATCTTCTGAAATCTACCATTCTGTATTTCTTTCTGTTTCCGCCACCGCGATGTCTAACTGTGATTTTACCCTGATTATTACGTCCAGCGTTCTTCTCCAAAGATACGCACAATGATTTCTCAGGTGTGCTCTTTGTGATTTCAGAGAAGTCCGAACCAGTCATGTTTCTTCTGGAAGGTGTATACGGGTTATATGTCTTAATACCCATCTCTTTATCTCCTTTACTATCGATTATTTATTGTCATGCTTCATTGCATATAGTTGAGACCAATTAGATACCTGCAAAAAGTTCGATATCCTTGCTGCCTTCTGTTAACTTAACAATAGCTTTCTTGGTCTGTGCAGTCTTGCCGTATACCATACCGCGTCTTTTCTTCTTGCCGTCGCAGTTCATGGTGTTTACCTGAGCAACTTCTGTTCCGGGGAACATTTTTTCTACTGCTTCTTTAATCTGATTCTTGGTTGCTTCGGGATGAACCAAAAATGTATATTTCTTTTCGCCCATGCCGGCCATACTTCTTTCGGTAACAACCGGTTTGAGGATTATGTCGTAATACTTAATATCTGCCATTATGCGTACACCTCCTCAATCTTTGCAACTGAGTCCTTGGTAAGAACTACTGTGCCAGCCTTCATGATGTCATATACATTGATTGAATCTGCAACCACTGTCTGAGCATCAGGAATGTTTCTTGCTGATAAAACGATGTTCTTGTCATTTTCCTTGATTACTACAAGAGCCTTATTCGCATTCAGGTTTGTTAAAACCTCCTGGAATTTCTTTGTCTTGATTTCGTCAAGCTTTAATTCATCGAGAACCATTACCTTACCGTCCTGAACTTTGCTTGTTAAAGCAGACTTAAGAGCGATTCTCTTTTCCTTCTTATTTAACTTGAAAGAATAATCTCTGGGAGTGGGAGCAAATACAACGCCACCATGTGTCCACTGAGGTGATCTGGTTGAACCCTGTCTTGCATGACCTGTTCCCTTCTGTCTCCAAGGTTTTCTTCCGCCGCCGGAAACCTCTGCACGAGTTTTTGCTTTCTGTGTTCCCTGACGCTTGTTTGCAAGGTGCTGAACTACTGCAAGATGCACAAGGTGTTCGTTAACCTCTACACCGAAAATAGCATCATTCAAGTCCATCTTTCCAACTTCCTTGCCTTCCATATTGTAAACAGATACGTTTGCCATCTGTGTGTTCCTCCTTTCGTCCCGATTATGCGTTTGCCTTAGTAGTTTCTTTGATTGTTACTAAAGCTTTCTTGGGTCCGGGTACTGCACCCTTTACCAAAAGCAGATTCTTTTCAGCATCTACTCTTACTACTTCAAGATTCTTTACAGTAGTCTGCTTGTGTCCCATGTGACCGGGCATACCTTTTCCCTTGAATACACGGCTGGGGCTTGAGCAAGCACCGTTTGAACCCTGATGACGATGGAACTTAGAACCGTGAGCCATGGGTCCTCTATGCTGTCCTAATCTCTTGATAGCACCCTGGAAACCCTTACCTTTGCTGATTGCAGTTGCGTCGATCTTGTCGCCTTCTGCAAAGATGTCAGCTTTGATTTCCTGTGCAAGAGCGTACTCAGAAGCGTTTTCGAACTTGAATTCTCTTACATAACGCTTAGATGTAACGCCAGCTTTCTTGAAGTGTCCCTGCATAGCCTTGGTTGTACCATGTGCATGAACGATTTCTTTCTTGCCGGATGCATCTTTGTTGATGATCTTGTCTTTCTTGTCTACAAAACCAACCTGAACTGCTTCGTAACCGTCGTTTTCGATTGTCTTAATCTGAGTTACTACACAAGGGCCGGCCTGAAGAACTGTTACCGGAATAAGGCTGCCGTCTTCTGCGAAGATCTGAGTCATTCCGACTTTGGTTGCTAAAATAGCTTTCTTCATTTCTTTACCTCCATTTGTTTCTACTACAGCGGCATCTGAGGTTTGTTCGGATGCATACTAGTTGTAGAAGGTTTTTATTTTTTGTTTTTAGTTACTTCCTTATTAATATCAATTATTTCATCTTGATATCAATGTACACACCTGCAGGAACTTCTAAGCTCTGCAATGACTCTCTAACCTTTGAGTCAGGATTGATAACATCGATCAGTCTCTTGTGAGTTCTCTGTTCGAACTGTTCTCTGGAGTCTTTGTACTTGTGTACGGCACGGATGATTGTAACAACTTCCTTCTTAGTAGGAAGGGGCACGGGTCCGCTTACCTTTGCTCCGTTCTTCTTAACTGTTTCGATGATTTTCTTGGCAGCTGCATCTACTGTCTGATGCTCATAAGCTTTAAGTGTGATTCTCATTACTTCGTTTGCCATAAAAAAAGTCGCCTCCTTTTCGCACTTTATAAAATCTAAGTACGACAAGCGGTGACTGTACACTCTCCCGTGTGTATCCTAAACCTTTACGCAACCCCAGAATTGCTTCCGAACCGTATCGGCCAAGACTCTCACGTCGTTTCTACCTGTTGTAGACATGTTGTTTTGTACAGTGACTTGTCGCCAGTATCTTGACTTGACATTCGCTCCATGTAAAAACCTATCCATTTTGCCGGATAGCAACCTTACATTTCATCGCTATCATGCCACAGCAAGTGTTAGTATACAACATGTTTGGGCAATGTGCAAGAGTTTTTTTAAAAAATTTTATTAGAATTTCACAAACTGTTTTTTGTCCCATATATATAGAAGAAACCCATACAATATGATGTGGTTTTGTTATTATTTAGCTAAACCATAAAAAAGATGCTAAATATTTTTATGGTAAAGTTGAGTATCTTTTTACGAGATCACCTTTGCTTAAAATCGAATATATACGCATAGCAATGAGCCCTATGCAGCGGAACCGAGTTCATTTCCGGACTTTCTTCCCGTCCGTTACCCGACTTTTTATTTGTTTTCTCTTTTTAGTAGGACATTCTTCCTGTCCACCGCCCGACTGGTTGTATATTTTCTTGTTTTAGTCGGACATTCTTCCTGTCCACCGCCCGACTGGTTGTATGTTTTCTCATTTTAGTCGGACATTCTTCCTGTCCACCGCCCGACTGGTTGTATATTTTCTTGTTTTAGTCGGACATTCTTCCTGTCCACCGCCCGACTGGTTGTATGTTTTCTCATTTTAGTCGGAACAAACCGTCTTGTCGCCATATATTGCGAAACGGAAAATTGAACCAAATAGGAAATCCCACGAATCCCCCTTAACCAAATCACATTAGTTCTTTGCTCTTTTATCCCTATTAATATAAGGTAAACATTTTCATACAAAAAAGCGAGATGTATCCTATACTATATACATCCCGCTTTTATTCGTTTTAAAAGTCACGCCAAATATCGACCGCGCATACATACTGTTAATCTTACTATACATCTACTCCAAGCAAAAATTCTAAACTGATTAATCCGCCCACCACAAGCGTCATGGCAACCAGAGTACCGATGCCCATCAGCACACCGATAATCGAACAAATAAGTCCCGCAATGCTCATGCCCTTGCTCTGCTGCTTCTTCATGGCAATAATGCTGAAAACCAAACCGACAGCACCAAGCAGCAGCGCCAAGCCGCCGCCAAGGAAAGGAGTGCAGCAAGATCCCAACCAATATAACACCAAGGAACAAACACCAAGCACCATACCTGTAATGGCGAAACCGCTTCCCCGGTTATGCGGATTATATTCCTCATAGTCATCATATGCAAAGTCATATGTGTCGTTTTTCTTTGTGTCCAATTCCTGATCGAATCCATTATTAAAATTGTTTCCGTCCATTTTTACACCTTCCTATAAAAAAAGAGGCAGAACCATACATTCTGCCTCCCTTGATACTTTTAATTAATAATTATACATTTCATATTCCATCATGGGCATTGCAAGGAATCCTAATCCCAATGTTGCCAAGATGGGTGATAAAATAAGCAATACAATTGATAATACAAACAATACAGCTCCGATAATACCAAGAACTAAGCCCCACTTAGCCATACCTGCCTTAGGGCATCTGCCTTTACCGATAGCACCGCAAATAATTGCTGCGATTGCAGGAAGAATACCTACATATACACAAGAACATAAAATTGATGCGATACCACAAATCAAAGCTGCAATAGCAAGACCGTTACCAGCAGGTGCAGGTGCTGCTTCATATGTTGCATTTGCATCATAAGTATATGTATCATATGCATTGTTCATATTATCCATTGACTTGTCGTTCATGTTATTCATGTTATTTCCGTCCATTATAATTCTCCTCTCTTATCTATACATGTTTGTTCAATAACATCATCATTCTTTTATAAAACATTGCTTAAAAGCAAATTATCTTTCGCAAACTCACCCTATGTAAATTACATTCCTGAGATAAGGCCGGCTGCAATTAAAATAGCAAAAACGATAACTGCGATTACAAAAAGAACCACGCCGACGATACCTAAAATAAGACCCCACTGAGCCATACCTGTATTAGCGCATTTCTTCTTGCCCATTGCACCTAAAATAATAGCTACGACAGACACAATACCGCAAGGGCAGCAGATGATACCTGCGATACCGCAAATCAAAGCTGCGATTGCAAGACCGTTACCTGCGGGTGCGGGTGCTGCATCATATACGCTGTCAGCTGCATATGTGTATTCATTATTCATGTTATTTCCGTCCATTTTTTCTACTCCTCCTAAAAGACAAAATATTAATAAACTACGAGCTTATAGTATCACAATATTATCAATTTGTAAACAAAATACTTTTATACGATTTTAAATACTCCGGGAATGTGAAAAGTATTTGCAGTCCACCGCAAAGTATTATAATATGTATAGGAAGATGAAACAGCATTGTAAAAAGCTCTCATAGAATATATCAGTAAACGGAGACAGATTATGTGGATAGCAGATAACTGGAAAGATTACGAAGTACTTGCCACCTCCGGCGGTGAGAAACTGGAACGCTGGGGCGACTATATTTTAGTTCGTCCGGATCCTCAGGTAATTTGGGACACTCCCCATACCCATGCGGGCTGGAAGAAAAAGAACGGCCATTACCACAGAAGCAACAAAGGCGGTGGCGAGTGGGAATTCTTTAACCTCCCCGACGAGTGGTCCATTCAATATAAAGACTTAACATTTAACCTTAAGCCCTTCAAGTTTAAGCATACCGGTCTCTTCCCCGAGCAGGCAGTAAACTGGGATTGGTTTTCTTCTATTATAAAAGAATCCGACCGCCCCTTAAAAATATTGAATCTTTTTGCCTACACCGGTGGTGCTACTTTGGCAGCCGCCAAAGCCGGAGCAGCCGTAACTCATGTGGATGCTTCCAAAGGCATGGTACAATGGGCAAAAGAAAACGCCGCAGCTTCCGGGTTGAGCGACGCACCGATTCGCTGGCTGGTAGACGATTGCGTAAAATTCGTAGAGCGTGAAATCCGCCGCGGCAATCACTACGACGGCATTATTATGGACCCGCCCTCTTACGGCAGAGGCCCCAAAGGAGAAATCTGGAAAATCGAAGAATCCATTTTCCCCTTCATCGAGTTAACCTCACAATTGCTTACCGAGGACTCCAAATTCCTTTTAATCAACTCCTACACCACCGGTCTTCAGCCCGCAGTGCTTTCATATATGATTAACACTGCCATTGTTTCGAAATTCGGCGGTACTGTGGAAGCCAATGAAATCGGTCTCCCCGTAACGGAAGACGGACTGGTTTTGCCCTGCGGAGCATCCGGTCGCTGGACGAAATAATTATATTCTGAACTTATAAAGTATCATAAAAAAGAGAATTGCCTCTGCATGTGCAATTCTCTTTTCTTTATTTTTTTATCTCTTAATTTACTTTTACCCAATCATTCAGAACAATGCTTCAGCTACATCACAGCACCGTCAGTCCAAAACCGAAATATAAAATATTCCGAATAATGCACTGTACAATCAACAAACCGACTCCCGAATAGATCAAACCTAAAATAGGAAATTTTCGAATTCCGATTTTTTCCGTATGTTTATACAGGAATGTGTTTATCATAAAAGCCAGGTACACTCCCACGGAATAAATCACAAAGGGATTGCACAGCACGCTCTTAATAACATGGCCATGTACCAGGTGATAGAACGCCCTCGTTCCGCCGCAACCCGCACAGTAAATTCCCAACGCGGTTCTGTATATACATCCGCCTTCTCCGCTGATTAAAGCATCGCCTTTCCACCAAAACAGAATAATGGCACCAATAAAAAGTACAAACGCGCATTTTCCCACAAAATACCATTCTTCAATAATCTGTTCCGGATGTCTTTTGGTCTTTCCTAACATATCTTTTATCCTTATTACCTTACTATCGTATCATCTTCCAAGCTTATGCCTTCGCAACCGCTTTTATAAAATCACTTCCAGGCCTACCTTCTGCGGCTTCAAACCGCATTTCTCATAAAATCGCATAGCCCCTTCATTGCAGGACCACACATTCAAAGTCACATTGTAAAAACCTTCCGCCTTGGCAAACGCAAGCACATGATCATACAGCTTTTTACCCACATGCTGTCCCCGCAGGCTTTCATCCACGCACAAATCATCTATGTACAAGGTCTTTACATCCGTGAGGATATTGTTGTTCACATATTGCTGATATACACAAAAAGCATATCCCATAACTTCTCCGTCATCATCTCTGGCCACAAAAATAGGCTTTTCGTTATCCTTGATAATTGCCGCCAATTCCTCATCCGTATATTTTTTCACATCCGCCTTAAACAAGTCAGGTCTTCCTTCATGATGCACCATAAGTACCTGTTTTAAAAGGCGGTTAATGCCGTCCATGTCTTCCAATGTTCCGCGCCCGATTGTCATACTAAGCCTCCCTAGCCTATCTTAATTCGTTATATGCCTTATGCCGGCCTCCGTTACGCTTGTGTGCCAAAAGGCTCCATGCTTCGTTTCAGGATACCATTCATATGGGCAATCGCCATGCCATAATTGGTCATGGACACCGATGCCTCACGACACCCCGCCATACGCCGTCCCATCACCTGTTCGGTTAAAGTACAGCCGCCGCAATGAACCACCAGCGCATACTCATGCAAATCTTCCGGGAAATCCCCTCCGGATGTAAAAGAAAACGCAATCTCTTTTCCGGTGTATTTGCGAATCCATCCGGGTAATTTTACGCTTCCGATGTCTCCACACTGTCTGTGGTGGGTACAGCCTTCCGCCATAAGAATTTTATCGCCGTCTTTTAAAGTATCCAAAACGCGCGCTCCCGCTACCAATGTTTCCAGACTGCCTTTGTATCGTGCAAACAGAATCGAAAAAGATGTAAGCATAATATCTTCCGGCACAATCTGTGACACTCTGCCAAATGCCTGAGAATCCGTAATCACAAGTTTTGGTTTCGTTCCCACTTTCTTCAAAGTATCCGCGAACTCCGTATCTTTGCACACCACGGTAATCACGCCTGCCTCCAACAGCTCGCGTATCGTCTGTTGTTGCGGCAATATCAAACGCCCCTTGGGCGCCGCCTCATCGATGGGCACCACCAGAATCACCACATCTCCCGGCTCCGTCAAATCCGCCACCAGAACCCGTTCCGTTTTCTGCGCCTTTCCCATAGCTGCAATTCGCTCTTTTAATTCGAGGATGTGATATCCTGTAGCCGCGCTGACCCAAATGCCTTTATCGTCTGCGGACTCCGATTGTTCCCCGTACTCATCAGCCTTATTATAAGCAACAATGTATGGTACCTTCAACGCATCCAACAACTGTACCAAATCCTCGTCCGCCTTCTGCATGCCCTTCGTACCGTCAACAACCATTACCGCCAGATTTACTTCTTTCAGCATGGCTTGTGTCTTTTGAACGCGAAGCTCACCTAAGGCGCCTTCATCATCCAGCCCCGGCGTATCTATAATCACCACCGGTCCCAAAGGCAAAAGCTCCATGGCCTTTTTTACCGGATCCGTAGTGGTTCCCGCCACATCCGATACCACGGCAAGTTCCTGCCCCGTTACCGCATTGACAAGACTGGACTTACCGGCATTGCGCATGCCGAAAAAGCCGATATGTATTCTCTCTGAGGAGGGGGTATCATTCAAGCCCATGTCGCTCTCCTTTCCATAAAAATCTTTCTAAAATCAAACACTATAAAAATTCGTCTTTTATTCTGTCCACATAAATATTCTAAAATCTTAGAATCTGAAATCTCTGGAATTTGAATTTTTAATTGCCTCAATATTTTCCTTGGCAATCTCTCTGGTGCGGTCTCTTGGAATCCGCTCCAACTCCTTCTCCACCAAGGCAAAACCGGTCTTCTTCGTCTCTTCCGATGCATAATCCATCAGATACTCCGTCAGTGTCATCAACGCATTGGGATGGCAGCAATTGAGAATCTGTCCGCTTTTACACAAAGACATAAAACGGTCGCCGGTGCGTCCTTCGCGATAGCAGGCCGTACAGAAAGAAGGAATATGTCCGTTGTCCATAAGCCATTTTACCACTTCGTCCAAAGAACGCTGATCGGACACATCAAACTGCTCCGAATCATGAGGTCTTTCCTCTTCGGTATAACCGCCTACCGAAGTTCTGGAACCGCCGCTGATTTGAGAAATACCCAAACGCAGAACCCGCTCACGAACCTTTTCATTCTCTCTGGTAGAAATAATCATTCCGGTATAAGGCACCGCAAGTCTTATGCAGGCAATAATCTTTTCAAATTTATCATCAGACAATGAATTGTCAAATTCATCCGGGTCAATGTCATCGGCCTTCTTCAATCTGGGAACGCTGATGGTATGAGGTCCCACGCCATGCACAGCCTCCAAATGCTCCGCATGCATAATCAGTCCTGCAAATTCGTACTTATAGGTTTCCAAACCAAACAATACACCAAGTCCCACATCATCAATGCCGCCTTCCATGGCACGGTCCATGGCTTCGGTATGATAATCGTAATCATGCTTGGGTCCAGTGGGATGAAGCTTTAAATAACTCTCTTTGTTGTATGTTTCCTGGAATAAAATATAGGTTCCGATGCCGGCTTCTTTTAACTTGCGATAGTTCTCTACCGTAGTTGCCGCAATATTTACATTCACGCGACGGATGGCTCCGTTTTTATGATGAATGCTGTATATCGTATTGATACATTCCAAAATATATTCAATAGGGTTGTTTACCGGGTCTTCGCCGGCTTCTATGGCCAGACGCTTATGGCCCATATCCTGCAAAGCGATTACCTCTGCCTTAACCTCTTCCTGTGTCAGTTTCTTACGGGTAATGTGCTTGTTTTTTAAATGATACGGACAATACACGCATCCGTTCACGCAGTAGTTGGAAAGATAGAGGGGCGCAAACATTACGATACGGTTTCCGTAGAATGCCAGCTTAATTTCTTCCGCAATTTTATATATTTCTTCTACCTTCTCAGGTATTTCGCAAGCCAGCAACACCGCCGCCTCCCGGTGGGTAAGCCCCTTGCATACCAACCCGTTGCCATCCTTTTTCGGTCTTGCTTTTTCTAAAATTTCATCAATCAGTTCAACATTGTTTTTGTTTGCTTCCCCATATTCAATTGTTGCCAAAATCTCCCCATCATGTATAAACTCTTCTGCCTTTAAAGACTTTGGATTATATACTGCCATTGTTGTATCCTCACATTTCTTTCGTTTTTTATAACATATCTAAAAGCTTTAAAATGTCTTTTCCCTTATTAAAAATAACTGCCGTCAATTCCCCTTGATATCTCCCCGGTTCGTAACTACCTTGTAACCGATTTCCTCCATGCGTCGCTTTAAGTCTTCCACATTTTGGGCAGCCTCCGTACCGCTGTAAGCCTTATTGTCATAGAGTCTGTATTTGCTTCTTGCCTCCATGGGAGATAAATTGGGCATTATAACATTTGCCCCCGCCAGAATTCCTTTTTCCTGTCCCTTATCATCCAATGTAGCCAACGCCGTAGTTGCCGGTAAAAGAATATTCGGTTGAATCAATCTTATCACAGATAAAAGGTAGCAGGTAAGCTCCACGCTTCCGGGTTTCATATCCGCATACCGGGTTGCCTTATGGGGAATAAAAGGTCCGATGCCGCACATGGCCGGCTTAAAAGTTTCAATCCATCTTAAATCCTTGGCCAGCTCTTTTACCGTCTGCCCGGGACTTCCTACCATAAAGCCGCAACCGGTCTGATAACCGATTTCCTGCAAGTCCTTCAAGCAGCGCATACGATTCTCCAAGGTAAGTTCACTTGGGTGCAGACTTGCGTAATGCTTCTCGTCCGCCGTTTCGTGCCGCAGCAGATATCTGTCTGCCCCGGCTTCATACAAACGCCGATAGCTTTCTTTACTTCGTTCCCCCAAGGAAAGCGTGACCGCGCATTCCGGGAAGCGTTCTTTTATGGTGCGAATTATACCGCACAAACGCTCGTCCGTATAAAAGGCATCCTCGCCGCCCTGCAATACAAAGGTGCGAAACCCAAGGTCGTAGCCCTCTTCGCAACACCTTAGAATCTCGTCCTCACCAAGACGATAACGCTCACAGTCCTTATTGCTCCTTCGAATTCCGCAATAAAAGCAGTCGTTTTTACAGTAATTGCTAATTTCAATCAGCCCGCGGATAAAAACATCCCTGCCGTATACCTGCTCGCGGGCCGCAACTGCCAGCGAAGCCAAACGACATGTGCTCTCTTCGTCCCTATGCTCAATCAAATAAGCATATTCTTCCTCCGTAAGGGAACGGTCGCTATGCAATTTATCTATGATTAACTCTGTTTTTTTGTCCATATTTTTGATTTCGATTCTTTATCGATACTTTTATTTCAAAATCATAACCGGCAGTTTGCATTCCATGCTCTCCTGCCAAATCACCCAAAGCACACCTTCCGCTACCGAAATACTTGCCGGAACGCCCATGAATTCATTACTGACCCCAAGGGCCTTGTTTCCTTTTAAAACGCCCTCTTCCAGAGGATATTTTAAGCCTTGCAAGGTTACTCCCGCAGCACGCTCTCCCGCGGCAAACACGGAAACCACGCCGTAATATTCTTTGTCAAAGTGTAAGGTGCCTCGACTAAGGGCCGTCATAGTGCAATCCGGGCACAGGCAGTAGGCCTTCACGCCTTTTTCACTTAAATCCGTAAGCAGTTGCAGATTCGCCAAGGTGTGATCCAGTCTTCCGCCACCTACGCCAAACAGATACAGGGTTTTGTATCCTTTTTCAACAGCAAGTGACGCCGCCAATGCCAAATCCGTATCATCCTTTTCCACGAGATGGCAAACCACATTGGCACCCTTAGGACGATACCCCAGGGAATCAAAATCCCCTACAATCAAGTCCGCTTTATAACCGGCCTCCTCGATATAAGTAAGACCGCTGTCCGCCGCAATAATATAATCTTCTTTTGAAGGATAAAAGCGGCTTGCATCAAAAGCTCCGCCTCCTACAATATAGCAAATTCCGGTCTGCTTCATCTGTTTACTCCATTCCTTTCAAAAGAACTCATTCTCATGCTAAATTAAAATAATTATTCCTCGCGAAGTGCTTTGTTCAGTTCGTTCAACACCCGCTTCTTATCTGCGCTCCATGCAGGCGCAATCAGAGTCTTTTTATTCCCATCGCCGGTGAGTCGGTGAATTACCATATCGGAAGGAATCCGTTCAACGCACTCCCGAATAATTTGAATGTATTCATCCAACGCAAGGGTTTTAAAAGCTCCATCGGCATAATCTTTCGCCAAATCCGTCCCCTGTATTACATGCAGAAGCTGAAGCTTAATGCCTTCTGCCTTGCTCTGCACCACATAATCCACGGTTCGCAACATATCCTCTTTCGTCTCTCCCGGCAAGCCGATAATCACATGAGTGATTACTTCTATGCCGATGTCATGAAGTTTTTCTACCGCCCGGTCATAGACTTCGTTGGGATACCCTCTTCGAATGTATTCCACAGTCTCTTCTTTTACGGTTTGTAAGCCAAGCTCTACCCAGACCGGTTTGATACGGTTGAGCCTTTTAAGCATTGCCAAAATATCTTCCGGCAAGCAATCCGGTCTTGTGGCAATGGAAAGCGCCACCACTTCTTCATCTTCCAAGGCTTCGAGGAATTTCGGTTCCAGGAACTCCACGCTGGCGTAAGTATTGGTAAAAGACTGAAAATAAGCGATGTATTTGCCGCCTTTATTCTTGGCCGCAATTCTTTCCTTGGCTGCTTTTAGCTGTTCCCGAACCGGCAAAGACGCCTCGGTGGCAAAATCGCCGGAACCTGTATCTGCGCAGAAAATACAACCACCCACCCCAATCGTACCGTCACGATTGGGGCAGGTGCATCCACTACTTAATGCAATTTTGTATACCTTTGTTCCAAATCTCTCTTGGAGATGTTGATTTAAACTTTTATACATGATAAATATCTGTATACTCTGCAATCTCTCTGTCTGTTGTGCAAAGATCCTTTACATTCAAGTCTTCCACATCATAGTGACCGGTAAGTCTTGCATAATTCTTCAAGCCATCAATCATCTCGTTCATATTTGCGGGACGATTTCTCAATGCAATAACATCTGCACCCATAGCCATAATCTTAGCAAGTTCTTCCGCATCCTTAGCACCGTCTAATGCAATTACAATATCCATATCGGACTGAACCGTATTCAGATATTTGGTTGCACGATGTAATGCGTAAGGAAGAGGCACAACACTAAAGTTATTCAGTACTACATAATCAGGCTTTGCAAATACGCAGAATTCCAAATCTCTTTCGATTCTTGCGGCACCCATTTTAATACCGATGGGACATCCGTCAGATTCAAGACGAAGGAAGTTAACAACCTGACGCAAATCTTCTTTGGAGTTGATGGTCTTTTCAATTCCGTTACCGTGTCCTACGATAATCTCAATAGCGTCTGCCTTCTGATAATCTTCACTGGTTAAGCCACTGTTGGGAATGTACTGAACCATGTTGTAAGCACCTGTAGAGAATACAGGATTATCCAATACAAGAGGTCTCTCGGAAGCAATACCCAGTACGGTTCTACCTTCCACAGCCGTTCCTTCCGGCAAAGGCATGGGATTCAACTGTGCAGGCACAATAAGAATCTTCTCAAGGTTGTTGCAGTAAGCGGTTTCTTTTTCTTCGCTTACGCACTCTTCTTCCGGCATTTCATCTGAAATGCTCTCTTCCGCCTCATACAATTCTTCTGCAAGATTAGCTTTAAATTCGTGATCTTCCTCTTCTTTTTTCTCTTCTGCAAAATCAACGAACAATTCTTCAATATCTTCTTCGGTTACTTCTTCTTCCACGACTTCATCCATAGTCTTGCTTACGAAGTTAACACCTGCCACCGCAGAACCGGTAACCGCTCCGGCTTCCACCACATCATCCAAGAAGGACCATGACTTAATGCGGGGCTCTTCGGCTGTCTTTGTCTCTTCCGCATCGGCTTCGACAGCTTCATCTTCTGCTGCCGCTTCAACATTTTCAGCTTCGACTGTTTCTTCTGCTTCTACTTCTTCAACTGCTTCTGCTTCCTCAGCTGCTTCAACAGGCGCATCCTCTGATTCATCCACAAAATCATCTGCATCAACATCCGCAGGAATTACATCAATTTCTTCATCATCAAAGAATACGGAATCATCTTCATCCGATACAGCCACTTCAATCTCGGAAGCAACTTCTTCCGCTTCTGCTTCAACAGCTTCTTCTGCTCCCTCAACCGCATCCTCTCCGGTTACAACTTCAATTCTGCCACCTTCGGGAACATCATCATCAAATTCAATGGCATCAATTGCCTTAAATACATCTTCTTCCGAAATTGAGGAATCACCGTGATGTTCTTCCTCTTCTTCATCCTCAGGGAATGCCGCATCCATCATATTACGGAATGCAATATAGTCCGGATTATCATAGAGGCTTTCTTTCTTCTCTTCCTCTGCAACAGCTTCTTCCACAGGTTCAACCACTGCATCGATTGTCATTTCCGTAAAGAAATCATCATCGTTTAATTCATCATCCGCATCTTCGGCATCTGTTCTAAAAGGATACTCCTCTACCACAGGTTCTTCCTCTGCTACGGTTTCTTCCTCAACAACAGGTTCTTCTACAATTTCTTCCGCAGCCGTTTCTTCCGCTACAACAGGTTCTTCTGCAGCCGGTTCTTCTGATTCTTCCTCAAAATCCTCGAAGAAAACATCATCCTCATCATCTGCTGCCGGAGTTTCAATCTTCTCTGCAACATCTTCCGTTTCAGAATAACTTCTAAAAATGACTGCATCAACTGCTTTTGCCTGAGGTTCTTCTGCTTCTTCTGCTTCAACCGCTTCTTCATCAAAGAATTCTTTTACTTCAACAGGCTCAGATGTTGCATTCTCTTCCACATCATCTTCCCCGTTAAAAATCTCTTCCACAACAGGCTCTTCCGCAGGCATAACCATGCCAATATTCTCAGCCTTAACCACCGGTTCATTCTTATCGCCGAAGGGATCGATTACGCGCTGAACAGTACCGCCGCCGCTGTTCCACAAAGGTTTAAAAGGCTCTTCTTCCTCATCTGCACCTGAAACAATGTGAGACATGCCCACAGGTTCAGAAGATGAATAAAAGCTTTCGATACGACTACCAAAAGGTGAATCGTCTTCCTTTTCAACTTCCTGCACAACCGGCGCCTCTTCTTTCTTCTCTTCTCCGCCGATTACGGTTTCAACGGAACCTCTTGCATTGCTGATGGTCCATCCCGTAGTATTGTTGGATACCGGTTTGTTTTCAGGTTCCGAACGCAAAGGCGACCAGAACTCCTGTCTTCTTTCTACCACAAAATCAGAAGATGCTTTTACATCTTCATCCTCTTTTACCTCTTTATAGATGGAGAAGGGTTCTTCCTTCTCTTCTTTCTCCACGCTAAAAGGAGCAGCCTCTTCTGTTTTCTCAGATACAACTTCTTCCACAGATTCTTCTTCCTGCGCATCAAAAGGCTCAGCAGCCTTCTCTTCCATAGGTTCTGCCTGTTCTTCTGCTTTCTCTTCCACTACAGGATTGTTGTCTGCATCCAAAGCGATAAAATTCGCCTTGCTCTCATTGCAAATCGGACATTCACTCAGTTCCTCAAAAGGTCTGCCCGCATGCTGCTCGTTATAAATATAACCGCATACTTTACATTCGTATTTTGCCATATGTATCCTCCCTCATTCCGGTAACCCGTTTTTATACCCAAAACATATAGATAAGCATATCATATCTCGGAGTTTTTTTCAATGAAAAACCACAGGCGGGTAAGGCCTGTGGTTTAGGATGTAAAATAGTTTTATTATCTTTCTTCTAATTCTCTAAAGCGGATTTGCCACTATCCGATGTATTATATGGGCTGATGGATCATCTAAAATAAAGCACGAACCATAATGTTCTTCTTTCCATACAGTCAAATACTCAACTATCCCATCTGCCTTATAGCGTATTCCATACGAAAATCCCTTCTGCCGTGGGGTTCCGTCCCCATGAAACACTTCCGGCGAAACATCCTGATATGTAGCATTTGCATCCATCTGCACAACATAACTGTATATTTCCTTTGTTTCTTCTGCATTAAAATAATTCGGTGTCTTGGTCGTCTCCGGCATCTCATTTAAAAATTCTTCCATGCCGTTCCACTCTTGCTCCGATACTAATGCCGAATATTTATTTCCCTCCTTATCCAGTACATTCACCCTTATCTTCATTCCGTCATCATATTGTCTATGCAATTCCTGCACCAAAATTATCTGCCCCGGTTCTAATTCCTCATAAGTCAGATATCGGTGCGCCTCCTCATACATCGCATCGCGGATATGCACAATTCCAATTACAACAAGAAATGCACCTACTATTGTGCTGATAATTCCAATTATCTTTTTGCTACTCATTTTTTCATCGCCTCATCACCTAAACAACTACCAATACCTACAACGGACTTTCGACTATTCCATATATCATATCTGCCGACGGGTCGTCCAAAATGTAACACGCACCATAGCTTTCTTCCTTCCAGATTGTCAAACATTCAACTGTTCCATCAACCCTGTAACGCATTCCATATGAATAAGATTTCCTACGAGGCGTAGGATATATATCCGGTACAGGTTTAGATATATATTTATACTCTGCATTTACATCCATGTATGTAATAGAATGATATACTTCCGTAGTTCTTTCTACACTTAAACAATTTAATGTCTTAGTCATCTCCGGCATCTCTTCAAGGAATACTTCCATACCTTCCCATTCCTGCTCCGGTATTAACGCAGAATACTTATTTCCTTCTTTATCCAATATGTTTACTTTTACCATCATTTCTCCATGATATTCATATTGTTCATGCCATTCCTGCACCAATATAATCTGCCCCGGTTCTAATTCCTCATAAGTCAGATATCGGTGCGCTTCCTTATACATCGCGTCGCGGATATGCACAATTCCAATTACAAATACAACAGCAATAAGAACTATGCCTACTAGTATACCTATAATTCCAATTATTCTTTTCTTGTTTTTGCTCATTATTCCACCTTTCTTCTCCTATGTTTCGGTAGAACATATTAACAATTACAATCATCTGTTTTGTTACATTTGATTATACTTTCGAGTCTTTCGGATTTTCGTTCTATACTTAAGCTATCTTTTATCATTCATACAAGTTGTCGGGAAACATTTTATCTTAATGTTTTTAACCAATTAAGAATTTCTCTGGCGTCATCATCCTTTAATCTCCTTTGTATCAAATCACCTTCACCAGATCCCAGAGAAACAGTTTCTTTTTCTCCATTTACCATATATCGAATGCCTGCGAAACTGGAATATTCTTCTATAAGTAAACTCATTTCACACAATGTTTCTTCTCTTGCACTTTTATTAACCCGTAATAATGTTTCATACATATGTTGCACTTCTTTCGGAGATATACTTTCTTCTACTATTTCCCGGCTAATCAATTCTTCAGTAGAACTATTATAGGGATCACTCCACTCATATATACTAATATGGAGATTGCCACTAACATCATACTCCCATACTTTCTTTTGAATACCATTCGATTCACGAATTCTAAACACAATCGCATCTTCCGGCAATTCCTCATAAGTCAGACATCTGTGGTCTGCCGCATATTTTACAATACATGCAACGCTAATGATAACCGTTATAAATAGCAGAAATGAACCAAATAATTCCAATATTTTCTTCTTATTTTTCATCCTCTCCGCTCCAAATTTTATGCCAAAAGCTAAATCTATAAAGGATATCCGGCTGTCCAATATGCGTCTTCTGCCGCCGGGTCATCCATAATATATACTTCCCCAAACCTTCTTTCTTCCCAAAAAGTTACAAATTCAGCAGTTCCATCATTTCTATATCGTATGCCTATATAGTATTCCTTTTTAACAGGCTTGGGTTCAACAGCCGGAATCTCTTTCATAATGCGCCTATAGTCTGCATTTGCGTATATTTTTACTATGTCTTCGTATATTTTTTTCATATCGTCATGGCTAATATAATTAGACATAGTTACGCCATCCATAATTTCCTTCATAGACTCTTCTATTCCCAACCATTCATCTTGCTTCACCAATAAAGAATATAAATTCCCCTCTTTATCTACGGCCTGTATTATTACCTTCATTTCGCCATCAAACTTTGTATGTGTTTCTAATACTAAAATTATCTGCCCCGGTTCTAATTCCTCATAAGTCAGATATCGGTGCGCTTCCTCATACTTTGCTTCGCGGATATGCACAATTCCAATTCCATTTACAACAATAACTGCAACTATTATAGCAATGATAATTCCAACTATCTTTTTACTACTCATTTTTTCATCGCCTCATCACCTAAACAACTACCAATACCTACAACGGTTCTTCTACCACACGATATATCACATCTGCCGACGGGTCGTCCAAAATATAACACGCACCATAGCTTTCTTCCTTCCAGATTGTCAAACATTCAACTGTTCCATCAACCTTGTAACGCATTCCGTATGAATAAAATTGCCTGCACGGCGAAGGGTACATATCCGGTACAGGTTTGGGTACATATTTATACTCTGCATTTGCATCCATGTATGTAATAGAATAATATACTTCCGTAGTTCTTTCTACACTTAAACAATTTAATGTTTTTGTCATCTCCGGCATCTCTTCAAGGAATGCTTCCACGCCTTCCCATTCTTTCTCCGGTATTAGCGCAGAATACTTATTTCCTTCTTTATCCAATATATTTACCTTTACCAGCATTTCTCCGTGTTCTTCAAATTGTTTATGCAATTCCTGCACCAAAATTATCTGCCCCGGTTCTAATTCCTCATAAGTCAGATATCGGTGCGCTTCCTCATACATCGCATCGCGGATATGCACAATTCCAATTCCAATTCCAACAATAACTGCAACTATTATAGCAATGATAATTCCAATTTTTATTACTTTCTTATTCTTCATGCTTTCTTCCTCTAATTCCCCTGTTGCATAACCTTCCATTCCTTGCCCCTTTTATGACGCACAATTACAAAGCACACCACATGCGCTATAAAAGTCAGCGTCCATGACACGGGATAGGACATGTATATAGTTTCCACGCAGTGATATTCCGGTATCTGAAAAATCGTAGCAAGCCACACCAGACGAAAAGCGCAGGCGCCAAGGAGGGATACAATCATAGGCACCACGGAACATCCCATACCACGAAGGGAGCCTACCATAACATCCATCATACCGCACAAGGCATAGACGCTGCAAATGTAGATAAGACGCACCATACCTGCTTCTACTACCGCCGGACTATCCGTATACAGAGACAGTAACGGCCGTCCAAACAGCACCACCAGATTGCCCATAATAACACCGGTGGCAATTACCAACCCCTGCGCCGTATAGAGAATTTTATTTACTCTTTCAAACTTCATGGCACCGATATTCTGGCTGGTAAAAGAAATCGCCGCCTGGTACATGGAATTCATGGCCACATAGACGAAGCCTTCCACGCTACTGGCTGAGGAATTACCTGCAATCACTGTTTCCCCAAACAGATTGACCGAAGACTGAATAAACACATTGGACAAGGAAAAAAGCGTACCCTGAAATCCCGCAGGCAAACCAATCTGTATGATTTTCCAGAGTTTGTCTCCCTGAACCCGTAATTCTTTTATATCAAGGTGAATGCCGCCCTCTTCTTTGATCAGGCAACGCACCACCAGAAAGGCCGATATAAACTGGGAGATTACCGTAGCCAAAGCAACGCCTGCCACATCCATGTGAAAGCAGATAACAAAAATCAAATTCAGCACAACGTTTACAACGCCGGCAAAACTCAGATAATACAAGGGTCTTCTGGTATCTCCCACCGCTCTTAAAATAGCGCTGCCGAAGTTGTATACCATGGTTGCTGGCATACCCAGAAAGTAAATTCTTAAGTATAACGAAGCCAGTTTTAAAACATCCGTCGGCGTGTTCATCATGCCCATAATAATGGGCGCACCGATGCAACCAATCACTGCCAATCCCACACCACTGATGAGACTTAGCGTAATGGATGTGTGCACCGTTTCTTTTAATTCTTTCTGCTGATTTGCCCCATAAAATCTTGCTGTCAAAACATTGGAACCTACGGACAGACCGATAAACACATTGGTCAGCAAATTAATCAGGGAAGAGGTGGCTCCCACCGCCGCCAGGGAATTGTCTCCGGCATAATTTCCCACCACAATAATATCTGCCGCGTTAAACAGCAACTGCAGAATTCCGGAACACATCAGGGGCAGAGAAAACAGAAGCATTTTCTTTAATATGGAGCCACTGCACATATCCATTTCATATTTTTTCGCACGCATAGCCATCATCTCTTTTCATAACTGATTTCATAATGAATGGGCAAGGCCCACTCTTACACCCGCGGTTTTGCGAAGCAATAAATTTCCGCTTCCCAAGCTGCGCATCATACAAAAAGTGTACTGCCACAACCGGCCGTACACTTTCGCATCGCTTGTATTCTTATTCCTTTAACTCGGAAGTACAGTGAGGACATCTTGTTGCCTCAATGTTGATTTCGCTCTTACAGAAAGGACATACCTTAGTGGTAGGTGCCGCAGGAGCTTCTTCTTTTTTCTTACGGCTAAGAGCCTTGCTCATGGAATTAATAGTCTTAATCAACAGGAATACGATAAATGCCATAATCAGGAAGTTAATAATTGCAGTAATGAAACTTCCGTAATTCAGTGTAGCCTCATCATTTAACACAAGTACATAGCCGGTCAAATCGGTACCGCCAATCATACCCAACAAAGGATTGATGATATCATTTACCAATGAATTCACAATGCTGGTAAACGCTCCACCGATAATAATACCTACGGCCATATCCATTACATTACCGCGGCTGATAAAATCCTTAAATTCGCCCAAAAACTTCTTCATATGTCCTTCTCCTTATTTTTTCTTGATTCTTATATCCGGATAAAATCCGCAACTTTTATATCGTCATTAAACTAAAAAATATTATACACCTGATTTTTTATTGTGACAATTATATTTTGGTACTTTTTACCATTGTGTGATATGAAACCTGCGCTTGTACTTCTTTTATGGGTACTGCCTCTTACTCGCCCACCAGCACAACTTCCGTGTATTCATGCTTGGTATAGGGCAGGAACTTCTGCAGCATATCTTCCGTCTTCATGGCAATGCTGGATGTGTTCATACAAGGGTGACAGCCGAAATATTCAAGCTTAAGCAAATCCTTGTCAATTAACAGTCGCACCTTCTGCTCCGTATCGTAAGCAAGCCCCAATACCGTAGCAGAACCCGGTGTCAGATTCAGGTATTGTTCCAGTTCCTCCGGTCCTGCAAAAGACAGTCTTGCGGAGTTAATCTGTGCCGACAATTCCTTGGTTTTAAAAACCTTATCCCCCGGCATTAACAACAGATAAAAGTCCGTTTTCTGACGGTTGCATAAAAATAAATTTTTACAGATATGAGCCCCCAACGCTTCCCCGATTGCAATGCAGTCTTCCATGGTCTGTGCCGGCTCATGATCGGCTCTTTTATATGTAATTCCCAACTCATCCAACAAATCGTACGCCTTAATTTCCTTCTCTGTTCTTCCCGCGGTATCCGCAGGTCTTCCATCATAGATTTTCATGATTCGCTCCAACTTTCTGTCTCATTTATCTCAACACCCCAGTCCATCTCCATCCGGTCCAAGATTTCTTCTCCCAGCTCCTCCATAAGCATTTCATAAGCAGGTTGTCCGGTACAGTGCCCTGTGTAGAGCCGCCCAATCCCCTCTGCCTTAATGTAATCTGCCAGGTCTTTTATTTCTTCCCGCGTATAGGTACTAATCTCCTCATCCCCCCGTTTGCCCTTCATATGCAGACCGCCGATGTATGCTCTTATTTTTTTACCGGGTAAAGCAGCCTTGACTTCCTCCACTATATTTTTCAAACCGGTATGGGAACAGCTGTTAACGACTACCAGCTCCCCTTCGGTTTCAAAAACCACGCTCATTTCATGGGCGAAATCATCCGCCACCCATGCACCGTCTTTTTCCCGATACAATCCTGCACGCTTACCGATATCCTCCGTCCCCGCGGTACTGTGGGGTACCAGAGTAACTCCCTCTGCCACTTCAGTAACCCGACAAATGTAAGTAACCCGGTTTGCAAGCTCTTCTTTAACCGGTTCGGGAACTCCGATTTCATGAAATACACCTCCGGAATCCGAGGCAAACCTGCCCAAAGCCCCTTCCATGGCATATATGGGTGCCTTATGGTTTCTTCTCGCAAACAAACCGAAACCTCCGGAATGGTCATAATGTCCGTGGGAAAGAAATGCCATATCAATCTCCGTCAGAAGGACATCCATCAGCACGGCATTCCGTGCATAGCATTCAGACGCACCCGTATCTATCAGGTACTGCTTGCCGTTATGTACAATATACAGACTCAATCCGTGTTCATTAAGATAATATTTACAGGGTTCATTCTCCATCAAAAACCGTATCAGCATTGTAATATCCTCAGCTTTCCCGATTGACGCAATATTCATTCGCCACATCGCGCTAATCACTTATCCTTTATCCGCTTTCTATCTTACCACAGAATCCCTCATAAAAGAACGAAAATTTATGGATTTCTTTTAGATAAAAATATGCTATACTAAAACCCGAAACAGAAATAAAAAGCCTCGCAAACAGACATGCTCTCAAATTGCGCGGCATATCAGGAGATAAAATACGCATGACCGAACTGGAATTGTACTACAACAAATTTAATGAGGAAAAACGACTGAACTCCCGTCACGGACAGGTAGAGTTCATTACCTCTATGAAATACATCCACAAATACATTCCTGCGGACATCCCCGCAGACCAGGTAAAAATTCTGGATGTAGGCGCCGGCACCGGCCGCTACAGCATCGCCCTTGCGGAAGAAGGCTACGATGTTACCGCCGTAGAACTGGTCAAGTACAACTTAGGCATCCTAAAACAGAAGCGCGATGCTCTTGGCGATGCCTTAAAAGGCAATCTTACCGCTATTCAGGGCAATGCCACCAAACTAAAAAAATTAGAGGATAACACCTTTGATGTTACCCTTCTTTTCGGACCTATGTACCACTTATTTGGCAAAGAAGATAAAATAAAAGCCTTAACTGAAGCCATGCGCGTTACCAAGCAGGGCGGCATTATTCTGGTGGCATACTGCATGAACGAATACAGCGTCCTCACCTTTGCTTTTAAAGAAAAAAATATTCTGCAATGCAAAGAGGAAGGCCGTTTAAGCGATGATTATAAAACCCTCTCCGAACCGGAGCATTTGTATGATTACATGCGCATAGAAGACATTGATTACCTAAACGAGTCATTGGGGTTAAAACGACTTCAAATCATCTCGCCCGATGGTCCCGCAAATTATATCAGACCTTTCCTGAATCAGTTAAGCGAAGAGGAATTCAAATACTTTATTGAATATCAGCTTGCTACCTGCGAACGCGCCGATTTAATCGGTGCCGGCGCACACACGGTGGATATCTTACAGAACACGAAATAAAAATGCCTACAAAAACAATCCCGGAAGAACACTGTTCTCCGGGATTTCGCATTATTCTATGTTGCATGTGCAGCTTTGATTCTAGCCACATACAGCAAATGCTACACTTTCACATACCGCATGGCAACCTCTGCCAACGCTGCCGCTCCGTAAGCAAATGCCTTGGAGTCAAGTCGCATCTTAGGATGATGCAGAGGATACGCATAGCCTTCTTTTACATCTCCTGCTGCCAATGCAATCATGACGGAAGGCACCTCATGGGACACATAGGCAAAATCCTCCGAGCCGCTTCCCTTTCTCCCCGGCACATCCTGACTGTGAATTACCTTTTCTTCTCCAAAGATTTCTTTTAACCAAATACATGTTTTTTCGGATAATTCCCTGTCATTTACCAATGTAGAACAACCGCTCGTGTAGGTAACAATTGCCTCAGTGCGAAAAGCTCTTGCCACACATTCCGCAATCTCCGTCAAACGCTTCTTCATCAGATTACGGACATCTTCGTCGAAGGCTCTCATGGTTCCTTTTAGAATCACCTTATCCGGAATGGCATTGGCTACATCTGCCCCTTTTAAAGCACCAATCGTGAGCATGGCTTCATCTCCTGCCGCCAGCTCTCTTGCGGCAATCTCCTGCAATGCAATAATCACATGTGCCGCTGCGGTTAATGGGTCCGCTCCCAGATGAGGTGTGGAACCGTGGCATCCTTTGCCTTTTATCTCGATTTGAAAAAAGTCTGCTGCCGGCGCACTGACTCCCGGTGCGGAAACAATGACTGTACCGGCAGGCAAAGGAACTCCGGTCATAACATGCAACATCATGGCAGCGTCTACTTTATGCTTATTACAGATACTGCCGGGACACATACCGCTCTCCTGATTATTCCCCGGTTTCCCCGGCACCTCCAACACCCCATGAGCAATCATATCCTTGGCACCTTCCAAGATTTCTTCTGCCGGCTGAAACATGAATTTTACAATGCCACCAAGCTCCTGCTCATGATACTTAATAAGCTTAGCCGCCGCCAACAGCATTGTGGTATGAGCATCATGACCGCAGGCATGCATATTACCGCCGGTACACCGAAAAGGCACCTCCGCTTCTTCCTGAATGGGTAACGCATCCATATCCGCCCGCAACAGAAAAATCTTACCGGTTTCCGAGGTTCCCGCGGTTGCCACAATCCCGGCTTTGCCGCAATCCTGCGGAGTATAACCCATCTGAGTCAAACGCTTTTTTACATATGCTCTTGTTTCAGTTAAGTTAAATCCGGTTTCCCCATGAGCATGAAGATAAGCATAATCTTCCTCCATTATTTTCTGTAATTCCATCGCTTCTTTTATCATAACCGTTTTCCTTTCCGCTGTTTTTACCTCTGCTTTTCGCACACAATTTTTACCAATTGTTTATAAATGTATATCTATTATTTTTGTCCGCTTTTTGCTATAATATTTTTATAAAAATTGGTAATACTAAGGAAAACTTAGTCGCATATGCCTGCGGGCAATACACGATAAAAGGAGGTACTTATTATGGCATTGATTAAATTTACCAGAGATAATTTTGAAACCGAAGCATTAAACAGCTCAGTTCCGGTGCTTGTTGACTTCTATGCGGAATGGTGCGGCCCCTGCCGTATGCTGGGTCCCATTATTGATGAACTTGCCGAAGAAGCCACAGACTTCAAAGTAGGCAAAGTCAACATTGACGAGCAGCCCGAGCTTGCCACCAAATATCAGGTAATGAGCGTACCCACATTGATTGTGCTCAAAAACGGAGAAGTGGTAAACCGCGTAACCGGCGTAACACCCAAGCAGAAGATATTGGATATGTTGGGATAGAGATGTATAGAATAAAAGAATCGGTGCCGAATTATGTGGCACCGATTCTTTTATCACATTATCTATACATTTGGTTTAATGATTTACTTTTAAAATCACGATTCCTCTTAATAATATCGTTCCAATATATTCCAATTGACTTCTTTTTCTTCCACCTGGGCATCCAACCCTAAGGCAAGTCGTCGTTCCACAATCAAATCCGCAACTTCTTCCTCGCTATAAAAAGGAATGCCGGCCTCATCAAAAGCTTCAAACATGGATGCAATGTTAGCGTCATCATTATGCTTGTATCGGATGTAATACAATTGATTATCAACACGATAGACACAGTAACTTACATTATCTCTATAATGTATATCATCCGGCTCATTTGCATCATGCCATTCACCGCTTACCTGCAAAATCTGCTGCCCTACCGCATCTTCTCCAAAATGCCTGGTTTTTACCTGTGATGAAATATACCACGCATATACCTCTTCCACGCCCATATTGGCATTCAGATAATAAACTTCACCGGAAGAGTAATCCGCGCCAGAAGATCCTTCGTTGACAATACAGCCATCCTTACATAAGGTTGTTCGACTTCTGGACCATGCATCCTTGGCATAGCAGACATATAGACGACCGTTCATGTACTTTATAAAATAGGTCAACTCATACTCATCCATACCGCTCTCTTTATCAACGCGTAATGCAAGCTCGGTTTTCCCGTCGTTACCGCAATCGATATACGCCCATTTTATCGTTGTTGCAATATTGATATCAAAGAAACCACCGCGATTTCCCTCTGCCGTGTCATTAACAACACGGTTCACAATATCATACAAATAAAAGGCAGAATCATAATCCTTGGCAATATTCAGATACTCCGTATCCGCAGGATAATTCTCCATAAAATACACGCCGCACTCGCCGTTTAAAAATGCATAATACGCATCCTTTTCATCCTTATAAGGCAAATTGGGAATCCGATTAGACGATATTCTTGTATAGGCAATATCTGCGAATCCAACTTCACTTAGCTGTTCATAATGGGCGTCGGTGTATACATCCGGTTCCACTTCCTCATTATCCATAAGATATTCATCATCGCTACCTTCTGCGTCCCAACCGTTCTCTCTTCGATCTTTACGCTCCATGGTCAAAGAGGGTTTGTACTGTCCATTATCATACTCAAAGAAGACATAAGACTCATAATGCCCATCTACCTCATAACACATCACTCTGCCATCATTTAACAAGGTGGCATGATACATGTTCTCGCACAGATTCACCAATACACCGTTCTGATACTGAATTACAACGGTATTCTCGGGTTCTCTAAGCACCAGCTCGTCCATACCATCCCCATTGATATCATAATAGGCATATTCCGCTTCTTCGTAATGTTGCAACAATACTGCCGCATCATTGCTTATATATTCTTCAAAAAGAGCATGCAAATCCGCTTCTGCAATTTCCCCCAATTCAACAATGGGTTCTGCTATACTTTCATCTTCTGCGGGTTCCTCCTCATCCGGTTCAGCAACTTCACTATTCTCAGAAACATCTTCGCTCACATCTTCACTTTCTTCCTGACTTGAGAGTTCCTCAGATACCTCTTGTGTATTGCTCTCCGGCTCTGTCGATATTACCTCCGAAACCACCTCTGCATTGCCGCTAATATCAAAATGCTCCAATATCCCACAACCGGTCAATGTACCGGCAATACACAGAATCAACACGAGCAATCCGCATTCTCTTTTTATATTCTTCCTTTTCATCGAAATCTTCTTCCCTTTTTACTTCTCTTTTTATATATCCCCGGCTATCTTTTCCTTAATTTTACTCCGATATATCCTTTGCTTCCGGTGCCCACAGCTCAAAAAGTCCCAATTTATTTTTTGTATCTAAGCGTAAACTGTGTTGCGTAGATATTTTCATTCCATAAAGAACCGTTTGTGAGTGTCGGCACTTAACGAACAAACGAATTATATTCGTTTTGTGAGTTTAGTGTCCGTTACATTCACAACCGAGCGAAAGCGCGTTCTGTTGGAATGTAAAATACTCTACGCAACATGATATACCCCACCCAAACCAAAAAACAAATTGGAACCCCAACTTTTATTCCTGATTCTTGTTTTCTTTTACAACAAGATTGATGTCTTCAATCCCGGTTACATTAACATTTCTGTTAACCTTGGCATCGTAGCTTTCAGCGTTGATAATGTTAGCCAAATCAATGCCGGTAGCTTCCTTCATGCTTTCAAAAACCTTAGCCATAACAACGGGAACATTGCCGGCAACCTGGTCTACACCGTTGCCGCCTTCGCCACCGCCAATAATGGTAATCTTATCAATCTGACCAAGAGGCTGTGCAACCTTCTCTGCGATTTCAGGCAATACCTTAATCATCATTTCAGCCACAGCGGCCTTATTGTACTTCGCGTAAGCTTCCGCTTTCTTCTCCATAGCTTCTGCTTCCGCAAGACCCTTAGCTGCAATAGCTGCCGCTTCCGCTTCACCCACTGCACGGATACCTTCCGCTTCCTGTTCTCTTGCGAATCTGTCAGCCTCAGCCTGCGCTTTGCGGGCTTCCGCCTCACGCTGTGCTTCGAACTGCTTTGCTTCCGCTTCTTTCTGGCGCTGGTAAAGCTGTGCATCCGCTCTCTGCTGAGCTGCATATTTATCTGCTTCCGCCTGCTTCTTAACTTCCGCTTCCAAAGCCTGTTCCTTAACGGCAACTTCTTTCTGCTTCAATTCGATTTCGCGTTCCTGACGGGCGATATCCGCATTGGCGGTTGAAATTTCGATTGACTTACGCTGCTCTTCCTTCTGGATATCGTAAGCCGCATCCGCCATAGCCTTCTTAGTGTCCGCATCCATCTGAAGTTCGGATTTCTTAATGGCAAGTTCGGTCTGCTTCTTAGCAATTTCAGTTTCAGCCGCAACCTTAGCGTCATTGGATTCTTTGTCAGCTGCTGCCTGAGCAACCTTAATATCTCTTTCACTTTCCGCACGGGCAATGGCTGCTGCCTTTTTAATTTTAACAATATTGTCGATACCGAGGTTTTCAATAACTTCGTTACCGTCTACGAAATTCTGCACATTGAAACTGATAATATCAAGACCCATGGCCGCAAGGTCGGGCTCTGCATTTTCTTTTACCAGGTTCGCAAACTTCTGACGGTCGGAAACCATTTCTTCCAATTTCATTTTACCTACGATTTCACGCACATTACCTTCCAGAACTTCTCTGGCAACATTGGCAATATACTCTGTAGGTTTATTCAAAAAGTTCTCTGCCGCAAGCTGGAGTTTATCCGGCTCGTTACTGATTTTTACATTAACGGTAGCATCAACATTAATGTTGATGTAATCCGCTGTGGGTACCGCATTGCTGGTTTTAACATCAATGGGAATCAATCGCAGATTCAACTTATCCAATCTTTCAAAGAACGGAATGCGAACGGTAGCTTTACCGATGGCATAACGGGGTCTCTTTTTAAGACCGGAGATAATGTAGGCCATATCGGGCGGAGCCTTCACATAACCTAAAAGAAACAATACGACAAGCACCACCACAGCAATCACAATCACTGCGGGAAGCCACAATAATTCGGGCATATTTTATTCCTCCTTTTTTATAAAAACCGTACCGCAGATATTCACTACGATACGGCTCTTTTTTACTTATTCTACCTTAGCATCAACTGCGTTCTTCTTAACGCTTTCAATACCCTTTAAGCATGCAGGCTTTGTTGTGTAGCCTTCGCCGGTTGCAATAATCTGACCGTTTGTAGCTTTTAATCTGAAGCGGAATTCACCCTTCTTATCCTTATACACTTCAAACTTAGGATTCTTGGCAGTTGCGTAATCTGCTTCTGTCTGGTCTTCCATATTTGCAATGGGAGCGTTCTTCTGAACACTTGCGATACCCTTCAAGCATGCTGCCTTGGAAGCATATACTTCTGAAGTAGCGATTACTTCACCGTTTCCTGCTTTTAAATCAAATTTAATTCCTGTGTTGGTTTCTTTGACTACAAATTTACCCATAATATAACCCTCCTGTTTTTTATATAGTAGTCTTATCTTTCTTTGTATCGATAACAAACATTGCAACCACTTTTTTATAACTTCCCGTAGTTAAAAATGTCTGTACATCTTTGTAATCATATGCCTTATCTCTGGTGTTATATACATTATACACCCGTATTCCTTCCGGCAATTTCTCTAAGGCAACATAATGAGCCGCACAGCCCTTGGCATTGGCCCACCAGTACAACAGAATGGCACTCTGACCTTCCTCAATACAGGCATCCCAATCCTTTTCTTTGGTGTATCGTTTCCATTGCAAATCCTGAGTTTTTAAAAACCTCGTTACAGCCACGGGATTCACACCAAATCTTCCATACAGGGTCAAACCCTTACGCTCATAAAAGTCTACAACCTCGTGCATTTTAGGTGCACAGCCGGCCATACTCAATGCGTTAAATGTAGCCACCGCGCCACAACCGCTGTGGGCAAAGTCATAGCCTCCGATGCGTAAATCCTTCAATTCGCCCATCCCTTGTCCGTTTAAGGGAAATTTTAATCCTTTTGCCAGGTTGATTTCCAGATTCTTGACGGCTTTCTTTTTCATAAAAAGATAGGGCGGCCGCAAAGCATTTACGACGCTAAAAAAGCCGTATCCTGCAAAATCCACAAATCCTTTTATGATTTTTTTCGGCTTATTGGGATCAATATTCTGTTGTTGATTATTGTCAGAATTTGTCTTGCTCATCAATTATATTTTATTACATTTATGGGAATATGCAAGATATTTTTTCACAAATGGATATATAAAGAAAAACAAAATATGTGCCGATATCTGTAATAGTGAGTTTTTGAGACATATACAAAACAGGGAGGTTACTTTTATGAAAAAACTTATTGCTGAATTCATCGGCACAGCAGTGCTTGTCACCTTAGGTTGCGGTACCGCAATGTTGGTAGGTTGCGACCCCTCTCAGGGCAGCGGCTATCTTTTAACCGCATTGGCATTCGGTCTTGTTATCGTAGGTATGGCATACTGCGTAGGCAACATTTCAGGCTGTCACATTAACCCCGCCGTTTCTTTAGGTGTGTTAATGAGCGGTGGCATGAAGGCAAAAGAATTCTTCGGCTATGTGGTTGCACAGTGTTTGGGTGCTCTTGCAGGCGCAGGAATCTTAGCAGCCATCTTTGGACTTGGCGGCGTAACCGATATGACCGGTGGTTTCGGTTCTAACGGTTTAGGCAGTATAAACGGCAGCATCGTTGCAGGACTTTTGGTAGAAGTTGTTTTAACTTTTATCTTTGTATTAACCATTCTCGGCGTAACTAGCAAAAAAGCAGGTCATGGTTCATTCGGCGGTTTGATTATCGGTCTTACCTTAACTTTGGTACATATCCTTGGTATCGGTTTAACCGGAACAAGCGTGAATCCCGCAAGAAGCCTTGGACCCGCAATTGTGGCGGCAATTACAGGAAATACCGCTCCCATCGCATGTGTATGGGTATTCATCGTAGGACCTTTGGTTGGTGCAGCACTTGCCGCATTGGTATATAAATTCTTGGAAAAAGAGAACGCATAAGAATACATAAAACCAACAAAAAGGACTTTGCAAATCGCAAAGTCCTTTCTTTATGCTTAATTTCATATAAAATCTTTTACTATAATCTCTTCAGATACCCTAGATGCCTACTTCACCATCATGAGACATTAAGGATACCGTGTTCACATTTGAAAGCTTCTTAATCTCCTTTACCAGTTCCGCATCTTTTTCTTTTATGGAAACAAGTAAAAGCAAATCCATGTTGTCGGAAGTTAAATTACGGGATTTCACCTTATATCTCTTCACATACTTCTTTACCACTTCCATAATTGCATCTTCTTCATCCGGATCCTTTGCATTGATTACAAGAAGCTTCGGCTCTTTTACCGCAGGTAAAAATTCCAAAACCACAACTGCTACGGTTACGAACACGGACACAATCAATGCCACTTCAAACAGTCCTGCGCCGCAGACGATACCAACGGAAATCGACCAGAACAAATACACCAAATCCATGGGATTCTTAATTGCTGTTCTGAATCTTACGATAGACAACGCACCGACCATACCGAGGGAAATTACTACGCTTGACTGAATAGCAAGAATAATGCCTGCCGTAATCATTGCCAGAGCTACCAAAGAGATATTAAAACTCTTGGAATAAAAGGTCTTCTGAGACATAATTCGGTATATAAAATAAATATACAAGCCGATGCATGCCGTTACCAACATGGTTACACAAATATCTGTTGTGGTTAAATCCGTCGATACAAATCCTTCCAAAAAAGATTTTTTAAGTACATCTGAAAAACTCATCTTTTCTCCATCCTTTTCTTTTTATAAAAATTATAACCCTATGGTTTTTCTGCAAAGTGCATATTTGGAAAATGCAGTATGCTGCAAGCCGTCCAGCTCCATTTCCCTACGAATGAATTCCGGAAAGAACTCATCGTACTTTACTTCCAACACATGATATCCCGGTGTTAAAACTCTTTTTAACGGAATATCCCGATTGCCAAATTCATCTATGTTTCCACAACCTGAAATGTTACGGTCAAAAGTAATTCTCACATTTCCCGGTCCGTAAACATAAGGGGTTCGGTCATACTGAACGATTACTTTGGGACGCATCAATTTCATCTGCTGCAATGCCACCAGCTTCTTAATCAAGTCGGCATCCTCTTCTTTTACAGTGTAAGTGCCTTTCAGAATCGCATCGCACTGCTCACGGGTTAAGCGACAAGAATCCTTATGATTTTTACCGTTTCGCTTCTGCTTACACTCTAAGGTGATATACTCCATATTGCCATCATAAATGCGGATACGCATTTTCTCTCTTACATTTACACCGTCTATATTGTCATAAAAACAACTGTTGTCGCAATCATCAAAATACACGCTGCGCACGGCATATTGCCCCGATGCGCCCACATGAGCGTCTTTATGGCAGATATGTTTTATTCTTGCCTCAATAAGCGCCAGTTGCATATCGCTGCACAAGTACTTAATTTCATTGCGATACTTCTTCTCTATTATCTCATTCACCGGCAAATTCTTCCTCCAAATAATCTCTTCGTTCCCGGATAAATTCTTTTACATAATCAATCTCGCCGTCCAAATCCGGCCTGCCCATATAGACGCCCTCCATCTTAGCCGAATCGTAAATAGTTGCGGCATACTCATCCAAACCGCCTTCTACCAATTCATCCATATAGGGTAAAAGTTCTTCCATATAAAGCCGTTCCACTTCCGCTCTGAAATCAGGCTTTGCCCAAAGCTGCTCGCTCCAATTCGCACGATTCATATATAAACCGGCAGGGTCCTGTAACACCGCAGAATCACCCCAGTTATTGTTATTGCCAAGGGTCGTATCAAAGTCCCACATGGGGCCTGCATACATTTTATCGTCTCCTTGGGGCTTATAAAAGAAATAACTTGAAAAGCCGGCATCAATATTTTTACTGATTTCATCAATCAGGTACCGAAGGGCAAAGGATTCCAAATCAATGTAATCCAGATAATATTTTCCATCCAAATTGTATCCGTCTTCCGAATAAAGGGCTTCTTCAAACTTCTGCACATAAGAAGAGATATATTGCACCTGAGCCTGAGATACATGCTGAGGACTTTTTACCAGAACCGGAATACCGTTCATGGTAATAAAACCGCCTGGCTCCTCATGATATCTCTGTAAATAAGTCTCCACTTCCAAAAGATAGCCGCCGGAAATATCGTCGGGATTATTGGCTACACCATAGCCCTTCATGGGAATATCGCCCTGTATACTAAAAGGAGCGTAATTCTCCAAGGGCTGGTCGTTTAAGACTTCCATCTGTTCTTCCAAATCGCCGATTTCCAAGCGACCGCTTGCCACCGCAATTTTCTCTGTTAAAAGATAGCAACCGTAGTATTCGCCGTTAATATACAAATCAACCCACTGAGACTCCATGCTGTTTTGCAGCCCGCTTTTCTCCGCCATATCCATAAAAATTTTGTTGCGCATGCAGGTTACATCCAACGCTCCGCCCAACAAAACCCAGCTTTTACCGGGAGTCATTCCCAGAAGAGAAGCTGCCGCATCAAGCTTAAGAGTATAACTCTTTTTAAGCATATACCAGCTGGAATTACCTCGACCTTTTAAGGATTCCATCGCGCCGGAATACTCAGGTTTGCCGGTTCCGGAAAGAACCATTACGCTACCGCCCGTGGTATGAGACTGGTTTTCATGAATATAGCCCATGCTCTCATTGGTATTAAGCCACAGACTGGGAATAGCGGACCCTTTCATTACAAGGAACTCCAATTCTTTATCGTCAAGTTGAATGGTGTGCTCTACACCTTCAGCCAACTCACATTGTACGGATGTTTGAGCGCTCACCTCTACTCCGTCAAACATAAGCTTAGGACTGCTGCCATCTTCCGAAGTATAAATCACTTGCACTTCGGATAAATCCAGATACTCCGGCAAAAACAGGTAGTATTTACCGTCACCGTAACTTTGTTGCATATTTACTTTAGTTACCGTATATTCATCGCCTCTAAGTTCTTTCTCGCCGCCAAAATCCCGGCGTTGCTCGATTAAGCTTACCTGCGTCTGTCCTTCCGCTGTATGAATATTGAGAAAAACCATATTGGTCGGTTTTTTTAACACAAATGCATACACCAGCAAAAAAACAACACTGACAGCGACAATGATAAACGCTGTTTTTCTTTTATTACTCATAAAATCTCCTTGAAAATCCTTATGTGCTTCTCGGACTTTCATGTTTTTATGCTTTTATAAAATTAGAAAGTTACTTCGCCGTCATGAGATAAAAGAGAAGCGGAAGTTACTCCCTTAATCTCCATAACTCTCTGAATCAGTTCCGCACCTTCTTTGGTTCTTAATTCAATTACCAAATCCAAAGCATCCTTGGTCATGTTACGGGATTTTACTTTTAAGTGTTTGGTTCCCTTCTTAATCTCTTCCACAATTGCTTTCTCAACATCAATAGAATCTGCATTCACAATAAGAACCATGGGTGCCTTTGCAACAGGCAACAACTGAAGTACGAGAATTCCCACAGTTACTACCACAGAAAGTATCAATGCAATCTCTGCAAATCCCGCGCCGCAAATAATGCCCACACTGATAGACCAGAAAAGAAACATCAAATCCATGGCATCTTTTATGGCTGTTCTGAATCGAACGATGGATAACGCACCCACCATACCCAAGGATACGATAATGCTGGATTGCATGGTCAAAACGATGGCTGCCGTAATTACCGCAACACCTGCCAGCGCAATGTTAAAGCTCTTGGAATAGAAAGTTTTACGGGTAGCAATGCGATATACAAAGAAAATGTATAATGCAAGTGCGCATACGATTAGAAAGGTTAAAATAATTGCCTTCGTTCCGATTGTGGTGTCGGTATATCCCTCTAAAAATGATGTTTTTAATATATCTTTAAAACTCATGTCGTTCTCCTTTTATCATGGTAAATTTTCTGCATAAATAAAATTTGGAAAATGTGGTTTGCCGCAGATTTTTCAGTTGCAAATTATTATAAATATAATCCGGAAGCAATTCATCATATTTTACTTCCAATAACTGCTGTCCAAGCCCCATAATGGGACGCTTAGGAATCTCTTCATCCAAAAAGCATTCCACCGCTGTTGATGCCGCCATATTATGGTCGAGGGTTATTCTTACATTACCCATTTTATAAGTATAAGGGATTCTGTCATATTCCACAATCACAACAGGTTTCATGCGCGTGGTCATCATCCGATGTGTAAGTTTTTTTAACACTTCAGGCTGAGTCGCGATGTCTCGCAGATATTGCCCCGTCATCAAGGTTTGCGTCTGCTCAATCGTCAGCGGGCAACTGCTTTTATGAATTTTACCGTGTTCCTTGCGCTTACATTCAAGGGTAATTCTTTCCGCGGAATGATTGTAAATACGGATTCTGAATTTCTCTCGGGGTTCCGTACCGTTCTCATTCTCGTAGAAGCACCGATTGTCGTAGTCATCAAAGTACAGGCTACGAATATTGTACACACCCTCTGATGCGGCATGTTTGTCCAACGGTAGCATACGATTGATTTGATTCTGCAACATCTTCATTTGGGCAGTACTGATTAAGTATTTTATCTCATGTCGAAACATGGGATGATTATCGTTTCGTATATCCATTTGGCGTACTCCAAAATTTGTATATTAAAATTATTCTATCGGTTCCCACTTGGCGTAGATATGCATATCCTGCTCAATAATCTGCGTCTGTTCAAAAGGCATATCACCATCTGCATCATACCATCCCATGAACCGGAACCCTTCTCTTTCAGGTAATGTTGGCATATCCTTAATTCTTTCTCCCACCGGCACGGTGTAATAAGTATAAAATATACCGTCTTGTACCTCTACTCTTACTGTATAATATTGCATATTTTCCAGCCATACCTTATCCAAAAAAGCTACTCTTTGCGTCAAAAAAGCATCAATATCCTGTACATTCTGCTCAAAATCCTCTTCTGTTCCCAAAAACCATCTCGTCTGATTCATCATTGCAGCCGGAGTTATTTGTTCTAAATACATATCTATTTCTACCTCTTGCAAGGTTTTCAGCTCATCCCTAAACTCCGTCTCATAAAGCAACACAACCTGCTGATAGAACTCCTCTTTTTGATACAGACAATGATACCACGGCGTATATCCATACCGGTGAATATATTCTCTGTTTGCAATCATGGCATCGGGCAAAATAAATCTTTGCCGTGCCAATGCATGATCATAATCCCACACCGGTCCTGCATAGATTTTATCATTTGTACCATCTATATTTCCATAATAATATTGACTTCCATAACTTGCGTCATAACTCATAAAAATCTCTTCGACAAGGTATCTTCTCACCCAAGAATCCATATCTATGATTTCCGTATAATGCAATCCTGTCTGCACATCCACCCCATCTTCTGACAAGATTGCCCGTTCGGCCGTCTGAAACAATGAACTTATTCGCTCTGTCTGATTACCAATCATATTCATCTCATGAATACGTAATCCTATGCCTGCTTCTGTCACGAAATACGGATCTTCCTTTTCATACAAACGCCCTACAATCTCCTGCGAGACAATATAACTGCCGTCTGCCTCTGCCGAAGAAATATTCACCCGAGACTCACCTGTCTCTATACGCTCGCATAATAAATATAAGCCCATGTATTTATTGTTTAAATATAAATCAACCCACTCCGCATCCGGCGAATATGCCAAACCGATTCTGTCCGCAAAATCATACACAATTTTATTGTTTAAGTTAGATGCATCTTTTGCATTGGCCAGTAAAATCCATTTTTCCGCTTCGCCCATTTGCAACAAATCCGCCGCATTATCCAGCTTAACAGAATATGGTTTTTTCTCATAATTTCCCCAGGTATCGTTCCCGCGTCCGTTCATGGAATCAATTCTGCCGCTGTAATTCAGCTGTCCGTCAGCCGCATACAACACCATATTACCGGATTCTTCATTGCCTTTTAATTGGTGGATATAATCCATACTGCCGGAATCCGTACCAATATACATTGTCGCTATGTTGGCAGACTGCATGAATTGAATCTGTCCGGTATAAGTTTTCCCCCAGCTTCTGTAACTGAAATCATAAAAACAATTTTTCTCAAAAGCTGCGCAACTCATGCCATCTTTTAGTTCTTCTCCATTGATAAAAGCCTTGCTTGCCCGCACATCAAATTTTATATCTTCAAAAGCAACATAGCCCGGCAAAAACACATAAAAACATCCGTCCGGACCTTGCCAATAATCGATATGCTCTGTATGTCCGTCAGAAGTGACTTCCACGCGAAAGGCTACCGGATTTTCTTCTTTTATCTGTATGCCGGCAAAATACACACCTACTGCCAAAAGGAGCACTGTAATGATAATGATAACAATTCTGTTTTTCATCTGTGCGCTCCTTTCCATGGGTTAATTCCTAACTAAGTATTATAACATAGTTTATTTTACATATCTATGTCTTTTATAAAACAAATCAACACAAATGCAAATGCAATCATTCATCAACACATAAAAACCGGGAGACCAAACCAAAGGCTCAATCTCCCGATTTTCATAAAAAGGGTCAAAACACATATAAATTATGAAACAAGCATATCCAGTACCAGCATGGCGTGATCTGAGGTTGTGAGGTGAATCGGGTCATCGTTCACTTTAGCCTCCTTTATTTCCGTAATTTCTTTCATTGCATCGTTTATAAGGAAATAATCTAAGCGGTTTGCAGCTCCGATTGTAGGGTTGTCCCATGTATCTTTCTCCCGCTCGGATTCCGGCATAACATCCAGCATGCCAAGCTCTATGAACTTGCTGAAATCATCGCTGTCATCCATCGTGTTAAAATCTCCGCCTATGATAAAAGGAATGCCGGCATCGTTATTTTCCTTCGTCACCTTATAGATGGCCTCAAGGCAGGCTTCTCTCTGCTTCTTACGCGCCTCACGATACCATGCCGCGTGGTTCTGTAAGTTAAGGTGCTGTAAATGGATGTTTAAGATACGCACGGATTTGGATTTGGCCAATCCGCCTCCCGAAATTTCTATATACGAATATCTAAGCCAAGGCTCATTGTCAATCAGAACGGGCAGTTCCAGCAGTTTATGGTCAAATTTTTTAGGAATCAAAGTGACTGTTATCGCAGCCTTAGGATTGCGTTCATTCCGATATCCAACAGGATAAATGATGTGATGTTCCGGGAACATTACTTCTAAATGTTTCTGGAACTTATGCTGTTTGGCGAGAGTCAGTTCCTGCAAGAAAATAATGCCCGCATCCTCTTCTTCCGATAAGCTGTCGGATATACATCTCAAATTAGCCAACAGGCGAGCATTATGCGGCCTTGTACTCAGCTTGAAGCCCCACTGTGCAAGATTCAAACTTCTAAATTTTAATGTTCTGTTTTTAGTTTCTTTTTCTGTTTTTTTCATTTCTTTTTCCTCCTCGAAATAAAATAATAAGTTGCATGGGAGTTTTCGGGAATCCGCCGCTTCGACGAATCCCTCCTCCCATTTGCTAAAGTGTTTATGTACAGAGTGAAGATTACGCAATTCGAACAAGTGTTCTGTCGTAGCCTGTAATAAAAATGTCACCGGCTTCTCCGAAGCCTTCGTCATCACTTAAGTTATAAACAAACGAAGAAATGTAATCCTCTGTGAGACGACCCATATCCCACTCGTATTCATACTCTTCACTGCTTACATACAAGAGCGACATCAATTTCCCCCAAGCAGTCTTACTCAGCAAGACCAAATAAACCAGAGCTTCATGCTGTGCTTCAAACTCAGCAATCTTCTTCTGCCACTCAGGTTCAAGCATATCCGTTACAACGCCTACGGGTTCGCTCAAGCCCGGTGCAATCGCCTTATAGCAGGCGCAGGGCTTATTTTTCTCTTCGAATGTTTTACGGGCAATCTCCTTCAAGCCAAATGCTTCTTCAAGCTGCTTTAAGCGAAGAATCGCTTCTTCTTTCTGTTTCATGTTCATGTGAATCCCTCCTTTTTATTATTGTGTATTATTTATGTGTAAACCACCGCCTTATACATATAATAGTGTGTGCTCACTCCTTTGTCAACATCTTTTTGTATTTTTCTGTTTTATTTTTATATTTTTATACATCAAAATACAGCAAAATGCTTTAAAATAGCAAAAACTTATCAAAAAAACACCGACAGTATATATACCATCGGTGTTTCTTTTTATCATCTCTTTATTTTGCTTTTTAACAATAATTCATATATTGCATTCAGTTTATCATCAATGCTTGGTAGTTTTTTGAACTCTTCCAACATTTCATCAACAGGATATAATATGGATTCTACTACATTTTCTTCACCAACAAATTCGTCGCTTTCCACATAGGATAAATAGTTAATCAGAAGAAGTTTTGCCACATATGAAACCGGTGAATCCTTTTCCAACTTAAAAGTCTTTCTTATTTGACTTACAATTCTTTTATACTCCTCATAATCAACTCGAAACTGTAAAAATTCCGGAATTTTTTCATAATCCATATCGCATTCGCTTATTTTGTTTTTCTCAACTTCACTCCAATTTACTTCATTTTTCAAAGCATATTTAATAGCACAATTAATAATCTCCGTTCGATTTGCACTTTTCTGATATTCCTGAATTTTAATAAAAAGAGAAATAAGTTGCTTATTTTTTCGAATCGATAAAATCTTATCCATACGCCTACTCCATCAACGCCTTGCAAAACGCTTCAATCTTTCCGGCATCCTCATCCTTCACATTATCCTTCGGATCAAATAAAAGAACTTCCGCAGCAAACGCTTCTATGCCAAGGCACTCTGCCAGCTTCTTCTTTGCCTTCTTATCGCTACCGCCGCCGGAACACATAAATACAGCGCTCTGCTTTGCTTTTACCGCAGGATTCTCCGCAATAAAAGTTCTCAAAGGCGGTGTAAAAGTACCTGCCCACACCGGAGTTCCCCAAATAATGCGATCATACTTTTCCGCATCAAAATCATAAGGTGCCAGTTCCGGCTTTTCTGCCATGGTAGCACTTTTACCACCCCAGAAAAACTTTTTAAAACCCTTGTCCGGATAAGCCTTCGCAGGTTCAATTCTAATAACATCCACCTCATCTGCTGCGCCCAACTGCTCCGCAATTTTATCTGCAACATACTTGGTATTGCCTAACATAGAATAATATACAATCGCTGTTTTCATATAATCCTAGATACCCACTTCTTCCTTAATCCAAGCCTTTGCTTCTTCAATGGTTTCAAAATGTCCCTCAGGAATACCTGTTTCGGAACGCTCTGTATTTCTCTTCGCCTGAACTTTTAACATGATGGACTGACCTTCCGCAAAACCGAATGCTTTACATCCCGCCTCCACAAACTTCTTTGTCATGTCAACAAGAACTCTTCCTTCTGCCGGAGATACAGGTGCCATTTCGGAACAATCTGCTATGTATGCCCATCCGCGGTATTTCCAAGCTTTCGCTTCTTCCAACACGGTTTCGGTAAGCCATAACAGTTCTTCTTCATTTGTTTTTCCCTTACCTGCTGATACGATAATTCTTCTTCCAAATACTGTTTCAACTGACTGTGCGCCGTTTTCTTTTGCCATAATTTTTACCCCCTTAAAAAATATGTCTACGCCAAACTTTCAGTGTACGCGATAAATCGTGCCTACACTCGCCGTCTGATAATATATCTCTATTTTATTACCACTCAATGGGGTTGTCAACGCATTATCAGCAATGTAAAAGATTTAGTTTTCCACCGGCATCTCACCCACATAATCCCAGCGGAACCCCAAGTCATCGGAGCTGTACAAAGCTTTACAATACCCCTGCTCGCCGTGATAACTTCCGTTAGCTCCCTGTGATACTTCCAGATACAGAAGTCCGTCTTTTTCATAAATCGCATCCGGCACAACAAAGGGATTATAATAGGTGCCATTCTCATCCGTAACCATAGGCGAAGGATAGAAAGAAGGCTCAAAAGTCTCACCGCCGTCTTCCGTGCGATATATGGCGCCTTCTGCCTCACCGCCCCAGCTTATGGTGATAAAACCAACTTTTTCATCCACGAACATCATTCCGGTGGCAAGTCCACCTCTGCCATTATAAGGATCCGGATTATAAAAGGCACAAGTCTGCCCGTCATAAGTACCAATTAGCGCATAATAGTCGTTGCCGGTAGCCCTGTCCACCGCAACCAGACGAAGCTCCATACCATCTTCCATGGTAAAAGTGCAGGCCGGTTCTCTGCCTAGCCAATCCGCCATAACTTCTTCACTTACCGCCTCATCATCACTGCCATTGCCTTCGATATTCAGGTTATATTTCAGCGAATGGTCCACCTCCTGATAGACTTCATTGTAAAAAAGAGTCCTGTCGTACTCATCAACGGTCATAGTGGGCTCAAGCGTACCCGGTTTGCCGTTCAAGGAAAAATCAAACCGCTCAAACCATTCATTTGCGCCCTGCAAAGCCTTTACTTCAAGACAATATTCCACATAGTCACACACCATATTGCAGAGTTCCATCTGCTGCCGTGGCGTATCGATTTGCGCATTAAAACAGGGGATATAGTTCTCGCCGGCACCATCTCCGTAAGTTCTCCACTCCATTGCCACATCATGTTCTGTCACATAACAATCGGTAGTGTATTTAAAATATGCCTGAATATAGTTATTCTCTAAAACACCTCTGTTTTCAAAAACATAAAATTCAAAGGTTCCTTCCTTGGGCTCCTTTGTTTTCACTCGGAATATATGATAACCGTTGGTTGGTTCTCTGTAAGGGCCGTTTCCTGTGTAAATTCCGTCATAAGGTTCAACGGTGTCGGTGTACTCCACATTCTCACCGTAGGTATCTTTTATCAAAGCAATAATTTCTTCCGTGGTATACCAGCCATAGCTTTGCCGCTCTTCTGCGGTTCCGTCATAGTTAAGGATGTAGAGCTGCTCCTTCTGCTCACTTCCGTCCACAATCAGCATAACCGCAGTGTCCGTCCAACGCACAGCCGGAACATTTCCATTCAGACCGCAACCGTCATCCATTACGAGAAAATCATAAGTATTGATGACATCATCATCTTTTTTCAACTCAAATTTGCCGGATACGGCACCAAAAGGAAAATCAGGCTCACCCACCTGATACATGGTGAGAGTATATTGCCCGTTATCACTGGTAAATTCATTGATTTTGGTTTCTTTAAGCTCTATTTCATAATAGAGCGAACCGATTCCTATGACGATAATCAAAATCGGAAGCAGTATGATGATTGCAAGAATGATACCGCTGATGCTCACAGTTGTAAGAACTGTTTTTTTCTTCATATCCGCTCTCCCTTTTACAATTTAATCCTTCAAACATTACTCTACAACACATACATAACTGCTGATACAATATAGTGTCTGCCCGTTATACTCAACCCTGGACCAGCCCACATCCGTGTTAATTCCGGTGCGCGTCACAACTTCTCCGGCTCGAATGGTGGCAACAACCGTCGCCTCCGGATTGGTCACGCTGGGAAGCGCGCGCAAGTTTACTTCAATCTTCGGCGTCACCTGTTCATTACAAGCAGTAAAAACGGTTTTGATACCATCGTCCTCCGGCGCTACTTCCTGAGGTTTTACCGTTAAATCCGTGGTCAGATAATTTGAAATTGCGTAATAGGTTTCTCCTTGGTATTCCAACTTTGACCAGCCTTGGTCACTGATGCCGATTCTCGTAGCAGTTTGTCCGTTCTGTAAGGTTAACATGACCGTGCTGTCTGCGCCCTGACTCGGAATATCACGCAAATTGGTAGCCTCTTTGGCTGTAACCGTTTCTTCAATCGGTGAAAATATCATGCCAAGATCCTTCTTCGCCTCTTCCTCAGCCTTAGCCGCAGCTTCCGCCTCAAGCCTTGCCGCCTCCTCGGCAGCTTTACGCTCCTCTGCAAGTCTTTTATCTTCTGCAATAACATCTTCCGCCAGCTGTGCACTTGCTTCTATGACAGATTGGTGCATCACTAATTCAGTTTGTGACAGTTCATCATTTGGGATCTTTGTTTCTTTCAAAATCCACAAGCCAAACACCACAAGTACCGCCACTACACCCAAAGCAGTCAACGCTATAAAAATACCGTGTACTACCGGCGAACTTTCTTCCTCGTCTGAATACTCGTTATATGCTGTATTGTTCTGCTCTTCCTTGTTTAATTTTTCATCATCCATTTCTTGCATTTTTCGCATCCTTATCCAAAGAACAATTAATACTCTAAATCACATTTTTTCAACAATTTTGTATACATATTCGCATATTAAAATATAAATGTGTGCAGTTGCAACATCATCCGTTTGCCTCAGGTTGAGGATACAATTCATAATACGCTTCTTGCGTAATGATTGCATACATTGTAATCTCTATTACATTTCCTTGCGTTATTTCTTTATGCCACATTTCATACTCTGCATTATCCATTATAAGAGAAGGCTTGTCCCATTCATCTGCCGTCCAGTTATAATATACAACTCCATCACCGTCCGTATCCTTCTCTTTCGGAAATTCTGAGTTGCCACTATTATACTCCTGCTGCCATGCATCCATATTCGCAATGCACTCATATGTATCAGTGTTTTCGTTATATTTATGTACCCTATACGGCCAAAAATCATCCAAATTAGATCGTCCATGATTATGGGATGCCTTTTCGATAATATATCCATTCTCATATATAGCAAAATCAGGAAACCCGAAACATTGAATATACGGTTCATTCGTGGTTCTGTCATAGTCATAAACATAGTAAACCATTGCTGCCATACAACTTCCATTTGGAAAGTATATTATCAATTCATCCTTTCCATCTACATCCACATCTGTTATCGCATAATAATTATCATACGGATTGCCGCTCCATTCAATTCCTGCAACAGGAAATTTACCGGTATCTAACATCTCTGTAATTAAATCCCGATATACCGGGTCTTCTACTTGCGTCAAATAAGAGTTCTCTTCCTGCGCAAATTCCAATGTTTCTTCCGGCGCAAAATCTTCTGTAGCACCTATCACATCCAAGGCTTCCTCCGTTGGGTCAAAACTGAAAAATCCCTTTTCTTCTTTCGCATTATATATACCATAAAAAGGCAAGGTTGCATCTTTTTGCAATGACACCGACTGATACCCTACGCTTTCCAAAAATGCCACAGGTAACTCACGCAAAGGCGCGCCCGGCGTGTAAAGAACAAGTTCTTCCAAATCATACAAACCCACCGGCGGTACATAATAGTAAAAAATATCATCTTCGTAAATTTTACTTCCAATATGCTCCTCATATATCATCTCGGATACTTCCAAAGAATATGTATATGAATCTATCTTCTTCGGCTCTGCAAATTTACCGTCAAAGTTACACAAATAGATTGTTCCGTTGGGATATTCTTCACCTACATCTTCCGGATATGGTTCCTTATAACTCCCCGAGAAACTTCCGTCCGGAGCTACTTGCAACAATGTAGGATACTTTCCATCCGCACTAAGGCATTGAAAACAAAGTCCCTCTACATCTTCCCAAGCAAAGGCCTCTTCGTCCCCGTAAGATACACTTTCATCTTCCACCGGTTCAATCGCACCGCTTGAAACACCGCCGGCATCTTTTACAACCTCTTCCGGCTTATATCCGCAGGATACAAACAAACTAATACCCAAGAGTGCAACCATAATGCATATAAAAGTAACTATACCCTTCTTCTTACGGCCATCTTCCCAGATGTGTTGAATTCTATTCTTGGTTAACTTCTTTCCTGCTGCCAACCCTGACATAAAAGTATAATTTCTACGATTTTTACCGGCATACGACATAAGGATTTTCGCATAAGCTTCCTTCTCGTCATTGCTTCTTCCCCGCATTACATGGGCATCGCAAACAAGCTCCATGTCATGATAAAAATGCTTCTTCATCAAGTAAACCGCAGGGTTAAACCAGTTAACGCAGGTAACCAACAACATCAGTTGTTTTAACCATAAATCCTTCATTCTGTAATGGCACAATTCGTGGGCAATGACCAGCTCCAACTCCTCAGCATTCCACTCGCTTTTGGTTATGGGAATGATTAACTTCGGATGTAAAAGTCCGGTAAGCAGGGGCGTATCTACCTTATCGCTCTCATAAGCGGTCAGTTTGACTTTGCCTAAATATTTTATCTGTAAAGAAGCAATCTGCTCCTGTAAGTGTTCGTTGTGAACGGGTTGCAGCCCTCTAAGATAGTTCTGCCGAAGCATAACATAGATTACCAGATGATAGAGCCCTGTTACGGCTATTCCGGCAATCCATACACATAAAAGAATGTCGGTGTAGTGGAAGGAGCTTTTGCTTTGCAGGTTGCCTTCCTCGTAATCTTCCGAAACAAAGAGATTCGGCTCCGAAACAACCTGCTCCGGCGTCTCCGTGCCGCTTTCATGTTCAAGGCTCACGCCCGGCTGCGGATTCTCCGGTATCGCCTCTTCGCTTATAATTTCAATAGGCGTCTCCGATGTTACCGCTGCTTCCTGCTCAAATCCCGGCACGCTAAAAAGGCGAAGCTCTGTACTCGGTAGCGAAAAATTATAAGGTATCAGCATGCGCACAATAATCACAAGCCACATGATTTTAAGCCATGTAGCACCGTAGTTTTTTCGCAGCTTCCCCGCCAAGAGGCAGAGTATCACAATCACCAAAGCCGCCACAATATTTATTTCCAACACATCAAACAGCACACTTCTCATGGCTAGTTGCTCCTTTTATTGCGAATGAATTCTTCCAGTTCCTCCAACTCTTCTTCCGACAGACCGTCGCCGTCGTATAACGCCGCCAAAAAGTGCTTGGCGGAATTCCGGTACAACCTTTTTAAAATGCTTCTGCTCTCCCGCTGTATATAAGTCTCCCTGTCCACCAAGGCAATGTAGATGTTGTTCTTGCCTTCCTTCTCCACCGCAAGAAAACCCTTCTCCTGTAATCGTGATAAAAAGGATAAAATCGTAGTGGGCGACAGTTTTCTCTCGCTGTCCATATGCTCTTCTATTTCAAATCGGGTCACTGGCTTATCCAACTCCCAGATAATCATCATCAACTCCAATTCGGAATCCGGTAATCGCTTCATAGATACATCTCCTTTTATATTCGGCACTTGTAGAATTTGGTTATATTTTACATTTGCCGAATATGATTGTCAATAGGGTGATATAAAACAAAAACAACCTCCGAAGAGGTTGTTTTATCACAAATTCACATCTTATTTTATCCGTTAATCAAAGCCATAAATTCATCTCCGGGCACAGCCTTGGAATAATACCAGCCCTGCAAATAATGGCAGCCGACTTGAACCAGTTTCTCCTTCATTTCATCGGTTTCCACACCTTCTGCAATAATCTGTAACTCCAAATCGTTCAACATGCGAACGGTATGCTCCATGGTGATGCGCGCCTTATTCTCTTTAAAAGATGCCCACACAATGCCCTTATCCAACTTAATAAATTTAAAAGGCATGCTGTTAATGTAATTTATGCTGGCGTAGCCGGAACCGTAGTCATCCAAAGATATGGATATATTATTCTCAACAAATTCCAAAAGGTTTTCGCTTACCACCGCAAAAGATGTCATCATGGCAGTTTCCGTTATCTCAATGTTGATTTGGGAAGCATCCACATCATATTGCTTCATAATCGCTAACATTTTACTCGCAAATCCCTTTTGCATAAGTTGAAGGGGACTTATATTTACATCAATATATTCAATGCTTGTTTTAGACAATTCATTTTCTTTTATGAAACTGCACACCTTGTGCATGATCATTTCACCAAGTTCAATAATCAGTCCTGTTTTCTCGGCAATGGTAATAAAAACATCCGGCGAAATCCAACCAAGCTTCTCATCGTGAAGTCTTGCCAAGGCTTCCGCGCTGTTATAGCATTGCTTTTCTGCCGAGTAGATAGGCTGATAATATACCATAATATTGTCTGAGGAAATTGCGTCTTTTACCGCTCTTTCAATGTTCTTGGAACGCTGACCTTTTTCAAGGTCGATATCAATGTCTGACGCAAATGTAATCCTGCCCTTATTGGTGCTTTTAGCCGTTTCCATGGTAAAATCAATAATTTCAACCAGCTTCTCCGGATTATCGGCGTCACGGGGACAATCAATTACACATAAGGTTGCCGCCATCATAATCTCTAACTTGTCGTATTCCCACGGATTGTCAAAACGCTTATGTATGGCTTCTACAACATCGCCCACGAAGGCGACCCCTTTATCCACCACAATGCAGAATCGGTCCGCATCATAATGGAAAACCGTATTGGACCGGTTCATATTCTCCAAGTAAGAACCAACCATTTCAAGCAGGATGTCGCCCATGGCAACACCGTAACTTTGGTTGATAAATTTAAAATCGTCCAAATCAAGTACAATCAGCGAAAATGCCTTGTCCGATATAAAACGGTCTTTTAGATATCTGCCAAAAAATGTACGGCTGAACTGCCCTGTGGTTTTATCAATATCAACCTCAGGTCCCTGACCAAACAAGTAAAGCACAAAGCAAAAAATAGTGATAGCGAGGTTGAGCATAGGTGCAAAATTAAATTCCTGCACAATGCCCGCCACAACGGCGCACACAAATAAAAATACGGCTATTGTTTTCCTGATAAACTTAAAGCTCTGCCTCTTGGCAATGAGTACCCAGCCAATGAATATGACCATAATCGCATCAATGCCATACAACACATAGCCTATCCCCTTCATGGAATAAACATTACCCTCAAGATTTGCCGCCCAACCAAAGATGGGATTGAGCAAACAGATTACCGAAATCAAAAGCCATGACACAACGAAGGTGTATTTGAGCGCAAGATGATTTCGGGCATCAATACGGGCCAGACTCAGCAGGTAGTTTGCCATGCAAACAATAAAAGAATGGATGCACAACATCTGCAAAGAGAGGCAGATGTATGTAACCTTAAAAGGAATCATATTTGCGTACTCGGCAAACTTATAGGTCAATATTTCAAGTACGGTTGCCCCAAATGCCGTAATCAGAACATATGCGAAATAACGGTAACTTCTTAACGGAACTTTTTTCTCCGTGAAATACCAAATCAGCAGCATTAGTAGGAAAAATGCCGCGATATATTCATAAGATAAATTAACATTAGTCATTGCGCCCCTCCGCAAGATTAATTATATTTATACATTATATCATAGAATAGAAAAGTGGTTTGTAAAATTTTTCTTAACAATGGGGTTTGAGAGTGGGGTAGGGAGAATGATTATGCATATTAAAAGACCGGATTTTACTCCGGTCTTTCCTCTGCAAAAACAGCTTTGAGCACCTTGTGATTTCCGAAATTGGTAAATTCATAGTGCGCACCCTCATAATCAAAAGCCAACAACTGAGTCCAAAAATTCGCCTTAAAAACGAAGTTCTCTGCCCTTTTAAGTTCCACAATGCCCGCGCACTCGCCAATGTTGTTCCTTAAATCAACCTCATAAAAGCTAAGGACATTTTCTTTTACGCAAAGCAAACAAATGCCCAGTTTCGCTTTCCACCCCGGAAGGGATACAATGGTTGCGCATACGGCACCGCCGCGGCTGTCGCAAAAACCTTGTGTAATGAGATCTTCAATTTTACGAAATACTGCCATGGGAATCCTCCTTAGTGTGGTTTTCTTTTGATTATATTATATTATGGATGTAATAGCAAATGGGGGGATGGATGGGGGGAGATTTAGATAGGATGCATATTATATTGCAATATACTTTAATATAAAAAGGGGCTGTATTATTTATAATTATTCGATGACTATAGCAGCGCGGCCTGAACCTACTGTACGGCCACCTTCACGGTCTGATTTGGCTTATTTAGAAACTTAATTGTTACGGTTTTTACCGTTTTTTGACTCATATTATGGGTATTTTACCTATTATTTCGCCTTTTTCCGGGGGAATATATCAAATGTGTATCATAGCGTGGTGTGATACATTTTTGCATTCGGCACCGGTGCCTCGACACACAGTGTGATACACATTTAAGTAAAAGTACACACGAAAGGCTATTGTGTGTATCTTCACTCAAATCATTTAGACTGCTGCATATAGGCTTGAACATGCAAGTCTGCATACAAGTTGATGTATCATCTGCATTTTGAGTCATTTTCTGCTTTATCCATACAACACACTATTCCGAAATAATAGTATACTTGAATTTAGATGATGTAATTATATCTATAATATCCAAACAATCTTCATAACCAGCCTTCATCATCCAAGCGCGAATTTTTTCAATACACTCTCTTTGTTGAATTTTATCTGTTTCAAAAGAAGAACCACAACTCGCCACTACAAATTTCAATCTATTAACATCTGGCAATTTTTGTATATTTCCGTCAATATATTCTCGTAAATAATTCATATATATTCTTGCAACATACATCGACCATTCAGCATTTCCAGAATCTGCATCACAAACAGCAACGCTATAAGCCAATTCATTTTGTCCCACAACAAATATATGATAATCATAATATTTTTCTGTTGCACCATGTCTTTTATTATTTTCTACCTTTTTCCACGTGATTTCTTTTACATCATTAACACTAATATATCCTGTTCTTTTTCCATAACATCCAGTGTTTCTAATGAAATAATACTCAAATATTCAATCATCATACCTCATCGTTCCTTTCGTCTTTACTTTCAGTTCATATTCGTCTGTTTGCACCCTGTTTTCTAAAATCCTTATTCTTTTAAAGCATTTCCCCATTCCATTGTATCTTTATCACTCCATGTCGAAAATAAAAATTTATCAAAAGCACAGAACTCTGTCATTGCATATTGGAATTGCCTATCTTTACGATACTCTCCAATATTCGTGGTTCTTCCAGTCCACACTAGGCGCAGATTATATGTACGTTCTCTATCGCCGCAGCCTAATTGTTTATACATAGAATAATTGAAAGAATCATCAATCTTTATATGCTCACATACCTCCGAATACTTTTTGTTTCTCCGATATGGCGTAAATAATGCTAAATTTATTGCTGCATACGCAAATATTTCGTCACTAACACGTTTTGAAAAATACGCAACCCCATCATACCCTAATTCTTTGCAAGCCAACATTATACTTTGAGACAAAATATACTCTGATTTAAATAAACGTCCATTCTCATTAACTGTATATGAAGTAGCAATCATCAAAACCAATAACTTTAACCAACAATGTACTCTGTCCTCTTCCAACTCATTAAGTTTAGACCAGTCTCGAGACATTACAGCCAAATTAAAAATCTTTTGTTTACCATCTAAAACAACTGGCGCCACATTAAACTTATATTCTGGCGGGCACCCCAATTCAATCCAGCAGGCATACGAACTATTTCCCAAATACAAGCTTGGTATTCCCGGAATGCTAAATCTATAATTTCCTGTTTTACCTCTCATTGATAATGGCAAATGTAACATATCTTTTGCTTTAAACGCTTTTGCATCATCACTCAACCTTGCTCTAAAAAACTGTATTTCAGTTCCCTTAACTCCCGGAAACGCTTCAGAATTGATAATCGTATTTACAGCCAGAGGATCTTCTTTACAATCTTTAACTAAATTCTTAACCAAGTTATGCGCTTTGGAAATACTTCCATCATAGTATAGCCTTAGACTTTTCTTCACACCATCACTATATTTTTTTATTATATTTAGACTTTCTTCATCCGCTCCGGCATTCTTCGCCGTATCAAATAATATTTTATATTTTTTCCTTAAGTCTTTGTAATAATCCTCATCCTTTTCAACCACATAAGGTGCATATAATTCCTTTACAATAAATTTCCCAACCCAAGTCAGCTTCGCCATTCCTTATCTCCTTATACACCTATACTAAATACTTTCTGCCATCCCCATTATGTATGTAAAGATATCACCTCTCTAACACCTCATTAATTCTATCAATCCACTTCGCATCACTGCTTTCAAATAATTCCATAAACCTTCCGAAATTACTACTTCCTGTAACCGTATCCTGCGTTGCCAACTTGCCCACTCGTTTACGCATATAAGTATAATTCTCTGCCGTAATATGCTCCATAACAGCTTCTATCTGGGCAGCTCTTCCTCTGTAATTGGGAACACCTGTAAACTCCTCAATTAATGGTGCATTTACCGGTTTTGCCGGTGTCTTTATCAATGCTTCTGTCCAATGCTTAACAATTATCTGCATCGTGCACGGATTACCAAATATAATTACTTCATCAGCAGCAGTATCAATTCCATGAAACTCATTAATCTTGCGCTTTATATCTTCATATTGCTCGTACGGTTTCTTCTCCGTATCACAAAATATAAGTACTAATTCATAAGATCCATTCTGGTAACTGTCCTGATATCGCGCCGGAATATTTCCGTTTCCGCCGGCATTATCAGAAATGATTTCATACTGTGAATTCCATACCTTCAATGCCTTTAAGCGTTCCAAATATTTATACTCTTCATTTCCTTCACAGATAACGCATATTTTATGCCCATCAAACAGTTTAGGAAGTTTATTCTGCATCGGCAATCACTCCCTTCGCATTTCCTTTGATACTCAGAAGTGAATTTATCAACTCAGGATCAGGAAGTGCGCCAAGTGCCCCCTTCCTATATTTCTCCATAACATCCGTGGTATCCCGCACGCCTTCCTGCGCTGTAAAATCAGCAAGTGAATACACATATACGCCGTCTTCATCCTTGTGAACAAACCATATCTGTTCTTTTCTAAACATTCTCTTACAATCCATCAGATTAATATCGTGAACCGTAAAAATCATCTGTGCATTGGTGTTAAGCTGATTATTAAATAATGCAACAATAGCTCTTGTCAGCTTAAAATGAATACTACTGTCCAATTCATCTACAACCAGAATTCTGCCTTTTTCTAAAGCTTCAATCACATAGCTTGCCATCGCCGCTATCTTCTTAGTTCCGGTGGAATCAAATATCATACTGGGAACAGGAACTCCCTTATATGTTGAGACTAATCGTATTTGGTCCATGATATTTTCAGGAATATCTAAAACTTTTTCTTCAGGTATTCCCACTTCACCACCCGCTCCTGCCAGAATCTTATCTGCATCAACATACTTAAAATCATCCATATACAAATCTGCATTCTTAATAAACTCTACAACCTTTTCCTGAAGATTATTTTTGTTCTTCAGCAATTCGATTGTATGCTTCATAGGAATATTATTCATGTTGATAATATCAATTTTTTCCGCAAAGCTGACTAAAATATTTTTCATCTCTTTCAAAGATTCAAACTTAGTTGTATCCACCAAATAACAGAACAAGTTATTCTTTGAAATAATTGGCATCATCTTCTGCACATCTTCATCTATACAGTAATATTCTTCTTTTATGGTATCTCTCTTTAACCAAAGAACTTCTTTCTCATTACCATATTGGTCTTTTAATATTTCCACAAAAGTCTCATACACATATTCCCCGGATTTTGCATTATACCAAAAATCATATGAAAACTTCCTTCCCTGCGATAAAAATGTAACCCCTAATTGACATACTTCATCATTTGAAAATATATTACGAAGTAACACACTTTCCTTATCCAATAAAACACTCTTAATTGCTCTGATACATTTTACAAGACATGTCTTGCCGGCATTATTGGGACCATAAACACCGACAGTCTTCAATACATTAAAATTATTCTCTCTATGAACATTTGACGCAAACTTCTTGTTTCTCATATCAGCTTTCATAGAAAAGCTGATTTCCTCTTCAAATACAAAACAATTTTTTGCCCTAATCTCTATAATCATTGCATTTACCTCCTGCAGAATTCTCCGTAATATTATTATAGCAGGAAATATTTTTTATGCAAGTTTTTTACACCAAAAATATTTCCTGCTATTTATTGAGTTATATACATTATTCGGAGCATATTATGCAGTATTGATGGGGAACCTCCCCATCTGCTGATGGACCGGGTCTTTCGACCAGCCCAATCTATCTACACAAACTCCCCTTCCGTCCAATCAAACAAATAATCCGGATCATTCCAATACTTTATATCCCCATACTCTCGCTCATGCACACCAAATTTCCGCCTTGCTATCTGCAGCGTCTCTTTATACTCTATGTGATTAAAAGGACTATAAAGCTCCGCCTCCTCTTCACTGCATCCCACAGTCCGCAGGTGGGGCTTATTATCCAGAAACATAGGGTTCACTTCATACACCCACTTCACCGCTTTCGGATGACACCGGCTATGTGCGTAAACCGTCTCAAAATATTCTTCCCACGAATACTGCCGCCTGTATTCATCACAAATCTCCAAGTCCGCCTGGTGCTCCCGGTAAAACGCCTCTAGCTTCCGAAAACTATCAAATGCTCTATGCTTCTGGAACAAGGGCCGCCATCCGCAACTTAATTTATTCAGGTGTATCATCTCTTTATTTCTACTCATAAAATAATAATTGGTTCCCATGACAATCCTCCTCCCCAAAATAAAAATATCCTCTTACCGGAACCCATTCAAAGGTCCTGATAAAAGGATATCTTAAAGTCAAGTCTTTGTCATTGGACGGATAGTCCAAAACACTTATGCAGCGCTCTGCAGACGTTGGGCGTAATATAAAAGGCGCTTGTCCTTCGGCTCCTGCGCCACCTTATACAAGCCTATATTCATAGGCTGTCCCTGCAAAACCAGCAGTTCTTCCATATGCACACCAAGAAGAATGCTTAAGGCATAAAATTTCTCTACCGTTGGCAAGTTCTGGCCTTTAAACCAACGATAAATCGGCTGAGGACAGGAAAGGTTTAAGTACTCTTGGATGTATTTTACATCAAAACCTGCCAGTTTTAACATGAGTTTTAGTTTTTGTCCGGTTCGTTGTTGGTCAATGGGGTGCATGGAAATCGCCTCCTAAACTATTATATTAAATATTGCTCTATCGTTTTTGCTTCATAAAATGCCTTTAAATTTTCTGGTTTCTCTTTATGTATATTTCTATCATTTTCATTGCAAAACACTAATTCTGCATAATATGCAACCACTTCACTATTATCAATAATCAGTTCTTTCTTTTCTTTTGAATCAATAATATCTGATATTACCACATCTGTCATAACCGTAATAGATGGCAAAGTTATATTTACACCAAACAAATCAAACATGTGGGTAGATTCAAACACAAAAGTTCCTTTACCAGCCTTTAATTCTTCCAGATTTCGTCCTTCATTTATTTCCAAAGCGCATGTCAAACTGTTTAGCTTATCCGTACTTCGAATAGGATTATTTTCAATCAGCATCTGATACAAACGCTCTACATCCTTTATTGTTTTATATTCAATTTCACCTTCCGGAACTGTAAAAGAACAATTTAACAACTCTTCAATCATGAGAACCTTTTTCCAGAACTCCAAAGTAATATCATCGAAATTAAAATTATTTTTGCCGCCTTCTACCAAAGAAATAACTTTACCATTAATCATTCCTTTGCCAGTTCCTAATGCGCGAAATACTGACATTGTCGATACAATTTCGCATACTTTGAATGTGTTTATTAGTTTCAATTTTATATCACAATTCATTCGGTTCGTTTTATTATTAATTTTTATCTTTATATAAATTGGGCTTTCCTCTACAGTTTCTAATTGAATACAATATCTTTCATAACAGGGAATTCTTCTAATCCATGTCTCTATTTCATGTTTTCCATCGCCTAATACAATCTTATTAGGTTTTGGAAATGGTGCAGGTGTTGCAAAAAACTCACCCTCTAAGAATTCTATATTTTTATACGGATCAAACACAAGCTTGTCCACAGGTATTTCTTGCTCATTTAATTTTATGTATCCTTTATTTTTACACTTAAAACGGATTACACGTTGTGTATTATACGAATACTCATCAACTTCGTCTTGTGTAAACTTCTCACCAAGGTATTCTTTCATAGCATCATCTACTATTATTTCCAATCCCCCTATGGTCATTTCACCTTCAACAGATAATGCGCATATGCCATTTCCTTGGTCTACATATTTTAAACCATTTTTTAATTCTTTGTTTAAGGATTGCAAAATAACATCAGGAATAGGTACATTTTTCGCTTGATTCTTTTGAAAAATCTGATTAAAATCAGCAAACATTATAAATCTCCCTTCCATGTATTCCAAACTATAACTTTTGTACATAATTTCATTTTTTCTTCTTCCGATATATCTAATTCTATAATAACACCGTGAAGTTTTTCCAATTCAATTTCATCCATGACCATAATGTATTTTATATCTGAATATTCAAACAATAATGAGCACTCTTCTCGTCCATCTAATGCATTACTCTCTAGTATTAGAACTGATTTGTCCAACTCACTTTTTGCTATAATTGCCTGCTTCATTTTTAACTTATTCAACATGGCTGCACTTGGAACGAATCTCCATTCTTGTTCATCTGTTAAACATTTTTTAATAAGTTTTTTCTTTGAATGATTATACGTTTTGCCTGTAATTGGCTTTACATACATCAACTGATGTATTAAATAATTTTTCATATTATCTACATTCTTATCTTTTTTTCCAATCATAGTTAATGCAGAAGAAAAGGCACTACGAAAATCTTTTGCCAACATAGATTTTTCGTTTATATAAGTTATAGGTTGTATCCCTTGCCTTTGTGCATATTCCTTTGAAAATCCTATAGCATATCCACCATACCAAGAAATATGCTCATGCAGTTTATGTAAATTAATATCGCAAAAACATTTCATCGGAAAAGCAATTTCTTCTAAACCACGAACTTTAAGATACTTTATATCTTCCTTGCAGTACCTTGGCGAAAGCATTTTATTTTCCAGTGCTTTCTGCAGATGTCCAAATTCCGTCATAAAATTAAAAATTGCATCTGCACTTTGATTCGGTTTCGGATAATTCAATTTTGGTTTGTCAGAATTAATTACAGCATCCTTTACATTTCTTATGTTTTCCAAATTTTTATTCCTTCCTCTTTTCTCTACTCCGCACCCTCTTTTGCCACCGAAATATATACCATCTTTAAAAAAACATTTTGCGATACTTTTCTCTCAATTTGTCATAATAAAATAACCCCCAAATTAACTCTTACTATACTTTTAATCGTTTAATTAATTGTGCTGCAAACAATATTGCAATCTGATCGCATGTGTAATCCTGCGAATTAATTGCTTGTATTTCTGCTACTGATGGATATTTATACCTCAATTGCTCCATCGTAATATTATGTACTACAGGCAAAATAATCTTTTGTCCATTTTGGTTTTGTCTGTTCAAAAATTCATTTAATTCTTTTTCCGTCCATTCTCTATCAAAGAAATTTTCAGATATAACAATAATAGCAAATTCTGATTGTTTTACTCCATCTAATATACGGTCTTTCCATTTATCTCCCCATTCTAGCGATTTTTTATCGTAGAAAATGTTGATTCCTAAGTTATCTAGTGAATTATACAATTCATCAATAAAATTCAACTTATCTTTATTTGCATGAGAAATAAAAACATCATATTTGTCATCTATACTTCTAGTTCTAGAGATCACAGTTTCCCCACCTCTCATCGATACAATAAATTCTTCATCTTTACTTATACTTGTAAGACACGAAACCAACTCATTGAAAGCACTCAACTGTCTATGAAATAAAATTGTCTTTATTCTTGGAGCCAATGAATGCTCTTTCAAATATTTATTATAAAATATTTCAAAATCATTAATCCAATCTACACTCGGTCTATTATATTCACTAATACTTATTGATATCGGAGCTACATTAATAGGTGATTTTATATTTTGAGCTCGATATAATAACTGTTGCATTTCTTCTTCAAATTTAGTTTTCTTCGTACTACCTATTTTCAAGTGTTCATAATACATATAACCATCCTTCAATACATTGATAATATATGGAATATTATCAGCCCATTTAGTATCAATTAATTCATTATCCTTAAGTTCTTTAAAGCATCCCCTAAGAATTGCATCCTTATGTCCCGATATCGACTCAAAACGTTTCTCCCAATAATGCTCGATATTCAAATTTTCGACGATTTCAATTAAAACCTCATTTGCTTCTTTGGAAACAACATTCATACAGCATTATTCCTCTCTACCTTCATCGTGACTATAACATACTATCTGTATAGTATGTTATAGCCACGAAAACTTAAAACTCTTCCTCAATCGCTACCCAATGTTCATCCGACATACTTTCCGCAAATTCTGTATTATTGATATACAACTGTTCATCCTCATCACGTACGAATCCCCACTTCAACCCATACTGCTCCGCATATCGCTTAAACGCCAAAAACTTATTACCCATCTGCATATCGATATTTTTGCTATGGCCGGAAACTTCTCCACCTTTGGTTTCAATCAACCAAGTTTCGCCATTTAATTTCTGTACAATATAATCCGGATAAAACAACCATTGTTTTTGTAATGCATCCGTATATACGATTGAAAGATACTGCTGCCCTGCGTCGCCATTCTTATAAAACCATTTTACATCTTTGTTATTTTCACAGTAACGCTCAAATAATCTTTCTGGCAAAGAGCGGGTTCTGTCTGTGCAAAACGCGGTAGTATATTTCCAGTATGCATACAAACGAAACTCTTGTTCCTTCTTAACCTCACTAAATTTATACATCTCCTGCTCCGGAATTATAAACTTATCCGTTTTAGGCTCCAAAACAAGGGACTGTTGAACACTCATCTGGCTGGTTACATGTTTAAAATCCATTTTCAACTTCTGCGTGTTATTAATAATAAATGCATAAAAAGCATTTGTATCCAATGCCAAGAATTTATACTTATTATTCTTGCCTTTACGAAACATTCTTTCCAGAATAGCTTTTACTTTCTGAGACTGCATGCCGGTCACTTTCTTAATTTCGTCTACAGCATGCAACAAATATATACCATGAGTATGTGTATTTACCTGTGTCTTCATAACAATCTGACGATGAGAATCCTGCTTTGCTAATTCTTCTGTTGTACGGAATATTCCACGCAAAACATGACTATCAATTTCTTCATCAAAATTATAGCCTGCACCTTCCAGATTTACTCTGTTATTCTCTTTATGTCCGGTTAATGAATATGTATTCTTAAAATAATCATGTACCTTCAGAAGTGTCTCACGCTCACCAAGGCCATCATAATCAAGGTTACGCAATTCCTTGGTAAGTGTAAAACCTTTTACCTCATCCTTCAGGAATAAACGTCTCAACTGGTAAGCCTTGTCCAAAGAAGACAGCAATCCTTCCTTGTATTTTGTATCTAGTGTATACAGATAGCAAAAGTCTAAAACATTCAATCCATAGTGCTTGCGTTCCGGCATTCGTCGTATACGTCCAATCGTCTGTATCTGAAATTCTTCACTTCCGCCTTCACGCAACTTAACTAAGATTTTTGCACGTGGGCAGTCCCAACCGGTAGATATCGCTTGCTTCATAAGCAAAAAAGCTGGTGTACCATCCAAAGCAGTCAAATCATCGGATACCATTTTATCATCACTCATCCAAATATTTACCATACCATTATCATAAGTATAGCCCATGGATTCTAATTTTTCTTCAACCGCCTTAATCGTCTCCGGTTGTCCTGCCGGAAATTGAATCAAAACAAGAGGGCGAATATTTGCACCTACTAATTTATAATTCTCCGCAATCTCCTTACGTTTTTTGTCAGCCAAATCAAGCAAATAATCATAGTCATTGGTTATCTGCACATCTTCATCTACGCCTTCATTGACATAGATTGCACGAGTAATCAATCCTGCATTGATTACTTCATCTTCTGGTATTTCATAGAACTCTTGATGACTAACCTTGTTTGCTGTTGCCGATACGCGAATAATATTCTTTGCTGCAAAGGCATTAATAATATCATTCGCCTTACTGGTATTATTGGTATGCTCCTCATCAATAATCACAACAAAATTAATTCCAGCCTTATGTGCATCTGCTATTCTATCAAATAAATTCTGACGTTCACCATCTTTTAACGCATTATTTCCTCGTTTGGTTACAAGTTCCCAATTCACAAAAGTAGTACTCCCCGCTGCAAATCCAGTCAATAACGAATAGAGTAAATTTCTTGTATCTCTCTGAGGAGTAATACGCTCCATTTGTTCCTTGCTCTGCTCTTCCAAATCCCCCTTGCCAGGACAAAGCCAAACAAATGCAGTATTGCCATCCGTATTGTTTAAATACTCGTCAATATACTTGATAAGAATAATTGTTTTACCCGCACCTGTTGGCGCCTTAACTGTTATCACTTTCTTGCTATCCTTTTCAACAGTCTTCTGAATTAAGAAATTAACACAATCATTCTGAAATTCAAAATCCTTAATTTCCTTTACCATAATTCTCCAGCCTCTCTTAATTCAAAATTAAAGTAATACTCCGGAATATCATAAACATCCACCGTGCCAAAAAGTGCCTCTTGTGATGCTGTAAGTAATACATCTTGCGCAATATATATTGCTTTAATTTCTGTATAATCGCTCCAATTTTGTTCTAGCTGATCGGCTTCATTATCATTCATTATTATTATGTGAGACTCATTATCAAGTTTTATTCCCTGTTCCAATTGAATCATCTCTCGTATATGCCCTAACAATGAATCAGCCAAATACTCATCAGTCTTAGAGACAAAATCTGTGCGATAATATTTTAAATTCGCAGGAATTCCTTCTGAATATACACTACCGTCTTGTCTCTTTCCAGTAATAACTGTTTTAACTCTCTCGTAGGTTATTTCTTCACATATCCCATTTTCATTATTAGTACACAATATAAATTTACGGTTTCCACTATCTTTTTGATTCAATTCTAAAACTGCTTGTCCTGTTGTACCAGAACCCGCAAAAAAATCTAATACTAACGCATCTTTTATATTAGCTGTCGAAATCTCTACTAAAAACTTTATTAATGATACGGGTTTAGGGAAATTAAATTTTTTGCATCCAAATATATTTGTTATTTCTTTTGTCCCATCTTGCGTCATTCCAACAACTTCATTGGGCAAAAACGTACTTGCCGCCACATACCCAAAACTATCACCAGCTTTTTTAACATCATCGGCTTTCCAATATCGTAAAACAGGCTTTGAAATCTTAAGAAATTCATAATCACCCGGAAAAATTATTCTATCTTCTTGATAATATTTTTCAAAAGTCTCACTTGTAATAGCCCAACTTCTAAGAGGATTAACCGGATATTCTTTACCATTCTTTGGATTAACAATCGTAAAATTACTGTTAGGTCTCTCTTCAATTGTTGTTTGTTTCGTTAAATCATGGAATCTCCATGGCCTACCTGGAAAATCTTCAGTTTCATAATACTTTCTATCCTTTCCTTTTACAGCTGCTAAAAAATTAGAATTTGCATAGCATAAGATACTCTCAAAATCTTGCGATATACCATATGGAACATCAGATTTAGCAGTCCTTTTTCTCCAAGGAATTAATGCAACAAATTTCTCCTCGCCAAATATTTCATCACACATAACTTTTAAATTCGCTTGTTCATTATCATCAATTGAAATAAAAATGCAGCCGTGCATAGATAAAAGATTTTTTGCAACACATAATCTTTCATACATAAATGAAAGCCATTTTGAATGCCGAAAACCATCATTTCCATCCACATATACATCATCATATAAAAAATCCTTATTCTTTGTATTGTATGGCGGATCAATATATATTACATCGACTTTTCCCTTATGTGTTTTTTCTAATAAATATAAACTATGTAAATTATCTCCTTCTAAAAGAAAATTAAAGTTCCCCTTAGGTGAAAATACCAATTCCTTTTTGTAATCCTCACTAAAAACAGGAATATTTTCATTCATCATAACATCTACTATTTCTTCATGTTTTTCCCATATCAAACCATATTTTTTTGCACATAATTCACTTTGAATTTGATTAATTGCAATTAATGATTCCTCATCTGTATGTTGCTGCTTCAACATTTCCAAAAAAGAAATCATTTTTTCACGTTTTATTGCCGATAAATTCTTCATTTAGAATCCTCACCTTCTTCTTTTAAGCAATTTCACTTTCCTTATGTTTACTGTAAATAATCTAATAAACTTTGCATTGAACGCATATTCCGTAACTTCATATCAGCAACTTGCCTTATCTCCCCATTATATGTTGAATAGCTTGTTATGTCATTTTCACCTACCCAACCGACAATTGCCATATTATCCGTTGAAGGAACCGTCGTTCTGTGCGCTGTTCCCCGCAAATTTAGCCAATAGTATACTTGAACATTAATTTTTCTTACTTCACTCATTTTAGTCGCAATAGTAAATGTATCTAAAATATCATCAAAAGTATTTTTCAATGCAGATAAAGATGATTTTACAGAACACGTAATTTCGTCACCATTAAGTTTTTTCACAATAATATCGTGTCCTAAATCAGGTTTACCAGATTTTTTATCTACTGCCGAAACTGCGTATTTCCCATTACTTTTCAACCATTTAATAACAGCATATTCTGCAGCCTCCCCCATTAAAATATCAATATATCGTTCCATGTAACTTCTTAAGTGTAAATCAGGTCTGTCATTTATTGTTGAACAAAGAAATTGTGCATTCTCTAAACAAATTTTTATTTCATCATCATCTAAATCCACAATGACAAAATCATACCTACTAATTGACATATACATTTCTCCTACTATACTTCATAGTCTTGTTTTTCCTTTTTACTCAAGCACAGATAATTCAAATAACACTTCTGACATTTCTCTTTACTGCATTTTCTAGGCAAATCATTCTTACGAATGTTTGTCGCAGCATCCCTAATATCGCGACTTACATTGTCCAAAAGACCTTCTGTTACTCTCTGACGCTCACTTTCAGAATTATCCAAATTATAGATTTCTAAGTAATCTGCTGTCTCACCGGTAAGCTTTTGATATCCCAACGCGTATATCTTTAACTGTTCAGCATTAATACATTCAGTTACTTCACGACTAGCGGTTTTGAAATCTATAATATATGTCTTTTCCTCGCCGGAAATCTCACGACGTTTCACTAAATCAATTCGTCCGTTTACCTTGATTCCGTCTCCCATATCCAGCTCGATATCGGCTTCTGCCATTGTTATATTTGCAAAATCATCTTGATTTTTTGCCACATAACCTGCTATCGACTTTTTCGCACCTTCCAACATATTATCCTGTAATTTAGGGTTTGCATACGGAAGATAAAAACTATCAGTTACGATATGTTCAATCTCTTCTGCTGATAATGTTTCACCATTCAAGTACTTTCTATGAATGTTCATAACAATTTCATGCATTGCCTTACCGTATCCCATGGCCGGTACGATAGGCTGTACGAATCCGTAAAACATAGATAACTTAAAGCGATATGCACAATCAAAATAATCTTGTAAAATCGAAAAGTTTAGATTTAAAGGCGCATCTTCATCGCTCATCGGCGGTATGTCTGTGTTTTTATATACCATTTTTTCATCAAAACTAAGCATGTATGGAGAGTCCTTTGCTTCAACCATAAATGCAGAAATTTTCTTCTCCCTATTATTTCCGGGAGAACGCGTTAAAAATAAAAACTTTTTAGCGCGAGTAATGGCAACATAGAATAACTTTCGCTCTTCTTCCGTTCCGCCGGCAAATCTGTCTGCATTAGGAATCCAATCTTTTTCTATTACATGCCAAATGCCCTTTCCTCCTATTTTCGCAGACGGAAAATTGTTATGATTCATTTGCGGTATAAATACTGCAACAAATTCCAACCCCTTTGACTGATGTACTGTCATAATATTTACTGCATCCGGTCGAATATAAGTATTTGAAATATAACCTTCCGGATAATAGCCATCTGCCGTATACTTTAAAAAGTTACAAAAACCCTCCAAGCGATTAAAAGGTGTTGTTGTATAAAAAATTGTTTCATAATCATTAATCACTTGACTAAACTTTCCTAAATTGTATAGGACAATCTCTGATGAGCTACTCTCATCTACAATAGATATTCTACGCAAAAAATCATGATATACCCTTTGTAAAACAAATTCTCCATAGAATTTTTTTGACTTTACATCAATTACATTCAAAGTAGCAATTGCCTCAGCAATCTCCTTTTCATCCAATTCATAATCAATTTTTTTCCACAGTTGGAACAATTCCATCATTCCAATTGTTCCTGCCAGATAATCAAAAATACCTTTTGCCGCCTGACACTCAGCGGTATTAAACAGTTCGTTTACACCCTCTATAATATAGGGGATACCATACGAATCAAACATTTTAGCGATATCCGGTCCATGCTTACGCTTACGAAGTAAAACAGCCATCTCCGAATATTTTACTCCAACTTCGTGCAATGCTTTTATTCGTCTCGCAATAAATTCATACTCCTCTTCTGCATCATTAAATTCACGATATACCGTGTCTCCATCTTCATATTTTACAAGATTTCCTGACTGCATTACTTTCGGCAAACGATTCTCATTATTCACGATAACATGCTTTGCGATATCAACAATAGCTTCCGAACTTCTATAATCTGTCGCTAATACAATATATTTATTTATTTCATATCTTTCTTTGAATGTAAGAATATTTTCCGGATCACTACCTCTAAATTGATAAATTGTTTGGTCATCGTCCCCTACTATGCAAAGATTACATCCCCCCTGTTTTATAAAGCGAATCAATCTTTCTTGTATGGGATTTGTATCCTGATACTCATCTACAGTTAAATACTTTATTTTACTTAAAATTATATCTGCAAATTCTTTATTTGTTTCTAACTGATTAAGCATTTCCTGCATAATCAGCGAATAATCAAAGAAATTTTTACGATAAAAAGTATCTCTGTATTTATCTACAACTTCTCTTGTTTTATCATCCCAGTTATCTCGCTCAAACCAATTTTCATTCAATATACTGATTACACTCAAAAATAAGTTTGTTTCCGTATATATCTTTAAACCCAAATCCCGCATACCGCAGAAATTATAATTTTTTTCTATGTAAAGTTTCGTTTTAATTTCATCAAGAACTGTAAATTTCTGAAAACGGACAATGTGTTCCTGTAACATCTTTAAACAGAAACCATGTATCGTTCCAATATACATATTGGCAAAGCCGTTTGTATTGCCTAACACAGCTTCTCCATACTTATAAATTCTACTCTTTAATTCTTCTGCTGCTTTTTCGGTAAATGTAAAAGCAACAATATTTTCCGGCAAAATATCCGGTTTGCATCTTAATATATTAATAATCCTACGTGTAACGACACCGGTCTTACCAGCACCGGCGCAGGCAATAATTTCCAAATCTTCATCAATTGTTTTTACTGCCTCTAATTGTTCATCAGATAGATTTTCAAATAAATCCATTAAATCTTCCTCCTTGGTTGGATTATATAGAATTGTATCTATGAATTATATCATAACTGCATGTCCCAAAACCCGGACTCTAATCCCTTTCATACTCCATTATATCCCCATAATCCACATCCAGCGTCTTGCATATCTTCCCCAAAACACCCAATGTAACCTCTTCATCCCTACGAAGCTTTGTCATCGTATTTGGTGCAATTTCGGCCTGCTTTCTCAAGTCCGCCTTACTCATTTTTCTATCCACCAATAACTTCCATAATCTGTTGTATGATACAGCCATAACGCGCCCTCCATCATGCATCAAAAACTTACAAAATTCCACTAAATATTATACCATAGGCATACACCGCCTTCAAGAAAGTTTCGCAAGGTCTTGCGATATACTAAAGTTAAATTTTTACGCACTTTTATACTTTTAACCAACAAAAAAAGGAGTGCTCTCGCACTCCTCTCCGCTATATCTTTATCGTAAACTTAACCTTCTTCTCAATCGCAACCTGCGACGCTTTCACATTCTTCGGATACACATCTTTATACCGATATATGCTCATCACAAGCCCCATCAGCCCGTAGCACAGCAGAATATTGCTTCTGCCCACTGACAGAAACGGCAGGAAGGTGGACGCCGGCGGAAGCACTCCCACGGCACTCAACACATTAATCACCACATTCATCAGAAGAATCATGCCGCATCCAAAGCCCATCACCATGCCCAATTCATTCTTTTGTTTAATCGCTGCACCAAACACAAACATCACAAGAACTGCCAACACGGCGCAGATTGCAATTCCAGCAATAAAGCCGTAGCTGTTCAGTATATAAGTAAAAATATAATCGCTGTTAAAATTCGGAAGACTGCTGATTACATCATTGCCGCTGTCCCCCACCGCCTGAATGTTGGTACGCAGGTTCCGAAGCATCGTTGTAAAATAAGACGCATCGCCGGAAGCATCAAGAATCGCATCGATTCTTGCTATCTGGTAAGCCGCAAGCAGGCGACATTTATACATAACGAACAGCGCAGCCGCCGGCAACACCGTAAAAGCTCCCCACACCCAGGCAAGTGCTTTTTTCACCGACACGCGAAACCACCCTTTTAGAATGGCTGTACTCAACTGGATTACCATGCTCACCATGATGATTCCCGTTACAACAATGTTGGGCAGGCGGAAGGTAACGATTACCGGAAGAATCAGCCATATACAGGCTTTTATCAGGGCAAAAACACCGCCGCCCTTATATTTGTACAGAATCGCCCCATAAAAGGGCACATAGAACATCATAAGCGAAGTCAGGGATATCCGAAACATGCCAAAGGCAATGCTGTGGTAGCTGCCGTTTAGCACGCCGCCAAAAAGGCCTGTATGGCGAAGCATCGCCAGCGCAAGAATCCCCAGGCAGATGATTTTAGAATATTTGGCAAGCACCGTATAATCAATAAAATAAATCACGCTCATCAGGATAAAACCCATTATAACGGCCGAAACAAAACTAATCAGCGTCGAGCGATATGATTCCTGCAAATACAATTCCAAATCGCTCTGCACCGCCTTATTAAATACGGACAACTGTATGATGATTCCCAACAGACTTAAAACGCCCGCAACCGCGATTAACTGCCATGCAAACCTTGGCCTATGAATTTTATCCAAGGATACGCCTACTTCCACCGGATCTCCCATATCTTCGACCGCACATTTTTGTGCTTCTTCATAGTCCATTCCCGCAGCGAGATTGTCTTCAATCTGGCATTCAATATGACCGCGGATTTCATCCGAGATGTAGGGGCGGGCTTTTTTACAACGAATCTGTGATAAAAGTTTCTCTAAATACGCTTCCATACCTACACCCCCATTGCAAGAACATTGCTGACTGCGGATTGGTACTCATTCCACTCTGCTTTCTTGGTCTCTAACAGGCCTTTGCCCTCTTTGGTAATGCTGTAATATTTTCGGATTTTACCGGCGTATTCCTGCTCGTATACGCGAAGCAGGCCTTTCTCTTCCAGCCCGTGCAGTAGTGGATAGAGAGTTCCTGCTTTTAGCTCAAATACATTGCAGGACTTCTGCCGCAGGGTATCTATCATTTCATAACCGTACATGTCTTTTTCATCCAGAAGCCTGAGTAAAAGCATCGTCATGCTGCCGGACATTAAGGATTTATCAACTGCCATTTTTATATACCTCCTTATGTAGATAATCTATATATCGACTGTCTATATAATATATCGGTTATCTATATATGTCAAGGGGGTGGAAGATGAAAAAAAGAAACCGCAACCCCTGATTTCTCAAGGATTGCGGAATAAATTACTCTTTACTTAATTTTACTATCGTAGATTACTCGATGATTGTAGCAACACGACTGTTGATATCACGAATTGTATTGTTCCGTATGTTTTCAGTGATATTTTATTTTGTATAATGATACATTTTGTGATTATTATATCTATTTCGAAAGTTTTTCAAGTCCAAAATAAGCCCATGGGCTTTTTACCTCCAATTCAAATGAAAGGACTGATAACAATGAAATTGATATACGCAGAATATAACCCGATGCATAACAGCATCGACATTAACCACTATAACGGCTACATTCTCCGGATTGACTGCAATCAGGCAGAATCCGGGATACGGACCACTCCTAATTCACAGCGGTGCCTGAATGCTCTGGCGATTGATAATCCGCTGGAATATGCCCGACTTGCACTGGATGGCGAGATGCAGGCATGGGTGGATGCGGAGGATAGTTTGGAGCCTTTCTAAATTCATCATTCCATATAGTTGTAAACGGATGGCTCGCTCGAGCCATCCGCTTCTATTTATCTGCCACTTCTTCTAACGCTTTAAAATCGCAACAGAACTTAACTACCTTTCCGGTTGCCATCTGTTTATCGTACAACTTGTTGGCTTTTCCAATTACTTCATCAATTACCTTCAAGCAAAAGGAATATTCCTTATTTAGCAAGTCCTTATATTTCTTGACATCATCGGTATCTACGTCCTCAGGATTAATATTTACTCTACAGTAAACACCATCCACAATCGGAATCATTTTCTTAATATCCATAACAGAAAGAATATGCTTTACATCCTCATCTTCTGCTGCCACCCAAATATCTCCTTGTCCCATACTGGACTTCTTCGCTATCTCATAAACTAAGTAACATTCCTTATCGACATTTTTCCATGTCTTATGCTTTTCCTTAGCTGAAGATAATGGAATTACATATTTTCTGTCATTTTTATTTATCAGAATTCCTATGTATGGCTTATTCTCATATCCGCTTGGCTTATAATATACCTCTGAGCATGCATCATGCAGCTTTTTGAGGTAGCTCTGGTCAATGTTGATAAATGTCAACTTTCCCTCCAGTGTAAACATAATACTGCTCCTTTGTATTTTGAGTTAAAAAATGTGGGAAGACTAAGCTTCCCACTCGTTAATGTTCATCTCTTTACGGATTGATTACCGAAGGTTAATGGAGACCTTCTTTAATGTTCATCTCTTCTATGGTTCAAGACCATAAGGTTAATGGAGACCTCTCTATAATTATAATATGACAATTAACTAGCGGTGTCAACTGCAATATTATAATTTTATTCTTTCCAAAATTAAAAATATTATCCACAGTGTATATCCAACATTTCCTACTCATATCACAAATATTTCTCTATCACACTCTGCTCCACAACCTTTTTCCCAAGCAACGTCATAGCCTGCTTCGGGCAATTATTGATGCACCTATAACACATGGTACACTGGTTATTCTGTACCACTTTCTTATCAACAATCTTGATATTATTCATAGGACATAACTTTTCACACTTACCACACCCTATGCACTTATCTGCATCCACACTCAGTTTGTCTGAATAATTCTTTGTCTTATGTCCAAAATACAATCTTTGTCCAAAGAAGCCAGCAATACGATATAATATGCCCATTCCCTCTTGGGTTGGTTTCCCTGCTTTCAAAAGCTGAACCGACTTACTGATCTTTTGCTCCGCTTTCTTCACAAGCTCCTTGTTCTTCTCCAGCGTACGCTTCAACACCTTTTCATCGCCTATGCTGTCCGGCATTTTCAAATGCAATCCACCTATTATTTCTGCTCCGTATTGCTGTAAAAGTCGTCCAAGAATCCCTGTTCCATCACCACTAAACAATCCCATTGTGGCGATAACAAAAACTTTCTTATTTTTCCAAAGTCCTTTATTTTCAATCATAAAATCACGCAATATTTTGGGCACAGTACTATATTGCACCGGATATGCAAATACAAGCATTTCTTCATTTTTCACAGCCTGAATAACATTATCGTCCTCTATAGAAAATGCTTTAGCCGCTTCATCATATTCCTTACAAAAGAATTCCACTGCATATCTCGAATTGCCGGTTCCACTAAAATATATTCCTACCATTTATACCTCAAAACTCTCCGTCTTTAAATCACAATAATATCTGCCACTCTGTGCAGTAAATCTCAGAACACAATAATCCGGATCCGTAACACCTTTCTTATAAAACATGGTGTCTCCTTTTCTCCAAATCATATTCTTTGTTTCCTGGTCTGTTAAGACTTCCATCTTTCCAACTAACATAACACCAGTATATTTAATCAATCCTTTACGATAAAAATAAATACTGGCATTAGGATTGTTTAGAAACTGTTTCACCCTGAGAGATGATGTATTTGTGGAAAAATAGAATTCCTTCAAACCATTCATTTTTCTAGGTTTCAACATTGCTTTTACATTCGGACAACCATTCTCATCTACAGAACATATGAAACTAACCTTTTGCTTTTTAATAAATTTTTGTATTTTTATTAAATCCATAGCAACAAATCCCCTTTACTTCCTCAAATTATTTTCCTTATCAAAAAATGCTCTCTCCAGCATCTCATACTCTGCATCCGAACAGACCTCTTGGCATCGTTTCTGATATTCCTTGGATCGCTCCAACATGTTACTAATCTTTTCGCACGGAAACTCTGCACATTGATTGCATTTATCTATGTTATGCGTCTTTGTGCATTCAACCAAATGATATGTACATGTTTTGCCGGAAGAACATCCTTCGCATTTGATTTCTTCATTGGATACAATGTGGTCTCGCCAGCCTACCCTATACCATAACTCTGCCACATTTCGAAGTTCTTCCTCACTATGTGCATTGTATCTAGGACATTCTATGCAATTATCTCCGCATAGGGTTATTTTCTCCCAAATACTATTATTACCAAAATCTAATTGCACCAGCTTCTTCCCATTTGGCAACGGATACTCTAAGATCTGAATTAATTGATATCCTATCCTTTCAATACTATTTTGCAGTTCTTGTTCCTCCATCTGATGGTGAACACGCTCCAATCCATCAAATGCATGCAAATATGGAGAATCTGACACAAAACTCTCATCCGTATTAATCTGAATAACACATGATACATATTGCGGATTTACTATCTTTACTACTTTTTGAAAACACTCATATCCAATGTACTCTATCAGCAAATTTGCTATCAAAAGATTTGCTTGTGGAAGTTTTTCAGTCTCACTATTTAAATCTACACAAAGACATTCCAGTATACCGGATAGCATCTTATACCGTTCTTTAGTAGTTGCCAAATATTCAGCATTTATATCGACGCCATAAACCTTAGTTATCTTCGTGGCGTCAACATGTTCCAAGCCGTTTCCACCTGCAATACCAAGTATCATAACAGATTTTATATCATATTTATTCAATTGTCCTTGCATCATCTGATTCATTGCTTGTAGCTGCCGAACTGAATCCAGTGCCATATGACTTTCATAATCAGATAAGTTAATATCTTTCCATGGATTATTCATATTCATCTCTCCGTAGAATTTACTTCACAATATTCCCCAAACTTGCATTATGAAATATACCCCAATTCAGTTGGCAAATCATCCCATAGTTCTGTTCTTGTCTTGTTGTTTTTAAACTTCTCCAAAACTTTAATGTCCGGGGCCGGATAAATCACAAATCCGTCTTCTTCACCTTTTTCATGCCGAATCGGAAATGCAAGTTGTTCGCGTTCTAATGAAAACTGTGCATTTACACCTTCTTTGTTTCCTCTTGCATCAAGGCGTATCCACATTTTATATTCTTTGATATACACTCCATTCAGTCCGTGATAAATCAGAATAGGAGCTGTTTCATCATCTAAAATCAATTTCTGATAACAAAACCCCGTTGGAATAGATTTACAGCGTAACAACGCCGCTAACAAATGAGACTTTGCAAAACAAATTCCATGCCCTGCTGCTAAAACTTCTGACGCAGAACAAGTTAACGATTCTTCATTGATATCTGCTGAATGTGAAATATTATCTCTCACAAATTCGTATGCCCTTTTAATATAATCCACATCGCTATCTGCATTACTCCATAATAAATCTGCAAGTTGAATAATGTTTACATTTTCATAATTAACCACACCATCTTTTTTCAAATATTCATCTATGTTATCTGTAAATAATGATAGTTTCATAACTTGCACCCTCCAATTGCTCAAAAAATATACAACTCTTTTATCATAAATCCATTTCAAAATAAAGTTCTGCATGCTCGTTATCGTTATATCTTTCAGTTTCCCGAAAACCTACACTTCGATATAAATGTTGTGCCACCGAAAACTGTTTTCTGGTATCTAAACATATTTTCTGATACCCTTGCTCTCGTGCACTTTTTATTGCATACTCTAATAATAACCTTCCATAACCATTTCCTTGAAATTCCGGTAACACAAACATTCTTTTTAGCTCAGCAATCCTATTGGTATCATCTATTTTACGAATTGCTATAGTTCCTATCACATGGTTATCATCAATCAGGCACCAAAAACAACCATTATTCATATAATGACTTTCTACATTTGCCACATCTGCATGTCTGTCTTTTGGAGAATATGGTATGCCAACGCTCGAAAAACATTGTTTAAAAAAATCATTCACTTGCGCCTGCATATCAACACTAAATTTAACAATATCCATGTTATTTTCTCCCAATGATTCAAACTATTTTGCGGTTCATATCGGCAAATCCTACGACCTATATTATATCATCTACAAAACACGACTACAACTAACTAAAAGGCGTCCTATGCAGTATTTTCTCTGCTTAGGACGCTCTTTTTATTCCGCTTTTTTAATCGGATGCCGTATGATTGTTTTCCACTTATCTGCCGGAACTTTTCTTGCATCAGACAAATAAATTTCATGGTGAAGCCTCTCTGCATTCATATCATTCACATAGCCGTTTGCTTCAAGAAATTCATCCATGATAGCAACGCTCTTTGGTTCTTCATCAAACGGACCAATATGCATTATTTGGACACATAACCCTTCCTCTATGGCTATGAACTCTGCTGAAGAACAATCTATTTTTTTCTTATTCGTTGCCATTTTTACTGCCCAATCAAAATCCTTTTCGGTTATAAAATCAGGAACCTTAATTACAGAAAGCCAACAAAATGCAGACTTATCGCTATAATCCACGCCGGAAACATTTTCCTGCCACCAAAATCCTTCCAGCGGTGGAACCACATATTCATAAAAGCCTTCAATTTTATAATCCGTTTTATAGCTCATTTTTAAGGTGTAGGCTACTGCGTACAAAATACTAATTGCTTGTTGATATGCTCCATCTTCTTCATTAGGATCACCACTTCCCCTGACTGCAATGTAGTTTGCCTTTGGTACATTCACAATTTCAGGTTTATTCTTTGACCTATAAAACTCTTTTGAATCTTTTTTGAAATCGTAAGCCATTCCTTTAATCTCCCATTGTTTTATTTATTGAAATCTTCTTCTATTTCTTTTCCAACAAACATTTAATCATCTTACACGCCGCAATACGTGCTCCCGGCGGATTATCCCCATGCTCTGTATCATTAGACTAATCAGTCAGTAAGATTTCTTGTTGACGCTTTTTGCTAAAGCTGTGAAGCACCAATGCATAGGATTTATCCAGCATTTCCATTACCAAATCATCCGGCACCTCACCATCGGGCTTAATAGAATTCCAATGAACTTTATTCATATAATATCCTGGAATAATATCTTCATATTGTTGTCTGAGAAAATCTCCATCCAAGGGTTCCAGTTTCAAAGTAATATAAACAGGTTTATTCTCGTTTGCTTCATCCAAACATATCGCAGCAAACATTTTTCCGCCTATCATATAACGAATCCAATTCCACTCTTCTTTCAAATCCTTGGTTACACCTGTCTTATTCATCAGATATTCATCCATCCATGCATACTTCATTTTGACTCTTCTCCTTTATTTGTATTGTTGTAGGGTCTTCTGTAACTCCGCGCACAACTCCTTGCGTATCTCCTCAGGCTCTAATAGAATCACTTTATTTCTAAAGGTAAGTAACCAAGTAATCAGATTTTCTTTGTCCGTGTACTCTGTCTGAAATAAAAGCTTACCATCAGCCTGCTCTTCAAAGCAGTGCGTTCCAAATTCTTCCACCAGACGCCACTTACAATCCGCCTCAAAAAGTGCTTTTACATGAATCCCTCCGGGAAAAACTTTTTCTACCGAAGTAAAATCCGGCAACACCAGCGGACGTTTGTCAAAAACATGTTCCATCATTGCAAGCTCGTCCAAACGATTTAATTTAAACAGCCTGTAATCTTTTCGAGTATCACACCAGCCCCACACATACCAGTTAGACCACTGAAACACCAGATAGTACGGCTCTATGATTCTCCGGGATTCTCCTGATGGTCCATAATAGTAAAATGTAATTTTGCGACACCCCTTAATGGCACTACGGATAATCTGAATTTTTGGTGCCAGCGATTCCTTATACCAAGAAGAAAGATCAATCAATACCGACTGTTCTCCCACAAGAAAATCCGAAGAACCGGCTTCCAGTTTTTCCATCAACTGCTTATATTGATTTGTTCCATTCACACTGTCAAGGCTACGGATTCCTGCAAGAATATCCTGCATCTCAGCATTTGTAATCAAAGTCTTGCTGATTTTATAGTTATCCATAATATAAATTCCGCCACCTGTCCCTTGCCTGGTTGCAATGGGAATCCCTGCTTTACACAAGTCTTCAATATCCCTGTTTATGGTTCTTCTGGACACTTCAAAATGTTCCGCAAGAAAAGGTGCTGTAACCATATCCTTTTGTAACAATATAGATAGAATCCCTATCAGCCTTTCAATTTTCATTTCACTTATTCTCTTTCCTTAATCATAATTTATCACTTTCAACATGTCACCTATGTGTCATGTTTGAAAAATTATATCAAAAAATATCTAAAAACACAATTCACCTTACCTATATGCAAAAACCGCAATCCTATATTTCTATAACATTGCGACTTTTTATTGATTTAAATTCTATTTTATCTAAGCGGACTTCGCAAATGCTTCGTATTTCTTCGGTCGCGGCAGTCGCCGCTTAACTTTATGCGCAGGCTTGCGCCCAATAAATAAGCAAAAAAATACCCGGAAGAGTGCAAGCACTCTCCGGGATAATACTCGAAGATTATACCTCGAAAACACTTCGTGTTTCCTCGGTCGCGGCAGTCGCCGCTTTACGATAAGCACAACAAAGCCCGGAAGCAAGTATACTTGCTCCGGGCTTATTATGCCGAGCGCGAATTCGCAGCACAGCTGCTCATGCGCGGGCTTGCGCCCAATAAATAAGCAAAAAAATACCCGGAAGAGTGCAAGCACTCTCCGGGATAATTTTTTACTTATTTGCTCGGCTTATTGCCAACGCGACTATTCAATGATAGTAGCAACACGGCCTGAACCTACTGTACGGCCACCTTCACGCTATATGAATAGCGTTTTTCGATATATTTTCTATGCTTTTTATGGCTAAAATCTGCATATTTTCTTTAGATTTAGCCGTCTTATTTTTATTTGCATGATTTCTTGGCACCGTTTTGGCACCGGAATACATCTCTTAACCAAACTGAAAGTTTCACTTCTCATTATCAAGTTCTAATAACAATTTTACACCTAATACAGTAGCTGGGACTCTATAATTCGGGGCGAGATTTGAAAGCACAACAACAGCTGTACCTGTTTCGGGATTAAAACCAAGATAGCTATTATAATTTCCTGTACCACCATTATGCCATATGATGTTATTCTTACTATCAAGAATCCAAGACATTCCTATCTCATCCATATGAATACCCATGGTTTTATACATTTCGGTTGATGCATTAATGCTTTTCAGGCTATTATGGCAATCTGAAAAATATGAATTATCTTCAAGTTGCATCTGTGCGTATAAAAGCATATCCTCAATATTTGATGTGACAGCTCCCGCTGACAAATATGCATCGCCTTCTTTCCAATCCCAATACTTTCCAAGGTCTCCGCTTTTATCAGAAATCTGTGTTGAGGTTAAACATAATTCATTTTGTGCAAAATCATTTAACAAGCTTGTATATTCCGTTTCATATACTGACTCAAGAACAAGTCCTAATACTGCATAACCATAATTAGAATATACGAAATCATAACTTGCTTTATTCATATTCAAGTTTCCTGCTTTGTCAGAAACCATTTCTTTTGTAACACCATAAAAATCATTTCTACCATTAAAAAAGTTAGAAACCATAGGACTTTCTAAATAATATCCTTTATAGCCTGAAGTATGTGTCAATAGTTCCTCTATTGTTGGATATGTATTTCCTTCCGGTAAAGATAAATAGTTGTCTATTGTACAATCATTATTTGAGGAACTGGGCGGCAAATACGAAAGGCAAGGGGATTATTTGATACCGTGCTTAACTGTACCCGCCGAAGAAGAACAGGCAATAGGCATCTGGGGGCAACGGCATTTAGATTATCTAAAACAGTACCGTAAAGTTACATACACCAATCTTCTTACAAGCGGCAGGCTAAACGCCTACCTTGCCGACATCAACAGACAGGCACAGGAACGCTTTGAAAGGCTCATAGAGGGTATGAAACAGGCACAGGGCATAACGGAACAGCTAAAGGCAGAAAACGCCTTAGAATGGACAGGATGCCTCAATAACATAAGGGCTTGTGCGAGGGAGATTGTGGAAAAGGAAATTATTTTTGCATAAACAGATGATTAGTGGCAGGGGGAAATCCTGCCGCTTTTTCTGCTTTAGTTTGTCAGCTTGACAAATAAAGGGTTAAGGAATATAATTAGATTCAGTATTATACAAGGAGTTAATAAATATGCGGCAAGGTATTCTTAAATAAACTGTCAATTTGATAGTGGGAACAAAAAGTAGCAGTCCCGTTTCACTTTTAATATGGGGCTTAGTTTTTTGTACCCAGTTTAAGAATACTTTTATCATGTAATTTTATATGCCCGAAAACATATAAGTGTTTTGGGGCTATTGGAGTTATTTACCCAGTGATAGGAGTATTTATCACTGGGTATTTTTATGCCCTTTTTTGGGTGTTGATAGGAGGAAAATCACATGAAAATAATTAACTTAGGCATTCTGGCTCACGTTGACGCAGGAAAGACAACATTAACGGAAAGTTTATTATATACCAGTGGTGCAATTGCAGAACTAGGGAGCGTAGATGAAGGCACAACAAGGACAGATACAATGAATTTGGAGCGTCAAAGGGGAATCACTATCCAGACAGCAGTGACATCTTTTCAGTGGGAGGATGTAAAAGTCAACATTATAGATACGCCAGGCCATATGGATTTTTTGGCGGAAGTATACCGTTCTTTATCCGTTTTAGACGGAGCAGTATTATTAGTTTCTGCAAAGGATGGCATACAGGCACAGACCCGTATACTGTTTCATGCACTACAGACAATGAAGATTCCGACAATCTTTTTCATCAATAAAATTGACCAAGAGGGGATTGATTTGCCAATGGTATATCGGGAAATGAAAGCAAAGCTTTCTTCGGAAATTATAGTGAAGCAAAAGGTTGGGCAGCATCCCCATATAAATGTAACGGACAATGACGATATGGAACAGTGGGATGCGGTAATTATGGGAAACGATGAACTATTAGAGAAATATATGTCAGGGA